>CAYURD010000113.1:0-12226 GCA_964446865.1 uncultured Glaciecola sp.
GTCCTGTTTTACTCATGTTCTCGATGGCTTCTTGATCGGGAATATAGTCAGAGCCTTTTACGGTGTCATACATGTGCCATTCCCAGTTATCTTCGTGGGAATTACCTAAGGCAACGGTTATTCCACCTTGAGCAGACACTGTATGAGATCGTGTCGGAAACACCTTTGATAATAAAGCACAAGAGCGTCCTGACTCTGATATTTGCAAGGCTGCACGCATACCTGCGCCGCCTGCACCAATAACCACTGCGTCAAATTCATGAACTGGTAAGGTCATATTAAACACCCCATAATACAAATAAACCTACCGCTACATAAGCGAAGGCAATTAGATTTAAAACAAATTGCAATACAATTCTTAACTTGTGTGCTTTGACGTAGTCAGTCAACACTTGCCATAAACCAATACGGACATGCATTAAGATTGCAACTAAAGTTAACAAGGTAAATGCTTTCATATATATCGACGCAAATAAACCTTGCCATACCTCAAAGGTGATAACAGGTGTGGCAATAAAGAAGTACACCATGTAAATTGAAAAGGCAGATATTACCGCCGCTGATGCTCGAAGCGTGACATAGTCTTGAATACCGTTGCGCTTCATTGACGCTTGATTAGTTACCATAATACTACTCCTAACACTACTGTGACGACTATCCACAAGGCAATTGCGACATTTGCACTCGTATTACCTGATTGCAACTCTTCCCAGTGCCCCATGTCCATCACCACGTGACGTACGCCGCCAATAAAGTGATACGAAAGAGCTGATAAAGTGCCCAGTGCAATGACATAGCCAAATATGCCATTCATGACATCTTGCACATATGCAAAACCTTGCTCTGAACTCAAAGAAGTGGCCCACGCCCAGACAACAAACAACAGTGCAAAGAACATGGCCACGCCGGTTACTCTGTGCAATATTGATGCTTTGCCTGCCGATGGCAGTTTGATGGTGGTTAAATCTAAATTAACTGGTCTTTGTTTTTTCACAATAGCAAACCTGTTTAGTTGTTTGCGCTTTTGTTCAACCTAGCATTTGATCAACAATGCTTGTTGTTAGCGCAGTTAAGTGTGTATATGTGTTTTGCTCGTCGATGAGCGTGTTCTTGTTTTTCCCGGAACAAGAGAAACTTATAAAATGATACTCTCATTTTAGATCTAGGGGATAGCGCAATTTTTTATGTTAGAGTGTAAACCCCTATTTTGGGCGCTTTTCACGAGTTTTTAAGTGAACTCATGTAAAGACTTTGTAAAATAAATATTAAGCAAATATTAACAAATAACCCTTTAAATTCAGCGGGTTCGAATATATCAACCCCAGTGTATAATAGCAATAGATACTTCTATGTTCACACTTTGGTCGTAAACAATTGTTTATACGCTAAATTACGTCATGATATAAACACTCGTGATAATGAATAGATATTTATCTACTTTGCATTTCAATTGACTTAACCCTTTAATAAGTGAAGAATATCGGCACTTTTTCAAAGTAGTTGAATTTTCTGCCGATACACTCGCTAAACTGACCAATACCTATTTACGGTGTTTTTATATTTTTAAAGCGAAGTATTCAGCAAAGAAAATGAACGAAATTCACATTTCATCCGTTTAATCGGACACACAAAACTTAGGAGATTCATTCATGTCAAATAAGACCGCCACGCTAAAAGCTGGGGACGTAGAAGTCGACTTACCTATTTTGGAAGGTAGTGAAGGACATCCAGTTATCGATATAAGAGCCTTGGGCGCAAACGGTTATTTCACATTTGACCCTGGCTTTATGGCCACTGGTTCTTGTGAATCTGAGATAACGTTTATAGACGGTGCAAAAGGTATTTTGCTACATCGAGGTTTCTCGATTGAAGACCTTGCCCGTGATGCTACGTATTTAGAAGTGTGCCACATGTTATTGCATGGAACAGCGCCTAACGCTGAAGAATATAAAGAATTTAAAGAAACAATTACGCGCCATACAATGGTGCATGAACAACTAAACATGTTCTTCCATGGTTTTAGAAACGACGCACACCCAATGGCAATGTTATGCGGAACAGTCGGCGCACTTTCATCGTTTTATCACAGCGATTTAGACGTAGCTGACCCAGCGCAGCGCAAGCGTTCAGCACATAGACTTATTGCTAAAATGCCAACGCTTGTCGCAATGTGTTACAAGTACAATGTCGGCCAACCCTTTGTTTATCCGCGCAACGACTTAAGTTATGCAGCCAACTTCTTAAACATGATGTTTTCGGTACCTGCTGAGGAATACCACATCAGTAAAGCCGTTGAACGTGCAATGGATAGAATTTTTATTTTGCATGCCGATCACGAACAAAATGCATCGACTTCAACAGTGCGTTTGGCAGGTTCTTCGGGCGCTAACCCATATGCATGTATTGCAGCTGGTGTTGCTTCTTTATGGGGGCCTGCTCACGGCGGTGCAAACGAAGCATGTTTGCAAATGCTTGAAGAGATTGGCACAGTCGATAGAATTCCTGAGTTTATTGCACGCGCAAAAGACAAAAATGACTCCTTCCGCTTAATGGGCTTTGGCCATCGTGTCTATAAAAACCACGATCCACGAGCGACTGTTATGCGTGAAAGCTGCCATGAAGTGCTATCTGAATTAAACGTTAAAAATCCATTACTTGAAGTGGCGATGGAGCTTGAGCGTATCGCGCTTAGCGACCCATATTTTGCAGAGAAAAAACTATTCCCAAATGTGGATTTCTATTCAGGTATTGTGCTTAGCGCAATCGGCATTCCAACCAACATGTTTACGTGTATTTTTGCCTTGGCAAGAACAGTAGGCTGGATATCGCATTGGCATGAAATGCTAAGCCAACCAGGACAGAAAATTGGTCGTCCTCGCCAGTTATATACGGGTGAAAGTAAGCGAGATTACACACCAATTAAACGTTAAACTTTTTTAATGTGTAAAAATGGCGCTTTTTAGCGCTATTTTTGTTTGTATAGCTTATCCGTTTAAGCGAACTTTTTCGTTTTACTTTCGTAAACTTACATATTAAGAGCAATAAATCTCACACCGCAACCGTGACTGAGCGCTAAATCATGCAAAGAAATGCAAAAATATTAGGCTACGCAGGGCTTCTACCCTTTATTGGTTTGCCCATCCTGATCATCATTGGGCAACTCGAATACTACCAAGGCTATTTATATTTTATCCAGTATTCAGCCATTATTCTTTCATTTTTTGGCGGTATTCATTGGTTAGATGCGCTGCAAAATAGACGAAGTGACCATCAATTATATGTTGCTATGCTGCCAAGCATTATTGCATGGCTTTCGTTGATATTCTTAAGCGGCAATGCTTTACTTAGCACCTTATCTGTCGCCTATATTGGCATATTAATGTACGACAAATATGTATTAGCATTAGAAAAGGATATTTTGATTGACTATACGTTTTTGCGTGTCGTGTTGACGACTATTGTTGTGATTTCGCATTTGGTTATGGCTTATTTGTAATGCAAGACAAACGCCATTCTGGCTAAGGCCAAATACTGATCGCTTAAGACTTCCTCGTCATCCTCGCGAAGGCGGGGACCTGGCTGATGTTATTGCAAAACTCGACAAAACAAACACTTAGCCAAGATCGATTAGTTCCAATGGGGTTCCCGCCTTCGCGGGAATGACGGGGTTTTGTCCAGAATGACGAGGGAATAGTGTGGACTACGCCTTAATCAAAGCTTCCAACTCAGCCGTTTTTTCTTTCATAAGCCCATAGTCTTCCCTGCTTTCAACATTCAAGCGTATCACAGGCTCTGTATTTGATTTACGCAAGTTAAAACGCCACGCACCAAACTCCATGCCTATGCCATCGGTTTTATCGATATGCTCTGCGAGCGGCTGATAATGATCGATGATCTTTTTAATGGTGGTACCAGCATCTTGCACGGTATAGTTAATTTCACCTGATGAAGGAAACTTTGCAATGCGTTCTTTTACCATCGACGAGAGAGGCTGTTTTGTTTTGCATAAGAGTTCGGCTATTAATAACCACGGTATCATTCCTGAATCACAATAAGCAAAATCTCTAAAATAATGATGAGCGCTCATTTCGCCGCCATATACCGCATCTTCTTTTCGCATACGCTCTTTAATAAACGCATGACCAGTTTTTGACTTAATTGGTTTACCGCCCGCTGATTTAACAATATCCTCTGTATTCCAAAATACCCGTGGATCATAGATTATTTTAGCCCCTTTATTTTTGTCTAAAAACGCTTGAGCAAGCAGCCCAACAATATAATAGCCTTCTATAAACTCACCGTTTTCATCAAACAAAAAACATCTATCAAAATCACCATCCCAAGCAATACCCATATCTGCATCATTATCAATCACCGCTTTAGCGGTGTCAGCTCTGTTTTCTGGCAATAAGGGATTAGGGATACCATTTGGAAAATCGCCATCTGCTTGATGATGCACTTTAATAAATTCAACAGGTACGTTTTGATGTCTAAAAAATAGTTCAATCGCATCTACAATATGCCCTGCACTGCCATTACCTGAGTTCACAACGAGTTTTAGAGGTGTAAAAGATGACACATCAATGTATTCATTTAAATGCAATACATAGTCATTAACGCAGCTGGTTCGCTCATATTGCTTAGTGGTTAATAATATTGCTTCTTTGACCGAATGCGCGCCTGAAATAAAGTCTTCATCAGACACTCGAGTATGCGCAGAATAATGCATTAGTTGCTCTTCAACCACAACCTCATTATAACTCTCAGCTAGTGTTCTGATCGCATTTAACCCTGTATCACCACTAATTGGCACTGAACCCGCCTTAACCATTTTCATACCATTGTAGTTGATTGGGTTGTGACTAGCGGTAACTTCTATGCCACCATCCACGCCTAAGTGTTTGGTAGCAAAATAAATTTCCTCGGTGCCCGCCGCACCTATGTCAAACACCTTAGCCCCGCCGTCAATAATACCTGCGCTTAGTGCCAATTTAAGAGGCAGCGAAGTTTTTCGGGCATCAGACCCTAAAACAACCGTTTTTGCTTGTAAGTTTTCTGCAAATGCTTTGCCTATTCTGTATGCAGTACTTTCGTTCAGCTGAGTAATTAATTCACCTCTGATGTCGTAGGCTTTAAAACAAGTGATAGCAGTCATAAGTTATTTCTTAATTAATGAGAGTATTTGCTCGACATACTAAAAAAGTTACACGCAGGTTGCAAACCTAATTCATCAATAATAAGTGATAAATGAAAAAACATATCAAAAGCAATAAAAAAGGCACTAATCGCAGTGCCTTTTTTTAACATTGATAGACCGCCTTCACGCGGTCAATTTGTTAGATTGGAAGTCTTCAATTGCTTGATTAATTTCATCCATAGTATTCATTACAAATGGACCATATTGCGCCACTGGTTCGCCAATCGGTTTACCCGATACAAATATCAACTTAGCATCTCCATCGCTTGAAATTACGATATTGTTAGATAAATCTAAAACCGCTAATTGACCTTTTTGTAGCGCCTTGTCTTCAAGCGTAATCTCGCCCTCATAAACATACACAAAGGCATTATGACTCGGTTCAGTTGCCAGAGTCATAGTATCGTTTCCCGTAAGATGCACATCGTAAAACTGCGGCGAGACGGCTTGCGTCGTTACTGCGCCCTTTACCTTATTCACTTCACCAGCTAATACCCGCAATATGGATTGCTCACCCACTTTAAGCTCATTAATATCTTCACTTTTAATATCTTGATAAGCTGGAGCCGACATTTTTTCACTCGCCGGCAAATTCACCCATAATTGAAATCCGCGCATTTTGCCTTCAGTTTGTTTTGGCATTTCTTCGTGTATGATCCCTCTACCGGCGTTCATCCATTGCAAACCACCATCCTCAATAACACCTTCGTTGCCCACCGAGTCTTTGTGTCCCATTTTGCCAGTTAGCATATAAGTCACCGTTTGAAAGCCTCGATGTGGATGTGCAGGAAAGCCTGCAATGTAATCATCTGCGTCTTCAGAGCCAAATTCATCAAGCATCAGAAATGGGTCCAAGCGTTTAAGCAAAGGCTGACCCAATACGCGCTTTAGTTTAACGCCCGCGCCATCAGATGAGGGCATCCCCTGAACTACTTGCTTTACGCTCGTTCTATTAACTGTTGTATTCATATATCTTCTCCTCATTTGCCCCACAAGCCGCACTTCAGACTTTTAGCTTACACACATCACTGTTGTGATAATTGCTCTCTGTTGTGTGGTGTTAATAAATCCATTTCAGGCCCCATTGGCACAACTTGTGTTGGGTTAATCATGGTGTGGCTAAAGTAGTAATGGCGCTTTATGTGGTCAAAATTAGTCGTGTCGGCAACGCCTTCTACCTGGTATAAGTCTTTGACGTAGGCTGATATAGCAGGATAGTCGGCAATGCGTTTTAGATTACATTTAAAATGCCCTACATAAACCGGATCAAAGCGAATTAAGGTCGTAAACAAACGCCAGTCTGCCTCGGTAAGTGTACTGCCAACAAGGTAACGTTGATTAGTTAATCGCTGTTCAATCTTATCTAATGCAGCAAACAATGCTTGTACCGCTTCTTCGTATGCCTCTTGCGTTGTCGCAAAGCCTGATTTATAGACCCCATTATTAATATTTGGATAAACAAAGTCATTAATACTGTCTATTTCTTCGCGCAGCGATTCAGGATAATAATCATCATCGTTACCCGTTAGTTCATTAAACGCCGAATTAAGAATACGAATGATCTCTGAAGATTCATTGTTAACAATTTTATGCGTTTTTTTGTCCCACAATACAGGTACCGTGACGCGTGATGTAATAGTTGGCGTGTCTTTGGTATATACCTGATGCATATAATCAAAGTCGAATAGATCATCTTTACTTGCGCCATCATATCCACCAAACTCCCACCCATTCTCTAACATGTCAGGACTCACTACCGATACACTAATGTGCGATTCTAGCTGCTTTAACTTTCTAAAAATCAACGTTCGGTGGGCCCAAGGGCATGCTAAGGATACGTACAAATGATAACGACCAGACTCAGGCGTGAACTCAGCGTTTGCATCACTCGAAATTTGATGCCTAAACATCGAATCTTGGCGAACAAATTTGCCATCCGACTTTTTTGTGTCGTACCATTGATCTTTCCACTTACCATCAACTAATAAACCCATGTTTTTCTCCAATAATGATTTGCTGAATTTTGATGTAGTGATTAAAACATGTAAATTAAAGAATAAATACTGCTAAAAATAGCATTAACCTTTCTATTAAATAGAAAGAACCCTTACGATACGAGGATATATGTCTTATCAACACCGTTTTTCAGGATTAGTACGTTTATATGGCCAATTAGGTGTCGATAAGTTAGCCAACGCGAGTGTTTGTATTATTGGCATTGGCGGAGTCGGTTCGTGGACTGCTGAAGCACTTGCCAGAAGTGGCATAAACAAAATTTGCCTAGTCGATTTAGATGATGTCGCCATTAGCAACATAAATAGACAAATTCATTCTGTAGATTCGACAATAGGCAAAGGCAAAATAGATGTAATGAAAAATCGTATCGCGGATATTAATCCTGATTGTCATGTAGAACTCATAGAAGACTTTATTACACCTGAAAACGTTCGAGATTATATTGATACGCGCTTTGATGTAGTGATAGACGCAGCCGATAGCGTTAAAGCAAAAGCGGCCATTATTGCCAGTTGTAAAAGGCAAAAAATTAAAATAATTAGCATAGGCGGCGCAGGTGGCCAGCGTGACCCTTTACAAATTACACGCGGCGATGTCGCTAAAACAATCCAAGATCCATTGATGGCTAAAGTTCGCTCTGAACTTAGACGCTTTTATAATTACAGCCAAAATCCAAAACGGAATTTTGGTGTTGAATGTATCTATTCTACTGAACAGCTAAAATACCCAACAAGTGATGGTGGTATCACGCAGAGCAAAACCCAAAGTCAGGGCGCCAGCAAAATGGATTGTGCCACTGGGTTTGGTGCTTTTGTTGGAGTGACAGCAAGCTTTGGGCTAATTGCCGCGAGTCGTGCAGTAGACCATATTATTAAGTAAGGTCTCTCGAACAAGGCGATTAATGAAGGCTTTGCCCCACCCCTCATTTAGCTAAGGGGCTTGAAAACTTATTGTTTTTAATATCAATAATGATTGCGATAAGCAGCCAAATCGAAATGACTGAAAATAACATCACAGAATTTTCGGCCATTGCCATGACCTGCTCGCTTAATACTGCGGTACCAGCAATTAACAAAAGATAATATGGAAGATTAAAAAGACCGGCAAGCACTACAATTTTAAAGGGTTTGTTGTTTGCGCCTTGATAGAACATAAAAAATGCAAGTGAATTAATGTGGATCATCGCTAACAAGAGCTTGCCTATGGTGGTAGGCGTTTTATCGTCTTGCTTATGCTTTTGAGTAAACTTTCCTAAATGATAATTAACAATGCTTCCGATCGTTGCCGCGCACACCATGGCTAATGTTAATAGTCCAACTGAACTTGGCGTAGGGTTAGCGCCGACCACAATGATGACAGCAAAAAATTGTCCGGGGAAATAGAAGCCGACGTAAATTATGCTTTCAAGCAAAATAATTAAAAAGATTATCCAATAAAGGCTTTCATCAAACGAGCTTTGCAGCCACGTCAGAATTTCTTGACCCGGCGGGATAATATCAAAATGGACTAAAATGCCAATAGTACTTAGCGCAAACAAGGCGGTAAATGGCAAAATTGAAGCATATTTCATAGGCACTCTTTTTTAATGTAAGTGATAGTAAAATACTCTATGCTATATATATTAGTTTAATCTCAAATGGTTACGAATTTTTAATCTTGCGCTTTTTGCCTTGCACTTTTTATACTAACTTTAAGGAATGAATGTGTATCGACCAAAAACAACTCTCGAACAATGGCGCATTTTGCAAGCTGTTGTCGATTATGGTGGTTACGCACAAGCGGGTGAAGCCTTAAATAAAAGTCAATCTTCGCTTAATCACGCAGTATCAAAACTTCAATTTATGTTGGGTGTTCAGCTTTTAGAAGTGAAAGGTCGAAAGGCCGTGCTTACTGATGCTGGAGAGGTCATGTTGCGCCGTTCAAGAGACTTGACTCAAAATGTTGAATCGCTTGAACAACTCGCCGTCAACATCAATCAAGATTGGGAACCAGAAATAACATTAGCGGTTGATTTGGCTTATCCCCGCATGCCTTTGTTTGAAGCCTTAAAACAATTTTTACCTGAAAGCCGCGGTAGCCGTCTCACTGTTATTGACACTGTGTTGACTGGCAGTGCTGAAGCAGTTATTGAACATACTGCTGATTTAGTGATTTTGATGAATGTGCCCAAAGGCTATTTGGGTGAAGCGCTTTGTCATGTTGAGTTTGTATTAGTATGCCACCCAGAGCACCCGTTAGCTGTGCATGATGGCGCGCTTGATCCCAATACGCTAGCGCAGCATCTTCAACTGGTCATAAAAGACACTGGAAAAATACCACAAGAGTCCTCAGGCTGGTTAAAATCTGAAAACCGCTGGACATTAAGTCAATTTAGCTCTGCGATTGACTTATTAAAACAAAACATAGGTTTTTGTTGGATACCAAAACATATAGTGGCACAAGAAGTAAAAGCGGGCGAATTGGTATGCTTAACGGTAAAAGGTAGCGCATTTAAGCAACTAACCGCTTTTTTAGTGTGTCCTCAACCTGAGCAAAAAGGGCCAGGTACAGAACTATTAAGCGAATTATTATTACAGCATAGGGAGATTGAATCTCCAAAATTTGAGTAGCGTAAATACAATTGATGACTATGCTTTTATTGGCTGCGTTCTATTGGCTGCGTTCTATTGGCTGCGTTCTATTGGCTGCATCCTATTCGCTGAAAACCCCGCTCAGGTTTATAGCTAACAACCATTGTGATAACAGAAAAGAATGAGACCTAATGAATAAACAAGAATTAGATACACTAATGAACGAAAGTGCTCAAGACGCGGTAATTGTGAGTCAAGAACAGTTCAATCTTGAGTTAGACTTTTCAATCGAAAGCCTTGCAGTTGTCGATACAGTAATTAGTCGTTTTTTACAAGAATATGAAAAAGAAGTACAAGAAGACAAATCTGTTTTTACATTGTGCAATATTTTCGGTGCGTATGTTGGAGAAGTATTTAAAAAAGAGGTGGGTGGAGAATGGCAGCTCAGTGAACAAGGAAATGACGCAATTAGTATTTTTTTAGCCATAGACAATAATACCTATGCTTTTGCGGGTATATGCTACGAAAAATTAGTGAATGACAGTAGAGTAAGTGTACAAGCGTATTTTGAACAGGCATTTGCTGCACACAGTGCTTAATTGGGTAAATTAAGGTGTTGTCCAATCTTTCACTAAATCTCTGATATACCGACTTTTAAACAAGTAAAGAAAACCACAAAAAACCAAAAACAAACTCACCCCATAATTCATGGCAAATACAAAGTTTATACTTTGCAGAATATACAACTGGATGCCTGCGTCTATTATCAGTGAACTAAACATCATAATGGGCAAGGCAAAAAACCAAGCGTATCTTGATTTTTGCCACAGAGAGTTGCGGTAGCTAACGAGAAACAAGCCTAAAAGTGCAGGCAATATTGGCACCAATGACAAATAAAAATGATAGGGCAACGGATAAAACAAGCGCAATAAACGTTCACTGTCTTCTCTGAATGATAATGATATTACCAGTAAAATTAATCCCCTACACACAAATAACAATATCAAATAGATAAATACAGGTGGTTTGAGTCGACCACTCTCGTCATAAGAATGTAGAGGATATTTCAAAGACATACTGCCAACATATTGCCAAGCATTTAATCAAAATACTGCCAATAGATTAGGCTTTTTTAAATAACAAGGTCATACGGTCACTTTCACCAATGGCTAGCATTGCTTTACGCTTTTCTTCATCGTCACCAACGCCATTTAAACTAGGCGGCAAGCGCCAAACAATATCACCTTCTACCGGTTTATCTTTTGAATTCGCATTATGCTCACTAGCCGAAACCAGTTCAAAACCAGCTTTCTCAAAGGCGCTAATCACCGCGCTTTGCTTTAAATAACCATTGCTGCCATCGGCCCAATCGTCTGTAGCCGACTCTGGTGCACGATGTTGCACAACGCCAACAAGCCCATCAGCTTTCAACAAATCATGTGCTACTTTAAGCGCCTGAGTAAGCGTGCCCGCTTCATTCTCGAAGCGATTCAAGTTATGTAAGGCTCTAACAAACAAAACACGATCTAAACTTGCGTTTGCTTGTTTTGGGGCGCTTGCAAAAGTAAAGCCACTGCTAGTGATACCATTGTCGGTAAATTCACTGACCAAACCAGGAAATTTAGCGGTTCTAGATGCCATTTCTTTGATGCGTTCTTCACTAAAAAAACCAAATCTTGCCCACATATCTTCGTTATAATTAATGCCATGTAAAGCACCGTCTTTACCAAGATACTTTGCTAGAATTTGTGAATACCAGCCACCGCCTGGCAAGGCTTCAGCTATTTTCATGCCTGGCTTTATTTTAAAAAATGATAGTGTCTCTACTGGTCTCCTGTATTGATCCCGAGCCTGCTGGTCGGCATCACGCGCCATGACAATAGTTTTGAGTGTTTTATTGCCATGGTCATGGGCATGAACGCTTGTGCTGACAATAGCACTTGCTGCTAGTAAGCTAATCATTACGCCCGATACCTTAGCAATGCGTTTTAGTTTGGTAACAAGTGAACGCTGCAAAGTGTGAGTGGTATTTGTCGTCAATATCATGATAATTCAACCTTTTTTTATTGTGAGGCTTTACGGTTTGATTGTTAAGAATGAAGCCTGCTACTCTTTACTATCAACATGTTGGCGCAAAAAAGCGCCTGTACAGTATAGACGCTTTTTATCAATAACTTCTCAACTAAATCGTGTTTACGCTGACTTTAGCCATTCAAGCTCGGACTTGACCTGTACCGTTGACTAGGAATTTTTCAGCCGTCAAAGACTCTAAACCCATGGGGCCATATGCATGCAGTTTAGTCGTCGCAATACCAATTTCTGCGCCTAATCCAAGCTCACTACCGTCTGAAAATCTAGATGAAGCGTTAACCATTACCACCGACGCATCCACACACTGTTGAAACAAGTTGGCACTACTCTCGCGTTCAGTACAGATGACCTC
>CAYURD010000114.1:0-12168 GCA_964446865.1 uncultured Glaciecola sp.
GTAATTATCGCCTGTAGTCGACATGGTATCCCCGTGAGTATCAGTTTTTCTAGTTTTTTCTAACCGTTGAGTATTTAGTTTAGCAATAAGAGGGCCGATTATTGGAACTACGATCATTATCAGTAATAGCCACTTTTTTGCTGGTGGAGAGAATCAAATCATCTACTACAGTGCTCCCCACGACTAAAAGTAAAGCAGAGTAGCCGATACCAAATATAACGATAAAAGGGATTAATCCGTCCAAATTCACTCAATCCTTTTTGACATATAACAATCTTATTATTCAGACCTCTGAATAAGTCCAAAAAACCTTTTACTAATATACTACGCCATAATGCAGTTGTTTCAATAGCTTATATTTTGCATCAAAACCTCTTTAACAATTCTACGTTCTTATCAAGCCTTCTTGTAAATATTCAAGGTTAAAGCTCGTTGTGAGGCAGAATCTACGCAAGTCGTGCATATAGTTGCTCTTTAAGCCCACTAACATTCGTATATTTCACTTCAGCAGTCTCGCAGTTTTGAAACAACATGAACTTTTTAAAAGACGCAACAAAAGCATTCAATATTTGGTCGTTTAGCAGCTGTTTTTTGCCACTTTGTGAGTAGGTTGAAAATGCTTGTAAAGACGGCTCAGTAAAATGCAGCGACTTAATTTCTAGCACTTTAGTTTTTCGATGCGCTTTGCAGTCCATTCGCCCAATAAAATTATCTTTGAACAACAAGGGTAAGCTAAAGTAGCCATATTTACGCTTAGCTTCGGGTAGGTAGCACTCTATTTGATAATCAAAGTCGAACAGGTTTTTTAGGCGCTGCCGTTGAATTAATACGTTATCGAAGGGCGATAGAATTCGCAGGCTTTTGCTAAGTCTGGGGAGCGGTTCTTCTAATGCTCCTTTTGCTAGATAGTATATCTCACCGTTTTTAAGGGCGATAGCGTCTAGCTGATTATCTGCTAGTCTTTGCTCAACTAAGGTCTTAACCGCTTTTTTAAGTTGTGCGTTGCGGCGTAAATAGGTCACTTCCTTTAGGCTCACTAAGCCGTGGCAGCGCAATTGACTGTCGAGCATATGTTCTGCAAACTCTTCCATTGTAGGCATTAGTGTTGAAATGCTGCTTGGTAAAACGCGCTCAGTTAGGTCATAGGTCTTTTGAAAACCAGTGCGGTCGCACACCATTAAGTCGCCTTCCATAAACAGTTGTTCTAGTGCTTTTTTTGCAGGCTTCCAATCCCACCAACCACTACGATTTTTGTTAGTGCTTTCTATATCTCTTGAGCGCAATGGTCCATCTACTTGTATACGTGTTAAAAGCTCATCCATTAACACGGTATCTTTTTGTTTATGCCAGTGGGTTTGGCCGCTTTTAAGCGCGTGTTTATAGGGTAAAGAAAAGCGATAGTCATTAATGGGTAAATACGCCGCCGCATGCGACCAATATTCAAAAATTAGCCCCTTTTGCAATAGTGCGTTAAGCATATCTCCTTGGTAGCTATTAAGGCGCGAAAACATCACATGATGATGTGCTCGCTCAACAACTGAAATAGTATCTAGTTGCACATAACCCAAATGTTCTACCGCTTTTTGAATTGCATTTTGACCAGTGCCAAATGGATTGTCGGTGCAAAGTTTTTGGGCATTTAACGCGATGCGTTTTAGTCGTGTAACATCTTGTAGTTTGCTAAGCGTTATCATATCGACAAGCTACTTAGCTGGCTCAGTGGCGGGCTAGTTTGAGTTTGCGTAATTTGCGCAATAGGCACAATTACACTGGTAGTATTAAGCATTAAGATCATAGTTTTTGCGCTACTACAAAAACATGTCGCTCAGGATATTGATCTAGCTCTACATGCACAGGCGTTAAGCCATTGTCCATTAAAAGGGCTAAGTTTTTATTAATACCAAGGGAGCTGTAATAAAAAGTATCATCGCGCCACGTATCTTCGTGTTCACCGTCGCCGTGGCCAAATGTGTAAGCAAAAACGCCTTGTTGAGCCACACAATTGCAAAGTTTTTTGATCACTGCCGCCTGTTCAGACAAAGGCACATGAAACAAACTATCCCAAGCAAAAACAAGTTCGTATTCATTGTTTGGCTGCCACGTGCAAATGTCTTGGTGTTTAAAAATATGATTAAGGTGTTTGGCTTTGGCGAGCCTCACCATCTCTTGTGAAACGTCTACACCAGTAACCGTTAATCCTGCGGTATCAAATACCTCAATTAATCGGCCACCGGCACCACAGCCCACATCAAGTACGTTACCGCCGCCGCTTAAAAACTGTAGCGCTTTTTGCGCTTGGCGCACACCATACTGACCATTTTCGTGATGGGATTGCCACCATGTAGCAATTTTGTCGTACTTTTTACCGAGGACGTTTGGGTCCATGTATATCACCCATAAAAGCGCTAATCGCAAATATAAACGTTAGCGCATTTTGGGTGAATAATCACGGTTTGTTTACGTGTAAATGAGTGCCTATTATGCACTCAAATCAGAACGCAACGATGCCATGACTTCATCTAATGCAAATCTTAACATCCATGCGCCTTGCATAGCATTAGCACCGGCACTTTCGTTTAGGGCATCTTGCAAGCGGTCGCGTTCAGCTTTTAATAAACTAGCGTCTTTTAACAAGGCTTTTGCCGTATTTGAGTATATGGTTGTGGTTGCTTGATGATGACCTTGATTAAACATAGGCACGCCATTTTGGATAGCTGAAATAATCATTTGCTCGGCATCCACTCTACTCATGCGTTGGGGCGGCATTATCACGCGGTCAATCACATGAATAACGCCGTTTGACGCATCAATATCGGTCGCAACAATGCGAGCGCCTTCAACAGTAAATCCTAACTCTGATTGTGTGAATACCATGCGAGGGCCAGCCAAAGTGTCAAGCGATACATCGTTTGCCAAGGCATCACTGCCGACTTTTCCTGAAACAACATGATAAGACAAAATACGAACAAGCTTGTCGCGGTTTTCCTCTTTTAACAAACTTTGCACGGTGCCAACGGGCAATGCGCCAAAGGCTTCGTCACTTGGCGCAAATACGGTGAGTGGACCTTCTCCCGTTAATGCCGGCACTAAACCTGCCGCTTTTGCTGCACTTACAAGTGTTTTAAACGTGCCAGCATTTGCCGCAACGTCTACTATATTGCCCGCACTACTGGCAGTTGCTTCTGTATTTTTATGTTCGCTGTGATTGTGCGCCTGTGCGCTAGCTACTATTGTTAGTACCAACAACAATGAATATATAAGATTTTTTAAGATAGAACTCATGGCTTGCCCTCAATTATTAGTTTACAAAGCTTTGCATTAACTATTATTCTTTCTTAGCAGGTGCGTTTTTGGATGATTAATTACACAAATTTCATGTTGATACCTATCTCCTTTACTTAGCACTGTTGCTTAGCACCTTTGCAAGGAACCCATAGTTTGAAGCTGCTTTATAAGTATTTTCTTATTGCCATTATTTTATGTGTCATCACGTTTGTGATGATGTCACTTTATGGCGCTAAGCAAGATTTTACCTATAACGCTGACAGCAACGACAGCGTCGACACGCCAACGGCCGCTAACACATCCAAACTCGCAATTGATAAGCCGCTTAAGCGCGAAACAATAACAACTGAAGAACAGCCCAAGTGCAATAATGTATCTCAAGCATTACTTGAGTTGTACCCAAGCTCATCTGCATTCAAGCAAGCCCATCAAAACATAATCGACCAGTTAATCCTTAAAAATACAGAAATAAGCCAAGGAATAAGAGACAAGGTAATCACCTCTTTGGGATTGCATTTTGTTGTGGTTGATCAAACTTTTTCTAGCCATTTGCGCCTACCTAAAACAACGAGCCTGCACGCAGAAACAAAAGGCAAGCCAATCGGCATGCGCGAAATGCTGCTAATAAACCGAAGTATTTACAAAAGCGAATTTACCGAGGCACAAAAGTCTCTATCAAAATTGTTGCAAAACGTGCCTTCTAAACGCCTCAGTATGAATAACAAGTCGATGCTGACCACAATATTAGACATGCATCACAGCCCAAAAACATCGCGTGCTATTGGAGATTTGTTTATTAATAGCGGTTACCAACCTAGCTTAGGCGAAATAGCCGACGCCATTGCCGGCCGCCTAAACGATACTTTCATTATACAGCTGTTAAACGCGTACGGCGGAGACAAAAACGCTATTTTTGACTTATCAGATGGTACGTATTCGACAAACTTGCTGCTGCATAGCCTAAAACACAATAAGTTAATTGTGGCCGATCATTTACTTTCGCAAGGCGTACGCTTTAGCACCAATGTAAAACTTCAACAAGACCATAGTGCTTTATTCGAGTTAATTGATTCACGAATAGCTAATGAAACAGTGGGAGGCGGGAGGCCTGGCGCTCGAGAATTGATTTTAGCATCTGGCTCTTATTCAAGTGCGACTCAAAACATCAATAAAACTAGAAATGCCTTACAGAACTTGCTCGAATCAGGCGTTTTATTGTTTGATACATCATTAAACGTTCAAGACAGTCAGGTATTCGAAACACTGACTAAAACCTTTGGCGAAGAATCGGCCAAACAAATGATTAGTATCAACCTTAAAGACAATTTGTTAAGCCCACTAGAACAAGAAATAGCACTAACACTCGAAAACAACTTTATTGAACGCGCACTTGCATTATTGCCAAGCGATGTAAAAAATAGCATTGCTGATTGCACAACTCCTTTTATCAACAATTTGTATGCGACTTTAGAACAGCAACACAACGCTAAAATAAATAGCCTTTATCGCCCTTTAGTAAGAACAAGCGACGAAGTTGAGGCCATTACCCAAAAAAGGCATGCCAGAGAACTCGATCAAGCCAGTATTGATGCACTTGTTGATATGACGAGCTTTGCCGCGAAGACGAAGCTTGAAGACATCGTAAAATGGCAAGCCCGTAAAAAGCGCATAGAAACAATGCGAACACAGCAGCGAAACAGCGAAAAAATGGGCGAAAAGTTTTTAGAAGACATTGTCAATGGCATTATTGACGATGGCATAGAAGCTTCCTTAGAGAAAATAGAAAGCGTTTCTTTTTTGAGTGAAGCTGAAAAAAATGTTATTTCTTTGCAACTGGCGTTTTACTTTAGTGATGACTTAGCAGTGTTAGAGGCACTTATAAGAAAAGGCATTGTGTTAGACGACTCCTTTATTGATACCATATTAACAAGAGATAACGCAGCATTATTACGCATGCTATTTGAAAATGGCACGCCAATTAATCGCTTGGGCAGAGACAAGCGAAACATGCTATTTAGCGCAAGCTCCGCCTCAGCTAGAAAGGTCTTTGATTTACTATTAAGTACTAACATAGAGCTTAAGCCCATTAGCAACTTAGGATACGACGCCTTGGATATCGCTCTGTTGAACATTCAACAATCGGGCGATTTCTATTTTGCTGATAGGCTTTTACAGTCTGGATTTGAGATTTTACCCAGTCATGTTGAGATACTGCGCGACCTAGCCGGTAAACATTATTCTAAGGTTGCAGGGATCATCGAGCAATATGATGTTGCTATAAAAGATGAACCGGAAAACTGAAGTTAATGTGGCAATACTCTTATGGAGTAATATCCTCAAGCGCAACGTAATCGAGATCAAAACCAAAACATCTCGGCGACACCGCTTTTAATGCGTCTTTTGAGCGATAAAAAGCGGGGCAACCCACAGCAAAAACGGCCACTCGTTGACCATAACGCAGTCGCTCGGCGTTAATAGGAGTCGATGTTTCATAATCGACTATCACGATTAAATCGGGCACGCTGGTAATGACTTTGTCGCCAACTTGCGCAAGTAAATATTCATTTTTTATGCTGACTTTTAGCGGTTCTTCTTTTGTTTCAAACGATTCAATGGTGGCCTCACCTACATCATAACCGCCAACAATGCGCGTGGCTTTGTCAATCACTTTTCCGGTAAAAATTAAGCGGCATTCACCGTAAATAGACGTGTTAAATAGTGCTTGCAAAGGGGCAAGCATGTCGGTCGCCAAACCGCGATTTTTGCGTAGCGTTTGTCCTAGTTTAATCGAAAAGCCAAGCGTTCCTGGAATAATTGAATCTTTTAATTGTCGGCCCGTCATTGGATGTTCAGCCGATGTGATCATGCCACCTGCCGACATCGCGAAACTGCGAATATGCCGTTCGTACACCTCTGTAGTGCTGGTCGAGAAGGTCGCAATATTACCGGCGTAATCATAGGCGAGCGCTGGTGTTGGTTTTACGCCAGCAATCGCATAACTCATCATTTGCGCTTCGGGTAAAGCGCGGCCCATACCATCACCGTCGATTACCGGAATGCCTCGGCCAGCGGCGGCTACAATTGGAATTAACGAGTTTCCACCGCCAATTTCAAACGACGCCACGGCATCAACTTTTCGACCTACGTGCTTTTCAAACGCCGCTAAGGTTTTAGCGGCGTCTTCAACCGAGGGCAGCAGTTCTAGGCTAACCGTTGGTGCGCCCACTGCGCCTATTGTGACCACATAAGCATCATCGTTAAGGTCATTTGGATTTATCACATCAACAGCGCCAAATTGCTTGATGGCTTGTCCGGCAATCAAGCGCGGAATATATGGGTCACCGCCGCCACCCGTGGCTAAAAAAACAGAACCAAGGGCAAGATCTTCTAAGTGCTTTTGTTCAATTTTCATGATGAAGACTCGTTTTGATGCTTAACAGTATGCGTGGAAGATGCGGCTAATTCGCCAATCACTTTAATACGAATACACGTGCTCGACTCGTCCATGTACGGCACAGGCGTTTCTTCAATATCCACAGTGCGTATGGTGTCTTTTGCTGCGCCAGCGTCCATTGCACGCTTTATGGCATCGGCAGTGACTTGTTTAATCGCTTCATCTCGCGCGAGTGTTCGATACGACACCATTTGCTCAGCCTCACCGCCAATTTGCGCAATCGCCGCGCCAATGGCATTAGCCACACCCGCATGTTCTGGGCGGTAAATATCAGATGCCGCGGCTAAGCCTTCGGTTACTAAAATAGCGCCACCGCCTACTAATATTACTGGCATCGACTTTCCGCCGGGCTTCATCATATCAATACTATGATCGAGTAAATCGTGCATACTTTGCGTCGCATTTTGCACTGTTTGTGCCGAAACAGCAGCGACCTTTGATTTGTCGCCCATATCAGCGTTACCGCTTGCCACCAATATATCGCTGGTTGTGAGTGTATTGCCGCCAAATACTAAGCCTTCGGTCACAAGCTTATGCCCAACTGAATGCGGGCCGATTGTTTTACCATCATCAGAAACAACGCTGCCGCCACCAAGGCCAATGGCAAGAATGTCGGGCATTCTAAAATTAGTGCGTACACCACCTACTTCAATAATCACGTTTGATTCGCGCGGGAAGCCATTTTGCAACACACCAATATCGGAAGTTGTGCCACCAATATCAACAACAATAGCATCCTTTAAGCCTGTTAGTTTATATGCACCTCTGAGCGAATTTGTAGGGCCCGACGCAAATGTTAATGCAGGGTACGAGCGCACAAAATCAGCATTCATTAGGGTACCGTCATTTTGGCTAATATAAACAGGGCAGTGCAAGTTGCGCTTTTGTAGCGCCCCTAAAAACGAACTCACCACTTTGTCGGCAAAAGGCAATAAAGTCGTGTTTAATATTGCTGCATTCTCTCTTTCCATCAAACCCAAGCGCCCAAAACTATGAGAAAGGGTAATGTTAGCGTCAGGAATAGCTTTTCGGATCTCGGCGGCGACTTTTTCTTCTGGGTCAGCATTAATGGGAGAAAATGCTGACGATATCGCGATATTCTTCACGCCACTTGCCAGCATACTCGTGATCATATTTTGTATTTCGTTATGGTTAATGTCGGCTAGCGACCAACCATCATACAAAAACCCGCCATGCAGCATGTAATATTCACTATCAAGTGCATCTTTTAAATCTTGTGGCCAATCGAGCATGGGCGGCATACCATTACCCGAGGGTAAACCAATTCTCACTGCCGCGACCTGCGACAATTCACGGCGCTCGATAATCGCATTAGTAAACTGAGTAGTACCTATCATCACTGTTTGGATATCAGCTTGCGACACGCCACTATCACTTAATATCACATCAAGCGCATTGGTGACCCCAGAAATAACGTCACTCGATGTTAGCGCTTTGGTCGACGCCAATACCTCATCACCTTGCATAATAACCGCATCGGTATGTGTGCCGCCTACATCAATACCAATTCTCATTGTGTATTACTCCTTACCTTCACGACTTACGTGCATTTGACGCTCGTTCCAAGACACCGCAGTATAAATAACCCCAGCTAACAAAATGGCGTCAATGGCCGCAATACCAGAAGGTGAAGGGATAATACCTTCTGTGGTTAAAATCACAAAAATCGCGCTCAACAACCATGCTATAAAGCCTTTGGGAGAAATTGAGCGATTATCACTTAATGACTCAATACGATATGCCGCAGGACGAATAAACAAATAATCGCTAATAATTACCCCAGCAACTGGCACAAAAATAACCGACAAGTAAAAGATGAAGGTAATAAAGTTGTCGAGTAGGTTTAACAAGGCCACTAATACACCTACCACGCCCAAAGCAACGGTTAGCATAGTTGCGTTCAATTTAGGGAATGTCACTGAAGTGCTTAACACCGCGCTGTATAGATTAAGCGAGTTAAGCACCCAGCTTCCTGCAATCACAATGATTGATGCGCCAACCCCCAAACCAAGGTCAATCATGATATCTAGAATATCGGTTTTACCCGATTCGCTCGCCGCAAGACCAGCCGCCACCATAACGACTAATTGCACAAGCACATACGAGATAAAGGCGATATAAACGGCGTTTGACCAGTGTTTAACAAAGCGCGTTACATCGGGCAAAATAATCGCCCCAATAATAATGGCGCCAACCACCGCCGACACGCCTTCACCCAATGTTATGGTGGCCGTTCGCTCGTGACTTAGTATCTGCTCAAGTGAACTTTCACTAAGCACAGAGTACGCTAATAAAAACGTGACGCCCGCCAGCACTGGCACCATAATTGTCGACAGCCAGTTAATTGCTTTAAAGCCAATTACCGTTGTTAAGGTCATGCAAAAACTCGCTATTACCGCCAAGGTCAAGGGCGCTATTGTGATATCAAATACATCAAGCGCGAGTCTCGATACGGCGTCACCAAATAGATTAATGTTGACACCAAACCAACCTAATAAAGATATCGCAAAAGCAATATTAACAACGCTGGCACCTTTGTCTCCAAACGCAATGCGCACTAATAAATATGAACTAAGGCGTGTTTTTGCGCCAATTGCGCCCATCACGCCACCAATGGCAAAAATAATCAGCGAACCGATTAATAAAGCCAAAAGTGCTTGCACCGGTGAAAGTGATACATATACCTCAAGGCCAGTAATAAAAGACGGAAGTGAGAAAGCGACCATTGCGCCAACCGCGGCGACTCTTGGCCAAGGCACTACTTGCGTATCGGTGATTTTAGTGGCTGAAAACTCGTTTAATTCGGGTTTCATAATAGAAATCTATCGCTCTAATACATGCTATATTTATAATGCTATTCATTGATACTACACTATTGTTTAGCAACACAAAATCTTACTAACAAGCGTTAGCTAGAAACCCAAAAGAATAAAGGTTCTGGTAAGTGACGACTCAGCAGGCTAACAATGAATAAAACACAGTTGATAAACAACTTACTTGAAACACTAGAAACAAACTTACAAACAGCATTAGACGGTGCAAAACGAGCACACTCCACCGCAACCGATAAAGCCAATATAGCCGAAAACAAATACGATACATTTAGCCTAGAAGCTGCTTACTTGGCTGAAGGCTACGCAAATCGTTCTGCAGAATATAAAGAAAATATTGAGCAAGTAAAAAGCCTAGTGGCCCGAGACTTTTCAGATGAAGATGCAATTGCCGTAGGAGCGCTTGTTAAACTAATTGATGAAAACGAAAAGTCACTTTGGGTTTTTATCGCACCTGTCTCTGGCGGGATTAAATTTGATTTTGAAAAGCGCAGTATTTTAGTCATCACTCAACTATCCCCACTAGGACAACAAGTGATGCACAAATATGTAGACGATGAGCTTGAGATTGTTGTTGATAGAAAAGTTAAACGGTATTATGTGAGCCAAATTGCCTAAGCCTTTTCTAGTCTTTCAAGTTGAGTTTTGAGCGTACTTTTTTTGCCCACTCGGGTCGCGTAATTTTGTGAGCGTAAATAGACTCTGGCAAAACGATGTCAGGGTTGGCTTGTTTTAAGGCGGTAAAAAATGCTTTTTTGTCTAGTTTATAGTTATTAAAAACAAGGCTTTTATACGAACCGCCTTTTAACATTAGCCCAGTGTTAAAATTACCTGAACCAGCGCTTTTTGTTTGACTAAATTCAATGATGTCTTGCACATTGACTATCAACTCATAATCACCAAAAGTTGGGTCAACAATACCAAGCTCATCTGAGTTTACCCATATCTTTATTGCTTTATTATTAATATAAAAGTAAGTCGCAATACCCAGCAAAATAGTAACTGATACGCTATACCCAATATTCGCATAAAAAAGGAATGACTCAGAGGCTTCTTTTTGTGAGTCTAATGGCAAGTAATAATGCGCAAGGCCAAGCATAACAGACGCTACGGCTACGTTGAGCAAACAAACGGCCGCACTTTTACGTTGCGGTCTTTCATATTCAAAATATGTCATAGAAGGCCTTTTAGGGAATAGGCTGATATTAGTAAGCATTACTAGTATCGAATATATCGGCAACCACGACTAAGACTATAAGAAGTCAATTGTAAGCGAGTAAATTTGAAAAATTGCTGAACACTATTTCAAAAGAAATGAACCATAGGGTATCGCAAACAGCCTATCGCCAAACGAAAGGATAGATTCCCCGTCATAAAAAACAACACCTTGCTCAAAGTCATCACCTATAGTATCTCGTAGTTTAATCAGGCCTTTAAAATCGGAGTTTTGAATAGTAGCCGAAGCCTTGACTTCTATCCCCGTGATGCGATTCCCACTTTGCAAGACAAAATCTACTTCAACTTTATCTTTATTTCTAAAATGGTAGATTGCTAATGAAGCATCATGCCATCCAATGTATTTTTGTATTTCTTGGAAAATGTATGTTTCTAAAAGTTGACCCAATACATTTCGATCTGCTTTTATGTTGCTAGCATTAACATTGAGTAATGCACACACTAAACCTGTGTCAGTCAGATGCATTTTGGGTGTTTTTATTAACCTACTGATTCGGTTGTTATGCCAAGGTTGAATTTGTTCAACTAAAAATAACTGTTCTAACAATCCGATATAATCCTTTATCGTAGGGCGACTGATACTAAACGGAGACGCAAGGTCTGATACATTAAACAATTTCGCAGTTTGACTTGCGCATATTTGCAATAATTTTGGCATAATATTAATGTGTTGAACGCTTGCGATATCTCTAATGTCCCGCTGAATGAGCGTATTAACAAAACCCACATACCAAGCTATTCGTCTACTCGCACTTGCTCTTGTCAATGCTGAAGGATACCCGCCTGCACTTATTAAGTCACCTAGCTTATCGCCCAACTTTGAATAGCCAGTCTTGGGTAACTCAAGCAATGACCGAAAGGATAATATGTTATTTATTACTGCAGACTGTGTGCCAATAATTTCGGCCTGCGCTAACGGTCTCAAATTTATGACTTCTATCCTGCCCGCTAATGAGTCTGACAAATTAGGCAACAAAAAAATATTAGCTGAGCCTGTTAATATAAATCGCCCCGGCATCCTATTACTATCAACACTTGCTTTTATGCTAGTAAAAATTTCTGGCACTCTTTGAATTTCGTCTAATATGATTTTTTCAGGCAAACTATCAACAAAACCAACAGGATCAGCTTTAGCAGAGTTTAATTGGTTAACATCGTCAAACGATAAATATTGGTACCCGTGACTTTTGCCTATCATTTGCGCAAGGGTTGTTTTACCTGATTGTCGAGATCCATGGATCAAGACAACGGGCGTGTCTTGGAGGGCTTCTACTAACTTGCGCTCAGCGAATCTTAAAAACATACCTTATATCTTTTTAGTTTTATATAAATTTAGTGTAA
>CAYURD010000115.1:0-11959 GCA_964446865.1 uncultured Glaciecola sp.
GATATTATTAATTGTTCACTTCTGAAGTACTTTAGAAATACTAACTCGTGCCGATAAATTTGTGTTAACAAATGGTAAGGACAAGATGGCTCATAAAAGAATCACAACGCTGATAGTATTGCTACTCATTGTAGTCGTGTATTCTGTCGTCAGTTTGCATATGGATGACGGGTCATTAGAATACAACACGATTTTTGACAGTCCGCCTTCTGATTTTGATGAAAACAGCGCGTCGCGCCTAAGTCGTAATCAGGCGACTAAAGAACTTAATGCAAGACAAAGCAGTGCGCAGCAGGCAAATATTCCAGTACCTGTAGTGAAAAAGCCAAGTAATGGATTTCCGATTAGTTTTTTAGTGGTGGGGATTAGTGTCGACAGTGAAAACACCTTAGATTCTCGCGCCCTGTTGCGCTTGCCAGAGGGGCTAAATGAATTTGGCGAATCAGACACTATCGACAATACCGATATAAAAGTACTAAAAATTAAGGAAAACACGGTAGATTTTATTTACGAAGGAAAAACACTCAGCGTTTCCTTAACACCACCTAACCTGCTTGCCACTGACTATAAAGAAACCGAAAAATCCTATAGTGAATACTTAGCTATGACACCAGAAGAAATTGGTAGCCGACCAAGAGTCATAGAGCACATTGTTACCTTAACACCAACACCTTATATAGCCGATGGAAAGTTAGCGAGTATTGGTATAAACCCTGCCCTGTTTGACCAAGCAGGCTTGCAAGAAGACGACGTGGTTAAAACTATTAACGGCAAGAGCATTACCGTTGAGTCTGAATTTGATGAGTTGAAACAAGAAATACCACAAGCCACTACCCTGACTTTTTTAGTCATGCGAAGAGGTCGATTGATCACCTTATATCTCGATATCCCTTCAGAAGGCCTTACCGTCACACCTTAGTGCGCCCATTTAATATAGGCACAAAAAAAGCTGCGTAAGCTTAATAAGCTAAACGCAGCTTTTACCTCATGAAACAATTAACGCGTTCGAGTAATCGTCACTCGAGCAGATGGGTTATCAAACCTGTCACTTTGATTAAGCACCGATGTGCTTAAACCTTCCATGCTAGGGTCGTTCGCATTTGCACTTGTTACCACGCCCGCATGAATTCGCACAGCGTCAACTAAATCGTCACGCGCGGCGTCAAAACCGGCTGCTGCACCACCGCCACCTGCGGCACTAGCAGCTGGGCCAGGCATGGTTGCAGCTGTTTCAGTATTAGCTTCCGTACCAGCATCCCAAACAGGCGCCATAAATACCATTGTATCGCCAACAGCCATATTACTAATGTCTTTACCTGCAAAGCCAGCAAAAGCATCGTTAGTGTCTACTAGCATGGTTGCGACCGATAGTTGAACGTTATCGATGTCAAGCTCTGGAATAAAAACAGTCACATCGGCAGTTGTGCCGCCTGGACCATTAATACCAGCAGAGTTAGTCGCATCTAAAAACTGCACGGCGTCTTGTGCTTCGCTAATTAACATGGCTGGTGAACCGCCTTCGGCTAGGTTTTCTAAGCCCAATGACGATGGCTGGCCTGATGCAAATAAATAGTAACCTGGTTCATGCACAACAATTGCCGTTGGCGCCATAGGCTGACCATGGGTTAAGTTAGTCACGCTAACGCTGTATGCACCAAATCCACCTGATGGACCCGGATTACCTTGGTCACCAGTATCGCCTTGAGGACCCGCTGGTCCTGCTGGCCCTGCAGGACCTTGTGCGCCTGGTGCACCTGCTGCACCTGGAGCGCCCGCTGCGCCTGTATCGCCGTCATCACCGCCACATGCACTTAATAGTACGGCAGCCATGGCAACACTTAGTATTTTTAATTTTGTTGATTTCATAGTCTACTCCTTGCTTATGATGCAGGAACAACAATAGTGACCTTGGCCACTGGGTTTAACCATCTGTGCACAGTTGAGTCTAAATCACTCGCGCCAGCGGTAGCTGATGTATCACCTAATGTATTGCGGTGAATATGCACTGGGCCGTCGGTACCATCAACCACCTCGGTTGCTGAAGCTAACGCTGTTCCGTCTTGATCAAAACCTACTTGTACGGCTACGCCCGTACCGCCAGTGCCCATGCTTGGGTTAATAGGATCTGCGCCTGCGCCTGCAACACCTGGTAAACCATATCCACCTAAGTTTGCGCCGCCAACAGCGGTGATATCAGTACGCGTGCTATTTAATTCATCATTAAGTTCGGTACCAGCATCATATGCATTAACATAATAGGTATAAGTGCCGGCTTCAGTAGGTATTTGAATGCTATCTAAGCCAACAAATGCATCGTTTGTTGGAATTAGCATCGATACTAATGATAAGTAGGGCTTATCCATCGTATCAAAAGTAGCGTAGGTTAATGTGGTCGCTGGAGCGACTAAACCACCAAAAAAGTGCCAAGTATTTGAACCATTGTCAGTGTCGGCAGGGCCTAATACAGATTCAAAGTTTTGACCTACTGATGCCGCGTTCTGGCCGTCCATAATTACGCCGGCTTCGGCAACCCATGCGAGCGCAGTCGATGCAGTTGTACCCACTTCAAATAAGTCTGCTTCACTCGTGTGAGCAACGACTAAACGCGGTGTAAAGTAATTCCCTTGCGTTAAGTTAGTAATACTTATTTCGAGCTCAACTGCCTGAACAGCGCTGACCGAAGCAAGTGTGATAAGGGTGGCAGCAGCCACTTTAGCTAGTTTCATAATATTCCCTCTGTACTGATTAGATAGTGTTAATGATTGTCGTTAAGTCTGATTTTTTACTGTAGATAACAAACATTTTGTTGTTTGCTAATCGACTGGTAAAAAGCTTAAAGGGGAGATCTAACTAAAGTGTCACAAGGTTTTAACAAATTGAATGCCATTTAATTTCAATTTTATAAATAGGCGGATATTGCTAAGGATTTGCCAAAGACAAAAGGGAATAAAAGTAAAAGTGTTGAAATTTTTACGATAAAATATTGTAAATCATAGGCTTACCATCTTCGTATTTGAAGTTTGTGACAAGGCTTGCTTAAAAATGAAATAACTGTGATTAAAAGGACAGCTCTTTTAAAGTAAATGATGCCTTATCAAACACCTTATTTTTCAAACCATACGCGGTAAAGGTGATTTTTGTATTCGATAAGTCAGTTGCCCAGTCAATTTCAACCATGCCGTAATGCGTATCTCGCACCGCCTTGCTTACTCTAAAACTGTTTGCTTCACTTACTGGACTGTAAGCCTGCGTCATGCCGCTCGCCGTAAAGTCCCATATTGGATAGGGCACTTCGTGATTCTTTTGCCCGACATCTTTGGATATTTCCATCAAATGTCTATCGCCCGACAAAAAGAAAACATTCTCAGCCTTCGTGTCTTTTATTGTCGAGTAAAGTAAATCACGCTCATGCGGCAAGGTGCCCCATGATTCCCAACTATGCTCATAAGCCACGACCTGTATACTGCTGACTATAATTTTTACGTCCGATTTTTTGGTAAGCTCTGCACTTAACCACGCCCATTGTGCATCTCCTAACAAGCTTTTACGAGTATCGTCGCTTGGTTTGTATCTGCCAAAGCCCTCTCGGCGTGGGCCTTGGCGAACATCAAGCTCATCTCGATGATAGCGCGTATCAAGCATAATAATGTGCACTGTACGGCCATTGTCAGTAAAAATTTTACTATGGTAAATGCCCGCTTGTTCTCTTATAGGATCGTTTTTGGCAAATTCAAAAAAGTCTAAAAAAGCTTGTTGGCTTTCTTGTTTTAAGGGGAAGTCTTTACCCCCGTCGTTTTCACCATAATCATGGTCATCCCATGTGCCCATTATGGGTGTTGTTTGCTTAAGTGCAGCATACCCTGGTTTTGCATTAACGAGATCGTACGCTTCTTTAAAACGAGTAGGATTAGTAACAGGGCCCATCATGCGTTCGCCTTGTTCGTTGTATTGCACGTCGGCGTATTGATTATCACCAATAAACAAAAAAACATCAGGCTCTTTTTTGGCGATATCAAACCATATTGGTTGTGCTTCAGTTTCGTATGCGCATGAGCCAAAGGCCACTTTGAACTTGCCTTCATCGGCAAATCCTTCATTGGCAAAAAAGGAAAGACTAGCTGTTAGTAGTAATGCGCCAACAAGCATTTTTAATACATGTGTATTCATTGTTATTTTTACACCTATAAGCACAATTGATGAAAATTCTTAACACAAGCGCAAACGCCGGCTTATTCTCTTTCTATGATACTACCCACTTCTAACAACGGAGAAGCATCAACATCTTGTGCATCCATCATAGTCGCAATTCTTTGAAGTGTCGAAACCATCTGATTTTGTTCCCAATCTTGCAAGGCGTTAAATCTGTTAGTGAAATGCTCTTGCAAAGGCAAAGGTGCTGTTTCAAGCGCCTTTTTACCCGCATCAGTTAAAAATACACCTACTTTACGTTTGTCTTGGGTACTTCTTATGCGCTGCACAAGCTCCCGAGCTTCCATCCTATCAAGAATATTCGTCACGGTAGCTGGGCTCAGATTAATATCATCAGCAATTTCTCTGACCATCACACCATTTTCTTTGCCGACTTTCTGTAATATCAATAATTGAGGACCTGTCAGTCCAAATTCTTTGCTTAACTGCCTTGAACGCATATCAATTGCACGAATGATCTTTCTTAAGGCAACTAGTAGCTCTTCGTCTTTGCTCATATTCATGTCTACTTGTATACAATGGGAAAAAAGGCAGCGTTTACGTTTATCACTGCCAGTGCCTACTTTATCTCATAAGATGTAAAAAATATAAATGTTTGTGGTATTGATCAACAATGTCATTAATTAATGCGGTTTTTGACCAGCCCATTACGCAATAATCTTGCCCGCCTTCAGACAAGTGAACTTCGGCTCGGTAATAAACGGTGTCATTATTGGCATCATCATTTGTCATTGATTCAGCTGAAAAATCAGGTTGTGCGTGCTTTTTCGGCTGAATTGCATAGGTAAATTGCTGATCGTCACCTTGCTCTACAGTAAACAAAATACCCTCTTGCGTCTTGGAGAGTTTTGCTTCAACTCCTAAAGTTTTTAACTCTTTGACGACTGACTCAAAGGCCTCTAAGCCAACTTCGTTTATAAATTGGCTAACGCGAGCATGGCTCGGAAAATCAACAATACTTTGCAATCGCTCTTTCCATGTTTCAGTATTGTTATTGCTTTGCATTGGGCTAGGCGCGTATAAAAGGCTGTCGCGTTTATATGCCTCTATTCTTAATGCTTTAATTAAACCGGCTAACGCAAACATCAATACCACTGCAAATGGCAAGGCGCTGGCGATTGTCATCGTTTGTAGCGCATTTATGCCATCGGCAAGTAATAAAACGGCGGCAATAAGCCCTACCCCGGCGGTCCAATAAATTCGCTGCCACTTAGGTGTATTATTACTGCCGTGGCTGCACAACATATCAATAACCATGGCCCCTGAATCACAAGACGTCACAAAAAACACAACCACCATCACCAACGCAATAATCGACAGCAGCATAGACCACGGAAATTGTTCTAAGAATAAAAACAAGGCAACCGGGGTATTATCATTTGCTAAGTTCCCCAGCATCTCATTGCCTTGATTCAACACCATATCAATTGCGCTGTTACCAAAGATTGTCATCCAAATTAAGGTAAAAATAGTGGGCACTAACATTACGCCAAGTATAAATTCTCGTAAGGTTCTCCCGCGCGAAATACGAGCGATAAAAAGACCCACAAACGGCGCCCAAGCTAGCCACCAACCCCAATAAAAGATCGTCCATCCACCAATCCAATCGGTTTTTTGATAGGCAAAAAGATTAAAGGTATTGCGTACAATATCCGACAAATACGCACCCGTATTTTGCATCATGATTTTTAACAAAAAAACTGTCGGCCCAAGGACTAACACTAATATAAGTAAGCCCACAGCAAGCGCCATATTAAACTCACTCAGTCGCTTTATACCTTTGTCTAGGCCACTGACCACCGACACAATCGCCACACAGGTTATGCCAAATATAATAATAGTTTGCATTAAAGGCGATGGTGCAAAATCGAATAAGTATGACAAACCCGCGCTGATCTGCAAAACGCCTAAGCCAAGCGATGTTGCGACGCCAAATAATGTGCCTGTTACCGCGAATATATCGACCAAATGACCCCGCCAGCCGTAAATTTTGTCGCCAATTAAGGGGTACAGAGCAGAACGAAGCGTTAGGGGCAGATCGTGCCTAAAACTAAAATACGCCAATACCAAAGCAACAATGGTATATATTGCCCAGCCATGCAATCCCCAATGAAAGAAAGTCAACTTTAAGGCTTCTTTCGCTGCCTCTACTGAGCCTGGGTCGGCCGCCGGTGGTGACAGAAAATGCATAAGCGGCTCAGCCACACCATAAAACATCAAGCCTATGCCCATACCGGCAGCAAACAACATAGAAAACCAACTGATATAAGAATAATCGGGCTCTGCATGGTCAGGCCCAAGTTTTATATCGCTGTAGCGCGAAAAGCAGATAAAGAGCGTAAATAGCAAAATGATGGCAACCACAAGCACGTAAAACCAGCTGAAATTTTCTACAATGCCTTTTTGCAAGTTAGCAAAAAAGCTGGCCGAAATATTAGGCGCTAGCAAGGTAAATAATAACAATGCAAGTACTAGAAAGGAGGCCGGATAAAAAACGGATTTATTCAGCTTGCCCATGGTTACATTTTTCAATGCCTTACTCCTCAAATAATATCAACTGTAAGCATATTGTTTGATTTGGATTAAACACGATAAAGTTTAAAATCTCTACATTTAAAGGCAAATTACGTCAAATATCATGTAAATCGCGTATTTATTGAGCCTAATTCGCTAAACCATGCGTAAACAGGTATCATAATTAACTACACATCTAGTATTTAGTACACTAATTAATTTGTACACAAACACACAGCGATATTAAAAACACTTATAATTTAGGGGAAAACATTGAAAATTCATAAGCTTAGCTATGCGATTATTACGGCCTTAGCCGCTACATCAGCAGCAACAGCACAAGAATCCAATACCGAACAAAAGCGTGAACTCGAAACAATAGAAGTCACCGCTACCAAACGAACAGAGTCTATTCAAGACGTACCCGTTACGGTGAGCGCACTTAGTGGCGACTCGCTCGAAACCTTAGGCGTCGACAATTTTCAAGACTACGTAGAGTTTTTACCTAACGTTGTTTTTCAGGGCACAGGTCCTGGTCAAAACGAAATATACATTCGCGGTGCAGCGACATCACAAACTAACATAGCAGTATCAACGGTACAGGCACTTCAACCGTCGGTCGCTTTTTACTTGGACGAACAGCCGGTATCGATGCAGGGTCGAAACCTTGATATTTATGCTGCTGATGTTGCTCGGGTAGAAGTATTGCCAGGTCCACAAGGCACACTTTTTGGCGCTAGCTCGCAGTCAGGTACCGTCAGAATGATCACTAACAAGCCAGATCTTAATGGCTTTAAAGGTGGTGTAGATTTAGGCGCGTCGACGACAAAGGGCGGCGAGATGAGCAACTCGGTTGTTGCGTTTTTAAACTTTGTTGTAAGCGATAATACGGCGTTTAGAATAACTGCATATAACGATAACCAAGGCGGCTGGATAGATAATATTTTAAACGCGCCGGGTGAAGGTGGTTATACAGGTAGCGCCGTCGTTATTGATAGAATTTCAGCGTCGTTTGCGAAACTGGCCGATCCTGAAAACACACCAGTAGCCTCTCCAGTTAACGATCAACTCGTAGAAGATGATTTTAACGATGCAAGTTATGCAGGCTTTAGAGCAGGTGTATTCCATGAAATCAATGATGATTGGAATTTACTTGTACAGCACACCCAACAGCAATTAGAAACAGAAGGTGTATTTGCATACGATCCAAACCTAGATGGCACGACCTCTGTTAATCGTTTTTCTCCAGAGAAAAACACAGATTCATTTGGGCTAACCACATGGACGCTAAGCGGTCGTTTAGAACAACTCGAGCTTGTTTATACCGGTGGTTTATTAGACCGTGATATAAACTCTGCGGTAGATTACACGGGTTATACCAACGGCGGTCAGTTCTCTGCTTATTATGTGTGTAGCTACGCTGCAGCGCCAGCCGAGCAAGAATGTTTAGACCCCACTAAGTTTTATTTAGAAGAAACTGACACTTCACGCATTACCCACGAATTTAGAATTAATACAGATGCAACTAACGACTGGCGCGTAACAGCGGGTGTTTTTTATGATTCGCAAGAATTATCTACTATTGGTCAATTTAAGATCGCCACACCTGAATTACCCGCTTTTGCTAATCTAGCGGTATCTGTGCCTATTACTGAAGGCATTAATTCAGGCGGTAGACCATTTGGTTCAGAAGTAAGCTTTGTTAACGACATTACCCACGAAATAAACCAAATAGCCTTGTTTGGTCAAGCTGAGTATGACTTAACAGAAGACTTAACAGTAAGTCTTGGCGCAAGATGGTATGAAATTGAAGATATTTACACTGGCGCAACCACCACTGTAAACGTCACTGAGCGAGTGCGTGCATTCGGCTCATTAGATCCAGCAGCCTTAACAGCTATTGGTGAAGACCCAGCGGTTATTCAAGCAGCTATTGCTAGCGGTCAACTTGAAGTTGATTTACTAGATGATAACGGCGTGCTTACGGTAGACGATGTGATCTTCAAAGCCTCAGTAGACTGGAAAGCCACAAAAGATGTCCTACTTTTTGCTACATATAGCGAAGGGTTTAGGCCTCCAGTTACCAACCGAGTAGGCGGCGGTTTAGCCGACAATCAGGCAGGAGCATTTGAAGGCTTTAGGATCCCTGTTTATTCACTAACTGATACACTCAAAAACTACGAAGTTGGTATGAAAGGTGACTTCTTTGACGGCGTGCTTCGCGTAAACGCAACCGCGTATATGTCTGAAATTACCGATCTGCAAACGTCACGCTTTGACCCAACAAACATCAGTTTCTTAGTATTTACCGACAATGTAGGCGATGCTGAGATCCAAGGGATAGATGGCGACTTAACGTGGTTAGCAACTGATAACCTTATATTAGATGCCTCATTTAGCATTTTGGATACTGAATTAACCAGTATTAACGATGAATTAGCGGGTATTGCACCGCCAGTAGGTTCTGAACTGCCGTATTCAGCGTCGTTCTCGGGTAACATAAGAGCTCGCTACTTTTATGACCTAGAGGGTGGTTTAACAGGCTACGTAAATGGCTCGATAGCCTACACTGGTGACCGCCTAGCCAGCATGACCATGGACGCTTTTGTGCTTGAAGACACGACTGAACTTGTTTACGGCCGAGGCACTGGTTTAAGCATACAGCAAGAAGCCGCTGTTTATTCGGGCGTTAACTATGCCGATTCTGATGGCAATGCATTTGCAGGTGGTCGCTATATTCAAGACAGCTATGTTTTAGCGAACTTGTCGTTTGGTGTGACTAATGATGAATGGAAAGCTGAGCTCTTTATCGATAACGTATTTGATGAACGTGCGATATTGCATATTGATAATCAGCAGTTCACACCAAAAGTGGTGAGTAATAGGCCTCGTACTGTGGGCTTTAGATTCTCATATGACTTCTTTTAAGTTAGCAATATAGCAAGTTAACAAAAAGTCACATCCATACAAAGCCTCTTTAATAGAGGCTTTTGTGTTATTGTGTAGCGCAAAAATTCAAAGGGCATTGGTTTTATCTACGCTATGAATGATCTTAAAAATTTACAGATTTTACTGCAGCAAGGAAAATTTGCTGAAGTAGAACAAGCAGCAAACGCATTAATCGAAAATGCACAAAGCGCTCATCAAGACTCAGAAGCGATGGTTCAAATTATATATTTGTTAGCCGTTAGCTACCGATTACAACAAAAACATAAACAAGCGATTGAGACCTTAGCTACGCTTTTAGCTTTGCAGTCAAAACACGCTCGTGCACATCAAGAGCTAGCTTATAATCACCGAGCTTTGCAAAATACTAAACTAGCAAGCGTACATTTTTATAAAGCAACACAATTAAACCCTGCGCTTTTGTCGGCTTGGCAGGCCTTATTACCCATTTACGAGCAGGCGAAACAACACGACGCCTTAGTAATTTGTCAAAAACAAATTGCGCATTTAACAAGCCTACCTAAGCCACTATTAATGGCTTCCGATTTATTTCACGACGGAAACATTGCCGCCGCTGAGCAAAGTTGTCGAACTTATTTGCAGCAAGACAAACATAACTTACAAGGCTTGTTACTCTTAGCAGAAATAGCGATGGCATTAAAAGCCGTCGGCGAAGCTGAGTTTATTCTAGAGACAGCCATCGAGTTAGCACCTCAAAGCACCGAGGCCAAATATCAACTGTTTAAAACTTACAGCAAAATGGGAAAATTTGCGCTTGGTTTAGCACTTACCAAACAACTGATTGAGCAAGCGCCCGATAACACCTTTTTTATTATTGCCCATGCCACCTGTTTAGTCGGTGTTGGTAAAGTCAGTGAGGCAATTTCAGAATATCATTCGCTGATTGAACAAAATAAAGCGAACACAAATGTCTACTTATTATTAGGACATGCACAAAAGACCTTTGGCAATATAAACGCGTCGGTCGAGGCTTACCAAAAAGCGTGCGAACTTTCCCCTCATTTTGGCGATGCCTATTGGAGCCTTGCAAATACTAAAACCTATCAATTCAGCACGGCCGAAATCGACACTATGCAAAACGGTATTGCATCAGACGACGTAGATGATGCTGATAAAATACACTTATGCTTTGCGCTTGGCAAAGCATGTGAAGACAAAAAACAGTTTGATAAATCATTTGAATATTACGAAAAAGGCAACACCTTAAAAAGCAGCCAGTTGAGCTACTCTAGCAAGCAACATGCTCGCTTTGTGGACGACCAAATAAACGTGTTTACACCAGACTTAGCAAGTCGCCTAAAAAACACGGGCGATCCTGATAAGTCACCAATCTTCATTGTAGGTTTACCGCGTGCGGGTTCCACGCTATTGGAACAAATATTAGCCTCGCACTCTCAGGTAGATGGCACAATGGAGCTTCATGAAATTTTAGGGCTTGCAGCTACCTTGAGTAAAAAACAAGGAAACGCGCCGGTTTATCCACATAATATCAGTCAAATACCTACTGACTATTGGCAAAAATTTGGTGAAAAGTTCATTAAAGATACCCGCATATACCGTCAAGGTGGTGCTTATTTTATTGATAAAATGCCAAACAATTACCTTCACATTGGCTTAATTAAACTCATATTACCCAATGCCAAAATTATCGATGCAAGACGCGAACCGATGGCATGTTGTTTCAGTGGATTTAAGCAGCTCTTCGGCGAAGGGCAAGAGTTTAGCTATTCACTAAGTGATATTGGGGAATACTATACCCACTACCTTAGACTAATGGCACACTGGCAGGCATTGTATCCACAAGACATTTTGTTAGTTCAGCATGAAGATATTATTCAAGATACCGAAGCCCAAATTAGGCGTATGCTCGCGTTTTGCGGGCTTGAATTTGAAAAAGATTGCTTAGATTTTTATCAGAATAAACGTGCAGTAAATACCCCAAGCGCAGAGCAAGTACGCCAGCCTATTTATACAAGCGGCATGTCTCAATGGAAACATTTTGAACCTTATTTAGAGGACTTAAAAAAAGCCCTTAAGTAGCAACGTTTATCGTTAAGCAGAACTTGGTGAACCAAAACCTCATCATTCCCACAAAAACCTCGTCATTCCCGCGAAGGCGTAATACTGTTCGTTTAAGCCAAAACACCGTCATTCCCGCGAAGGCGGGAACCCCCTTGGAACTGCGCGACTTTAGCTAAGTGTATGTTTTGATACGTTTTGCAATAACATCAACCAGATCCCCGCCTTCGCGAGGATGACGAGGAAGTCT
>CAYURD010000116.1:0-11841 GCA_964446865.1 uncultured Glaciecola sp.
CTACCCCTGAAACATTTATAAATTTCTGTTACAAATTTTTAGTGTAGCGACACGCTATTGTAAAGTAGTATCAAAATATCTAATGTCCACAAAATTAGGTAGCTGCCAGTGTTAGTCATCAACGATATTGCTAAATCTTACAAAAAATCACTTATTCTAAAGGGTGTTTCACGCGAGATTGGACAGGGCGTTACTTTGATCACCGGCCCAAGCGGTGTTGGTAAATCAACCTTATTGAGAATATGTGCGTCGGTAGAAGCGCCAACTGCTGGTCAGGTATTATGGAATGATAAGCCTATCCAAAAGCACAAGCGAGAGTACAGAAGTGTGCTGGGTTATGCGCCCCAGCAGGTTGATTTTCCGGATGATATTACTGCCAATGAGTTCATGATGCACATTGGTGCCTTAAAGCAATTAAGTATTGCGCAAGTCACTGAGCAAACTCAAACGCTCTTTAGCCAATTAGGGCTTGAACGCGATGGCGATAAAAAACTCATCAGCTATTCTGGTGGCATGAAGCGAAGGCTAGGCATTGCTCAGGCATTTTTAGGTAATCCGCAATGCGTGATTTTGGATGAACCAACGGCAGAACTTGACCCAGTAACGGCCGAACGAGTGCATGCTCTGATTTTCAATCATGCTCAACATGCGGTTGTACTAATGACTACACATTTAATGGAGAGTATGTCTAATCACCAATTTTCGTCTTTTGCTTTATCAAGTGCTGACCTCTCAATAAGCGAGCAATAGTCGGATGCACTTTTTAAGTTTTTTCCGCTTACACTTAAAGCGATTAATGCACAATCCAATGCTGTGGTTTATTGGCTTAGCTACGCCTGTTGCTGCCCATTATATGGTGCCAGCCCAAGGTAGCACGTATACAGTGGTAAGTATTAATGGGGCATTCCCGATACTCACATCGGGCGTCATAGGACTTGAGCTAGGGATTATTGCGTCACTATTACTCACCCCTCTCGCCTATATTTATTTACGAGCTAACCGCGCTAAAATTACCCCATGGCAGGTAGAAGATGTCGCGCCGGGTAATCGAATAGCCATTTCGTTTGGTCACTGGTTAGCCGATACCGTACTTCTTATATTCTTATTATTGATACTGGCCGTCGCAGGTATTCTATTGTCTTTTTTCAGGCTTGAACTAGCAGACATTCGACCCATTGACACAATTTATGCACTATTAATTATTGCCGTCCCCGCTTTTGCCATGATTGCGGCAGTGAAATCATGGTTTACTGCGCGGCCTTGGCTGCGAGGCGGTCTGGGTGATTTTTGTTTCTTTATATTGTGGATGACTGGTGTGGTGATGGGCGCCGCTTTTTTTGAAAGCGATGGTAGTGCCTTTATTGATGTTTTTGGATATGCCGCGTCAATTAATAATGCGGTGAATGTGCCAGTTGAGGCGTTTTCGGTGGGCTCGTCTCCAGTTTCAGGTGACCAAAACGCCATGATCCCGATTAACGCTATTCAAGGGGTCAGTGACCTTGAATTTTTGTTATCGCGCGGTTTTTGGTTAGTAATGGCAGCCGCACTCGCTATATTATCAGGCATATGTTTTGCGCCCCGCCAAGCCAAAAAGCCTTCGAATATTAAATTAGCGGCAGTGTTCAACCAGCTCGATACTTTAATCCAATATCTGCTGAAAGGAATTTCACCTCAAAAGTCGTATCGCTTCACTTTTTTGTATGCGCAAATAAGCCAAATACTCACGCCAAAATGGCCTTTATTACCTCTTTTGTGTATCTCGGTGCTGGGTTTATATTTGCCGTTTAAAGAAACCATTATGCCGATGCTTTGGTTAGTTTTAATCTTTTTATTGTCTGCGCAAAGCGGCAGATGGCAAGCGCGCACTGCAAAGGCATATTTATTAACCATGCCAGTTAAGTCAAATCAGCAATTATTAATGTCAGTATTAAGCGCGGTTATCTTCGTAACCTTCTTATGTATACCGTCATTGATTTCAATCATTAACTCTGCCCAATACTTCTTGTTAGTAGATGTCTTTTTGCTTTGTGTGGGCGTGCCCATCATTATTTATGGTTTAGGCCGATTAACAGGCAGTGGCACGGCTGCGCGTTTGTTGATGTTGGTCGCTTGGTATATGTATTTGAACACGTAATGCAGTTTTTGTTTTCCAATTATTACTTCTATTTTGATCTTGTTTCTATCTACTGGTAATCTTATTTACTATCAAAACTAGCCCCATGTTGAGGCGTTTCAACCTTGCAAGATCCACAGTTATTTTTCGATACGAAACCCGTTAAAAGTTTTACACTCGGTAAATATAAGGTTATTCCTAACGAGCTTTGTTTAATGGTGGACAATAAAAAACAAAGTATTGAACCAAAGTGCATGGAATTGTTGCTCTTGTTGATTCAATCAAATGGGGAAGTTGTCACCCGAGATAAAATCATGAAAGAGGTTTGGGCGGGTCGATATGTTAGTGACTATGCACTTAATAACGTAGTGTCATCCCTACGTAAATACTTGCGTGATGACGAAAATCAAACCAACCCGATAGACACAATTAAAAAAAGAGGCTACCAGCTCAACACTAAGATCGAGAATATTGTCTATTTAAGTCATCGTGACGCGACACAAGTGACAATTAAGGATACAGCCGAAGAAATAAGCACAGCAAATGATTCACTGTTAAAACAAGCTTCTCATTATAAATCAACCTTAATTATCACGTTTCTGATTATCTGTTTACTTGCCGCAATATTATACATAAATAAGGTTAACGACAGTATTGATAAGAGCAACAATGTTAACTCGCTTGCAGTGCTTCCATTTGATGTGACAGGCGAAGCTGAAAATATAGATTTTTTTGCACAAGGGTTGTCAGAGGAGCTCATTCATCAATTATCTGCAGTGCCGAATTATAACGTGGTATCAAAATATTCATCGTTTACCTTTAAAGATTCCGACAAATCACTTCAAGATATTAGCCAGATGCTAGAGGTAAACTATTTAATACAAGGTTCTGTTCGCCAATATGAAGAAGTGTTTAAAGTCACTATTCAGTTAATCGATGCAAGTAAAGATATTACGCTGTGGTCTCAAAGCTTCAGTGCAAGTAAAGATAAAATGTTATCAATTCAGCATGATATTACCGAGCAAGTTGTGCTGTCCCTTGACGGTGATTTAGGGCAGTATCAAGCAAACAAACGCGCGACTAAAACACAGTCAACAGAGGCTTATTTGCACCTAATGCGCGGTAGAAAACTAAACCAAGTGCGTACAACTGAATCTCTGCTTGAAGCGCGTGATCAATTCTTGATGGCAACACTTATAGATCCTGATTATGCGGTTGCTTACGCCGACTTAGCCGTGAGTTATCTACTAATGGGGCAAAGTAAATTGCTTAGTCAAGAAGAAGCAAGTTCGCAAGCTTCCAAGGCAATCGAGCAAGCACTCGCTATTGATGATAGTCTTCATGAAGCACATGCTGCAAAGGGAGTATTAGCGCACTCTGAAAACAGAATAAATGATGCGGAACAAGCCTTTAAAGACGCACTTTCTTTTAATAAAGACTCATATTTAGCCATGTTAAATTACGCAAGTTTGCTATTGGGTCAATCTCGTAATAAAGAGTCGTTGGCATTATATGAAAAAGCACTCAAGCTTGGTCCCCTGTCGGGTGCGGCTAATTGGGGAGTTGCTTCGCAATCGCTAGCGGTTGGCAACTTTGACCGAGCAATTATGCATTATGAATTATGCACGAGGCGACTACCAAATGATTATAATTGCAAGTTTGGCTACGCTTATGGTTTGCGCATTGTTGATAAACATGAACAAGCAGATGAAGTTTTCGCACAGCTTAACGAAGCAGTCTTAAAAGACAACTATTACTATCTTATGGCGAAGTCATGGCAAAGTTTGTGGTCACAAAATATTGAGCTAGCAAGTCAAATTAACGACACCATTATCGAGAAATTTGGCTTAAATAATGATGCTCTGCAAATGATACTTTTTGCAAAGCTGTACAGTGGGGAAATTGAGCAATGGTATGCTCGTGTATTTACCTTATATAACGAAGAGAGTCTTGGCTTAAGTGCGCAAATTAGTGTTGCTCATGCCGCGTACTTTACCAATCAATGTGATGTTGCAACAGATATTCTCGACAATATCAGTGGCAGTCATCCAAGTACATTTGAAGATGTTGATTTACTTGCTAACGGCGTGTCGTTGTATGCTATCCAAGCGCATTGTTATAGCAAACTTGGTAATGACACAAAAGCTCAAGAAGCGACGAAAAAATTAGACGCACGATTAACTCAGCTACCAGTCAATACGCTAGTCGTGCCAAGTATACTATATGCAAGTGCGCAGCGTTATTATTTGCAAGGCAATATTGCCAAATATAATCTCGCAATGGCACAACTTAAATTGAGCAAGTGGGGCCTAATGTGGCTTATCGCAAAAGACCCGTTGTTTGCTCATGATGCTAGTGTTATGAATACCATGGCTTATGGTTACAACTAACTTTGATTGCCATTTTGTGTTCTAAATAAAACAACAAAGCCAATTAGCCCAATTAATATAGTACTTGGTGCATGGACACGAGGCACAGGATCGACGGGGTCAGGGACAATCAAAAAGTTAGTTGCTGAGGCTAAAAAGCTTGGGTCGTCAGCTACTAAAGACAAACCTTCGCTTAGTTCAAATGCACCAAATTGAATTGTATCGCCTAAGTCGAATAAGTTGTTGCCAAAAGACAGATCTTTGTCTCTATTATTAAACAAAGATGCAGTCCATCCAAAACCCCAATTAATAACATCGCCATCAAGCACGTTAAATGTAAGCTCGAGAATGTCATTTATTTCGCCTACTTTTGGCAATGGCGTGCGCTGCGGATCTTTTAAACTAAATGGATCCTCGTACCTTACTCGCTGATCAGAGCCATCATTATTTTGCGTCACAACGTCCGCTCGTAGCACCGACGTAAAATCCAAATCAAAACCTGTATTAAAGGTCCAGTCACCATGTAATTTAGCCTTGGTGGTCACCGTACCACTTCCCTCTGCACGTAAATTTTCAAAGAAATTTCCAGTAATATTGTTATTTGCAAGTGGTTGCGATTCAAAAGCGTGTAAGGTTTCAATTTGCGTTTGCAACGTCATGCGCAAAAATCCGGTCTCGGTATTAAGCGTTACCCCATTCTTAATGAGGCTATTATCAACACTTGATTGCACTTCAAGGCCAGTGACATACACAGGAGGCTCGACTAGCCCACCATTGCTGGCGCCTCCGTTGCTCCTCACTAAGTTTGTGTCTCGGACGAATTCGCTGTTTAGGCTAAAGGTGCCACTGTGTGTATAGACAACGGTTGCATTTACAGTAAGGCTGCATACCATCGTTGTTAATAGTGAGATGAAAAGAATAGTACGTTTCATTTTTTATCCTTAAAATTGGCGATTTTGTTTTCGCCGTGTTGTTATGTGACATTTTGTCGCACCAACAACATCACGACTGCTTGTGAAGAAGCATTTAGTTAATGTGTTGATTGCTTGTCAAAAGGATATATAAAACTCACTTAATCGCCTCTGAGTTACCTATTTTCTATATAATATTTGTATAAGATTGTGGGTTTTGCTTGTCGTAGAATCTCCATCTTCAACGCGATGCAGATAATTTGCTTGTGACGACTAGATAGTCTTAGTTTCGTTTATGTTGCTTCCAAGTACCTCCATACTGATATGAAGGGTGCGTATCTTTTGCTTCAAGTTGACATCTTTTACACAAAAACACCCATGTATCGCAGATGTTTATTCTAAATAGAACATCGGCAATGGTGTTGCATTGGTGACAAGGTTTGTCTTTTTTAGAACGTGATTTTTTACCCAAAGGTACCTTGCCTTATAAACACAATTTAAATGTGAAGTTGTCAACGACACTAGCATGACTTATTTATACCTAACAAAGCAAAGCTTGCGCTAGATCAAGTTTTACTCTGTTTACCCACTCTACAGCGTCATTATTACATGGAGCTTGCCGATATTAAAAGATCACAAAAATGGCACTAGTTCTCAATTAAAAACTTAATGGCCCAACGGCAGAGACTCTTCTCCTGTGCAACATTAAGCGCCTCATGTTAATTGACACAATCGAACTAGTGAATAACTAAAACACGGTATAAAGGTGCAAAGTATGGGTCAAATCAAATCGACTTGGATTTCTACGTTATCTGGCAAGTTTAGTTGGAATAAACAGGCGCGAGAAATTGCGAGTTTACAAAAAGAATTAGCAGAAACTAAACAAGAACTTAGCATACGTACCGACATTATGAATTTAACTAGTATCGTGTCATATGCCGATATTAAAGGCGACATAATACAGGTCAATGACAAATACTCTGAGGTATCGCAATACAGCAAGGATGAACTGCTAGGCCAGCCACACAGCATCACCCGCCATCCCGACATGGCAAAAAGTATTTTCAAAGAGGTGTGGTCCACAATTAAAAGAGGCAAGACTTTCAGAGGGCTTATAAAGAACAAAGCGAAGGATGGCTCGCCATACTACGTAGACGCCGTCATTGCTCCTTTTATTGGGGAAAACGGTCGGCCAACAAAGTATTTAGGTGTTAGGTATGACGTTACTGAACAAGAGATAGAACGTCAAAATGCAAAAGGTATTTTAGGTGCCATCGATGAGTCATATGCTTATGTGGAGTTTGATTTAAGCGGTAATGTGCTTACCGCAAATGAAAATTTTTTAGGCCTTATGCAATACAAGCGTGAAGAAATTATCGGTAAACATCACAAAATATTTGTGGAAGCTAGTCAATCAAACTTAGCCAGCTATGCCACCTTTTGGGAGCAACTCAACTCAGGTAAAGCCCAAAACGATGTCTATAAACGCATCACTAAAACAGGCGCTGAGAAATGGGTTCAAGCTGTTTATGCGCCGGTCATTGACGAAATGGGAAGGGTCTTAAAGATTGTCAATATTGTGACTGATATTACGTCAACAAGATTAAAGGCCGCTGACAATGAAGGGCAGATAGAAGCCATTGGTAAGTCGCAAGCTGTTATCGAATTTACGATGGACGCCATGGTGACAAAAGCCAACGATAATTTTCTCTCTACCTTAGGCTATTCGATGCAAGATATTAAGGGTAAGCATCATAGTATGTTTGTTGAAGATGAGTATCGCAGCAGTCAGGAATATGCTGAGTTTTGGAAAAAGCTCGCTAATGGTGAGCCTGTGACGGGTGAGTTTTTGCGAATAGCAAAAAACGGCAGTGAGATATGGATCCAAGCGTCATATAATCCGATTTTGGACCTAAATGGCAAACCATTCAAAGTGGTCGAATACTCAACGGATATTACAAGTCGCAAACGTGCCGTTAATGAAATTAAACGCATACTCTTACGATTAGCAAAAGGCGACTTAACGACCAAAATCGAAGATCCGTTTAAAGGCGAATTTGTTGAGCTTGGCGACGCTATTAGCGCGTTTATTCAAGATTTAAACTCAACTATTTCTGACATAAATTTAGCGGTTGATACCATTACCAATGCCTCAAGTGAGATTTCACAAGGAAATAACGACTTGTCGACGCGAACTGAACAGCAAGCCGCTAGTTTAGAAGAAACAGCATCAAGTATGGAAGAGCTCACTAGCACTGTTCGATTAAACGCAGAAAACGCTAATCAAGCCAACGGCTTAGCTTCTGACGCCTCTAAAATTGCGGTCGATGGTGGTGCGTTAATACAAAACGTTGTTGAAACGATGAGTTCAATCAATGAGTCAGCCCAAAAAATATCCGACATTATTGGCGTTATCGATGGTATTGCCTTTCAAACTAATATATTGGCGCTTAACGCGGCAGTAGAAGCCGCTAGAGCCGGTGAACAAGGCAGAGGCTTTGCTGTTGTTGCATCAGAAGTACGAACACTCGCACAACGATCGGCAACTGCTGCAAAAGATATAAAATCACTCATTTCAGATTCAGTGTCAAAAATAGACAATGGCAACACACTTGTTAATCAGTCTGGGGAAACAATGAAAAACGTGGTAGCGTCAATTCAGCAAGTAGATGATATTGTTACAGAGATAGCGGCCGCTTCAACTGAGCAAGCCTCTGGGATAGACGAGGTGGGTAAGGCAATTACACAAATGGACGAAGTGACGCAACAAAACGCTGCATTGGTTGAAGAAGCGGCAGCTGCAGCAGAAAGCCTTAAATCTCAAGCGCAACAATTGTCAAAAAGAGTCTCTACGTTCGTGTTGGATGAGCCAAACGTTCTGCGCTAATGAAGGTGCGGCCAGCGCGGGTATAAACTTAAAATGGCGGGAAGTGGAAGTTAGAAACGGTAGTTTTGGACAGCTTTCTTCTACTTCCGTTTCACAAAACTAATATTTTTTGCTTGCTCAGTGTTGAGCTTGAAGCTTTCGACTGAATTGCCGTTACGCTCAAAGTCTACGTAGTTGCCTTCATAAGTAAGCCTTGATTCTGACAGTATCCATAATGGTAGTTGTTCGTATGAACCGAAACTTAACACTATATTTTCATCGACTACGCGCAAGCGATAGAGTACGTCCAATTCTTCACTGTAGTAGTCGCCAACAAAATCGCTTAATACGATTCCTGACGCATCAAATGGTGTGGTCCTTTTCAAATCTGTCGCTACTCCATCTTCGAAAATGGTCATGACTTGCGTTTTCTCATCTTTTAACTCTGAAAAAGTAAACTTTACCGAATCATCTTCCTCTATTTGATACTCGTTTGCTTCAGTATCCGTTGCGACAATAACGTATTCATCACCGTTCCATGACTGTTTGGCGCGTATCTTCCCATCTTGTAAACTAAGGGCAATTTGAAACTGCTCACTGAACATGTACACACCCAAAAGCTGAGTCTGCGCAAAGACTGTTTTTGTTTTCACTGTATCGTTCAGAGCTTCAACAAGTGGTTTCGACACTTCTGTGGGTTTTGATACAAACTCGTCGGCTAAAAAGACATCGGCTACCGCTTCTGCCAAAGCAGTTGGGTTAGCGTCAGATCTATTTGCAAAAATTGCCACCGTAAATTTTTGCTCCGGAAATCTCATTATGTCGGCTCTAAAGCCGACAAAAGATCCAGCATGGCTTATGGTATTGAGCCCCTTATATGAGCCCGCCAATAAACCTGAAGCGTAGTTTATTTCTTCCCCATTATTTAGCGTGCCTTGCAACAACATTTTTTCCCAAAAATCGCGATTCAAAACCTTTGATTGATAAAACGCATCGTCCCACTTTTTAATATCATTGATGGTAGTAAAAATACCGCCGTCTCCAATCATTTGAAGCGTAGTCATCCATATCTCAATATCATCCTTATCAAAGTAAGCATAGCCTGCCGCTCTATTTGGAACGATCCTATTTTTATTATCATGAAAGTGTGTACTGTTCATTCCCAAGGGTTTGAAAATTTCTTCTTGGGCAAATTTAGCCATACTCATGCCAGACACTTGATTCACTATTTGCCCCAATAGCCAGTAGCCTGAATTGCTATAAAAAAATTCTTCTCCGGGGGCAATATTTAGTTCTTTTTGTTGAATTAACCACGCCAAAATGTCTTTATCTTGATAAAAGTCATCTTCGTGTAAACCCTTTAAATAAGCGAGTTCAAGGTAATCTCTAATGCCACTGGTATGATGGAGCAGTTGAGCAACAGTAATTCGTTTGGCGTAATCGGGAAAGCTAGGAAAGTAAGTATCGAGGGTATCGCTGAATTTGAGTTGGCCTTTTTGCTCGAGCAATACAATACATGCCGCGGTAAATTGCTTTGAGGTTGAGCCAATTCGAAATACCGAATTGGCATCAATTGGAATATTGTGTTCCAAATTAGCAAAACCAAAGCCTTTAGCATAAATAAATTCGCCGTCCCTGATAATACCCAGAGCGGCGCCCGGCGAACCGGACTGCTCCCAGTCTGAAAACAACTCATCTACGGCTGTAAATTGCTCATCGGAGGCGCTTGCAAAGAAAGTGACTAATAAGCTGAATAAAAATAAGATTTTCATATGGGATTCATCTATTTAGGAGATTTTAAAAAAGTACACGATACGGAAATACTATTCAACAAAGAATGTTCTGTCGATGCTGCCTATCTAGTGCCTCACTAATTTCCTTTAATGCCTCATCACGCTCATTCATCGGTAAATAAACTAGATCAATATCAACCGACAAGCGCGGAAACTCTCAGACAAAGAGATTAATCGCCTTACCGCCTTTAAGCGCAAAGCATTCTTTCTTTGCGACGAAGGGTAAAACCTGCATTAATAATCGCACTTGCTTGTAATAAATACTGTTTCTATTCATTGCTAGCTTTCCATTACCATATGTGACGGCACAGTGATTAAATAATCTTCATCCAGTTTTCTAAGCGATAAGTTCACAAGCCACTACATAAGTTCATCAGCATGCTCAAGCGTCACACTCTTTGGCAAATCCATCAATAATTCAGCCTCCCACTCATGCTCTTTGATAAAGGCTTTGTCTGTTAACAGACCTTCAGGCCATAATCTACTTGTACTGTGTCCTTCAAACTACTATATGCGTACTGCACTTACGTATTTGTATTTACACGTGAGTCCCTGTGTAAATCCGTTAACCAGCTAACAACTCTGTGATAATAACAAAATGAAATCATATACCTTAAGTTCCTGATGCAACTTACCCTGAAAGAAACACGGAAAATGTGTAGTATTACATCAAAAATACATGGCGTAGATATTGAGAAAATTGAAGCATACTGGACGTTCAAGGTTATTGAGCGAACAAACAATATCCTTAAAGAGAAGTGCAAATATTTAGCTCAATCAGAGGGCTTCTTAATTCACTCACCAAAGTGGAATAGAGACCCCGACTATGAAGTCGAGGGCTGGGTATGTACGCTTGGTTTTGTTGGCACCTTAACGAGCGAAGAATTTCTAAAACTACTTCATAAAGTTTTGATTCATTTCTCTGACGAAAACTTTGGAGTGATTGAACTAGGCCCTGGGTTATTACCTAAAAGACTCCCAAACCAGAGTGTTTGGGAAGCACGTTGGGATAATTGTATACACAAAGAAATGGCGAAGCTTAGCAAAATACAACCAAATCAGATCCTTAAAGAAATATCAGACTTTAAGTTTTGCGAGATTGATGAAATAAAATTATCTCCATGGCTAGCATTTTGTCAGTTTAAGTTGCAAAGCAATTCTATCTACCTTACTGATATGTGTTTAGGCCCTACTGAAAATGGAATTAGTATAGATTTGCCGCCAGGTAATTATTTGGCTGAGATACAAAAGAAAAAAAGTGAATTTGGCATCGTGAACATAAATCTTAGACTAGTATTAGACAACTCAATCATAACCTCGCAAGCACAAATCGGGAATGTGATGACCGACCAAGGATACATTGGATTTTTTGACGAGCAAAGACTTAAATCATGCTTTCACTATGATACACAGTCACTCTTCGAATGGGGAGAATACGAATTCCAAGCTAATGCTAAACGCATTGAAAATGCTAATTTGTCAAAACCTACACCCTCAAATAATAATGACTATGGCGTACTTGTTTACGATTTAGCAAGGCATTACGTTTTACCGTACTTGAGCTCCAGCTATGGAGACGGAACTCATAAAGTAAGTGTTCTTTTGCAAAAGTCTGAAAGAGTTGGTTTTTTAGTTGAATTTCAAAAATAGAGAAGGAAATAGCACAATCTTTTATAGTAACAATTGAATTAAAAACCAAAGCTTGCTAACTCCAACCGACAAAATCACTCGGTAATCACACTAATCAAAATAAAAATGTTAACACCAAGCAACTTTGTCGTAACTTATC
>CAYURD010000117.1:0-11783 GCA_964446865.1 uncultured Glaciecola sp.
CCGCGAGGATGACGAGGAAGTCTTAAACCGCGAGGATGACGAGGAAGTCTTAAACCGCGAGGATGACGAGGAAGTCTTAAACGCTAGTAATATTTTTATTTAACCGAAAGCCTCGGTTTCTCGACGTCACTAGTATCATCATTTGCCGGTTCCACTTCTTCTGCACTATTAACATCATCCTCAGAATGCGCCGTTCCATCATCTCTAAGCGCTTGTTCGTCATAATAAGCTTCGCACGTAATGGTGACACTGTAAGTAAAAACGGCACCTAGCAACACAACAACCCACGACAAATACACCCAAAAAAACAAAATAGGCACCGTTGCCAAGGCGCCATAAATGATTTCATATTGCGTTGCATTAGAAATGTATATGCCAAAGCCTTTTTTAGTTAGCTCAAATAAGCAGGTCGCCAACAATGCACCAAAGAATGCATATTTAGCGCGTACAGGTCTATTGGGCACAATCATATAAAGAATAAGAAAAGCGCCAATGGCAGATATCCATGGTACGAACTTTAAAGCAGCCGTACCAAATCCGGGCGTATAGTCATCTGCAAACGTGGCAAGCCCTGTTACATATGAACTTGCTGCAATACTTAACACTATCAATATTGGCCCAAGTGATATCACCATCCAATAGATTGCTATGGTATAAATCAACGGACGCTGTACTTTCGTTTTCCAAAGATGATTGAAGGTTTTGTCGATGTTTGAAATCAACAGCAATGCAACGACTATCAGCGAAACAATACCCGCAATACCCATCCCTGACGCATTGTTAACAAATTCTGTCAGTTTGCTTTGCACTACATCGCCCGCGTGCGGCACAAAGCTATCAAAAATAAACGATTCAAACTCGCCACGAATTGCTTCAAACGCCGGAAAGGCAGAAATAATTAAGAAGAACACCATGATCACGGGCACTAACGAAAGTAAGCTAACGTAAGCAAGATGGCCGGCTGATACGGTAATGCGTTCACCTTTTAGATCAGACACAAAATTAAGCGCAATCTGCTTTAATAGCGGCGTGCGGTTTTTAATATATGCTTTTGTTAGGGGTATTACGTCCAATTATGCCTCTGTTTTTTTGGATAAGGGGCTTGATGAAGCCCCTTACGCAAGTGGTATTGCGGAATAAAACGTTAGTAGTTTAGCAAAAAACAGTGATAAATGCAGTAGGGACTAAAGCCCACTTTGTTTTAGTCGTGTGAGTATTACAGAAAATCAGTCTAGTCTTTTTAAGAAAGCCCTAAACGATGGCTTAAGGCTGAGAACGCAATCCAAGCATGTGACAAATAGCAAAGCTTAATTCACTGCGATTAAGTGTATAGAAGTGGAAATGCTTCACGCCTTCTTTCGCCAACACTTTTACCATGTCCATGGCAATGTTAGCGCCAAGCAAGTTGCGTGTTGCTTGGTCATCTTTATCTAATCCTTCGTACATTTTATGCAGCCATGCGGGCACGTGTACATTTGTCATCGCAGCAAATCTTACCAGTGTTTGGTAATTAGTCACAGGCAAAATGCCCGGTACAATGTCAGCGTCTATGCCTGCGGCTGCGGCGCGATCTCTAAAGCGCAAGAACACACTGTTATCAAAAAAGAACTGTGTAATGGCCTCGTTAGCGCCGGCTTCAACCTTACGTTTTAAGTTTAACAGGTCAAACTGATCGTTTGGCGCATCGGGATGTTTTTCAGGATACGCGGCTACAGAAATATCAAAATCAGCGACATCTTTTAAAATGCCTACCAAATCTGACGCATATAAATCAGGCTTTTCCATTTCGGGCGGTAAATCGCCGCGTAGAGCAACAATACGCCTTACGCCCGAATCCCAATAATCTTTAGCAATGCTTCGCAACTCTTGTTCGGATGCATCTACACAGGTTAAATGCGGCGCAGTCGACACACCGGTTTCTGCTTGAATTCGTTTAACTACGCCATGAGTACGGTCTCTTTCTCCGCTATTAGCGCCGTATGTCACCGACATATACTTGGGCTTTAGAGGTGCTAAACGTTCAACTGACTTCCATAATGTGTTTTCCATGGCTGGCGTGTTAGGCGGGAAAAACTCAAAAGACACTTCTATACCGCGAAGTTCGCTGATTGATTGATTTAGGGCATCAATACCCTGCGCGTAAGACGACATGCTTTCCCTTAATGGACGTTTAGACGTCTAAAATACGAAAAAGTCGTATAGACGTCAAGCAATTTAGACGTCTAGATTGATATTTATTCTAGACCAGTTAGTATTTACATATAATAAAATAAAAAAGTGAAGCAAATATGGCAGCAAACATGGAAGATTGGAACGGCGAATATATTCATCCTTACGCACAGCACGGCAAAAAAAGCGAGCAAGTCAAAAAAGTCACGGTTTCAATCCCTATCAAAGTACTCCAAGTACTGACCGATGAGCGTACCCGTCGTCAAATAAATAATTTACGCCACGCCACTAATTCTGAATTATTGTGCGAAGCATTTTTGCATGCCTTTACCGGTCAACCTTTGCCTAACGACAATGACCTTAAAAAAGAAAACCCGTTTAGAATACCCGAAGAAGCCCGCAATATTATGACCGAAATGGGCATAGACGTAGCGCAAATAGAAGCTCAGGATTAAGGACACCCCATGGCATATGATTTTGGCTCACAAACTTTAGGCATAAAAAACCCTTTCAAAACCGAAGGTAAAATCAGGTTTGTTGCCGGTGTAGTATTGGTGCTCGCCGCTATTATTCCTTTGTTAAGTGTGTCGAGCGCATTAAAAGACGAGGCGGTCTACGGCTACACTTACGCTATTTTAGGATTCATTTTAATCGCTAGTGGATTTCGATTATGTGGTTTAGGTTTGTTTCAACTCTTCAAGTATTTTGTGGGTCGTTCGGTACCCACCTCACTTGCGTTTAACCGTTCACGATCTGAACAACAAACCGCCAGTGCTGAAAAAAAATCAACGATGTATACTGATGATAGTTTACATTCGATGCTAATGGGGCGCAAAAACTCAACGTTTTTGGAGCCCGTTGGCTGGGTCAGTCGCCTGATACACAGCGTCATTCCTGATTTAATCTTTTTACCTTTTAGGCTGCGCGTATTGGCGCAAGTCATTGGCAGTGCGCTCCTTAATTTTGCCGTTGCACTAGTGTGTTTTGCGGTGGTGTACTTTGTTGTATCTACCGGGATGGCGGGTGAAATTGCGAAAGAACTCACCATGCCGATATTCTCTATCATATTGCTGATATATCTTATTTCAAGTTGGCGCTCGGCGGCGTCTCAAGCCACTAATTTATCGCAGTTAACTATGCCATCTACTGGCGGCGTTTCGGTTGGCGTATTAATAGGTTTAAGTATTATCGTGCCGGTATTAAGTGGGTTTGTTCTTGACAAATATAGCGGCTTAAATCAGCAAGACGTCATGGAATTTATGAGCACTAATGAAGTATTTGGCGCAGGCGCTAACTTGGCCTTGCTCGCATTTGCAATTGCACTTACGTTAATTGTTGTGCCGCCATTACTTGCTCGCTTAAAAGAAATTACACCAAGTACAGAAGTCAGCGAGTATCGCAGCAATATGCAAGAAAGCGTGCATCCTAACGAAATCTTTATCAACATCGAAAACATTGTATTGGCCAATAGACGATACAAAGAAATTCCAAATCGTGTGTATCGAGAATACGACCCCAAATTAACCGACCAAACAGATGGTAAAGGCAGTTTTGCTGGTCAGTTACTGATTGAAACGCAGCCAACGCTGTCAAATGAACAACCGCTTGAAAATGCAAACTTGTTTAAATTACTCACCACCATTTTTGCCCAAAGCGCCGTGCTTATTGGTTTTTACTTTTTATATACCTTAGGCATGAGCATTGCTGAACTCATTATATACTGGCGAGATAGTAGCTCTGGCGGTTTTAGCGGCCCAGGTTTATTACTCACAAACGCAATATTGTTTAACTTTTTTGCATGGTTGAGCTTTTTGACGGCTGGTAAGTTATTAAATGCGGCTTCTCAACTATTTTGGGGAGAGTTACGATTTAACTCCTTGCTGATGTATATGAAAACAGAAGGCACCTATACAGAATCAAAAATTTCGACCGGGATGTCTATTCACGATTCTACACGCTCTGAGAATGTGGTTGTGCGTAGCTCAATTACCCCTTGGATCATCACGTCGCAAATTACCTCTTCTATATTTGCCACAAGCGGCGCATCAAATTTAGAAGCGCCTAGGCTCATAATGGGCATGCATAAAACCGACGGTGAATTATCCAAGATTGTCGATGAAATCGTAGGCTTTTTGCGAGGGCGCGAATCTATCGCGTCTATTACTAACGAATCTGATTTGCAAAACGCGAGTACAATTCATCAGGTGAACGAGCAATCAAGAGCTATCCCAACTAGCGCACCTAAGCTTGAAGAGCAAGATGAACAAGCGGCTGGTTTTTTGCGAAACGATCCTAGCCGAGCAGATGACGGTCAGCAGTCATCTGACGACGATAAACCGTAAATAAGAAAATGATTAACATTCTGCAATGAGCTAAGACACAAACAAAAACGGCGCTTTTAAAAGCGCCGTTTTTTTAGAAGTCATGAAGATACTACTGTGTTTGCAAGGTCTTTATAAACTCGTCTGACTGTGCAATTGCCTTATTCATTTCACCCAATAAGCTATTAACGTCTTTTTTGATACTTGAAAACTCACCTTGTAATCCGCCCACAGCATTGGCATTTAGATTATGTTTTAGGTACAACACATTGTCTCTAAGCGCGGTCAGTACGGGTGGCATGCTACTTTCAACTTTGCGCATCGAGGCGAGTAAACTATCGTACTTACGCTGGGTACTGCTCAAAATACGCTGACTATCTCGCTTTAAATTCTGATTATTAATCAAGTCGAGTTCGCTTTGCCATTCTCTGAACAAAGACTCAGCGACGCTTTGTACTTTATTAATACGATCGCTGACTTCAGCTGCGCTGTCTGCACTGGCTTCATATTGGTCGCTTAAGTTGTTATACACATCTTCAAGCTCTCCACCATCAAAGTTAATCAGTGCGCTAAATTCTTCAAGCGCACTTGCAAACTGCTCTTGTGCTTCTTTTTGAGTGTCTTGAGCAGATTCAACGCGGTCGACTAAAATGTCTCTTTTTTCTACGCCAACAGCATCCCAAGCGTCAAAGTATGCGTCTTGTATTGCAGATGCACAGCCGCTTAACGTGATCACAGTGGCAATTAATATCCAGATTTTTTTTGTCATTTCCAGTCTTCTTTCGAGTTTTGAATATTTACCCAATATCATACTGAAGGTTGTGTATAAAACAACAACTAGCATCGGATAAAAGCTTTTTAAGATTATTTTATTACTTACGTGATATTTAAGTATGGCAATATTGAATGGCTGCTAGGGGCTGAGTAGGCGTAGTAAAAAATGAACGAGCTTCTTTTGCTTAATCTTTGCCGCAAAGTAGCAATAAACTCGAGTACATGATAAACATATCAAAAGGAAGGCAAAAAGAGAAAGCACCAATGGACGGAATGAAATCAACAAAAACATATAAAATACCTGTCGACGACGGGCACGTTCTGCATGTAGAAGAATTTGGCAGTCTACAGGGTCAACCCGTTGTGTTTCTGCATGGCGGGCCAGGTGCAGGTATTGGACAAAATTACCAATGGCCGTTTTTATCGGGTGACTTTCGGGTAATTGCATTTGACCAACGAGGTTGCGGTCGTAGCCAACCATTCGGTAGCTTAGAGAACAATAAAACAAATGACCTTATTGCCGACATTGAAACCTTAAGAAGGTTTTTTAATATCGACAAATGGCTTGTATTTGGTGGTTCGTGGGGCTCAACACTTGCACTTTGTTATGCGATTTCGCATCCACAGCGCGTATCATCGTTAGTATTAAGAGGCATTTTTTTAGCACGTCCAGAAGATAGCCAATGGTTTATATCCTCCAAAAATGGCGCCAGCCAAGTATTTTCATCAGACTATGCCAAGTTTGTTGAAGACTTTAACCAACGTAGCAACCCACATGACAAGCAAGATTTGTGCGCTTGGTATTTTTCTCAACTTACCCACGAAGATGAAACGGTTAGAGAATTAGCCGCCTCGAAATGGTTCAACTGGGAAGGCAGTATTTCCAAATTACAACAACATGCCCTTGATGTCAGCGAACATGCGAATAAGCAACAAATGTATTCTCTTGCCTTATTTGAATGCTACTACATTTTAAACGATTGTTTTTTGTCTGAAAATTTCATCCTTAATAATTGTCACCTCATTGCTGATATTCCAACCCATATTGTACATGGGCGCTATGATATGGTGTGTAAATGCGAATCTGCGATTACCTTGCACAAAGCACTGCCTAACTCGACACTCAATATTGTCGAAAACGCAGGACATAGCATGACAGAAGAAGGGATCAGTAAAGCCCTCATTGAGACATTAAAGTCTATATCAATAAATACCTAACACTAATTTACATCACTTTGTATATTGAGGATAAAACAATCCATGATTGGCTTAATACAGCGGGTTAACAAAGCGACCGTAAAGGTAAACAACAAATCTGTCGGGAGCATAAATAAAGGACTACTGTTATTTCTTGGCCTTGAAAAAGGCGATTCAAAGCTTGAGATCGAAAAACTTGCTAAAAAGGTAGCCAACATTCGTATTTTTGAAGACGAAAACAAAAAGATGAACAAAAGCCTGTTCCAATTAGCGCAAGAAAATCACGCCGTAAAACTCTTAGTTGTTTCTCAATTCACCTTAGTGGCGGATACTAAAAAAGGCAATCGACCTGGGTTCTCAAATTCGGCACCGCCCGATATATCAGAAAGTTTATACAACGATTTTATTCACCATTTTACTGAGCATTATTGTGAATGTGAAAGTGGTGAATTTGGCGCCAATATGCAAGTTGAACTCATAAATGATGGCCCCGCAACCTTTCACTTACAAGTGTAAATCGATATACTGCACAGTCGCGTAAAAAAATATATGAATAAGCATAGATTTGTTGTGTTTTGTTTATTTGTGCCATTAAAGGACTTTATGTGTTTATTATCCACACGCCAACGACTCAAGATGAGCTTGATGATTATTTCCATTTTAGGTGGAAATGGTTAAGGCAGCCTTGGGGCTATCCTGAAGGTTCAGAAAAAGACGAATACGAGTCGGTCAGTGAGCACAGAGTCGTTAAAAATAGTGACGGCGTGATCGTCGCGTGCGGCCGACTTCAACTTAATACGAGTGAAGAAGCTCAGATACGTCATATCGCCGTTGATAAAGCTTATCATCGTAAAGGTTTAGGCATATTGGTATTAAACGCACTTGAAGAAGTAGCGCGTGATTTAGGCGCAGACAGAGCCGTCACAAATTCCCGTGAGGCCTCTATTGACTTTTTTCATGCTGCAGGCTTTAAAGTGATAGACGAAGCACCTACCGAGCTAGGCAAGCTCAAACGCAAACAAATGTGTAAAAGCTTAATAGACAACCAAGCCCTTATTTTGCATCCCAAATGGTGTAAAGAGCTCCAAAACACATGGCATGAGCAAATTCCCATTACCGAGCACATGGGCATTAAATTGCATCAATACACAGAGCGCACTATTGAAACAAAAGCGTCTTTAAATAGAAATATTAATCTGCATGGGACCATGTTTGCAGGCAGTATTTATTCATTAGCCACCTTAACAGGATGGGGCATGTTATTTTTACAACTCAAACAAAAAGGCTTAAAAGGCGAAATAGTGCTGGGAGATGCGAATATTCATTATCATAAACCTGTGACAATGAAACCAAGAGCAATATGCAATATAGAATCAGTAAAGGCTAAATTTGAGTTGTTAGAAAAAGGCAAAAAATGCCCAGTCTCCTTAAGCGTCGCTATTTATGATTCACAACAAGCGGTAGCCAAATTTTCGGGACAATATTGGATATTGCCTCCTTCAAACTAAACGCTAAATAGTCCGTTCGCTGCTATCAATTGATTTACTCGTAGTAAACGCCAGACATAAAAAAAGCAGATATTTCTATCTGCTTTTTGAATAATCATCCGAAGACATGTTTACGCTGACATTGCCGCCTGCAGCTTTTTCATTGCGTTCTTTTCGATTTGTCTAACACGTTCAGCAGACACTTGATATTCGTCAGCAAGGTCTTGCAAGGTTAGTTTGTCGTCTGCTAACCAGCGAGTTTCAATAATGTGCTGACTACGCGCATCGAGTGTGCGGATAGCTGAATGCAAACGTTTAGTGGCAATATCATCCCAATCAGAATTGATGACCGACATTTCTACGTCTGTCGATTTATCTTCTAAGTATTGAGCAGGACTGAAGTTAGCCGACTCGTCGTCATCGTTACCCAAGTCAAAAGCAGCATCGTGACTCGCCATACGCGACTCCATCTGCAAAACTTCTTTTGTACTTACATTAAGCTCTTCAGCTACTTTTTGGACTTCGTCGTGCGTAAACCATCCCAAGCGCTTTTTAGCTTTGCGTAAATTAAAAAACAATTTACGTTGTGCTTTAGTAGTTGCGACTTTGACGATACGCCAGTTTTTTAATACAAATTCATGAATTTCGGCTTTTATCCAATGAACAGCAAAAGATACCAAGCGCACGCCCACGTTAGGGTCAAAACGCTTCACCGCTTTCATTAAACCAATGTTACCTTCTTGAATCAAATCAGCCTGTGGCAAGCCATAACCTGCATAAGATTTTGCAATATGCACAACAAAACGTAGGTGTGACATAACAAGTTTGCGGGCTGCTTCTAAGTCTTCGTTCTCAAACAAACGAATTGCCAAGGATTTTTCTTCTTCTGCCGATAACATGTCTATGCCGGAAACTACCTGCACATAGCTTTCAATACTCCCGCTGTGGGAGACCGTTAAGGCTAGAGATTGCATGTCTTGGTTCATTATTACCTCGTTACATAGTCAGTCATCATATTCACTGACTTTAAATGCGTTAATTATTGACCAACAATAAGACCGTTAGTTCGACGCAAGAATTTCGTTTTTCCTATATTCAGACAAATATAAGGATAAAGTCGAAAAACTCAAGTGCTATATCGTATTAATTTTACACTTTTTTAGTGAAAAAAGATTAAACACTTTTTAATAAATAAAAAGTCCATGTATTACGAGTAGTTACAGACCTAAAGTCGAATACATGCTAAATGAAATATGTTCTCTAAGTATAACTTAGAATGAATAAGTTGATAAAGGTACACAATGTTTGCATACGTCGCACGACAAGCTATTTACGATAAAGAAAAAAATACGTTTGCCTACGAATTATTGTTCAGAGATGGAAAGCATAATTGCTTCCCTGATGTATCGCCTGACGAGGCAACCAGTTCGATGCTGGCGGGCAGCCATTTATCGGTTGGTTTGGAATCAATCACCGCTTCAAAGCCCGCGTTTATTAACTTTCATCAAGATACATTACTATATCGTTTCCCGTCGACTCTTGACCCCTTAAATGTGGTAATTGAAGTGGTAGAAACCGTTGATGTAACCCCAGATTTGGTAGCAGCTTGTGAGCACATCTCTAACATGGGCTACAAAATCGCATTAGACGACTACGACTTTGCACCACATTGGGAGGCGCTGATGCCTCTTATTCAATATATAAAGTTAGAAGTCGAAGAAATTGATTTAAATAACGCCGCCATAGTCAAAAAGATCGAAGAATTTAAGCAACAGGGCAAAATACTCATCGCCGAAAAAGTCGAAACCATCGAAGAATTTGAAACCTTAAAAGAAGCAGGCTTTGATTACTTCCAAGGCTATTTTTTATCAAAACCTGAGATGGTGAAACATAAAAATATTGAGGTATCACTCAGCTCTGTCATTGAGTTGGTGAGTGTTAGCGTGTCTTCTAAGTTTGATTTTGAGAAGGTTAATGCAATTTTTGAAAAAGACGTGGGTCTTGCCTTCAAGCTCATGCGTTTTATCAATAATCCATTGTTTAATAAGCGACAAAAAATCGATTCTTTGCAGCATGCGCTTAAATACCTTGGTGAAGTAGAGCTCAAAAAGTTTATAGCCTTACTTGCTATTGCCAATCTAAAAGGAAACAAGCCCTTAGACTTGGTATCCGTTAGTTTGTGTCGAGCACATTTTTGTAAATTGATAGCAACGGCTTTAGAAGTCAAAGAAAATCCACCTCACAGCTTTTTACTCGGTCTTTTTTCATTGATTGACGCCCTACTCGACACTCCCATGGATCAAATTGTTACCACTTTGCCCTTCTCTGACGGACTAAAAGATGTGCTGTGTCAAAAAGAAAGTAAGGGTTTAATGGCAAAACAATATGCACTATGCATCGCCTTTGAGAAAGCCGACTGGACAAGTATCGACGAAATTTCTAAAGAACTAGATATCAAACTTCCCGATATGTTTTCTATGTATTATGAGTCTATGGAGTGGGCACATAATATGAAATCAACTTTTTCATAATGTACTCAATATTAAGTATTTTTGGAGCATATAAACGTGACTAGTATTTTTGCCAGAGAGCCTGTTTTTACGCATAAAAAGCATGTTTTCGCCTACCAATTTATTTATCGTAATGGCATTAAAGGCAGCTTCCCGCTGCATCTTGTCAATAAAGACTCTATTGATACGCAAGGCAATCAAGATGATGCAAACCAAGCGCTAACGCAAGGCTTAAGCATTGATGAACTTATGCAGGTTAATTTAACCATTATTAACCTTTTACCAGACGCAATTTCTGAGTTTATTGAAGCCTTCTCGCCACACGACGTGATAGTTGAATTATCAGAAATTAATACGCAACCTAGCGAAGCAATGCTAAAACAAATTGCCGAACTAAAGCACCAAGGTTTTAAAATCATTGCGCATCAACATCAACAAAAGTGGACTGAATTCATGCTGTTTGCTGATTTTATTAAATTAAGCATTAATGACAACACACCTGATGAAATAAAAGAGATTAAAGAAATATTGCAGCACACAAATATTGATATTGTGGCGACTAACATTCATTCGACCTTTCAGTTTGAACAGTGCGTTGAATTAGGGATTAAATATTTACAAGGTTTCTTCTTTTTAGAAAAAAAAGAAGTTAATAACAAGCCAGTACCGGCAAACAAGCTAGCCTATCTACGCCTAATGCAAGAGGTGTCTAAGCCCGACTTAGATGTCAATAAGCTCGAAGATATTTTTAAACAAGATCCGACACTTTCATTTTTATTGATTAAATTTATCAATAACCCGATGGTCAACAAGTATCAAAAAATCACCTCTATTCGCCATGCACTTAATTATTTAGGTGAATTAATGGTAAGGCGCTTTGTGGCGATTATTTCAATGGCGGGACTTAATAGCGATAAACCTAGTGAACTGCTTAATTTGTCGCTTTCAAGAGCAAAATATTGTGAATTAGTTAACTCTGAAATGCCATCAAGCCACGAACCTATGTCTGCGTTTTTAGTGGGTCTATTTTCCTTGCTCGACATCATTCTAGAAAAGCCCATGGCCGTATTATTTGAGACGCTTGAGCTCGAAGATGAAATAGAACAGGCGCTGAAAACGAATAAAGGCGTATATTGGGACATTCTCAACAGCACACGAGCGATTGAAGCAGGCAATTGGAATACTCTTTACGAGTCATCACTTACACTCGAGATAAACAAAGAAACTTTGTTTGATTTGCATCGTCAGGCTATCCGCTGGCAACATGAAATGACCACAGCAATTTCACCTATGTTCCCAGTGACAATACCCAAAGCTAAAAGAGC
>CAYURD010000118.1:0-11716 GCA_964446865.1 uncultured Glaciecola sp.
TTGCCAACGGGCTTAGTAAGAAAAAACAGAAAGAGCTTGGTTTACTCACTGATTAAACGCTCACACTATCCAATGGAAGGAATCTATGAACTTTAGATACATCGTCGTTTCGCTTTTACTAATTGTTTGCTCATTTTGGCTTGGCAGGAGTGTTTTTCCTGAGCGCAAAATCTCTTTGATTGAGCCTGATGCATTGAATACACATTCTCGAACTCAAGAGAACCAGATAGCGAAAGAGAAGCAAGTAATTCAAAATGAGTCAACGTTAAAGGCGCGAAGCATCGAAAATGTTACTAATTTAAGCAAGGTCGAAAAAGTTGAAGAGTTCAATTTTGATGAAGTAATAGCCGAAAACGAGAGACTAAAAGAAGAAATAACCTCACTTAAAAAGCAAGGAGAGCGTGATAAAAAAGAAATTACTAAAATAACAGAACGCTACATCGATGCGCAAACTAGCTTAATTGCCGCAGAAATGGAGTTGTCGGTAAATGGCCTTTCGGTCATTAAACTAAGTCTTGAACAAATAAAAGAAATTATCCCGTCTCCTTTTGCCGACGGGCTTGCAAGTTTGCCTACTTCCAAAAAAGAGCTAGCCAAATATGCACAAGAAGAACGTGATATTGAATGGGCGGTTGCTATGGAACAGCGCATTTCTGACTTTATCGTGACACATGAATTGTCCTATGCGGTAGAACTCGTAAAAGTTGAATGCAAATCGACAGCCTGTCAAATTGCCGGTTTTGATACTGAAGAAGATAACTTTCCAAAAATAATAGATAGTCTGCGAGAGGAACCTTGGTTCGAGTTACCTTTTGCTACTTCTTATTCTAATACTAGCGAGGGAAGGAAAACGTTTTACAGTATTAATAAAAAGAATATGTCGTTTTAAGGATTTATAGGGCTGCTTTGTTTTGCTTTGTCGTAGCCGGCTTTATTGTGGTTAACACCTATTTATTTTCTCCCCTATTCAAGTAAGTGCGCAAATGGGTCTTTAATGCGATAAATATTTATACTTAAATAAAATCTTTAAGTAGCAAAGTCCTATGTTATTTGTTAAAGATTGAGTAAATGGGAAAGTGTGCATGTTGTGCACTATTAAATTGTTAGCTTGAAAGGAAAGTTTAGGTGAAAATCAAAGTATCCGTTTTATTACTTCTAATTTCTTTTAGTTGTATTGCTCAAAATGAAAAACAGAGTTTAGATGAAATAAAAAATAAATTGTCTCAAGGGATTAATCATGACAAAGATGAAATATTTAGTCATTTTAATCTGTTAGTAAATGGTGTTGGTGGCTCAAAATATAATAAACTTTGCACTGAGATCCTAATCGATTTAGACTTGATAAAATCAAAAAAGGATGGAGAAAGGCTACCTCTTTTTAATCAAATAGCAGGCTTTCAAATAATGATGTTACCTAAAAAAATATCAGAGTCGGCAAAAGTAGCGTTAATTAAGAAGCTAAATAATTCATTTACCTATATTGAAGGAATATGTGAATCGAATAAAGCTTTGAGGTTTAGCGATGCTTTTAAACTTGCACTTGTCAAATAGTTTAAAGCTAAATTGGGTAGCCGGAGGTTTTTCCCCTCCAGCCCCCACACTCTCACTATAAAGCATTATTTGGGAGAGTTGGCTTTAAAAATGATTAATGCCACTTTTAATCTAAGATTTCCTTGGTTGAAAATCTTCTTTTTCAGCATACCTTTAGCGCAGGCCATCTGTGCTATAAGCGAAGGGTAAATTCTATCGGTCTTATCGGTGAACTGTTCTTATGGGCAAACTTTGCTCTAAAAAACAGCTAGCAGACTTTGCCCAAGAAGAACGTGACTTTGAATGGGCAATACAAATGGAGCAACGAATATCAGACTTTATTGTAACGCATGAATTAGCCTATACGGTTGAACTGGTAACAGTAGAGTGCAAATCGACATCTTGTCAAATTGCGGGTTATGAAGAAGAAGCGGGTACCTTTGGTGATATCATAAATAAGCTGAAAGAAGAGCCTTGGTTTGAACTGAATTCCAGCAGCTCTTTCTCTAGTTCTACTTCGTTTAAAACTAGTGCTAATTCTAGTAAAAACAAAACAATGGTTCATGGCATCCATAAGAAAGTTTTCTAAGTGTAAGGCGGGATATTTTCCCCATTCAAACATTACCTGCAACTTTTCTATATTCAAAGGCGTAAATTTGAATATTAGTTAATCTATTGTAGGTTTTTGTCGTGAAAATTAACCAAACAACACTTTATAGCGCTGCTTTATTTTGCTTTGTCGTAGCCGGCTTTGTTGTGGTTAACACCTTTTTATTTTCTCCTTATGAATCCAACAATACACCTCAGTCACTAGAGCAAACGCCGACACCTGCTATCACAAACAATGAACTTGCCGGTAACAAAGAAGCTGATGAAGCACATATTAAACAAGCAAAAGTTGAATTTGTTACTGAAGAACTTGCTCAGCAATTAAAAACTGTCGCGATTGCTTACAAGCAGCAAGCTAAATATCCTAACTTTTCGACGCCCGTACTACATCCTGAATTAGCAAAAACACCTGAGCCATTTGCTGAATCACGAGTCAGTATGCCAACGTTTGATGACCAAGGTAATGTGACCGACATTACTATTGCGGCATCGGTTGATAAGCTAAGTTATTTGGTGGGTGAACCTATTACATTTCAAGTCTTGATAGAAGGCGCAGTACACGATATCGCTGTTTTTGCAGAGATCGATGTAAAAAACCCTGATACTAATGATTATGTAGCGCAAAACATTAATTTAATGCCCGCAAATCAATCGGACGAAAGTGATCAAAGTGAATTACTAGTATCAATTAATAGTGATTCTTTAGCACTTAAAAAGTCATCTCAAGAACTGCTTGCAGTAGTGAATATTGATATTAATGGTAGACAACATGTGAGCACCGTCCCGTTTATTTTAAGCCAGTCGAGCGCAAGACTCGTGGGTATTAAAGATACTCAACAACAAGATGACTTTTTAGAGATAGCACTAGATTATGACGTGGAGCAGGCGGGCTATTATTTTGTTACGGCATATTTGGATGACGCTGGCACTGGTAAGCCATTAGTTGCCCTACAAAGCGAAGGGAAGATGTCAAAAGGAAGCTCGCAGCTTACCTTAAAAGCCCATCATCAAGCGCTAAAAGACGCCGGCTCTGAAGGTCCATATGAGCTTAGAGTAGTGCAGTCATATAGAGGAGCAGCGCCCGGTGAAGGTGATGATGTTTATGCGGCTATCAGTGAGTCTTCATTCCCGATACCCGATTTCTCTTTTGAGGGATATACCGATACGCCTTATTCCGATCCAATTGTTAACGCTCGAATCAATGCATTATTGGAGCTGGGCAATGGCAAATAAAGTCTTTAGCGAGTTGTATTATATTAATCAGTAATTTTTAATGAGGAGATCTCATGAGAAGTTTCATTTTAGTCGCAATTATCATATGTGGTGTCGTGTTTGCGTCAAGTGCAAAAGCCGAGTTAAACGGTAAAAAAGTCGTTTTTATTCATGGTTTACAAATTGTTGCACTTGACCCTAGGACGACTAATCAAGAGCGTTTTGAAGATGCGCGCGAGCAAGCAGGCCCAGTGTTAAACTCCATTATTGATGAATTCATTTATTATGATTCAGCAAGGCGTTTGACCGCTAATACAAACACCTTATATCAACAAATTAAATCATTAGAAGCACGAGAAACCTGCGCTCAAGGCTGTTATTTTGTGACCGGCTCTACGGGCGATCTAGTTGCTCGCTATATAATCTCTCGCTTAGGGCAATGGGAGGTCGACAGCGCCAAGTTTAACATATTATTGTCGGTTGATATTGTAGGCGCAGGTGGTGGCACAGAGTTAGCCGATGTTGTTGTTGGGCTGGTGCAAGGTGGTCGATTTGCTCGCACTATTCGAAACGCAATTACGCAAGCGTTTTATGGTATTCGAATACCCAGCGCAACAGCGCTTCTTGGCATAGTGAATGACTTACGCCCTTCAATTGCTAGACGCCATGCTAATGGGCAATACAATATACCTCGCTTGCGCGTAGCCGCCGGTGGTCAAATACCCATCGTTTCTCGCTTTTTTATTACCGGACGCGACGACAGCACGGTACCTCTGCACAGTGCTTGTGGCTCTGCCATAAGAGAATCGATACAATCATGTGCTGACAAAATTAAAATTGATGGTCGCGTCTCGCGCGCTGATGGACCTACTGCTTTGCTGTACAACTACTTTCCAATTTTAATGGCTGAAAAAATGCGTCACACGCAAATAGACTATAAAGGCAAGTTAGTGGCGGTCAATAATAATAGTATGTTCGCTCACAGCACCGAGGGTCGTCTAGAGTACTCATTGGAAGAAACAACATATACCAAAGGCTTTTGGAAGTTTAAGAAACGCTACAGAACAGTGAACAAACCTAAGAACGACTTAGCTGTTCAGTTTCTTGTTGATGAGTTTCAATAGGCCTCTATTAGGCCTATTCATACAGTTGCTATATCTACAGGCACGTCATCAAAAATAAACATATTTTATAGTTAGCGTATTCTATGTTTTAGTGAATTCGGAATACTCACTAGTGATCTGAATAATATTGTCTTCCCAAACGAACATCCCTTGGTTTACTAAAAAGCTACCGCCATCAACGTAGATTTTAAGAGGGTGCGTGAATTGTGAGGTTTGGTTTTTGGTAAATGCATCTTTTGGTTTAACACGTATTGCATCATAACTATCTATTAAATTCTCGGGAAAACTTAAGGTCACGTCACCTTCTAAGATACGATCTCCATTTGGAAAAATGGTCATCGATTCCGATTGCATTGTTATATTAACCAGTGGCGCAGTGTGTAGCTCAATTGTTGGCTCTGCATTAGTGACGGAAGCGCCTTTATTTTCTATAAAGAACGTGCCGCTAGGCATTAAATAGCCGGCAGTAAACAAGATTAAGCAAATCAGGAAAGCGCCTCCCATTATAATTTTAGGATCTATTGTTTTTGTATTGTCAGTTTCTGTTTGCGATACAGAATTTACGAAGGAAATATCTTGCAAATCTTGTGGACAGAGATCAAACGCAGCCCCAAGTGCTTTTAAAGTGTCGTAGGATGCGCTGCCTTGTTTTTCAACTCGACCAATAGTGCGAATGCTCAGCCCGCATACGTCGGCTAAATGTTGTTGGCTCCAAGCCCGTTCAATTCTTAGTTTAATGATGAGATCGGCGTTAACTTTCATATCCATATTTTGCATGCCTTAAATAGTGCGTTTGATTCTTTACCACTATTGCGCATACACTCCTTTATGTCGATGCTAATTATGTGACAAGTGTACGACAATTATGCGACTTTTGGCACAATTTGGTGCTAAGTGATTGGAAACGTATAGACATGCTAATAAAAACTACTGTAAGAACAGCTAAAGTAAAAACTGAAAAATTAAAGGAAGTGGTGGACTTAGTTAGTCATGATCATCACATCGCTTGGGAGACTTCTGCAGATAAAAAAATCAATTTAAAGGGCAGCGAAACACATTTTGGTGATACTGGATTAAAACCATATTACACCTACTCAATCGATAAAAAAGGCGACGAAAAATCACTTCATGAATACTTGTTGCTAGGTCAAACCGGCTTTAAATACGCTGCTAAAGCCTTCCCAGAAGCAATGGATAAACCGCTTGACGCAATGAGTTTATTAGTGGATTCATCGGATGCTTTTCAAAAATGGACAGACCCTACAAGTACAAGAGTTGAAAGCAGTTTGGCAACCGGTAAAGCAGTACTTAGCGCCTTTGATGTATTTGAACCATATTTTCCTTTGCTTCAACAATATAGCGCTCATGTAAAAGTAGCTGGATTACTGCTAAAGGTGGCCGACTCGGTGTATGTGGTGCAAAAAGAGTACGAATATAAGACTTCGTCAATGAGATAGCTCATTCTCGCGCTTTATTCTTTACTTTATTTAACCTGCTAAGTACTTACACTATACTCAAGCTAAGAAAACAAAATAAAAAGTGATTTTACAAAGATGCTAAAAATAAAAACTGTATTCTTGTTCGCATGTTTATTGATGATAGGCATTGTGTTTGCAGATGACACAAAATACCAACTAGGCCCAGATTCAAAAGTGAAGTCAGGCGTACCACAAGGCACAGTGACTCAGCACGAATGGCTAAATAGCAAAGTATTTAAAGGCACCAAACGGCGATATTCAGTGTATGTGCCTGCGCAATATCGAAAAGGCAAACCAGCCGCATTGATGGTATTTCAAGACGGGCATGCATACGAATCACTTAACGGTCACTTTCGTGTTCCAATAGTGTTTGATAACTTGATTCATGAGGGGGCTATGCCACCTACGATTGCGGTATTCATTGATCCAGGAACCCATGATGAAATGCCAAAAAAGCGCGGTTGGGAGCCGACACCTTCTAATCGTAGTTACGAATACGATAGTTTGTCTTCAGAATATGCGACATTTTTGACTGACGAAATTCTTAAGCAAGTTGAAGGGCAATATTCCATCACTAAAAATCCAAAATTACGTGCCATTGGCGGCATTAGCTCTGGCGGTATTTGTGCATTTACTGTCGCTTGGGAGCGCCCAGAGCTGTTTGCTAAAGTACTAAGTCATATTGGCAGCTTCGTCAACATACGCGGTGGGCATCACTACGCGGCAATGATCAGAAAAACCGACGCCAAACCAATACGCGTGTTTTTACAAGGCGGCTCGAATGACATCGACAACGAGCATGGCAACTGGCCATTAGCCAATCAACAAATGGCAAAATCCCTTGCATATAAGGCTTATGACTTTAAATTTGTTTATGGCGAAGGCACTCATAACGGCGCGCATGGCGGGGCGATACTGCCTGAGTCGCTGCGTTGGTTGTGGAGAGCGTGGAAGGAAGAAGCATTATGACACAGCGCAAGGTATATAAAGTAGTCATTGTGGCCTATGAGGGCATGACAATGTTGGATGCAATTGGCCCAAACGAAGTGTTGGCGAATAGTCCTTATTTTGACGTAACATGGGCGTCTACCAGCCAAGCGCCTATTAAAAACGACCATGGCAGTTTTGAAATGCATGATTTGGTGTATTTTGAAGAGATAAAAAGCTGCGATATTGTGTTGGTTCCAGGTGGGCCTGGTGATCACGCAGCGATGCAAAACGAAGCTTTATTGAGTTGGTTGCGCGAAATAGACAAACAAACACTATATACAACCTCTGTTTGCACCGGCGCGTTAATACTGGCCAAAGCGGGCTTATTAAACGGTAAAAAAGCCTGCACACACTGGGGCTGCTTAGATGAATTGGAAAAGCTCGGCGCACTGCCTCAACGCAAACGATTTGCTGTTTCAGGCAAATTCATTACCTCGTCGGGCGTATCTGCAGGAATAGATATGGGCTTACATTTGGTATCTATACTAGCGTCCAAAAAACATGCCGGCGAAATCCGATTTGGTATCGAGTACTTTCCTAATCAAGTGCACGTAGTCTCGACTTATACGCTTCCACGCTTTTTGTTAAATAAGTTAAGCGCCCGTTTTAATAAACTGTATGGCAAAACGAGGTTGATGTTCTTGCCAAAATAAGGACGTAAATGTGAGTTCCTCGTCATCCTTGCGAAACACCTCGTCATCCTCGCGAAACACCTCGTCATCCTCGCGAAGGCGGGGACCTGGTTGATGTTAACACAAATCTCATTAAAACAGCTACTTAGCTAAGGTCGATTAGTTCCAAAGAGATTCCCGATGTCTCGGGAATGACGAGGTTTTGGCTTAAACGAACAAGGAGATTCCCGATGTCTCGGGAATGACGAGCTTTGATCAAAGGGTCAGAGTCTTTGAAACAACAAACGTCCTTATGCTTCCAGTTTTTATGGCATAAAGAGTTCGACATAACGTATTGTTCAGCAAAGCGCCCACAATACGTCTATACTCACTCAAAACCATTCTCTACATCGGATTTTAAATGGACTTATTGCTACCTATTGCCATTTTTCTTGCGGCAAGTCTTATCGCAGTGCCCCTATTCTCAAGATTAAAGTTAGGCGGTATTTTAGGCTACCTTGTTGCGGGCGTGCTTATTGGCCCGTCGGTATTTAATTTTATTGACGATCCGAATACCATTTTACATTTTGCTGAACTTGGCGTTGTGCTTTTACTCTTTGTTATTGGTCTAGAGCTAGAGCCAAAAACCTTGTGGCGTATGCGCAATCAAATCTTATTTAGCGGTGGTTCTCAGTTAACAATAACCTCATTATTAATTGCTGCATTGTGTCATTTTGTGTTTGGCTTATCGCTGACAATCAGCGTAACCATAGGCCTCGCATTGGCGCTATCATCGACTGCATTTGCCATTCAATTAATGACCGAACAACGAATATTAAAAACGCCGCCTGGGCAAAAAGGCTTTTCAATTTTGCTCATGCAAGATGTTGCGGTTATCCCTATTTTGTTACTTGTGGCCTCGTTTGCGCCGGTTGCAGATGACTCTGGACCTGCATGGTATGTAAGTGTAGGCGCGCTGATTGCCGTGTTAATTGTAGGTAGGTTTTTAATCAATCCTTTTTTACGTATTGTTGCACGCTATGGCAGCTCAGAAATAATGACCGCGGCTGCGCTTTTTATTGTGTTAGTCACGGCACTGGTGATGTATAAATCTGGCTTGTCGATGGGCATGGGGGCATTCATCGCAGGCATTTTACTCGCCGATAGTAGTTTTAGGCATCAGTTAGAAACAGAAATTGAACCATTTAAAGGTTTATTGTTAGGCCTATTTTTTATCGCGATAGGCATGAATTTAGATTTAAGCTTGTTAGCGTCAGAGCCTGCTTTTATTGTTGGAATGAGTTTGTTGCTAGTGGCTATAAAAGCACTGGTGATTTTTTCGGTATTAAAGCTGATGAAAGAATCTAGCACCGACTCTACTCGCGTAGCTCTTATGTTATCTCAAGGCGGTGAATTCGCTTTTGTTGTCATGACACTTGCCTTAAGCCAGTCTGTATTAGACGCTACTATTGCAGGTCAAGTAAACCTTATTGTCGGTTTGTCGATGGCATTAACCTCACCGGTTGTGATCATTTATGCTCGATACTTTAATACCAATAATTGCCCTGCGGTTTATGACACGGTAAGAGATTCGGACGAACCACAGGTAATTATTGCCGGCTTTGGCCGCTTTGGCCAAATTAGCGCTCGCGTCTTAACCGCTAATAACATTGCTTACACTGCAATGGATAAAGACGCTCAACATATTGAGTTTGTGAAAAAGTTCGGCAATAAAGTCTTTTTTGGCGATGCAACCCGCTTAGATTTGCTAAAGCGTTCAGGCATAGAAGAAGCCCGTGTGCTGCTCATTGCAATTGATGATGTAGAAGAAATAAGTAAACTCGCAAGCTTGGTAAAAGAAGAGTTTCCACATATCACCATTGTGTGCCGTGCTCGCAATAGAATACATGCGACTGAGTTGGCTAAGCTAGGCATTAAACGTGTGGTTCGCGAGATGTTTGATGGCGGGCTTAAAGCGTGCACCGAAGTCCTAACAGCATACGGTTACAGCGAAGGCCAGGCTGATAACATGGCTGATATTTTTAAAAACCATGATGAACGAATGTTAAATAAGGTTATTGAAGAAAACTTAGAGTTTTCTGGTTTAATTAACACGGTGAATCAGGGTCGTGAAGAATTAAAACAGATTTTTGAGGATGACAAAAACGACTTATAGCATTGCCTGGTCGCTTATAGAATGTGGCTTAAGGAGTGTTGAAGCAAAAATATAGGCTCAAACGCACAGTTAATAAAGTAACACTATGTGCCTTGAGAAGTTAAGACCCACTCTTGTGCAATAGATATCGCATCAGTACCTAAATTGATATTAGTCGCTGATCCAGAGATTGCCTTTTTAGTGTCATCCATTAGTACATTAATATTTTCTGAGATCGTTACCAATTGTGCAGATTTATTGTTAAGCAAATTCGAAATATTAGATAGTTCATCGCTCACTTCGTCTACAGAAGTATTTACCTCTTTTGTTGACATTTGAATGGAGCCTTCACCTTGATCGAGCATTTCATAAGCTTTGCTCATAGAACTATTCAGTTTTTCGATAGCGCTATCTAAACTATTTTTGCGCAATAACGTTGCTTTAAGGTGTGAATCTATTTTTATCGAGTTTTGTTTCGTTTGCGCTGCTAGGCCTTTCACCTCGTCGGCAACAACAGCAAAACCTCTGCCTGCTTCACCCGCTCTCGCGGCTTCGATTGCTGCGTTTAGGGCTAATAAATTAGTTTGATCCGATATACTAGTAATGCCACCCGCCAACTCAGTAATATTGTGAAATTCAGATAAAAACGCGCGTAGTTCGTCCGACACCAAAGCGGCCGAGTCAATAGAGTTTTTCATGTTTTCGCCGAGCTGACTGATATGCTCACAAACAACTTCAAATGAATCAGACACGGTTGACATTGAGTTAAGGCTTTCTTGTGCAGAGTTTGCGATTGAGTGATTAACATCAATGGTAGATTGTGTGGTTGAAGCCACTTCTTTTATAAACTCAACGCGTTGTTTTGTCGCCGCGTTTACATTTTTAGCATTTTGTGTGATGTCTTTTGTAATTTGTAACAGAGTCTCAGATTTATCGTCTTTTCTAAGATTATTGGCTGCTTGGCTTAAGGCTTCATCTTTTGCTTGTTGTTTTCGCATTGAATCAATTGATGACTGAGTGCCAGAAATAGCAGATACAAAGTAAGGCACTACGTAAGTCAATACTAAGCTCCACCAAATGATGTTGGCACTGCCAAACAAAGCGTTTGGTTGGTTGATGCTGTTTAACACGCTACCAACCAATAAAGAGGTGAACAATGCACGTTTGACAATGGCACCTGTTAGGAAGACAGTCATAAAGGATATGGTTGGGGATTGTTTATTCATTGGTGTTCTCATTTTGAGAATCTAACTTTTATTAATTTATAGTATCGGCACGAATCGATTTGTGCTTTAAAGTTATTATGATTCATATAACGCAATTAAAAAGTCTTATTCTTGTATCTTTAAATCAGCTTTAAAGCGTTTCGCATTTTTCTGATAATGTTCTGCTGATTTTTCAAGCATTGCGGCCTGTTCAGGTTTGATTTGCTTCACTACTTTAGCTGGTGAGCCAATCACCATTGAATAGTCAGGTATTTCCATGCCTTCGGTAACCAAGGCATTTGCGCCAATAACACAATGATGGCCAATTTTTGCGCCGTTTAGCACAACGGCATTAATCCCAATTAATGAATGATCGCCAATACTACAGCCATGCAGCATTACCTTGTGGCCAACGGTTACTCCTTTGCCAATGATGAGCGGAAAACCATAGTCGGTATGCAATATTGAGCCGTCTTGCACATTACTGCCTTCGCCCACTTCAATTAGATCGCAATCGCCTCTAATAACAACATTAAACCATACACTCGATTTAGCTTTGAGCACGACTTTCCCCATAACATGAGCGCCTGGGGCGACATAAGCTGTCGTATCTGCTGTTACTTTGTCTTTGCCGAGTTGATAAAGCATGTGAACCTCTTTTTTTAAATTATAAAACTGCCAAGGTTATTCTCGCGAAGCACCACGTCATCGCTGCAAAGCACCGCGTCATTCCCTCGAAACACCGCGTTATCCTCGCGAAACACCTCGTCATCCTCGCGAAACACCTCGTCATCCTCGCGAA
>CAYURD010000119.1:0-11577 GCA_964446865.1 uncultured Glaciecola sp.
ATTTGAGTTAGGGCCCATTTCATTTGATATGTTTGAAGGAGAAACCCTTGCAATTATTGGCAACAATGGTTCTGGCAAAACCTTATTGGCTAAATTGTTAGCTGGTGCCATGCAACCAAGCTCAGGCGATATTCAATTTATATCGACTAGTGACGATACTGAACAGCGCGCGATTAAACATCCCATTAGGTTAATCCTTCAACATAGCGCACATGCGATGAACCCCGCGCTTACCATTGGTAGTATTTTGCATAATACCTTACGGCTAAATACCGATTTGGTTGAACCGCAAAGGCGAGAAAAGATAGAAAATACTTTAAAAATGGTGGGCCTACTTCAAGACCATTATTATTATTACCGACATATGCTGTCTGATGGCCAGCAACAACGTGCAGCGCTTGCAAGAGCGTTGATACTCGACCCTAAAATTATTGTGGCTGACGAACCATTTGCGGCGCTCGACCCGTCGGTTCGGTCTCAAACGGTCAATCTTATTTTAAAATTACAGCACGAGTTAGGCTTGGGTTTTGTGTTTATTTCTCACAACGTGGGCATAGTGCGGCATATTAGTGATAGTGTGATGGTGATTGATAAAGGGCAGATAATTGAACAAGGTAAAACGAAGGATGTGTTTGCTGAGCCGAAAGAGGCGTTAACGCAGAAGTTATTGCAATCGCATTTTAATTTGGTTGAGCGGCATTTTTCGTTGAGTGAGAAAAAGTAAGGCGTTCTTTGTTATGAAAAATACTTAGTAACGATTTAAAAATCCGTCGATAAACCTTTTTAGCCAATTTTGCATATCGTTTTGACCTTTTCAATACTCACTTAAAAGCGTGATGAGTAGATATTAAAAAGCTGGGACACACTAAGTGACCCAGCTTCTATTTCTCGTCTCACAAACAAATTCAATCGTTTATGAAGAACTTAGTAACTCACTACTACGTTATAAGTACCAGTATAATCACCATCTTCAATAGCAGCGGTAATTGCTTCGTCAATAGTAAGTGTGCCACCAACCAAAAACGTAACAGAACCTGTTCCGTCGGTTTCAGCATTGGTACCGTCATAAACCGCGGTTGAATTAGGTCCAGTTGCGATTATAACATCTGAGTTGACGATATTTACATCAAATGCGGTCGTAGAACCATCGTCTAATTGAAACTCTGCTGGCAAGGTGATGTTCATTCTTGCGCCTGGTGCAGCACCTGTGACGGTATAACTTGCAGGAGTACCGTCAATCAAAGACTGAACACTAGACGCCTCATCGCCGCCACCACCCGCAATTGTGCCGACGACCACTTCTGAAACAGTTGCAGCTGCGCCAACGACTGGTAGAATGTTGATGCCAGCTCCTTTATTTCCACCTGTAAGAGTGCCACCATCCAAGTCTTGTGCAGCTCTAATTGTTCCAAAAATTAAAGCAGCATCTTCTTGAACAGCGAAACCATTTATGATTTCAAGACTAGCAGTTGATTGGGCAACAGCTACCATGCTAGACGCGGCCAATGTTATTGCTACCGCTGTCTTTACAAAGTTAATATTTTTCATAATAAATCTCCAGAATTTCAGTATTAGTAGCTAACTGTAATGGTGTAAGAACCAACATAGTTACCTTCAAGTATTGCGGCTGCTGCAACGTTAGGCGTTATTGTAGCGCCAACTCGCATACCAACATTACCACTAGCATCAGTACGAAGAGGCGCGGTAGGTGAGCCTGAACCATCATCATCTAGTGTCTGACCATCAAAAGGACCGCCCACGATAGTAATGTTAGCTTCGGCAATAGCAGCAGTAAAAGTAGAATTCAAGTTGCCGTCAATAAGCGGGTCAGCAACCGAAAATGAAGTTGCCCCAGACAAGTCAACACTCAAATTGGTGAAGCGAGCCGCATTAGTTATTGAGAATTCGGCTGGAGTACCAGGTGAAACTTCCACTATTCGAGACACAGTATCCGTCGCGTCTGATGCGGCTGCAGTTACACCACTTGCCACTAAAGGATTGCTAGATACTGTATATACAGGCTGATCAACTCGGTTGATAGGGCTACCATCGTTGCTAACGTCTAACGATTGAAACACCGCTAGTTGTCCGAAACTCAACGAAACATCCTCTTGGAGCGCGACAGCATTTGCGACTGTCACAGTTGCAGTTGAAGGTGTTGTTACTTGTGCAGTAGACATAGCTGAAATCGATATCAAAGCTGATGCGGCTACCACGGTATAAAATTTATTGCGTTTAAACATGGATTTATCTCCGATTGTTTGTAGTTTATCTACGACACAGCTACAAGATAACACTCGACCACTCTGTCTTATCGACCGGTTTAACCCGGTAAAATGTTGGCTAAAAATGCCTTCACTGAGTATATCGACCGAACTACAAAATTCATTAGACAAATTTTGCAACCTAGTTTAGAACCAACTCAGCTTCGTCAAAAACAGTATCGGCAAACTCTTGCTTTCCTTTATAAATAATTGATAAAGAACCTGTAGAATGGTCCACTGGCTTAAACAACACTACATTTGAAGCTAATGTATCGCTCTCTGCAAACATACTCACACCATTTAAATACCCAACGTCGTCTTGCTTCCCATTAGCTGTATAAACAACGGTAAAGTCACCATATACCGAGGTCTCTGAATTCTTCTTCATGACAAAGTTTAATATATCTTTGCCATCTTCCTGTCTTTTCACTAAATCTAAGTCGCCAATTTGCACGTCAATATCGGCTTCTTCCGTTCTTATCAAAATTGGAATGGTATAACTCAATAAAACATTGAGCTTTATGTTTATCCCCTCTGCAGGGCCAGTCCTCTCTAGATTACTTTCTTCTTGCAAAGGCAGCGCAGTAAATTTTAAATGCGAACGGTATTCTGCTTTATCCATATCGGGCTTTCTTCTAACCATGAGCTTAACTGTTTGAGACTCTCCCGGTTTTAACGTCACGCGTCGGGGTGAATACCGAATATATGAATCGGCTCTAGGAAATTCTGCAAGTTGACTTTCATCTAGTGGTATATAACTGCCATCAGGAGCTTGCGCTTGATTCATCCATTCTACTCGATAGCTTCTAGTAGTGTTTGAGGTGTTAAGCAAGGTGACGTCTGAAGTCCGGTCTCGTTTATCAAACGCCACTCTTGTTGGCGTTACCATTAAATTGGCAAATACATCAGTGGTAAAAATGCTGATAAGAATGAATAATAATAGCGTTTTCATATTTCTCTCTCGTGTTGTGTAAATTTGATAACTCTTATAGTGTCAATAGACTATCTATCTACTGACAGTAATATTATATTGAGTCTGAAAGTTGGTACTTTCAAAATTCAAAATACCATTTCCAGACGTCGTAATAGTTCCGCCGACTCTAATCTGCAAAACACCTTGAGCATTGGCTTGCACCCGTGAATCAAAATCTGAAATACTCAATGTAAATGTTTCTGCCGAACCACCTTGTGGTGTGAACGACGGCGTACTAATATCAATTGTCGTGTTATAAAAACTATTTGGATTTAGGTCGGTCACCTCAAAAATGGCAGGTTGGTGGTTGTTCATTGTTCTAAGCCCCGCCGAATTATTAATAAATCCGTTTTTTTGTATCGTGAATGATTCAGGGCTTGTGTTACTTATTACCACTACCGTGCCAAAGCTTAATGCTTGTAGTTCAGTTATTTCTGACTTTACAGGCGTTACAAATGCTAAGCTTATAAAGCAGAAAGCTATACTGACAAAACAAATTGTCATTTTCCCTGTTTGCATCTTACAACCTCATACCTTCAAAGCGAGTGACACCACAATATTGACCTGTTGCCGATATATTTTGACATATTTTTTTCGCAGCAACTTCAGATTCAAACGGCCCTGCTCGTAAACTAAAATAGTTATTTCCTTTGACTTCGACTGGCTTGTATACTGCGGTCAGCCCGCACAAAGAGCTTTTAAATTTTTCTTTAAAAACACTCAATCCACCTGATAAGTTAGTTTTTTCATTGTAAGAGGCTAGATGGATGGCAAACATTGAACCATCTGCAATTGCAGTTATTTCTGAAGGTAGGCAAGGACTGGATGCAGATGAACTAGCACCTTGTGCTATTTTCCTTGGCTTACTTGTCATAAATTTGTCGCTAATATCCAACTCTTTGTCTTTATTCGCAATCGCGCTACTGCTGCCGCTTGTGTTGTTAGCCACTTCACTGCTTTGAAATTTATTGCTTAACTGAAGATCTTCAGTATTTATATTATTTGTCGCAAATTTTGAAGCTAGTATTGGCTTTGCGCTCTGCAATTGAATGTTTGTATTATCAATAACATCTGCTTGCTTATTTTGTTTAACTATCTCTGCTATTTCAGCGGGTGTTTGAGACACACTAAATTCATCTATCCCAATACTATCGGTAACACTTTGTGAGTTTAATGTGTCCATGACATACGCCATGTCTTCACTCATTGCAATTACCTTTGTTAGGTTTGGTTGCATTTCTTCCCATTGCGCAAGCAAAGTTCTGATTTGAGCTTGTTGTTCTTGGGCTTCGCGCTCAGAAATAAGCTTTGGGCTTGTTATTTGTCTAGTCACGATAAAATCTTGCTGGGCGTTGTTATTGTCTTTGCCCGACTTAAATAATTCGGTCATGTTTGTTAACGAGCTGCAAGCTGTTAGCGAGCTAATCGACAAACTGACAATAATTAAACAAATGATCCTATTTACATTATTTTGCATAACATTTGACCTAATAAGAGTGTTAACCTATCGCAATAGCGTTTGCTATTATTGGTGTCACATTCATGACACTTATTCAAACTAAGTATGCAGACAATAAAGTTTGAGAAGCAAAAATTGCCTTATTATTTATGTCAATCTACATAAGTGGAAACAAAGCAATTAAAGTGCCAATATTCTTTTAAGTGAGAGAGGAAAATAGATCTCAGTAAAAATGCGTATGTTGTTGAATTTGACATTCAATATTTCTTGATTCAAGTTGCGAACACAACTTGATTGCTTCTCGCTCTTCAAAAAAGAATTTGCTTGTTAATTGCTTAATATTCCCGTTGTCTTTAATCGCAAGTAAATGTTTTACAGGCATTAATTTACGTGCGTTTAATTTGTAGTATAAATTTAATTGTGCCTGCGACAGAAACTCTTCAATGTTCGCGACATACCCTACTACAGAGTTTTTACGTTTAATCATAATATCTTGAAAAACAAATTCTCCAGCATAAGGGTCAATAAATATTGGTGTCGGCTTTATATTTTGTATATTGTTTTCTACTAGGAAATCTTGGTCAATCGATAAACTATATTCGCCAGCCGGGACTTTACCAAAAATATAGTAACCATCATATTCGGTGATTTGCCTCGCAAATATTTCACCTTTGTCGTCCAATAGTATTATTGGTACCTTAGTCGCAGGAATATCAATGCCAGCTTCATTTTTAATTAGGGCAGTTCCTTCAATTTCGCTTGTAAGAACTACTGGGTAGTCCAGAGAGTCAGCGATACCCCGCCTGAAAGTAATAGAAACACCTTCGATGATCGGTATTAAAAACGGGTCAGGAAAGCTATCTTGGTCCAAATAAACATCTGATCGTACGTTGTGAGACAAACCTATCAGCTCTGCTATCCCCATATCATTTGTAATTCCCCTAGACCTGGATTGTTCTGATACCACTTTGACACCAGGGACTAGAATTTCACCTTCATCATAACTGTGGTTGTTATTTTCATCTACAAATACACGAACTGATAGAGTTCCATTATTTACCATGCTCCGACTTGCTTGAAATGTTTCTCCGTATAAAAGTGGCTGTGCAGATATGCTAAATGTAGTATTAATACCTGCTATCCAGCCAGTAAGTGAGCTGTGTCCAATATTACCGCTAATATTGAATGAGCCAGTTCTGTAATTTAGATTTAGATTTGTTGTTGTACTATCATTGTCTAGACGATGGTTTGCACTTAACCTTGCTCTGAGCCGCTGTGACATAGAGTAATTAATAAAACCTGTAATTGAATTAATAGAAAATTCATCTTGTAAATCATATCCAAAATTTAATTGTGTGAGTACTGCGCCAAATGACTTGTTGTACGTTAAGGTGCCTAACGCAGAATAGTCGGTCTGCGCCGGCGTTTCGGTTTTAAGATACTCTATGTTGTTAAAGAATCTGCCGTATGCAGAACGAATGCCTATCCTATTTTGAATCGATAAACGAGTTAATGCCTCATTATCACTGTATGTGATTTGTGTATTTTGGTTTAAGCCCCCCATAAAATCGTCAAAGAGCTTGCCTGAGAGTTCTAAATTTACATTTGATGCAACAAACCGATCGTTTGTTTGCTCATTTGCTATTGAGCTACTTTGCGAAAAACCTGCATTAATAGTCTGTGTCCCCAAACGACCTGAAAGACCAACACCGTAATTAAAACGGTCATTGGTATTAGCGTTAATAAATGCCCGTGAAATAAATACGTTGTTAATAACGCGAGTGGTATTGGCTGATATTTCGGTTTGCGACCTGTCACCACCGAAATCACTTTGCAAACCAAAACCCCAATTGCTCCCTAGCGCATTAAAGTTTATGTCTGATGCGAAATTATACCCATTATCGCCTGTTATAGGGATGTTCTGAGTGCCAAGTAGAGACTTATCATTTTCACTAAGTGAAAATGAATAATTTATGTCTTTACTATTTATGGTTGACTCATCAAGAAGACGTTGTCTTTCTTCTTTCTCTATTTGCCCAAGGGGGCCATATTTGATAATTTCAAAATTGTTTTGACCTATATTTAAATCGATGTCTAAAAACGAATACTCCCCAGTTTGCACATTTAGCGCTCTATCAATCAAAACACCATCCCTGTATAGTTCTACGTCCCACCCTTGCTGCAGAGGCCCGACTATATTGATTTGTTCTTTATCAAAAGTGTTCCCTACTAGAGTGTTTGAAACTAGTAAGCCCCTAGAGCGATTTCGTGTAAGTCCCTGTCGCACCGGTTGTATATCACCAAACACTACCTTTGCTGCACCAATACCAAGAAGGTCTTTATCTATAGATTCTTTTGAGAACACTAGTCTTGAGTTAGCCAATAAGTCGTTATCGTTTCCTGCAAAGAAAAAATTTGAATGCACTAAAGCAATATCACGAGCGCCTAATACAGAATAGTTGCCAAAGATTGCATCTCGTGATTCTTGATAGTTAGCACCTAACTGCAAATCAAAAGTCTGAGGTGATAATAAGCCGTATGAACGTTTTAATTCCGGAAATTTAGGATCAGCAGCCTTTGAAGATCTAACAGACCTTCTTTCTCTAGCAAGCCTTTGCTGCAACGGGAGTGGCTCAGTTGGCAAGAGCTTTAATCGAAGCGCGCTAAACCTATATTCATGCTCTATGCCAAACCATTTTTCGAATAAAGCTTCGTGTATATAGACAGCACCGTCTACGTTTTTGACCAACTCTTTCGAAAAGTAGTACGTTTCACCGGCTATGCTTACGTTAATTGAGTCATTATTGCGAAGGTCAAGCAAAAATGTGTTTTCTTCTTTTATAAACCAACCTGAAAATAGGCTTTGGTCAGTATTCGCTTCAATTGGCAACTCAGCCATTTCAAGATATGGATAAAGTTCAATATACAACCCAGCTTCGTCTGTGAACGCAAAAATATCCCCAAGATTTGTGCGTTCTAATACTATCGAAAGCAATAACTCTTCGCCTATTTCAAAGCGACCTTGAGTCACGTCCTCAGACTCTATCGAAATTACATTTTGGTCATTGTCAGGCAGGTTTGTTTCTTGAGCAGAAACCCCAACAATAAAAATCATGGCCAAAAATAATAAGGCAAAGCGCAACTGCATCATCAAAGTAATCAAACGTATCTAAAAATTTCAGTACGAGTTGATTTGCAAAAACTGTTCCAATTTACACTTTAGTAAATAAGTCCTTGTAGCTTACACTTCATAACGCTATACATACGTTGATTGCAAGTTGAGATCAACCTACTAACGCTAACAAAATCCCTGCGGCAACCGCACTCCCCAACACACCGGCAACATTTGGCCCCATGGCATGCATGAGTAAGAAGTTGTGTGGATTAGATTCAAGTCCGACTTTGTTGACAACACGTGCCGCCATTGGCACAGCAGAAACACCGGCAGCGCCTATTAACGGATTGATGGTTTCACTGCTGAGTTTATTTAGCAACTTAGCCATTAACACCCCAGCCGCAGTACCAATAGAAAAAGCAACCGCACCTAGCGCCAAAATTCCAAGCGTCTCAAACGTCAAAAACTCATCAGAAGACAGTTTTGAGCCAACGGCTAAGCCCAGGAATATGGTGACGGTGTTAATAAGCGAATTTTGTGCCGTATAGTTTAAACGTTCAACCACGCCCGACTCTTTTAGCAAGTTACCAAAGCAAAACATCCCTACTAACGGCGTCGCTGTGGGTAAAAAGATAAGCGTTAAAATAAGCACGGCAATGGGAAAGAGTATTTTCTCGCGTTGCGATACAACTCTTAACTGCTTCATTTCAAGCTTACGTTCTTCAGGCGTCGTCAGCGCTTTCATAATAGGCGGCTGAATGATGGGCACTAACGCCATGTATGAATATGCGGCAACAGCAATTGCGCCCAATAGTTCAGGGGCAAGCTTTGAGGCTAAAAAGATAGCCGTGGGGCCGTCGGCACCGCCGATAATCGCAATGGCAGAGGCGTCGGCTAAGGTAAAATCAAAGAACGGTAAGCCGTTAAGCAGTATGGCGCCAAATAAGGTCGCAAAAATACCAAATTGCGCTGCGGCGCCTAATATAAGCATGCGCGGATTGGCAATTAGCGCGCCAAAATCAGTCATTGCGCCAACACCCATAAAGATTAATAAAGGAAATACACCCGTATCAACCCCAATGTAATATATATAATGAAGCAAGCCGCCGGCTTCTGTAAAACCCGCTAAGGGGATATTAGTCAGCAAAGCGCCAAAGCCAATGGGTAAAAGTAATAATGGCTCAAATTTCTTTACAATGGCCAAATACAGCAAGCCTAGGCCCACTAGCATCATGATTATTTGACCAATTTCAAAGTGTGGCAAGGCAGTGCTTTGCCATAATATTGTTAACTTTTCCATGTTTAGCCTACCAACATCATAACGTGGCCTACTTGCACGGCGTCACCTTCACTGACTTGTATGCCTGCAACCGTGCCGCTTACGGTAGAGCGAACTTCTGTTTCCATTTTCATGGCTTCTAGAATAATGATCACGTCGCCTTCTTCTATCATTTGACCTTCGTTTACAATCACTTTAAAGATATTGCCCGATAGCGGCGCTTTAATTTCAGTATGATTTTGTTGTAAAGCTGGCGTCTGCGCAGCTGAGTGTGATGCGCTGTTAGTAGGAGTTGATAATTCCCCTTGTGCAATACCGGTCACTTCGCCACTGTCGCTAACGGCAACTTGGTAAACCTTGCCGTCAACTTGCACAGCATAGGTAGACGCATCACCGGCAAAGGGTTTAACAGTGCCTGCTTCTATCGGCTTTTTAGGATCGCTTGGAGCGGGTTCAAAGGCATCAGGATTATCGCGATTTTCGATAAACTTAAAGCCAATTTGAGGAAATAAGGCATAGGTTAATACATCATCAATCAGCTCGTCTGCTAATCGTAATGACTTTTCAGCCGCAAGCTGTGTCAAACTCGCTTCTAGTTCGTCAAGTTCTGGCGCAATATTGTCTGCCGGGCGGCAAGTAATCGCCTCACCACCGTCTAGCACTCTTACTTGCAGTTCAGCGTTAACAGGCGCGGCTGTTGCGCCATATTCACCTTTAAGTACACCAGCGGTTTCTTTGGAGATAGATTTATAGCGTTCACCGCTTAAAACGTTGATAACTGCCTGTGTGCCCACTATTTGTGAGGTTGGTGTGACAAGGGGAATAAAACCGAGATCTTCTCGTACACGCGGGATTTCTTGCAGCACTTCGTCAAATTTATCTTCAGCGCCCTGCTCTTTTAATTGGCTTTCCATGTTGGTAAGCATGCCGCCAGGCACTTGTGCTGTCAGAATTCTGGCATCAACGCCTTTTAAACTGCCTTCAAACTTGGCGTATTTTTCACGAACGGCTCTGAAGTAGGTGGCAGCTTCGGCCATTAGGTCTTTGTTTAGCTGGGTATCTCTGTCGGTACCTTCTACTATAGAAGCAATGGTTTCGGTCGCGGTATGTCCATAAGTCATACTCATTGGACTAATCGCGGTGTCTAGCATGTCAATACCAGCGTCAATGGCTTTTTGATAGGTGGCTGTACTTAAACCTGTTGTTGCGTGGCACTGCATAGCAATGGGCACTTTTACAGTCGCTTTTAATTCAGTCACTAGTTCTTCACAGTCGTAAGGTCTTAATAGCCCGGCCATGTCTTTAATAAAAATAGAGTCTACTTCTAAGTCTTCAAGCCTTTTGGCCATGTCTAACCAAAAGTTAAGATTGTGTACAGGGCTAATTGTGTAAGCCAAGGTGCCTTGAGCATGCGCGCCTATGTCTTTTGTGGCTTTAACGGCAGTGGTTAAGTTACGCACATCATTCATTGCATCAAATATGCGAAATACGTCAACGCCATTGGTATGAGCGCGCTCTATAAATTTTTTAACAACATCATCAGCATAATGGCGATAGCCTAGCAAATTTTGACCGCGCAATAACATTTGTTGTGGCGTGTTAGGCATCACTTTTTTGATTTCGCGAATACGCTCCCAGGGATCTTCGCCTAAATAGCGTATGCAGGCGTCAAACGTTTCGCCGCCCCACGATTCCATTGACCAATATCCAACCTTGTCTAAACAGGCGGCGATGGGCAACATATCGTCTAAGCGTAAACGTGTGGCAAGTATAGATTGATGAGCATCACGAAAGGCAAGTTCCGTTATTTTCAACTGGCTTGACATAAAAAAGGGTCCCTATTTTCTTCTAATAGCACTCAGGTGTTAAGTGTGCTGTTGGCGTCTATGCGTATGTACGGCAGCAGTAATAGCTGCCTCAATAGCTGGATCGACTGTCGAGGATGCTGTGTTTGTTTTTTTATTATATGTGGGCGCATTATTGTTTGCGCCTTTGGTGGGCTCTGGGAATTTTTTGACAAACCAAGCAATGGCATTAACGCCGCCTATTAATAGGATTAAAAACGCAAATACTACTGTCATACCTACACCCAGTAATACTGCTGCTTCTACTAATTGCTCGCCCATCGTATTCCTCTACCCGTAAATCGTTTTTATTGTTAACTCCATTAAGTAGCACAAGGCTTTGTGTTACAGTAAATTCTTGAAGAATAGTATGGAATTTCAAACAATATGAATATCATGCTAAGACTAAAAAGACAATGAAAAAGCTTCATAAGCATGCGCAAAAATGTAGATTTTTTGCATATAGAACAGTATTTATGCAATTTTTACGAATAATTAACAATATAACATCAAGACATTAGTCGCACATGCGTCGTACATTTGCAGTAATTTCGGCACAAAAAAACCACCTAAAGGTGGTTTGATGTAAATGGCGCGTGCGGAAGGATTCGAACCTCCGACCGCCTGGTTCGTAGCCAGGTAC
>CAYURD010000120.1:0-11575 GCA_964446865.1 uncultured Glaciecola sp.
ATACGGGAATGACGATAGCATACGGGAATGACGATAGCATACGGGAATGACGATAGCATACGGGAATGACGATAACATGCGTGAATAACGGTTGGCACGAAAATGCTGATGAGCACGCTTAATATCCCCAAAAACCAAGCAATCATCTATTTGGCATACTCTTTGCAAAGTCCTCTACAAATGCCAATAAAACGTTCAACAAGTTCAGAGGCAAAACAATGGATAAATTTCTCTATATCGCAGCAAGTGGTGCCAAGCAAGACTTGATGGCAACGTCAGTGCGTGCTAATAATTTAGCCAACGCGCAAACCAATGGGTTTAAAGCGCAGTTAGAGCAAGCGCGAGCAATGCCAGCCTTTGGCGAAGGACTACCCACTCGGGTCTTCAGCATGACTGAAAGCCCCACCAATAATTATGCAAGCGGACAACCTATCACAACCGATCGCGCACTTGACGTAGCGGTGCAAGGCGAGGGCTGGTTTAGCGTACAAACAGATTTAGGTGAAGAGGCATATACACGAGCAGGCAGTTTTACTACTGACAACAATGGCGCATTACTTGATCCAAAAGGTAATTTAGTCATGGGCGAAAACGGCCCTATCTTTTTGCCCATGCCTATTAATAACATCACTATATCAGGCGAAGGCATTATTTCAGCTCGACTTGCCGGCGCGCCACAAGATGCTATTGAAGATGTTGGTCGTTTAAAACTAGTCAATCCGCCCGTTAATGAGATGCGGCGTCGAGAAGACGGTTTGTTTGAACTTAAAAGCGGCGAAATAGCCCAGCAAGATATCAATGTTAACGTGCGTTCGGGCATGCTCGAAGGGTCCAATGTCAACGCGGTTGACGAAATGGTGAATATGATTTCACTGCAAAGACACTACGAAATGCAAGTAAAGCTTATGCGTAAAGCCGACACCTTGGCAATGCGCGGCAATATGCTACTAAGAATGATTTAAAAAATACTCAATGATAATGCGAAGAGTTTTCGCGGAGGTTTACCACTATGCATCCAGCACTATGGATAAGTAAAACAGGTCTTGACGCAGCACAAACTGATGTGTCGGTTGTGTCAAACAACTTAGCTAATGCCAGTACTGTTGGCTTTAAAAAAGACCGAGCGGTTTTTGAAGACCTCTTATATCAAAATATCAATCAGCCTGGTGGACGTTCATCAGCAGATACTGAATTGCCATCTGGTTTGATGTTGGGCGCAGGTTCAAAAGTTGTGGCAACGCAAAAGACACACTCGCAAGGCCCAATGCTAACCACCAGCAATGCCCTTGATATTGCAATTCAAGGACGCGGTTTCTTTGAAGTACAAATGCCTGATGGTAGCTCATCCTATACGCGAAACGGGCAATTTACCCTAAATGACCAAGGCCAAATGGTGACTCCAGGCGCTGGTTTTGTTTTGCAGCCGGTTATCACCTTGCCACCTGATGCACAGCAGGTCACGATTTCTCAAGATGGTGAAGTAGCTGCTCAGCTAAATGGCCAAGCCGAGCCTCAAGTTGTGGGTCAAATTAATATCACTGATTTTATCAATCCAGTCGGTTTGCAGCCAATTGGTCAAAACTTATATGTTGAAACCGCATCATCAGGTGACCCTATTCAAGGTATTCCTGGCCTACAAGGCATTGGTACGCTGCAGCAGGGCGCACTTGAAAGTTCAAACGTTAATGTGACTGAAGAACTGGTGAATCTAATAGAAAGTCAGCGTTTATACGAAATGAATTCGAAAGTCATCTCGTCGGTCGACCAAATGTTAGGTCAAGTGATTCAGCAGCTATAAATGATTAAGCGTGTATTTAGTGATTGCATTGTTGCGATTCAGTACAAAACGCATAAAACGAGTTAGGTAAAGCGAAGAGGTTATAATGAAGATTTACCATGAAGTATCTCACCGTATTAAACATCCTAAAGTGATGTCACTTTTGCTACTTGTACTAGTTGTTGTAATGACAGGGTGCAAATCAACGGCAAGTGAGCCAGTAACAGCAAACGATCCCTTTTATGCACCGACAGTGCCTGTGATGAAAAAAGATCAGATAGCGAATACTGGCAGTTTATTTACCGTATCGCTAGCAAATAGCCTCTACTCTGATGTGACGGCAAGACGCGTTGGCGATATCATTACCGTCACACTTGCTGAAAACACGGCAGCGAGTAAAAGTGCCGGTAATAGTTCATCTAAAAACTCAACGGTAGATGTTAACCCTATCATTGGCCTTGGCGGCAGAGCTGTCAATATTGGTAGCCAAGCAATACAGTTGGGCATGGATTCTTCGAGTGATTTTGCGGGTGACTCACAGGCAAGTCAAAGTAATAGTTTGCAAGGCAATATTTCTGTGACGGTCGTCGAAGTACTGCCTAATCAAAACCTTATCATACGCGGTGAAAAGTGGATAACGCTCAATAATGGTGACGAGTATATCCGTTTGACCGGCATCATTAGACCTGCAGACATAGCGCCGACAAACGAAATTCAATCAACCAAGATTGCCAATGCTCGCATTCAATATAGCGGTACAGGCAGTTTTGCAAGAGCCCAAGAAAAAGGCTGGTTAACGCAATTCTTTTCATCTACATGGTGGCCATTATGATCACTGCAGAACGTTTTACTTATGCGATAAAAGTCATGTTTAAATTGGTTATTGGTACCAGTTGCGCACTTTTATTGATGGCATATTGCTCAAGTGCCAATGCTGCCCAGCGCATTAAAGACCTAGCCAGTGTCCAAGGTGTTAGGTCAAATCAATTGGTTGGCTATGGTCTAGTTGTTGGCTTACCTGGTACTGGCGAAACATCACCTTTTACTGAGCAGTCGTTTAGAACCATGCTCAGCAATTTTGGAATTAGTTTAGACAGTAACGTAAGACCACAAATAGCGAATGTGGCTGCTGTGGCTATTCACGCTGATTTACCTGCTTTTGCCAAGCCAGGTCAAACTATTGACGTCACTGTTTCATCTATTGGTGAAGCAAGCAGTTTGCAAGGCGGCACACTACTGCGTACTTTCCTAAAAGGCCTTGATGGTGAAGTATACGCTGTTGCCCAAGGTAGTCTGGTTGTGTCTGGGTTTGGCGCACAAGGCAATGATGGCTCGCGCATTGTTAGCAATACACCGACCGTTGGTACAATAGCCAATGGTGCCGTGGTTGAGCGAGCGGTAGCCAGTGGTTTGATGCAAAATGATTACTTAACCCTAAACTTAAACTCCCCTGATTTTAGCACTGCCCAAGCGCTTGCAGATAAAATTAATGAACGCCTAGGTGCAGACCCAGCTAACGGCTACGCAATTGCGACGCCTCTTGACGCTGCATCGGTGAGAGTGAGTGCGCCGCGCGAAGTTGGCCAACGGGTTGGCTTTTTGGCCACTATAGAGAACTTTGAATTTACGCCAGCCAGAGCGCCGGCAAGAGTAGTCATTAACAGTCGCACCGGCACCATCGTGATTGGTGAAGAAGTCAGGTTATTGCCCGCAGCGATTACCCACGGCGGATTGACCGTGACTATCACCGAAGATCCGCAAGTTATTCAACCCAATGCTTTGGCCAACGGTGATACAGCAGCCCTTGAACAATCAATAGTTGACGTGCAACTTGATGATTCGCGCATGTTTAAGTTTGAGCCAGGCGTAACACTTGATGAACTAGTACGTGCGGTCAATCAAATTGGCGCTGCGCCAGGTGATTTAATGGCCATATTAGAAGCACTTAGACAAGCTGGTGCACTGCAAGGCGAACTTATCGTTATTTAGAGACGTGAACTTATTAGTAGGCGCAAATTTAGAGACTCTTGTTGTTAAGCACTTATTGACGAGAACGGTCTTTAAAAATACAAAATAGATTAACAAAGGTTAGCGACATGATGGATATTACGGGACAAGCTAAAACGCAACTTGAAATGTCGCGGTCAGTATACGATTTAAACGCATCTAGCAAGTTAAAAGAGGCTGCATTAAGCGGCGATCCCGAGGCAATCGAAGAAGCCGCAAAGCAATTTGAAGCTGTGTTTGTAAAAATGCTCTTAAAGTCGATGCGTCAAGCGCAAGAGGCTCTGGCAGATAAAGACAGTCCTTTTAATTCAGACCAAGTTAAGTATTACAGAGATATGCACGACCAACAAATGGCGGTTGATTTATCCACAAGTGGCAATATTGGCTTAGCAGAAGTCATTGTGCAGCAAATGAGTATCAACAATGGCACCATGCCCGCTAGTGCAATTAGAAATGACGGTAACTTGTCATCAATTAATCGTCAGCAAGTAATAGCGCGTCAACGAAGTGAACAAGCTCTATTTGGTGATATGTCTACTAACAAAAGAGCTGGCTTTGACTCGCCTGAAGCTTTTGTCGAAAGCCTTTACCCATATGCTCAAGCGGCCGCCGAAAAACTCAATATCGATCCTAAGGCCTTACTTGCCCAAGCTGCTGTGGAAACGGGTTGGGGTAAATATATTATTCATCAACAAGACGGCGCGAGTTCTCACAATTTATTTGGTATTAAAGCTGATTCGCGTTGGCAGGGTGACAAAGCGGTAGTTGATACGCTCGAATACGTTAACGATGTGCCAGAAAAACAACAAGCCGCGTTTAGAAGTTATCAGGACTTTAACAAGTCACTTGATGATTACGTTAACTTTATACAATCAAATCCGCGTTACGAAAATGCTACTAATAATACTCAATCTGTTGATCAGTATTTTAAAGAATTACAACAAGCCGGTTACGCTACTGACCCAGCGTATGCAGAAAAAGTCATGTCTGTTTATAACGGAGAGCTTCTAAATGGTTTACTTCCCTAATATGACTTTTATAGCGCACTTGCTAAATTATTTGATTAAGGCTTCATTATGATAAGAAATGCTGACTTATTTACAATGGCAACATCTGGCCTTAATGCCAGTAATAAATTACTTGCCACGACCAGTAATAACATAGCAAACGTGAACACCGAAGGTTACATTCGTGAGCGTACCGAGTTTACTGCCCGACTGGGCGGCGGTGTTGACTTTGGCTTTACTGACCGAGTATTAGATACTTTTGCTCAAAATCAACTTAGACGTGACACCAGCGCGGTAGGTGAGTTTCAAGCGTTTAACGATAGAGTCGAGAGTCTTGATAATGTATTAGCGTCTGAAGCAAATAGCATTTCGTTTTCGATGACGCAGTTTTTTTCGTCACTGCAAACCGCGACCGATGACCCCACTAATATGCCATCGCGTGACCAAGTCATTGGCCAAGCTCAAGGTTTAGTCAGTCGTATTAACCAGCTTGGCGACTTTATGCAGGTTAAAGAACAAGAAACAGAATTACAAATACAGCAAATCGTTGAAACCGCGAATGGACTTGTGCGCCAAATTGGTGATTTGAACGAGGCGATTCAAGTTGCTTTGGGTAACACTAATGTAGATACACCAGCACAGCTGTTAAATCAGCGCGACCAAGCGATTATGGAATTATCTGAATTAGTCTCTATTGAAGTCAGAAAAAGTTCTAACCGAGACGACGGCGTGGTGGTGAATTTAACTAGCGGCGAGTCATTGGTACTCGCCGATGGCACCTTTAATGTGTTCGCCATTGGCGGAGAGCCCGATTACACCAATCGTGACCTTAAGCTACAAACCACCTATGCACCGCCAAAACAAAATACTACCTTAAATATTTTAGAGCAGAAAATGGGCGGGGCTCTAGGCGGCGTTTATCGTTATCGTGAACAAGTGCTCGAGCCAGCGCAAAGAGATTTAGGTAAGTTAGCCACTGTTTTAGCCGACACTGTCAACGAACAAAACCGTCAAGGTATGGACTTAGACTTACAGCTTGGTACCGACTTATTCAAAATTGCCGATTTTAGAGGCATTAACTATCCAACTAATTCTAATTTAGAGCTAGGGGTAGGGGCTCGTATCACGCAAGGTGCCAGCGGTGAAATTACCAGCGACGATTATAGAGTTACCGTTTTAAGTACACCATCGGGCACACCTGCAAGTTTTGATGTTGAGGTTATGGCCCTAACAACCGATGGCCGTCCGGTGCTTGATAGTAACAACAACCCTATTGCTGAAATATTAACGGTCACGGCCGAGGGCGGTACGTATAACCAAACGATAGGCGGCATAGAACTAACCTTTAATAATGGCGCAGATTACGCAGTGGATGATGCATTTTTAATTCAACCCACACGAGAAGCTGCAGCTCAGTTAACAATGGCAACAACAAGAGCAGAAGATTTGGCTTTTGCTAAACCTTTGCGCGTCTCGATGGACATCGCCAATTTAGGGGATGCGCAAATAAGCGATACGGTCATTAGCAACTCAGTCGTTGATTTAAGCTTTGCAAACAACGGCGCATCAGCATTTAACGGTAATATGGGACTGCAGAATTTGGCAGAGTCTCCGTCATCGACCTTTGGTGCACCTGTGCAGGTCCGATTTACCAGCGATGATGCTTATGATGTATTAGATAGCGATAATAATGTCATCACTAGCGTCACTAATGCAGACGACTTAAATAACTTATTGGCGAGAGCAAAAACAGATGGCGTACCTGCTTGGCCAACTGAATTTGCGAGCCTTGACGATTATCCAGGTTATGACTTTTCGCTGCAAGGAAATCCAGTTGCGGGCGATCAATTCTCATTAGAATATAACACCAACGGTATTAACGATAATCGTAACGCCGTTGAAATGGCATCCATGCAGCAGCGTGATTTTGTGCGTTTAAGTAGCGGACAGCAAGCTAACAAAGCAACCTTTAATGAGGCATATGCAAGCTTGGTTGGCCAAATAGGTACCGCTGCAGCAAGTTCAAAGATTGACTTAGAAGCAGCAAAAGTAATGCAAAGTCAATCTTCAGACTGGTTTGAGTCTTCGTCGGGCGTCAGTTTAGATGAAGAAGCCGCCAACTTAATTCAATTTCAGCAATCTTATGCAGCTGCCGCCCGAATTTTGACATCAGCCCAAGAAATGTTTAACACCATTTTACAAGTTTCTCGCTAATTGCAGAGGATGTTATGAGAGTTACCACAAATTTAATGTTTGATCGAAATTATCGTGCAATTAATGATAGTCAGGGTCAGTTATCGGATATTCAAACACAACTTGCTAGCGGCAAAAAGCTGCTACGTCCTTCCGATGATCCTGTTGGTGCATCCCAAGTTATCAGGCTTACCGAAGAGCTAGATAAAATTACCCAATATAATCGAAATAATGATCTGGTTACCAATGCGCTAGAACTACAAGAAACAACGTTACGCAGTATTAATGATGTTGCCAACCGAGCACGCGTATTAACCGTGCAAGCGGGCAACGGCATTCTATCTGATGCCGACAAACAAGCCGTGGGCGCTGAAATTGAGCAGTTACGTAACCAAGTTATTGACTTAATGAATACACAAAACGCTAGTGGCGAGTATATCTTTTCTGGCTATCAGTCTGCTAGCCAAGCTTTTGAATTCAACCCTGGCGCAAGTGAAAATCAAATACGTTTTGTGGGCGATGATGGTACTAATTTAATTCAGCTATCGGATAGTGTCAGTATTCAAAGTACAACCTCAGGTAAAACTTTATTTGAAGATGTTAAGGCTAGGCTCAATTTTGATTTTACAGCCAATACGGGTATCACCTTTGATGATTACAAAATAAAAAACCAAGGGACATTTGATGCCTATCATCAAAGTAACTTTGACCCTATTAATGATGCAAATAATGAACTTAGCTTTACTATTACTGCTGCTAATCAGATTGAGGTGGCGAATCTTGGGACAGGGCAGGTGCTAGATACGCTCGACTTTACACCCTCGGAAGTTGTCACCTATCAAGGTGTCGAGTTTAGATTGCAGGGTGGGATTGGCGATAGCTTTGGCATTTCACTTAATCGGCCAGAAAAAACTAACTTAGCTGAAACTTTGCACAATATGTTTGTGGCGCTTAACGATACTAGTCTTAATCCGCAAGAATTTAGCTCCGTGATCGACGATACCTTAATAGGAATTGATAATGGCCTAACAAAAATGGCCAGAGAGAACTCGTCAGTTGGGGCAAGACTCAATATTGCACAATCGGTAAGAGGTAGCCAACTCGATTCTGAAATAGCGAATGAAAAAGCTCGTTCATCTATTCAGGATGTCGATTATGCAAGAGCTTCAGCTGAATTTGCTAAACAAGAGACTGCATTGGAAGCTGCGTTTGCATCCTTTCCACGTATTGCAAACCTGTCTTTATTTAATTTTATTTAAATTAATTTATTTTTTTCGATTTCTTAAAATCTGCACTGATTTTCTAAATATCACACAGCCTATCTCTGTAAATTACATGTTCAAATTTTAAAAGCGGCAATTTTTTGCCGCTTTTTTTCTATTATCCTCACTTTTTTCGTAATTTTTATTAAAGGGAATTTAGCCCTTGTCGATAACCATTTACGAGAGAGCCAGTACATGTAAGTTTGTTAATAGCAGATTCACATGTTCTACATATAAAACCAAATCACCGGAGTGAAGTCCGGCTTGCCAGCCAGTGCTGGACTGAGAGTGTAGGAGAGACTTATGTCTATGTTCGTAAATACTAACGTATCGGCGTTAAACGCCCAGCGTCAGTTATTCAATTCAACAAATTCTTTAAATACGTCATTTGAGCGTTTATCATCTGGATTTAGAATCAACCGCGCGTCTGACGATGCGGCTGGTCTACAGATAACTGACCGCATGACAACCCAAATCAATGGCTTGAATCAAGCAGTAAATAACGCGAACGATGCTATTTCATTAACGCAAACTGCTGAGGGCGCGCTAGGCGAAACAACTAACGCTCTTCAACGTATTCGCCAGCTAGCGGTTCAATCGCAAAACGGTATCAACTCACAAGCTGACCGTGATGCACTTCAAAAAGAAGTATCTGCATTAAAAACAGAAATTTCTAGAATATCGACTGATACACAGTTCAATAAAACCGACATCCTAACGGGTGGCTATTCTGCTGAGTTCTTAGTCGGTGCAAACAGTGGTCAAAAGATTTCAGTCAACTTAAGTGCGCCTGACAACGGCCTAACTGGGTTTTCTGCAACGGGTCTTGCAATTAATGCATTATCTGTTTCATCTGCAGGAGGTGCGTCTGCAGCACTAGCAACACTTGATACTGCTATTTCAGCAGTGGGTGGCGCCAGAGCTGACTTGGGTGCATTGACTAACCGTTTCCAGTCAACTATTCGTAACTTATCGAATATTGCGGAAAACATGTCATCTGCTCGTTCACAAATCTTAGATACAGATTTTGCGAAAGAGACTGCTAACTTGACGCGTAACCAGATTATCCAGCAGGCTAGCACAACTGTGTTATCGCAGGCTAATCAGCGTCCACAATCGGCGTTACAGCTTTTAGGTTAAGCTAGTAACTCCTTCTGAGACCCTACTGTTTGGGGAATGAAGCCAGGAGGTAGTACACTTGCTTAGTTAGCCAAACAGCAGAGAGTCCGCTCACTCTCAGACACACGAGCGACAGGCCAAGTTTATAATTTTATAAGCTTGGCCAACCACTTACCTAATATTTCAAAATTCTTTAGCTATCACGCTAAAGGTTTTTGCATGTCTGCACGATAACCTTTGTAAGCTCGATACATTAACCAAATATAGCAGCATCAATAATAAGAGTTATTTCGCGCGAATAATAAGAAATATCAGCAACACCCGTAATATCAATATAATAATAAGATAGTTAGCGTTAGGAAAATGTTGGAAGCATTGTCAATGTAAATGCAAAGCATGATTAATTTGCATGCAAAGCATGACCAAAGACTTTATCTTCACATATAAAATTTACACAAAGTATTTCTTGGCATTTTTGTAATAAAATACCTCGCGGAAACGTTTGTCTAAAATTCACTGATTTATTAGTCACTAGTGCAAAAAACAGTGAGGAATAAATAGGTAATGTATATGTAGGATATAGAGCTGAAAATATATGTTAAGTAAGCTGAACTGCCAACTGACAAGCAAAATGCCAGGAGGTAGTGAGAGGTATGAGGTCTGGAACACTCTACCTGTCAGTCAGCAAAAGAGCTTTCGCTCCGTTACAGCTTACATATTTTAGCAGCTAGTGAAGAAGCTAAAATACCAACAATGCAAAAGCACGGTTGTAATATTTGAAAAGCATATTGCGTGCCAACAAATTACCAACAAATTAAAAAACGAATAGAAAAAGCGACAAAATAGTCGTGTATATAGCAGTAGTTGTCGGACAAAAATTGTAAAGCGGCAATTTTTATCAATCGTTAGGAGATTTATCATGTCATTATTTGTCAATACTAATGTGTCATCGCTAAGTGCGAGGCGATTTTTAGATAGTACAAGCGTTAGTTTAAATACCGCATTTGAAAGACTTTCATCGGGCTTGCGAATTAATACAGCCAAAGATGACGCGGCTGGCTTGCAGATTTCAGACCGCATGACCTCACAGATTATGGGCCTAGACCAAGCAGTAAGAAATGCCAATGATGGTATTTCGTTAGCGCAAACAGTTGAAGGTGCATTGCAGGAAACAACGGTCGCTTTGCAGCGAATTAGGGTTCTCGCTATTCAGTCTCAAAACGGGATTAATTCAGTGGCAGATCGTAATGCCTTGCAAAAAGAGGTGTCTGCATTAAAACTCGAAATGAGCCGAATCGCCAATACCACGCAGTTTGCGGGCGTTGACGTACTTTTGGGCGATTATTCTGCTCAATTTTTAGTCGGAGCTAATTCTGGTCAAACCATCAGTATTAATGTTTCTAGGCCAGCGGGCTTTGGCACATCAGGCTTGTTTCCTGGCGCAGTTCTGTCGGTATCGACACCGTCAGCCGCATCAGCTGCTCTAACTCAAATAGATAATGCAATAGAAATTGTAGATGACAAACGGGCCGACATGGGTGCGATTCAAAATAGATTTCAATCAACGATCCGGAATTTGTCAAATATCTCCGAAAATGTGTCTGCGGCACGAAGTCGTATAAGAGATACAGACTTTGCCGCTGAAACGGCAAATCTTACCCGCTTACAAATATTGCAACAAGCGAGTACCACCGTGTTATCGCAAGCTAATCAAAGACCACAAGCGGCCTTAAGTTTGTTACAAGGCTAAACAAACAAAATAAATTATTCGATTAATTGGGCTTGAGAGGCCTCAATGTTACCAGGGATGGCAACGCCTCTTCTAAGAAACAAATAAGTAAACCTCGTCGAATATAAAAAGGTAAAACGTCGACTAACAAGACTGAGAGTGTAGAAGTGTGGTTGAGAGGCCAGTACTTTCATGTTCTACAATCCTGCCAGTCGACTAAAACTTTGCTCCAACTCCTAACGTGAGCAATTTGGCTGAGCCGCCCCATGGCTCAGCTTTTTTTTATTTCCGATTTATAGCTACGTTAATTTCTATTTCTTCGTAACTTCTCACTTCATATGCAGGCCTTGTGCCAAACTTTCAACTTCCCTCGTCATTCTGGCGAAGGCCTAATACTGTTCGGTTAAGCCAAAACCCCGTCATTCCCGCGAAGGCGTAATACTGATCGGTTAAGACTTCCTCGTCATCCTCGCGAAGGCGG
>CAYURD010000121.1:0-11463 GCA_964446865.1 uncultured Glaciecola sp.
GCCGCCTTACGGTTGTTCAATAAAATACAAAAGCTAATAAAACAAGGAAAAGTAAATAGTCTCAATAACGAGTACTTACCCTATGACAAAGCAAGTTGAAAAAACCGAAAAGCAAAAAATGGTAGAGGGCTTACCGTACTATCCGAGCGACAAAACCTTAAGCATAGAGCGAGAACAGGCCAAACAACTTTGTCATCAGTTTAATGACTTAGCAATCCCCGATCGCAAAGGCTCTCGAAAGATACTTAGGCAGCTATTTGGCACCTATTCGGGTGCGTGGATAGAACCTCATTTTTATTGCGACTACGGTTACAACATTCATCTAGGTAAAAACTTTTATGCTAACCATGGTCTAGTGATTTTAGACGGTGGGCGGGTTGAGTTTGGCGATAACGTAATGTTGGCGCCCGGTGTATTGATTTCAACCGCCACCCATCCACTAGATGCTAAAACACGCAATAAAGGAATAGAGACAACGCGGCCAATCATCATTGGGAATAATGTGTGGGTCGGTATGGGTGTAAAAATAGTGGATGGCGTGACAATTGGCGATAATGCGGTGATTGCGGCTGGTGCTGTTGTGAACAAGGATGTGCCCGAAAATGCTGTGGCTGCTGGCGTACCTGCGCGTGTTGTTAAGATGATTGATAACGGTTGATGTTTTCGTTTAAGACTTTCTCGTCATCCTCGCGAAGGCGGGGATCTGGAGGATGTTATTACAAAACTATAAAAAACTATACAAAACAAATACTTAGCCAAGATCGATTAGTTCCAATGGGGTTCCCGCCTTCGCGGGAATGACGGGGTTTTGGCTTAACCGAACAGTATTAGGCCTGCGCCAGAATGACGAGTTTTTTATAGGATAATGTGAGGTAAGTAGCGACTCATATCTTGGGTGATGGCATGTTTATCTTCTCTTATTGAGATTCCTGCGGCTTGGTCGTCAATGAGCCAGCTGCCTATAAGGGTATGGTTATTTTCAAAAGTCGGTAAGGAATATTTTTGTTGATAAATAAATCCTTCCTCACCATAAGGCCCGTCTGAATCTTGCTTACTTTCAAGCGCAATACCTTTGTGATCAGTGAAGGTGATATTTGCGCCTTCGCGTGAAAAAATGGGCTTTTTAACCAATTCCATGCCCACGGGCACCTGTGCTAACTCATCTTCAAAATAAGCAGGTAATAAATTTGGGTGATCTGGGAATAACTTCCATAGCATGGGCAGCAATGCTTTATTTGATAAAATAGCCTTCCAAGGCGGCTCTAACCATCGTATGTTTTGCTTACCTAGCAATTCACCATATTCGTCATCAAACATAAACTCCCACGGATATAGCTTAAACATCCACGTGATCACTTGATTGTCTAAGTCTGTAAATTGGTCATTGTTATCAACACCGATATCTTCAATATACACAAACTTAGTTTGGATACCGGCCGCTTTTGCGCAGTCTTCAAGATATTGCACGGTACCTCGGTCCTCTTCGGTATCTTTACAACACGCAAAGTGAAGAACTCTATCGGGGGTTAACACTGCTAGTTCAATAAATCGATTTACCAGCTTTTCTTGCAAGGAATTAAACTGATCAGCTCGACGAGAAATAGCCCGGCTATCGACTTTGTTCTCGAGCCACATCCACTGCCAAAAACCAGTTTCATATATTGATGTGGGCGTATCAGCATTGTTTTCATAGAGCTTTGCATGACCGTTGCCATTGTAGGCAAAATCAAGCCGAGAATATAAAGACGGGTCACCATTGTCCCAACTTTGACGAATTAGGGCCCAGTGTTGCTCGGGTATAGCAAATTTTGCGAGCAAGTCGTCACTGGCCAACACATGTTCAACCACGGCAAGACACATTTGATGAATATCTTCAGTCGGATTCTCAAGCCCTTCTTCGACTTGCGTTAGGGTAAATTGATAATAGGCAGATTCGTCCCAGTATTTCTCACCGTACATGGTGTGAAATTTAAAGCCGAACTCCTCTGCCATCGCTTCCCAGTTTTTCCGCTCTTGGCAGGGTATTCGAAGCATTTAGCCGCCCCAACTGCGCGACGAGCTTCCTGATTTTGTTCTCCCCCAGTTGCTTTTTGCTGAGGCTGTTGCACCAAAGCCGCCGCGAGAAATAGTGCGCGTTACCGCTGGTTTAGGTTTTAAAGCTTCGCGTGGAACTCGATACGAATTACGTCCAGGCGAGCCTATAACAAAGCCGTCGGCGGTCATAACTTTATTACGTAAACTACCACCACCTCTATATATGTAAGTTGGGTATGATGAACCGTAGCGTCGCTTACGATCCATCGAATCCCCAACCTCATCTATAATTTCGGCAACAATGTACCCCGCCATAAAGGGTATAAAAAAACCACTTCGCTGTTCACACGTGCCAAACTCGTTTTCACAATCTCTTAAATTGCGGTAACGTGGCGCTGTGGACTCCGCATCAGCGACAGCTTGCTGATAAGCAGCTTCACAGTCAGCTTCACTTAAGCTAGTTGTAGCAGCACAATCATCCACCGAGGTCACAAATTTTACCTGCTCTTCTTTTGGTCCAGAACAAGCGCTAAGCACCGCGAGTGAAATAGGCGCCAGCACAAACGTGCGTGAACGCTTGCGCATAAGATTTAAATCTAGAAAGGACGAACGTTTCATCAACAAGCTCCTTTTAGTAAGTCATGCAAGCGGCGTTAATTAGGCCTACAGCGACATTAGTTGCGCCCAATACTATACCAGCGCTAACTTCGTTGTTTTCAATGCGGGTAGTGATTTTAGGCATAAAGACAAAGCGGACAATCGAGAATGAAATAATTTGTGCGACCAAGGCAATTACACCCCATATCGCAAAATCAATTAAATCACCTGAGTTACTCACAGCCCCTGAAAGCGCGAGTGCAAAACCAACAATAGCGCCACCAAAGCCTATGGCTGCTGCGGTATTTTTTTCTTCTTTAATCAGCTTCCATTCCGCATGAGGTGTGGCAAGGGCGTAAACACTTTTAAAAATTATCAAAAATATAATGGCTACACCAAAATATAGTGCGAAGTGCATCACGCCAGTGAGTAGATCGTAATTTTCCATTTATTTGCTCTCTTTGTATGTTTTTATTGAATGTATATTGTGATGTTGTTAGTAAAAAAGCTAACCATTCACTCGAATTTGGGTAGGCGTTAGTTTAACGCCGGAACTTATCACCAAACACTGCTCTAGTTGATTGTTATCGTTTAAGCTCTCTTCAGCCGACAAGTAAAGTTGTTCGAACGAGCCGTCGCTTAACTCTCGTTCAAATAGCATAACAAATTGGTCGGTTTTTGCCACGTCATTGCTATCATCAAATGTTTCTTCTTGCATAGCCACTGGCGGATGATACTCTGAAGTACTTGTCCAAACGCGCTCATACACATTACCTTCAAGCTCATAGGTGGGCGTGCCAATTTTATGATGTAAAATATCATCCCACTGCGAGCCACTTACGTGAAGCGTATCGTAATAATGAAACAAGGTCACATCTACAATATTTTCTTCGGCAACACCGCCTTCACAAACGACTTGAAGCCAGGCTTCGTCATCTGTATAAAATCGTAATAATGTAGCCGAGCCTAAGTCGACCTGCCCCGCGGCTTGAATCAGCTGCGTATCAGCAACATCACTAATTAATAGCTCTTTTAAAATTAGCTGAAATCCAAGTTTATCGAGGTCGAAACTTGAGCCTACACACAAACCCATGACTTCAGGTTTTTTAATGCTGAGCGTCTCACTTGGCTTTTTCTTGAAAAAATTAAACATGCGTTGTGTCCTTTGGGTTCTTACTACGTTCTTACAACGTTTTTGCTAATTGCGCATTATTTTTAACATGCATCTTATAAATACGCGAGTTTGGCTTGTGTAAAAATTCACAAAAAAAACGCCACAGCATAAATTGCTGTAGCGTATATTTCATTACTTTATGTATGTCGTGCTGAGCATAAGCTAAGCAGTCCGATTACTTTTTACCCGCAAGGATCTTAGCAAGCATATCTTCACTGCTGCCTCCGCCTGCGCTACCGCCTGCTTTACGAAGCTTCGCATCTAAGTCAGAACCTGTTTCTAATTCAGCGAGTTCTGATGCAGCTTCAATTGCTGCGTCTTTTTCTGCTTGCTTTTGCTTGATTCGCTCTAAGCTATCAAGTGCAGTTTTGACCTTGCTATTACCACCATCAAAGTGCGTTGATGCTGCCACTTGAGCTTTTTGCACGGCCTGTGTTGCTTTTACCTGATCTACTTGTTGCTCTAACATGCGTAAGTTATTCTTAGCGGCAGCAAGGTTTGACTTAAGCGTATTTTCGTTTTTCAAATAACTATCCAAAATACTCTGCTCGCTTGCTTTTAAACCATCAAGTTCACCAACACGTTGTGCACACTCAAGTGCTAGTTCTCGGTTGCTCTGGGCATGCTCTGCCGCACTTTGGCTGTATTTATCGATATCAGCTTGCAATGATGCCACTTTGTTTTCAGACATTTTGCGCTTGGCAGCAATTGAATGAAGACTTTGTCCACACTGCTGAATTTCTTTTTTCGCTTCACGTATTTCTTGATCTAATACCGTCAGTGCTTGTGAATCTGCAGCATCTTCAAGGGCTTTGTTTGTGTGGCCTTTTAATGCCGACCATAATTTACCTAAACTCATAATGTTACTCCTACTATTTTAAATGTTCAGAATATAATTCTAAGAACTCTGGTACATTGGCAAACAGAGCCTCTACTTCTTCTACAATCACTTCGTCTTTGCTATCTACCGACAAAGCACCAAAGGCGACGTAGTATTCGTCATCTCCAATGGTCGATACTGCTAGCGTCGACAATGGTACTAAACGATGTGTCCGTAATATCTCTGCATCAAGCGCTGCGATATCACTAACAGCATCGACTGGGAATAATATGGTTTCGACCACGATTTGTGATTCGCCAACAACTAAAAAGGCATCAACCCCTTCGTCGTTAGAAATGCTAATACAATCTCCTTCCATTTCAGCCGTGAAATTAATTTGCTCTTGCATGAGCGAAAGTATGTGTTCGCGCTTTGTTGTCATTGTGGTCTCCGTTAAAAAGCGTTTACTTTTTGTAGTTGATGGTAAGTATAATAATGAGTTTTTGGTAAATTGCAACATATTTGTTGCAAATAATATAAATAAATTGCATTTGCTCGTAATATATTACTTTTACATTGTATATATTGCTTAAATAGTTATACTACGTCGTAATGTCACAAACGGTAATCAAACGACGCCATGCAAAATGATAACTACTCACAAGCTAATATAAGCGTGAAAAACAAGAAGTCAATTTTGCCGTATGCAAAAGCAAGTTCTTTGCATATCAAAAAATTGATGGTCGAACACGAAATCACTTATGACGAGATTGTTTTACGATTAGAACAACGCGGCGTTAGCCTAAGCTCTAGTAACTTGCGAAATAAAGTGTCAGGGAATTCGCTGTCAGCGGGTTTATTTTTTTTGATGATCGAAATCATTACAGGCGAACTAAAAGCGCAAATCAAAATAAAAGAATAAGGTTTCCCTGTTGCGGCAATTACTTATGCTTAATTTAACTTTTGTTTAATTGTGAGTGTTTGATCCCCAATTGCACCGCAATTATCGTCAATATTCCAAAGGCTAAAAAGCCAAACGCAATAGGCAAGAGATCATCTGTCAAAAAAGTATTAATAAAGGTCGCAATTGGCACAGCTAATAAACTACTGATACTGCCAATAAATGCCGCGCCAACCCCAGCAATATGGCCAAGTGGCACCATTGCCAACGAGTTCAAATTTCCAAATAGCAAGCCAATAAAGAAAAAGCCAAAAAACATAAGCGAAACAAACAGCCAAAGTGGCGGTATACCGTTGTAAATTAGCGTGGTGACACTCAAGGTTAAACCAAACACAAAGGTCATTAGTAAGGCAACTCGTATAAGCTTTATCATGCCTAAACGCACCACCATTATGCCGTTAAACAATGAAGCGGCGCCTATCGCAAAGGCGAGAGTGGCAAATAACAAGGGAAAGTACTCACCCGTATCATAAATAATCTGGAAAATCGTCTGTGAGGCGCTTAAATAGGCCAAAAATGCCCCAAATATTAGCCCCATTCCCAACGCAGGCCCCATCACCGCGGGTTGTCTAATTAGCCATAATACAGATTGCCAAAATTGGGAGAAATTAAACTTTACTCTATTAGCTCTTAGCAAGGTTTCTTTTTGTCGGCTAAAAAACCATACGCCAGAAATAGCGCCAACAATGGCGAACACAGTAAAAATATGACGCCATCCAAAACTCAGCATGACTACTTGGCCTATTAAAGGCGCGACCATAGGCACTAGTATAAAAATGACCGTTGTAAACGACATAACTCTTGCCATTTTGTCGCCTACATATAAGTCGCGAACCAAAGCCATTGATGCAATACGTGGTCCCGACACGCCAAAAGCTTGTATGAGCCGCCCCAATAAGAGTATTTCAATAGACTGGGCCAAAAAGCACACAAGCGTGCCTAATAAGAAAATAATCAACCCAACTAAAATAGTTAAACGGCGACCGCGTGCATCGGCGAATGGTCCAAAAAATACTTGGCCAAAGGCCATGCCAATAAAAAAGATTGAAATGATCAGATAAGTTTGTTGATTGCTCTTGCTATTTAACTCAGCGCCGATTTGGTCAAGCGCAGGCAACATCGCATCAATACTTAGTGCAACAAGAGATGTTAGAAATGCCATCAACAATATAAATTCAACCAGAGGCAAGCGCGCAGATTCTGGCGGTCTGACACTGGTTTTTGTGCTATCCAAATTAGTTTGCCTTGATAAGCCCATTGATAGGGTTTAGGTGCTCAGAAGCGTAAAGGCGAAATGTAACACAACAAAGAAGCAGTAGCTATATTGTTTATTACGCATTATGCTAGGGCCTTAAAGTTAAGTCTATGATCTTAATATATTTATGATAACAACCCACTCTATTTATCGCTTATTGGTCTTATGCAGCTTATGCGTAGTGTTTTTGGCTTGCTCAACAAGCGCAATGGCAAATAAGCAAGGCAATGCAAACGTAGTAAACAAGACAAGCAACGAAACAGCATTGTTGCTTGAACAAATAAGCCTCAAAATAGATGATCGCATTAGCAAGATGCAACTTATCGCCAAAAGTATTGCTAACGATCCGCATATTCATGATTGGGTCGACAATGGTTTTAATCAAAAAGATGAAGCCCTACTGCTTAAAAAGCTAAGATATTTTGTTGACGAATACCAACTCACTAGCGCCTCATTTGCAGACAAAAATACCAATAAATACTGGAATCATGAAGGCTTTTTGCGCGTACTCGATACAAATATTGATACATGGTACTTCAATTATTTAAAAAGCGGCTCACAAGATTTGATCAGCGTATATCATGACAAAAATAAACACCGAGTCGATATTTACGTAAACTATCAACAGCTTGGCGGCAATGGCCTTTCTGGTATCGCGACCTCGTTTAACGGCGTCTTAGATATGCTAGCTTCCTCGCCTCTTGCTTCAGAAGGTGAATTATTATTAGTCGCACCCGATGGTGCTATCAAACTGTCAAGTTCAAATACGATAAAAGAGAACACACTAATTCAAAATATTTACAAACATGCTTTGCTAGACATTAGCTTTAAAAGCAAGCCCAACGATGCTCAACAATCTATGACCTCCCCAAAAAAAGCAAGTATTGTTAAACTCAAACAAATCCCACACATGACATGGTATCTAGTGTTTGTAAAAGCATAAAACGCGTTAGCATGCTAATTGTGCGAGATTCCCACTTTCGTGGAAATAACATAGGTTGTTTCAGCTTCTCCAAATAATTATGGTCCGTTTTCTGCCAAAAATGGGGAAATAAATAGCCCAAGATTGATTGTTTTCTTATCAAACTTTATTCACATTAGGATAGCTATCACTTTTTTACCTTAATTCAGCCAATTATTTGCGCTCAGATGCATCATATGTAGAGTAAGTGTTTCGCGACTATTATTGACTATTGCACTAATCCTAATGGAGAAAACATGAGACCCGAAACAATCGCACTTCACGCTGGTTACACGAGTGAAGAAACTACTAAAGCGGCTACCACCCCTATTTATCAAACAACATCATTTACCTTTGACAATACACAACACGGCGCTGACTTATTTAACTTAGCAGTACCTGGCAACATTTACAGCCGTATTATGAATCCAACAAACGCGGTACTCGAGCAACGTATTACCGAGCTTGAAGGCGGTATTGGCGCGCTGGCGGTAGCCTCGGGTATGGCGGCTATCCGGTATGCAATAGAAGCGATTGCCGAAGTTGGCAGTAACATTGTTAGCACTAGTCAATTATATGGTGGGACTTATAATTTGTTCGCGCATACCTTTCCTCGCCAAGGTATTGAAACCCGCTTTGCAAAATCAGACGATTTTGACAAAGTTGCATCACTTATTGACGAAAATACACGCGCATTATTTTGTGAGTCTATAGGCAACCCGGCGGGTAACGTGGTTGATATACAAAAATGGGCACAAATAGCACACGATGCAGGCGTACCGCTAATTGTTGATAACACCGTTGCCACACCCGTGTTATGCCGCGTCTTTGACCATGGTGCTGACATTGTTATTCACTCATTAACTAAATACATAGGCGGGCATGGCACCACCATTGGCGGGATTATTGTAGACTCCGGTAAATTTGATTGGGCAGCAAATAGCGAGCGTTTTAAAATGATGACAACACCTGACCCGTCTTATCATGGTGTGGTTTACACAGAAGCCTTAGGGCCTGCGGCCTATATAGGACGATGCCGAGTGGTACCGCTTCGAAATACCGGTGCATCACTTTCTGCAAGCAGTGCCTTTCAAATCATGCAGGGTCTTGAAACACTCTCCTTAAGAATGGAAAGACACTGTGAGAATGCTGAAAAAGTCGCGCATTATTTACAAGGTCATAGTGCCGTCAGCTGGGTTAATTATGCGGCACTTCCAGACAGTCCGTATTATGAAACCTGTCAAAAAATATCCAAAGGCAAAGCCGCCGGTATCATTAGCTTTGGCATTAAAGGCGGTATAGAAGCTGGCGCCAAATTTATTGATGCACTTGAATTGATCTTGCGCCTAGTCAATATTGGTGACGCAAAATCGCTAGCTTGCCACCCTGCGAGTACGACTCATCGCCAACTAAACCCTGAAGAGCTTGCAACTGCAGGTGTCTCTGAAGAAATGGTAAGAATATCGGTCGGTATTGAGCATATTGACGATATTATTGCGGATATTGAGCAAGCTTTAGTGCAAAGCCAAGCATAAAAAAGAGTAAAACGGTTCAACAAACATATTGAGCCGTTTTACTAACCTTAAAGGCCTGCGACAAAGAAGGGATTATCGCTTTTCTACAAATATTGATCTTGATGAAGTCTATGACTATTCGGTCTTGCCACTGTTCAAGCGTTTTACTTGCAAAGCAGTTGGTTCTAATCGCCGACCAATCTCTATTTGCGCACTATAACGCTCGGCTTCAATAGAGTCATATCCCCTAGCAGAGAAGTCTTTTATTGGGTCGCTTAAATCTAGGGGTATGTGAATAGAAGCAACCAGTAACGCTGAAAACCTTAAGCTATAAACTGTGGGCTGAGCCTCTTTTTCAAGCTCTGACGCTTCAGACACATCACTTGCGTAATTTGCCACCCAATAGGAATCTCTATAAGCATTCACTAAACCTTGCATAAATATTATGTTATCGCTGTTAGCGTACTTTGCCTGCAAGGCAGTCAAGTCATTATCAAAATCGATTACATATAACTTGCTTTGCCTTAGCTGTATTCTATCTAAGCGCTCTTGTTGATCATCAACATTTCGAAGGCCATCATTAATGAACCTTTCTTCACCTAGTTGCTGAGCTTCAACTAACTCGCCTTTTGCTTGAACAAGCCTATTTTCTGCACGTTTTATTGCGTATGCGTATTCTTCACCATCATATTCAAGCGCCCAGTAAAAGGTGCGTCTCCCCATGCTATATGAGTCGTCTTTATAAAAAGACGAAAAACCGAGTTCAGTTAGCTTTTCTTTAGTTAAGCGCATTTCGCTGAGCGCCTTTGACTCTTCAAATTCAAAGCGTAAAAATAAAGCTGAATTCTCACTATCATTTACCGAGTCACCCTGCCATGAATAGGGCAACGATAACTCTCTTTCAGTTAGGGTTATCGTATTCGATGGCTCTCCTGTTCGGTTGTAAATTACCCCAGCTAGCACAACAAAATTTGTCACTAAAATAAGCGCAAGGCCTCCTATTAACTTACTTTTTATTGTGTTCATGATTGCCACTCCTTTGTCATTCTTTTGTTTCTAATTCGGGTAATAATAACGAGTGCGCCAATAGCGATGAGTCCCATTAGGAAGAAAAATAGATATTTAGGCATCCACTCCCACCACCAGTCAAATAGTTTGGTATACAAAAACAACATAAAGAAAACGTTGGCAGTATTGACGACATGTTGCCATTTAGCTTTTATACCCAGCACTATAAAGCCAGCAGCACATAAAAAGCCTAGTAACTGATACATCGTTTCTATGGTATTACTCTCAAAAGGTAAGTAGCTTATTTTGCCCCAGTTAGCTAAAACCAAAATAGGCATGAAGAAAAAGATAAGCCCAAAAATGCGGTAAATATTCGCAAATTTAGCGATAGATAATTGTTTAATAATACTCGGCAACGCAAAAATTATCAGGCTAGGTAAAATAAAGTCCTCAGGACGTTCGCCAAAGTCTATCCAATACAAGCCACTCCACACCCCCACCTGCATCGACAAAAAAGCCATTGCGCTTAAAATAGCAAAGCTTAGTAAGACTCTTGATACAGTGGCATAAGCAAGCAATAGCGCAAATACAGACCAAATTAGAAAGGCATTGGGAGACGGGGCGATATTGAATATTTGCCCAAACATCGAGAGATTTAACACAAAGGACGCTAAGCTTATTAAGCCTGTTATTTTAGCAAAATATGTTTGCCCTTTTTGCTGCAAATAAATACATGCAACAAAGCTTAAAAGCGGCACCGCAATCAAAGTAAACACTTGGACGCTAGTGGGTACAAATCCCCAAAATTGATAAAACAAGAAAAACAGACTACTCGCCATGGCCACCGCACCAATAAGTGATGCAAATTTCATCCCAATACTGAGCTGCTTATTAGTCGCCGAAGTGTTAACATTTTGTTCTTTTACTAAGCGCTTAATTAGGTCTTGCTGATAATCTGAAAGCGTGGATTTTTGTTGGGCATCTAAGGTCAACACATTGGTTTTTTCTAAGTAATGTAATTCCTCGTTGAAAGCTTCAATTCTGTCGATTCTTTCTTGTCCATCATGAGCATCAGACACATGGTCATCTTCTTGTTGATTTACGCTCATTGTTTTTCCTTTTTACACTGAAGTGAATAT
>CAYURD010000122.1:0-11364 GCA_964446865.1 uncultured Glaciecola sp.
ACAGTATTCTTATAAGCAAAGTCATGTCAGATAAAGCCTCGTCCAATAACGTAAAATCAAGCACTGTCGTCACCATTGCCAAGTTTAGCGAACTAAGCGCCAGCAGCTTGTACTCAATTTTGCGCTTGCGTAGTGAAGTATTTGTTTTGGAACAAACTTGTCTATACCAAGACATGGATAACAAAGATATGGTTGATGACTGCGAACATGTGCTCATGCATACAGCAGGCGTTCTATGTGCTTATGCTCGTATTTTACCGCCAGGCATAAGTTATACAGGGACTAGCATTGGTCGCGTACTAGTTGCATCGCAATACAGACACCTTGGCCTGGCCACTGAATTGATGAAAATTTGCACACAGCGTGCTTTTACACGCTATCCTAATCACCCAATAGACATTGGGGCACAATGCTATTTGAAAGACTTTTATGCCGCTTTAGGATTTGTTGAGAGCAGCGAGCCTTATGATGAAGACGGCATTATGCATATTGATATGACCTTAAACAAACACTAAAAAGCCGAACAAATGCTCGGCTTTTTTTCAGATTAAATACTCAGTATTTATTGCAGATAAGGTTTATCTGGCTTTAGGCACAACCTTATAAACACCCTTGCCATCAACGCCTAAATATAAGTGCCCGTCTGGGCTCATACTCAAACTGCGCACACGACCCACACCTTCAAATAGTGAGCTGTGCCCTTTGACCTTATTACCGTCCATTTCAACCAATACAAGTTGCGCAAACTTTAAAGAGCCTACCAACATGTGGCCATTCCACTGCGGGTATTTTTCACTCTCAACAAACAACATGCCCGACGGCGCGATAGACGGTGTCCATTGCCAATTTGGCTGCATCATGCCGTCTTTTTCCGTTAAGTCAGTAAAGCTGGTACCGCTATAGTTCACACCGTACGAAATCACTGGCCAACCATAATTAACAGATTTCTGAATGCGGTTTATTTCGTCGCCACCGCGAGGACCATGTTCATGCGTCCAAATATCCCCTGTTTTAGGGTGCATAGCCATGCCTTGAGGATTACGATGTCCATATGAATAAATGCTATCGTTAGCCCCATCTTGGCCTACAAAAGGATTATCTTTAGGAATAGAGCCATCATAATTAATGCGGTGGACTTTACCGGCGTCTCGGTCTAAACGTTGCGGGTTTTCGTCACGTGCTCCGCGATCGCCTATCGAAAAATACAAGAAGCCATCATTATCAAATTCGATGCGGCTGCCAAAGTGATGTTTACTATTGGTATTAGGGCTGGCCTCAAAAATAACCTTAACATCGGTCAGTGCCATCGCGCTTTTATCAAATTTGGCTCTAATTAAAGACGTATTACTACCATCACTTTCACCTTCAAAACCCGAATATGAAATATACAACCAGCCGTTTGAGTCGTACTCAGGATGCTTTTCGATATCAAGTAATCCGCCTTGATTACGCGCATCAACTTTAGGGACGCCAGCAATTTTCTGCTCGGCCATTTCGCCATTGCTAATAAGTCGTAAGTCACCCCCGCGGTCAGTCACTAATAAATCAGATTCGTTTAACCACACCATTCCCCAAGGAATGACGACGGCATCCGAAACATTGACCAGTTCGTACTGAGTATCACTTTCATCAGCGATGATTTCAGGAGAATCAACTTGACTGTTAGCACAAGCAGTAATGCCTGCAAACGAAAGAGCGACGGCTATCGAGCGAATTTTCATTAGTTTTTTCCTATTTAAAAGACTCTATAATTACCGATATTTTAAGCGATGAGATCAGTTTTAGATGCGCGAAACACTATCAAAAGAGACTTATTATCGTCTTTCACAAGCGCGGATTTAATCGCGCTCTAACACTTTAATTCGCCCGTTTGACAAACTATAAATAAAGCTATGTAACTTCACGTCTTGGCCGCGCTTTATAGCATCTTTAAATACACTAGTTTCTCGCACATTTTGTGCTTGCTCTAATACATTGAGCTCACATAATCTGTTAACTTGCTCATGCTCGCTTAACTCAGCAAGTTCGCTGGCGTGAGATTTCGCAATGTCTTTTATATGCAATAGCCAGTTATCGATAAGGCCCAAACTGTCACCATTTAAGGCGGCTTGCACGCCGCCACACCCATAGTGACCACACACAATAATGTGTTTTACTTTTAACACATCCAAGGCGTATTGCAGCACCGACATACAGTTAAAATCGGTGTGTACCACCATGTTAGCCACATTGCGGTGAACAAATATATCGCCTGGCAATAAGTCTACAATTTGATTAGCTGGCACGCGAGAATCACTGCATCCGATCCATAAATAAACCGGAGATTGCTGCTTGGCAAGTGTGGCAAAAAACTCAGGGTTTTCTTCTAGCGTTGTTTTCGCCCATTTTTTATTGTTGTCTAATAATCGTTGAATTTCGGGCATAGATCTTCCTAGTTGATTGATATGTTGTGACGATTTTGTTCATATGTTGCTAATAGTGAAGGACTAAATTATCTCTATGCACCACAGTCTCGCCAGCAGTGTAATTTAAGATATCAATAATTTGATCGCTCTTACAACCTTTAATACGCAGTAGTTCGGTGCTGTTGTAGTTGCATAAGCCTTTTCCGATGAGTTCGCCTGCATGCGTTATTTCAACCGCGTCACCGGCGTTAAATTTTCCAGTTACATTAGTGAGGCCAACGGCTAGTAACGATGCGCCTTTTCCAGAGATTGCGTTTAGGGCACCTTTATCAATGTCTATTTGTCCTTTTACCGAGCTGGTATGGCTCAACCAATCGTGCCGTGCGCCTTTGCCTTTTGTATCTGGCAAAAACGTGGTACCGCTGCAAATACCCTTTGATAATTGCACAAAAGACTGCGCATCAGTGCCATTAATAAGTAAAGTGCTAATTCCCGATTGACTACACTTTTTAGCCGCTTGTAACTTGGTGATCATGCCGCCTGTACCAACATCCGTGCCTGCTCCGCCAGCTAGGGCCATCGTTTTTTTGTCAATATGAGCAACTTCTTGAATAAGGGTAGCGTCGGGACTTGTGCGAGGATTTGCCGTATACAGCCCATTAACATCGGTACAAATAATTAAGCAATCGGCTTGTGAGGCAATTGCCATATGCGCGGCTAAATTATCGTTATCGCCAACTTTGATTTCGTCAACGGCGACCGTGTCATTTTCATTCACGATAGGGATAATATTGTTTTCTAGCAGCTGCTCTAGCGTATTTTTGATGTTCACGTAGCGGCGACGGTCTGCTAAATCCTCTACGGTTAATAGCATTTGCGCGCACTCTATAGGTTTGTTTTCTCTGTGGCGGTCATGCTGACTAAACATAGATGACCAATTAGCCATCATTTTCATCTGTCCTAAGGCCGCCATCGCTTGTTTTTCAGCAATGGTTGCGCGTAAACCTGTTTTAATGCGAGAGCGCGCCGCCGCAATGCTGCCAGACGAGACTAAAATGACGTGTTTATTTTGCCGATGTGCTGCCACAATAAAGTCAACAATTGCTTGCAAAAACTCGGTACTGCAGCCTTCACCATTAGGAGATACTAAGGCGCTGCCTACTTTTATCACAGCTCTTTGCCAGCTTACTTTACCCATAGCAAGCACTGCGTTTTATAGTTGACAGTTTTATCGTCAATAGTTGGATACAAAAAATGGTCATCAGATACATGTTAGGTAGATATTTAATAATAAGCGGGTCTATATGGGCTAAGTATACCGCGAATGTCTAATAATTAACTAGATTAAAAACATTTATCCTATAAACCTGCGCTTTAACGCGAATTTGTATTCAAAGGGCAAATGCATATACAATCTGGGTCACAGAAAAACGGATATTTCGATCACTTCATTATTGTTCTACATCGAATACCTTGATGATTTACCTCATCAACCCAACACTCTCTAGGATTTTATATGTTCTCACGCAAGTCTGCTTTGGCCTTGAGCCTATTATTGGTGTGCTTTAGTCAAGTTTCTTCAGCACAGGTTAATCAAACCAAAGGTGATTTTGAAGATAAGTTTCGTCAATTAGACGAAGTATTACCAACGCCTAACGTATATCGAAATGCCGCCGGCGAGCCGGGGCATCAATATTGGCAGCAAAAAGTAGACTATGTCATCAACGCAACGCTTGATGAAGAAAAGCGCAGATTAACAGCAAATCAAACGATTACCTACACCAACAATAGCCCCGATACGCTTAAGTATTTATGGGTGCAGCTTGACCAAAATAAATTCCGCAATGATTCGATGTCGGCGCTTACCACAACATTTGGCGGCATAGGCGCACGTGGCCCGGCAACAAGAATGGCAAGTGGAAGCTCTCCTGCCAAGTTAAGCTTAGCGGCATTACGTAGACAACACTTTGTTGAAGATAACGAGCTAGGTTACGACATTCAAAAAGTCACCACCTCTCGCGGTAAAGATCTTAATCACGTTATTGTTGGCACACTGATGCGTGTCGATTTACCCAAGCATCTAAAGCCGGGTGACTCTGTTGAGTTTAACATCGACTTTGCCTTTAATATTGTAGAAGAAGACGCCGTATCTGCGCGTGCAGGCTACGAACATTTTCCGGATGACGAGCGCGAAGGCGGTAATGACATCTTTTTATTCGCGCAGTGGTTTCCGCGTTTAGCCGCCTATACCGATTATGAGGCATGGACAAATAAAGAGTTTATTGGCCGCGGTGAATTTACACTCGAATTTGGTGATTACGAAGTTAACATGACCGTACCCGCCGACCACATAGTGTCGTCTACGGGCGTATTGGACAACCCGAAAAAAGTGCTTACTTCAACCCAACGTAAACGCTTAAAAGAAGCTGAAGACGCAAAACGTCCCGTGTTTATTGTTACTGCCGAAGAAGCGCTAGAAAACGAAAAAGAAGGCACCACCGATACCAAAACGTGGACCTTTAAAGCCGAAAATGTACGTGACTTTGCTTGGGCGACTTCACGTAAATTTATGTGGGATGCCAAAGGTTATCAACAAGGCGGAAACGAACAGCCTCTTGTTATGGCCATGTCGTTTTACCCGAAAGAAGGCGGTGATTTATGGCAAAAGTATTCAACTGAAGCCGTTATTCACACTATGGAAGTGTATTCACGCTTTTCGTTTGACTACCCATACCCGACCGCGCAGTCGGTCAATGGACCTGTGGGCGGAATGGAATACCCAATGATCACTTTCAACGGCCCGCGCACAAAATTATGTGATAATGGCGAGCGTACATATTCGCTTGGTACTAAACGCTTTTTAATTGGCGTTGTGATCCATGAAATTGGTCACATCTACTTTCCAATGATTGTAAACTCAGACGAGCGCCAATGGACATGGATGGACGAAGGTCTAAATAGCTTTTTAGATGGCGTAGCAGGTCGCGAATGGGACCCAACTATACCGTGGGGTGTTGAGCCTAACGACATTACCGACTATATGGCTTCTAGCACACAAGTGCCTATTATGACGCAGTCTGACTCTGTTCTAAGATTAGGCCCAAATGCTTATACTAAGCCCGCAGCGGCGCTTAACATATTGCGCGAAACGATAATGGGTCGAGAGTTATTTGACTTCGCCTTTAAAGAATATGCTCAGCGCTGGAAATACAAACGCCCTACCCCAGCTGATTTTTTTAGAACAATGGAAGAAGCATCAGGCGTTGACTTAGATTGGTTTTGGCGCGGTTGGTTTTATTCTACCGATCATGTCGACATTTCTGTAAACTCTGTCTACAAACTACGCTTAGACACAAAAGATCCCGACATCGACTTTGACCGTTTGCGTCAAGTTGAAAACGACAAGCCTTTATCATTAACCGTTGAGCGCAATAAAGACGAAGGCAAAACACTTTGGGTTGACCGCAATGATGACATCACTGATTTTTATGACGAAAATGACCGGTTTACCGTCACCAATAAAGATCGCAACAGCTATCAGTCATTCCTTAAGGGCTTAGACCCATGGGAAAAAGTCGCGTTTGAACGCGCAATTGAAGAAGACAAAAATTACTATGTCATGGAGTTTGCCAACAAAGGCGGCTTAGTTATGCCGGTCATTTTTGAAATGACATTTGAAGATGGCTCAAAAGAAATGATGCGTATCCCTGCGGAAATTTGGCGTCGCTCGCCTAAGCAGGTACAAAAATTAGTCGTGACCGACAAAGATAAAGTCCTTGTGAGCGTTGAAGTTGACCCACGTTGGGAAACAGCAGATGTAGACGTGCACAACAATCATTATCCGCGCAAAATTATTGAGTCTCGTATAGAAACATACAAGCGTAGTGCCAGCACAAGTAAAACTGGCCGTGACTTGATGCATTTGATAAACACCAAGTTAACATCGGATGATGATGACCAAAACGATGATGACAACGAAGAAGAGCAGTAATGACCAGCATGAGTTATGCAAGTGCTGCATTGCTGAGTAGGCCAAATCAAAAGAACTGGCCTACTGGCTTGCCCGTTCAAATAGCGATTGCGTTTGCATTGTTATGTTGCTTGTTAGTGAGCCAAGCGCTTGCCCACCAGCAAAAAGCGGCTGTCACCCGAATTGAGCTAAACCCGCGCACTAATATGCTCGAAATCATGCATCGGTTTGAACTGCATGATGCCGAGCATGCTGTGGCAGAAATTTTTGGCGGCGAAGCAGATATCATTCAATCTACCACCACACAAAGCCAGTTTGCTAAATACGTGAGCGATCGCTTTGGCATCTATATGCCAAACAACGACGAGCTGCCAATTAAGTCAGTTGGGTTTGAGATAGACGGTAAACATTTTTGGGTGTATCAAGAAACGACTAAGCCAAAAGAACTGGCAGGATTACAAATAGTACATAACGCCTTACGCGATATTTGGTTTGCCCAAACCAATACCGTTAACATAAAGGTAGACCAAAGGATTAATACCTTAACCTTTACAGATAACACAGAAGTGTTGAATATAGACTTTGCGCACTAATAAATACAAGAACGAAAAAGAGAGCAAGCATGTCTAAGCAAGAATCCGCGACAAAAAACAAAGTCTTTACCGACGGCAAAAACATTTACTGGGTGATTATCACTGGGGCAATGGCAATCATGGTCTTACTGCTGATGCTATTTCCACAAAACCTTGGCGGCGGTATTACCTCGGTATTTAGCTTGATGCTGTGGTGGGGTATGTTTGGTTTGTTCTTGTTTCGGTATATCGACAAAAAAGGCGTTGTCGGCTTTATTGCTGGTAGCGTATTGGGCATGCTAATCCATATTTTTGCACCGGTGCTGGCGGCTTTGCTGCAATAGTCATCACTCTGAAATTTCCGCTTTTTGCACACAAAAACACACAAGACTGCAGTGGGTAGTAAAAAAATCTCATTCGGCTATAATCACAGGCGTCTGTTTAGCATAAAAAGCATAGCTTGTGCGACACGACATACTGGCACGATAGTCGACAAATGGATTTGCAAAAGAAGTTTTCCTTCCTCAGCAATGCGCGTTTTCTTATCAAATTAGCCAAAGTTTTTAGCCCAAGGTGCATGATTGGGTTTGTTGTATGACATTTGGAGTATCACTTATATGCAGTTTAGTTTACGTAGCAGCAAGGTCAAAATTAGCACGCTATCATCCTTCGTTTTTGCATCCTTCGTTTTTGCATCCTTCGTTTTTGTATCTATCGTTTTCGTGCTTTGCCTCTCGCCATTGGCAAATGCCAAAGACGCTTCGTTAGTGTTAAAAGAAGCCTTTGGTTCAGACCCATATCGGTTTATCACCGAGCATAATGATTTGGTTATTGTGTCAAGTCAAAATGATGGTTTTAGTAACACAGGTGGCACATCAATCGATGTTTTTCAATATACTGATGATGGCTTTGAGTTACTTGAACAGCACTTCATCACTCAATTAGAAAATGTCGGTGGCGTTCATAGTATAGATTACATGTTTGAAACAAACGGTTTCTTAAGCTTCGTTTTGTCTGCACAAAATGGTGGGCGATATCTTGTCAGTGCGATAATAAATGAAAATAATGAGAACAAGCTTCGACTTATCGATTCCCTCCTTATTGGATATTTTCCAGTGCGAGTGGCCAGCACAAAGGGCGCAAATAATCACGTGTATATTGTCGACCCAGAAGGTTCTCTATCGCTAAAAAGCTACAGTTTCAGCGATAGTGGCGAAATTAGCCTACTGGTAGAAAACGACATTGACGACTTATTTCAGCGCAATAATATTTTTTATATAGATGGGCTGCATGCAGCTTATGAAAATAATGCCGTTTATTTAATAGGTGATCAGGATGATAGCCATTCTCTATTATATCAACTTGATATCGATAGTACTGGCGCTATTACGCAAACAAGCAATGTAAGTATCGTTAACCCACAAGATGTTTATAGTAACTTAGAGATAGAAAACGGATTGGTCTTTTTAGATATTAGGTACGCCGGCGTAGACATTTCTGAAGTGCAAGGCAATGCCCTAGTCCCTCTGGATTTGCCCGATAGGACGCCTAGAGAAATAACCAGTGTCAACTCATTTGCAAATTACACCGTGATAATTGATGGAATTTCAGGGGTCGTTGTATACGACATGTCTGATAGAGACAACATAGTGACGTTAAGTGAAGTTGTCACATTCGGATTTTATAAAGACGCGATTCTTCTCGACAACACGATTATTATCAGCCAAGCATCTGGAGGCATAAGTTCGATTGGTATTAGTGAAAATGGCCTCTTGTCAGAAGAACATAGTTTCTCTCAGTCTGGCAGCGCCACTGATTTCTCATTAAGAGGCGATACTTTTGCCCATGTGGCATATCGAGATGCAGTGCACTTATGGGATATTAGTGACGATGACAAAAGTCAATTAAGCACGCGATTTACGCAAGTAAACGGGATATCGGGTGTACACTTACGCGAAGAAGACCTTTTACTTATTAATGATGCTAGAGTCGAGAAGCATCTACTTGACGATGTAATCGCACAACAAGACAACGGTGAATTTCTGGGTGCTTTGGATACATCAGGACGAGATGGTCAAATTCTTGCCTTAGATAATGGCTATCTTGTTGCGACCTATGAATATTTAAAATTCTATTCTTTAACGCTTGAGCAAGTTGATGCTTTTGAGCTTGTGCGAACAACGTTTAATGCTTATTTTAGGCAATATGCATATGCCGCTGACAATAAACTATTTATAACGACAAACGATCCTCGAAAAGTGTTTATTTTCGATACTAGTGATATTAGTAACGTTAGTCTGATTTCTGAAAATACATTGAATTTCCCTTACCGCATGAAAAACAACTTGGCGAGTAAGGGAGCTATACTTTATGTACCAGTAATTGACGAACAAAGAGTGAAGGTGCAGGTTGTTGACACTGGGCATGCAAGTGGTTTTGAGCCAGTTGCCTTATTAGATATTGAAGAGGCACCGTTTTCTGGGCAATTTGTAGACTCAGCCACTGTGCACGTATATGACGACTATCTTGTCGTATTAGGCGACGCAGGCTATCTATTTGATATAAGCGAACCGCAAAACCCAGTGTTAATCGACACTAACGCCAATGTAAGCAGTAATGGTTATGCAAAATCATTTGAGAGTACTATCTTCTCGGTCAGAAATAAAACCAGCGGCCGAATTTTACGCTCACAAATAAACGTTGCTCCCGAGCTACAAACATTGCAGATGCAAATTCAAGAAGACATAGTTGATGATAGTAATACTTTGATGTTGCCGCTTCGCGACCAAGAAGGCGATTTGGTAAGCTACGAGTTTACTGATACCAATGACCTTGTAAGCGTCAGTATTAGCGATACAAATACCCTACTTGTTACTGGCAAACCTAATCAAAACTCAACAACTCAACTTAATATCATAGCGACCGATGAACATGGCAATATTGGTAATCTAATTGTCAATATTGATATTGCTGCAGTTAACGATGCACCGGATATTGGTTTATCGAGTGTAACGCTTGATGAAGATGTGCTGTCAATAAATGCGCTGAATGCGACCGATGTGGAAGGTGATACATTTACCATGAACATAAGCTCACCTGCGCTCTTTGGCACTGCTGCCATTACTGAAGCAGGCGAACTGTCATACATGCCAAATGCCGATTATTTTGGCGACGATAGTGTCGAAATTACCTTAGTTGATGAGAACGGTGGTGAGACTGTTCGCCTTATTCCAATTAGTGTTATGCCAGTAAACGACCTCCCAATATTAAGTGGTTTAACTACCGTTGAAACAAGCGAAGATAATAACTTCCAATTTGTATTAAATGCCGTTGACGTAGAAAGCCAAGATGTCACATTCTCGGTTGTTAGTGCGCCAGAAGATTGGGTTGTCACAATTGCAGGAAGTGCCGTGTCGGTAATGCCCGCACTCAACGATAATGGCGAGTATGTCATTGTATTTTCATTGTCTGACGGTGTTGGTACTAACCAGCAAGCGTTTAGCGTTAAGCTACTTCCTATAAACGACGCACCAGAGATAGAAGCATTTACGATTACTGTTAACGAAGATACAAGCTTTATTAGCAGCTTAAATATTAGCGACCCAGAAGATGACACAACAACCGTAGAGATCATTAGCCCAGCCGCGTTTGGTATTGCGCAAGTCGATGATAACCAAGTGTTAAGCTATGCGCCAAATGCTAACTATTTTGGTACTGATTCAGTAGAGATATCGATAAGCGATAGCGAAGGCGCGCAAAGTACGCTAGTTGTCCCTATTAATATCGCACCCGTTAACGACAAACCATTTATACAAGGTAGTAGACGAGTTGAAGGCACCGAAGATACCAGTTTCACCATCATATTTGATGCTGCTGATGTCGAAAACGACCCTGTCGCTATTTCCAGAACCTTTGGCCCTGGCGGCTGGGAAATACTCGTTGACGAAACGCAAACCGAAACCACTGCCACTATCACGCCAGCAGCAAATGCCAACGGCCTATTTGAAATTGGTTTTACACTTTACGATGGACGCGATAGCAATCTGCAAATATACACTATTAACTTAGCGTCACAAAATGACGCACCCACCGTGGCAAACACTACCTTGTCTGAAAATGTTCTTCAAGGTAGCGCCGTAGACGGTAATATTGAGGCAACTGATGTTGACAACGATTCGCTAAGTTATCAGGTAAGCACGCCAGCAAGCAAAGGCACGGTTACCGTCGATGAGCAAGGCAACTATAGTTATAGTCCAAACCAATCCGAACTTGGCGCAGATTCATTTGTAGTGACGGTGAGTGATACATCAGGGGAAGAAGTTGCAGTGACAGTTTCTGTGAATATTAATCGACTGCCTGCATTAAGTATTCCAGAAAATAATGAAGATGAAGGCGGTGGTGGTGGCTCTACTTCGCC
>CAYURD010000123.1:0-10768 GCA_964446865.1 uncultured Glaciecola sp.
CCACTTGTTATTTATTTTTCTTATGCTAAATTTGCGTAGTAAGAATAATTCTCATTTACATTATGATTAAGAAATCGAATCGATCGAGATCTTGATCAGTAAATACAGAACGCTTACCCAAATAAACACAACAATAATAATACCTTTATCACACCCTTATTAGTGGAGAATTACGTGAAGTTCAAGTTGAGCTGTATAGCAAGTGCTTTTTTATTAAGTCATTACTCAATGGCTAGCGTCGCACCTGCTGTTGTTGAAGCAGATATAGAAGTTATTGAAGTGCAAGGGCAGGTTTTATCGGTGAGTGAATCAAACTCAATTAAAAGCCCAACACCCATCATTGATGTTCCTCAAAGTTTAAGCATCATGAATGCGGAAGAAATTACTCAGCGCGGCATTGTGAGTATTGGTGAAATAATAGACTACACGCCAGGCGTGAATAACTCTCAAGGAGAAGGGCACCGCGATTCAGTTGTTTTTAGAGGCGTGCGCTCTACCGCTGACTTTTTCATAGATGGCAGTCGAGACGACGTCCAATATTACCGGTCGCTGTATAATATTCAGCAAGTCGAAATATTACGTGGCCCCAATGCACTATTGTTTGGTCGAGGTGGTACGGGCGGCATTTTAAATCGCGTGTCAAAAAAGGCCACGTTTACCGAGGATTTTACCCAATATCAAGCGTCACTAAATAGCTTTGGTGGGTTTGGCGGTCAAATAGATACCAATTTTCAATCAAGTGAGAATTCGGCGTTTCGTATAAACGCGATGTATGAGCAACTTGATAATCATCGTGATTTTTACGACGGGACTCGATATGGCTTTAATCCAACGGTAAGAATTGAGCTTAGTGATGATACTAACGTCGATTTGTCGTACGAGTACATAAACCACGAACGATTTATAGACCGCGGTATTCCCACCGGTAGCGATGGTAAACCCGTAGAAGCGCTAAAAAATATAGTGTTTGGCGACCCTGAAAATAATTACCACGAAGTGGAAGCTCATATATTTAGAGCCAGTCTAGAACATAACTTTACTGATTCTGTAAAAGGTATTTTCTCTGCGTTTTACGGTGATTATGAAAAAGTATATGCGAACTTTTATGCAACTGATTATGACGGGGCAACAAATATTGTTGAGCTGGATGGTTACATCGATGAAACCATGAGAGAGAATGTAATATTAAGTTCAAATATTATTGCCGAACTTGACACTGGAAGCGTTGGCCACACCATTGTGTTTGGAGGAGAGTTTATTCAAACTGACTCAGACCAATTTCGTTTAAATCCTGTTTTTGATTCAAACAACGACGACAGAGAAAGCTTTATTGTGCAAAGACCATTAAGTTTTAATGGATTTAGCGGCGTTAATTCACAAGGCCAAGCAATTACGACTGCTTTTACTGACTTAAATGACGACACACGCGTAAACCTGGATGTGTTCTCTATCTATATACAAGATGAAATTTCAATTACTGAGAATTTTGATATTGTCTTGGGCGCTCGTTTTGACCGTTTTGATATTGAAGTGTTTAATGCCTTGCCAAGTGTATTAGAAACAAGAAGTCGAACTGACGAAGAAGTGTCGCCAAGAGCGGGTTTAATTTATAAGCCTGCTGAAAATATCTCATTGTATTATAGCTACAGTGAATCATTTTTACCGCGAAGTGGTGAGCAGTTTACTGATATCAACGGCGATGACGACAGACTTGCGCCAGACACTTACTCAAATCAAGAAATCGGGCTTAAGTGGGATATCGGAAATGATTATAGCTTTACCGCCGCTATTTTTGAAAACGAGCAGAGCTCACCTCAAACGGCTGATAACGACCCATCGACGTTAGATGTAATTGACTCTGAGATTTCGGGTTATGAATTGCAACTAAGAGGAAATATCACCGAAGATTGGTTTATTTCGATTAACTACAGCAGTTTGGATGGTGAAATTGTTGACCGAAACGGACCGACAGGTCGCGATCCTCGTGAATTGCCAGAAACCACTTATTCAGTTTGGTCAACATATCAGGTGACAGACGACTTTGGCTTAGGTTTAGGTGTTGTTTATCAAGATGATAGCTTTATTAACACAAGTAACTCAGCTGTATTGCCGAGTTATACCAGAGTAGATGCGTCTGCATATTACAATGTGAATGAAGACTTGCGAATACAGTTGCATGTTGAAAATGCGCTTGATGAGCTGTACTTCCCTCATTCGCATTCAACGCATCAGGCGAGTGTTGGTGAACCGGTAAATGCAATGCTAAAAATTGTTGGACGAATTTAGCAAACACGCAAAGTAATATTTAAGCTGAATTATCATTAAAAGCGACTAGTCACTTGATTAGTCGCTTTTTTCTATTTAGGGCTTAGCACTTTGATAATTATTAAAAAAGTACGTAAGCATTAGTTGAATATATTCAACGCTTAGCTAGTATTAAGTGATACGTTTTTCATCATTCAATTAGTCGTGGTTTCACGAACTAGTCAAAGGAACACTATGTCAGAATTTATCAAATCAAAAGCGGCTGTCGCTTGGGCTGCTAATCAACCACTGAGCATTGAAGAAATCGATGTGATGTTACCGAAAGCAGGCGAAGTGCTTGTTAAAATAGTGGCAAGTGGCGTATGCCACACCGACGCTTTTACGCTGTCGGGCGAAGATCCAGAAGGTCTTTTTCCTGTGGTCTTAGGTCATGAAGGTGGCGGCATAGTAGAGCAAGTCGGAGATGGCGTTACGTCTGTATCGGTAGGCGATCATGTTATACCGCTATACACACCTGAGTGCAGGGAATGTAAATTTTGTTTGTCGGGTAAAACCAACCTTTGCCAAAAAATCCGAGAAACCCAAGGCAAAGGGGTCATGCCTGACGGTACCAGCCGATTTTATAAAGATGGCAAACCGCTTTATCACTATATGGGCTGTTCTACTTTTTCTGAGTACACTGTTTTACCCGAAATCTCCTTAGCGAAAGTGAATAAAGAAGCGTCTTTAGATGAAGTTTGTTTGTTTGGCTGCGGCGTGACCACAGGCATTGGCGCTGTGATGAATACGGCAAAAGTAGAAGAAGGCGATAGCGTTGCTGTATTTGGTTTAGGCGGCATTGGCTTGTCGGCCATTATTGGCGCGGTAATGGCAAAAGCAACGCGTATTATTGCCATTGATGTGAACGAAAGTAAATTTGAGTTAGCTAAAAAATTGGGTGCAACAGATTGCATTAATCCACAAAAGCACGACAAACCGATTCAAGATGTCATTGTTGAGCTGACCGATGGCGGGGTTGATTATTCGTTTGAGTGTATTGGTAATGTAAATGTCATGCGAAGTGCCCTTGAGTGTTGTCATAAGGGCTGGGGAGAGTCTGTCATTATTGGTGTAGCAGGTGCAGGTCAAGAAATAAGTACAAGGCCGTTTCAACTAGTGACGGGTCGCGTATGGCGCGGGACGGCGTTTGGTGGTGTAAAAGGGCGCACCGAGTTGCCTGAATATGTAGAAAAGTATTTACGAGGTGAAATTAAATTAGACGATTTCATTACGCATAATTTATCGCTACAGCACATTAATGAAGCTTTTGACCTAATGCATGAAGGAAAGAGCATACGTTCTGTGGTGCATTTTACCGATAGTCCTAAAGTTGCCACTGAAATCTAAAGAGTAATGATGACAAATAACGAAATAGAGAAAGTTTCAAATAATCACGCCTTTAATGGCACGCATACTCAGTATAAGCATCAATCGACTGTCACTAATTGTGCCATGCGCTTTGCTATTTATTTGCCTCCCTTAGCCAATGAGCAAAACAAAGTACCTGTCTTATATTGGCTATCGGGTTTAACCTGCACCGACGAGAATTTTATGCAAAAAGCAGGGGCATTAAAACTTGCAGCGCAGTTAGGCATTGCTATTGTTGCGCCAGATACCAGCCCTCGTGGAGAAGACGTTCCTGACGACCCAGACGGAGCCTATGATTTTGGTTTAGGCGCTGGTTTTTATATCAATGCGACGCAAGCACCATATGCTACCCATTACCATATGTATGACTACATCATCAAGGAATTGATCCCCTTAGTCGAATCAACATTTCCGGTGACATCGCGCAAATCAATTAGTGGTCACTCTATGGGTGGGCACGGCGCGTTAACGCTTGGTTTAAAACACCCAGATATATTTGAATCAATTTCAGCCTTTAGCCCTATTTGTAATCCTATGGAATGTCCTTGGGGTCAAAAAGCATTTACCCAATATTTAGGCGATGATAAAGAACAGTGGAAGCAGTACGACGCTTGTGAGCTGATGAGCAAAGCACAAATTCAGCGGCCTATTTTAATTGACCAAGGTGGTGCAGACGACTTTTTAGAAACACAATTAAAGCCAGAGAACTTTATGAAAGCGGCTTTAGCAATGGATTATGAAGTCCACGTTAACGTGCATCCTGGCTATGATCATAGTTATTATTTTATTAGTAGTTTTATTGATGAGCATCTTGCGTTTCATGCGCAGTTTTTGAATGCTTGATAAACCCATACTAAAAGTTATTGATGGGTTTGAATGAGGTTTTCGCATGCGCGCAACACTGTTCGCTTAAGCCAAAACCCCGTCATTCCCGCGACGGCGGGAAACTCCTTGGAACTGCGCGGCTTTAGCTAAGTGTATGTTTTGATACGATTTTACAATAACATCAACCAGATCCCCGCCTTCGCGAGGATGACGAGGAAGTCTTAACCGAACAGTATTACGCCTGCGCGGGAACGACGATGTTTGTTATGCTTGGGAACGTCGGCCTTTGTAATTAAGCGTAAGCTGGACCTAAGCCGATGCTCCATAAAATCACTGAGCTTACCATTAAAATAACCATCAGCACCAAGCCACAAGTCACTACAGAGCTTGAAAAGATAAAGCCTTTTTCTTCGGGGATATGCAGCATAATTGGCACGCCAGTGTAAAGCAGATAAACCGAGTAAGATAAGCCAACTAAGACAACACTCATTAAAAACCATAGCTGCGGATAAAACGCACCAAAGCCGGCCATAAATAAAGGCGTTGCGGTATATGCAGCGATTTCTAAGGACTGGGTGTAAGTGGGTAATACATCAAATGATTTAGCCAATTTTTGAATCAACACGGCGAGGGCGATAACACCTAAAACGAGTCCAAAATACATCGCGACCGACATCGCCAATGCACTACTTTTTGTTAAATAGATAGTATCAGCAGTAATACCTGCGCCTATATCCCAACCTATATGAGCTGAAGCATAATAAGCCATAGCCGTGGGGATAAGGGCAATAATTAGAATATGACTAAGGGCGGAAAAATAACTTTCGTGTTTCTCATCAATGGATTTCCATTCTTCTTTTGGCTGGGTATAAATGCCCCATAAATGGTTGAGTATCACAGATGTAACTCCTAATAGTGTGTTGTGTCGAGAGAGCGTTGCCGGATACGTGTTTTTTGACTTTTACCGACAATTTTTGTTTACACAAAGACTATAGAAGATTAACAAACATTTAACAAGAGAATAAAAATTCTTCACTTGGGTCGACTAAAATTTTAGATTGCATCGCTTCTCGGCCTAACAGCATCATGTAGGTCATTTCTGAGCGATCGGTAAGCGTAATTTTGATGGGCCATGCATGGTCACCAAGTTTTAGTGTTGTTTCAATGACATAGCGACGCTCTAAAGTGGCTGTTGAACTCTTTACTTTTTTTCTCGCTTTGACTTTGCTTTCATGGCGCGTGACTTTTTCAACGTCATACACATCGGGATGAATATCAAATTGTATCCATTTATCACCGTTTTTCTCAAATTCAGTCACATTTTCAACGTGCAAGGATGATGTGGCCGCGCCTGTATCAACTCGCATGACTAAATTATAAATACCTATGTCGGGAAGGTCGCACTTTTCAAGTGCGCCTAGACAAATTTTATCGTTTATTTCATGAGTTTTAGTCATCAAAAATATCCATACTTAATTATCTAAGCACAAAATGCACAGGTCTTTACCTTGTTGAATCACATTTATGTGCTTGTTTGATTTACGCCATCGGTGAAGTTATCTTGCACGCGTTCTACATGCTCGGCGACGGAGTCAGGTTTGTTAAAATAAGCAATGTGATAAAGGGCTTCACCTTCTTGAGCTAAAGGAATATTTTGCTTGCCGATCACAACGCCTTCCTGTGGAGATAACACGCGGTCAAGTTCGTCTCCAAAGGGGTCAGATATGGTGGCAAGTAATCCGCCTTGTTCTACATGGTCGCCAAGTTGAGCCGTATGCATCACAAAGCCAGATTCATTTGCCCTAACCCAACCACTTTGACGAGCAACAAACATTTTAATGGGTCTGCCACTTCGTTTGGTTTTATTGAGCATGCCTATGTGACGCATAACATTAACAATACCTTTAACGCCCGCTCTTATCGAAAACTCATCATAACGAAGTGCTTGCCCAGCTTCGTAAAGCACCATCTTCACGCCCATTTCACTGGCGACTTGTCGTAATGAGCCATCGCGTAATTCTGCATTTAAGAGCACAGGAAGACCAAATGACTCAGCTAATGCCAAGGTTTCTGGATCATCCAGGTTAGCCCGGATTTGGGGCAAATTACTGCGGTGAATAGCGCCAGTGTGCAAATCTATACCCACATCACAAAGTTCTACGATTTCATTTAAAAATAAATGCGCTATTCTGCCGGCTAATGAACCTTTTTTACTTCCCGGGAAACAGCGATTTAAATCCCGTCTATCAGGTAAATAACGACTTTGGCTAAGTACGCCATATACGTTGACCATTGGCACGGCAATAAGTGTTCCGCGTAAACGTTTAATTGATGAGCTTTTCAATAAACGCTTTATTATTTCAATACCGTTAAGCTCATCGCCATGAATAGCAGCGCTCACAAATATAGTCGGCCCGTCTCTTTTGCCGCGCTGGACGTGAACGGGTATTGACATGTTTGTGTCGGTGTAAAGTGGCGGCATTTCAAGCTGAATTCGTTTTGTTTCACCAGGTTTGACAGAGACGCCGCCAATAGTAATGTCTTTCATTTAGCCTTTTCCACGGGTACGCGTTTTATGCGGTTTTGCATTTTTTATAATATAGTCAATGATCAAGCTTGCCACATCTTTTCCTGTGGCCTTTTCAATGCCTTCTAAGCCAGGAGAAGAGTTCACTTCCATCACTACCGGACCATTGTTTGAGCGCAAAATATCGACGCCTGCCATGTTCAAACCCATGGTTTTTGCCGCGTCAACGGCGGTTTTTCTTTCTTCTGGGGACAATCTAACAAGGCTCGCTGTGCCGCCTCTGTGAAGGTTTGATCTGAACTCGCCTGGCGCGGCTTGACGTTTCATTGCAGCAATAACTTTACCGCCAACCACAAAACATCTTATATCTGAGCCACCGGCTTCTTTAATATATTCTTGCACCAATATACTGGCGTTTAGCCCCATAAACGCTTCTATTATTGCTTCGGCTGTTTTGGTTGTTTCAGCTAATACAACGCCAATACCTTGCGTACCTTCTAACAGTTTGATAACGACCGGCGCGCCACCCACATTTTTAATCAAATCATCAATTTTATCGGGATGGTTAGCAAAACCAGTACGCGGCATGCCAATGCCTTTTCTTGATAATAGTTGTAGTGAACGCAGTTTGTCTCGTGAGCGACTAATAGCAACCGATTCATTAATACTAAATGTCCCTGTCATCTCAAACTGTCTCACAACAGACGTTCCATAAAACGTCACCGATGCGCCTATACGCGGAATGACTGCGTCATAATATGGCAAGGGTTTACCTTTATATCTCACGCTTGGTTTGTTACTTGTTATGTCCATGTAACAATGCATAGTGTCTATCACATCCACTTGATAACCTTTTGCTTGCCCAGCTTCTTGTAAGCGGCGTGTCGAATATAGCTTGGGGTTGCGAGATAAGATGGCAATCCGCATAAAAATTATCCTTTAGTAGTGAGTGTGATTTGCGGATTGTAGTGTAGTGTAAGCTTTGCAAAATAAGCAAGATAATTAAATAACAATTTGCAAACTCTGTAAGCAAGCGTTTTAAGAGGTGAGGATGCGGTGAGCTTGCTTTTTTGTAGGGCTTGATTTTGTTGCCCATGTAAAAAAGGATTTTGCAGTCATTGGCTTGCTGAAATAGTAACCTTGAAATATGTCACAACCCATCTCGTTGAGTTTTTCGACTTGAATTAATTCTTCAACGCCTTCAGCGACTATCGACATCGACATATGGTGGCCAATTGAAATAATAGAGCGCGCCAGTTCGCAAGCTTTTTTGGCATCTAGACTGTTAACAAATGATCTATCAATCTTCAAGACGTCAAGCGGCAAATCTTTTAAGTGCGATAGAGAAGAGTAGCCAGTACCAAAATCGTCAAGTGCAATCGTAAAACCAATATCTCTAAGCGCGCTTAGTTTTGCAATGCAATCCTCTAAGTTAGTCAGTAAGCCCGATTCAGTTAACTCAAGTTCAAGTTGAGTAGGTTGTATATCGTGCTTCGCTAATATATCCAAGACGGTTTCAACAAAGTTGCTTTTACGCAATTGGTAGGCACTAATGTTAATTGCTATTCGGTTTTGGAAGCCTAAACCTTGCGTATTCCACTGTTTAATTTGTTGGCATACTGTATCAATCATCCAATATCCCAGTTTTTCTATTAGGCCAGAGTGCTCGGCAATTTCAATAAACTCCACTGGTGAAACAATACCAACATCTTTACTTGTCCACCGCGCTAAGGCCTCTGCGCCAGTGAGTTCTCCATGAACATTAACCTTTGGCTGATACACCGCGTACAATTCTGTCCTGGTTTTTATGGCTTGTTCCAAAAGAGATTCAAGTAGGTGTTTTCTGTCCATATCTTCTAATATTCTGGCATCGAACATAGAAATGCTTAAGTTTTCTTGTTTGGTTTGCCTTAAGGCTATTTCAGCGCATCGCATAACGTCTATCGAATGCCCGTTAAGTTGCGGAAATACAACCGCTCCAGCACAGCTACTCAAGCTAACGGTTCGTCCACCATCGTGGATTGGCGCATTTATCATTCTTTTAATTGCATCCCAATGCGCTAGTATCAGTTTGTCTGCACCTTCGTTAGCGTTCTTAATTAGAACTGCAAATTCATCACCACCTGCGCGTCCTATAACAATATCTTCATTCGAGTATTTTTGAAGTCGTTCGCCTAAAGTAATAATGGCATGCTCGGCAAATTCAAAACCATACTGTCGATTAACTTCAGTGAACCTGGATAAATTTAACAGGATTAAAGCAGAATAAGTGTTATTCGTTTTGTTTTGCTCATATAGATTGTCAATCAAGCGGTGTATTTGAGTTAAGTTTGGCAGTTTGGTCTGAAAGTCATAAAACGCCATTTGGTGAAGCTCTGATTCTAAACGGTTTCTTCTGATCTCTGATGCTGCTCTAGAGCTAAAGATATCAAATACTTGTGCCAATTTGTCTTCATGTTTTATGGACTTATCGAAAATAAGTACTAGTGAGCCTTCGATAGTGTTGTGATTTGTTTTTAACGGAATATTTATTAAACCTTCGGCTTTTAGGTTCTGAAATAACTCAGCTTCTGGAAAACGTTTTGCAAGGCCTTTTTTGATAATGAGTTTTTTGTCATAGGTGATCAAATCCTGATGGATATCGTTTAGCGGCACACTGAAGTTTGGTGATATATGACTATTCTCTATGACTAGCTTGGTCTCAATCATCTGTTGACCATCTTGTTCTGCAAGCACGCATAAATATATCATTTTTGCATCACTGATTTTTTCTAGCTCTAATAACATATCGACAAAAAATTGATTACTGTTGGTAGAAGAGACGCCTTTTGCGAGACTAGAAAGAATAGATTCAAGGTTTTGTCTTTTGCTGATTTGATTATCGAGAGAAAGTGTTTTTTCGTTTAATGCTGTGGCAATGGATGCGCAAGCTAAAAGGTTTAATAAAGTGAATGGCATACCACCCATCAACACGAAATTCACAATGCCTCTATTTATCAATGAAGATAAAATGGTGCTAGCGATAAATAAACAAAGCACTGAAGTGAGCATCGCACACAAGGCAAACTGTTTTGATTTTATCAAATTAGCGACGATTTTGATGAGGTATGCATAGATAAAGAGCGTATAAAAATAAAAAGCAGTCACAAAAATGCCCGGCGATCCGACGAGTCTGCTAGCGGCTTCGCCAGAAAAAATGGTATATGTAATAAGCTCTAGGTCACCAGAGTATCTAAGTGAAAAAGGTTGAAACAGATTTAAACTTAAAAATAAAATAGATAACAAAGAAGTTACGATCATTAACCATGGTGGTATTTTTTGGTCGCTCCACCTTATAAACACAAACAAAAACGCTGGCATCCCCACACATATAATGCTGGTTTGAAGGCGGATCCAATAAAAAGCATTTTCAGCAGTCACACTTTCATGATAATTCCAAAGTGAATACTGATAGATAATTGATAATACACAGCCAATCATTAACGGCTTAAAGTGAGGCATGCGTTTGCTCATGCCCGAGGCAAGCAAAATCAATAAGCATAGAATATTGATGCTTATGGTTGAAGAATAATAAAAAGGTATAAAGCTAGTCACACTAGCGAGGCCTTTGTTTGCGTAGACAGTTTTGCATCAATATGGCTTGAACAACCCAGTTCTATAAAAGATTTCGTCTGTATAGTAGTTATCCTACTAGATACTGAAATCTTTAGTTGAATAGGCTGCTAAAGGCCAATTCTCTCAGCC
>CAYURD010000124.1:0-4250 GCA_964446865.1 uncultured Glaciecola sp.
GGGAATGACAGCGGTAGCGGGAATGACAGCGGTAACGGGAATGACTGCGGTAGTGGGGATGACGGCGGTGATAGCGAAGTGGTTTGGCTGAGTGTTACCGTTTTTGCTTACGTTTATTCGCTTTATGCTCCATTGTCACCTTTTTTTGTTCGCGTTTGCTTGGTGTTAGTGAGCCGTCTTGGAAGCGTTGTTTACGCTTTTTCTTTTCTTCTTCTTTTTTGGCAAGTGCCTCAGCAATTTCTTTTTCTTCTTGCTCTATCATTTCAGGCTTCTCGAGGGTGATCCTGCCTAGTTTTCCGCTTCTGAGCTCGTTAATGAGTACTTCACATATTTTGTGCAAGTTGACGCGTCCTCCACTGCGCAAGGCACCTCTGCGGGCGGCGGCTAATTCTAGAAATTCAATTTCAGTGTCGGGGATAGTCTCTAGTTCAAATCGTTGGGCTAGTAAATGAGGATAAGCTTTGATTAAGTAATCAGCCGCATAAAAGCCTACATCATCGTACTCGACAACGGTGTCTTTAATCGCGCCCGACACGCCAAGTCGATACGCTGAGTTTTCATTTTCTACTTTTGGCCATAATATACCCGGCGTATCAAACAAGGTGATCCCGCCTTCAAGCGCGATACGCTGCTGACTTTTGGTTACCGCGGGTTCGTTACCCGTTTTAGCGATGATCCTGTCGGCAAGAATGTTAATTAGTGTTGATTTACCCACATTGGGAATGCCAGCAATCATTGCATTAATGACTTTTACGCCTTCGGCTTTTGCTGGCACCATTTTTTTGCATAAATCGAGGATGGTTTTTATTTTAGCGGGCTCGTCGGTGCGGGTAGTTAGCGTTTTAACCCCCTGCTCTTTCTCCAAATAGTCTTGCCATATTTGCGTCATCTCAGGATCCGCTAAGTCACTCTTACTCAACACTTTTATGCAAGGCCTGTCACCTCGTAAGCTCGCAATAACTGGGTTAGCACTTGAATATGGGATGCGAGCATCAATCACTTCAATCAGTATGTCGATTTTGCCTAGCAATTCCTTCATTTCTTTTTGGGCTTTGTGCATGTGCCCTGGGTACCACTGAATTGCCATATTGTTTGCCCTAGGTTTTCGATTAATGCTTATTGAGTTTGCTGCGCGTGGTGTTAAGCGCAATAGTCGCGGCATATTATAGCATGTGGTCGAGTTATCAACATAATCTGTCATTGATACTCATGTAGTTTGTTATGGGGTTGCTTTGTTTATTAATACAAAAAAGTAAGGCCGCCCTAAAGCTGACCTTACTTTTTAACCTAGTGTGAACGTTTAAAGAATTCGGATTTACTGCGCTTCGTGCAATCCCGCCAACACGTATACCAGCGGCGCATTCCAGTTAATCGTAATTTCGTTGGTAGAGTAGCTGCACCAATCATCTAAAAAGGTTGTTGCGGGTAATGTGCCAGTATACGTGCAGCCATCTTGACGACCAATATGAGGGCCGCCTGCTACAAAACCAGGCACAGGCGCTTCGATACCATCTGAGAATGACTGGCGGTGATGGATGTTCATCGGTGTTTTTACGCCAAAACCCGTAACATAAGAAAAGTCGAGTGGGTTTTTACCTAACACATAGTCCAATAAACCTATAGCAGCACTTATATAATCTGCATTAGCGCTCAAGTTGTTCGCTTGTAGCAAAATCATTGCCTTGTTTAATGCAACAGCATTACTGCCCCAAACAAAGTCATTGCTTTGCATAGCAACACGATAAGCTGAGTCGTTTGATGCTGATACAATGCTATTTGCTAGGTTAGTCATGCTTGTGCGCAAAGCCGCGTACTCTTGGGCTGGCAGTAGTGCTTCACCTTCGTTTAACATCGACATATACGCTAAGGTCATCGTGTCTTGCCAATTTTGTACGGTAGGCGTGCCTACATTTTGATTAAAGACGCTTAAGTAATCAGCATTTTCGGTTAACAGATAAAGCTCTGCCGCGGCCCACGCAAACTCACCTTCTAAATTGCGGTCGCCGTATTCTCCGGTAGATACATCACTAGGTTGTTGATAATAAAGGTTGGGATTATTTTGCGCCCACGTAAAGGCGCTAATTGCCATGTCTTGATAGTCTTGCGCGGTAGTTGCTAGCGCAGGGATATCAGCAAACACACGACTGGCTTTAGCCATTACGGCGGCAAAATTTAAAGCTGCCCCACTATTTTTTTGTACAACGTAGCGTTGACTAGTGGCCTGATGCGGCATCACCGCGCCCTCAAAGTTTAGCGTAGTAAGTTTATGATAAACACCGCCATCGCTTGGGTCTTGCATGGTGACCATCCAGTCTAGATTCCACATAATTTCATCTAAGATATCGGGCATATCATCTCCCGACTCTGGAATGTCGATATCTCGGTTTTGATAAAAGCTCTGGTAGTCAACGTATGCGCGTAGCAAGGTATAGGTTGAAATACCGCTGTTTACAATATATTTATTGTAATCGCCCGCATCGTACCAGCCTTTGGGTGAAGAGATAACGGTGCCAGTCGGTCTATCATTGCTAGCAGCCGACGAATGAACCAATACGTTAGTGTCGGGATGACCTAATGGGCGTTCCCAAACTCCTGCATAGGTCGCGTCTAGCGCCAACCCTGCTCGGTTAAAGTAATAAGCTTTTAGTGCGCCATCATGAGTGTCGGTGTAAACGTTCTCATCAATATTGACTGCGACAGAATCGGCCAAGCCTTCTACTTTGATACGATATTCACCTGGTGTAGTAAAGTCTGAAAAGTCGGCAACATGAACGGTATCGCCAGACATATCCCATGTACTCGACGCCGATAAATCGCCAGTATGTACAACATTACCGTTTTCAGTGTTTATTAATTCAAAACTCGTGCTTTGCACTTGTGGAATAATGGCCAATTTAGTTTGCGCCGGTAAATAGCCAACTTGGTTCACTTTGATTAAGGCATCTGAAACAGGCGTTGGAGTCGGCGTAGGTGTTGGTGTTGGCGTCGGTGTAGGGGTTGGTGTCGGCGCAGGCGTTGACGAATCACCACCACCAGAACCGCATGCACTTAACAGCAATGCGCTACTAAAAATACTTGTTAATACTAAGCTAGTTGAGCTTATTGTTTTTTTTGGTAAACCCTTATTCATTAACTTCTCCAAGCCTTTCGACCTTTTTATTTGTGTGTGTGCGTAGCGCAAAAAACAAGCTATCTAACAATCATTAGACAGATCTTTTAAATCACGTAAAACAATGTTTTTTAGTATTAGTTTTAAGATTTTTATTTTTTTAATTTATTTTTGAAATGGCGGGAACTTTTTGGTGACTTTGCCGTTCTTATATACTGAATGTGTTGTTGTCCCGAGAAGTAGCCCCGTTTTCGTGTGTTGAACGGGGTTTTTTTTGTGTTTTTTTTAGTGATTGTTTTATCTTGCTTGTCGTAAACATCTACCAGATCCCCGCCTTCGCGAGGATGACGAGGAAGTTTTAAACAGATGGTTTTACGCCTTCTCGGGAATGACGTAATCTATGCTTAGACGAACTGTATTATGCGAAGGCAGCGTTCTAAATACGCTGTTTCAACATCAAGCTTTAGACGGAATATCTAACCACTGGATAAGTTTTTGCTCGGTTTCAGGCAAACCCAAACCGTTTAATGACGAAAACACATGAACCGTAACGTCACCATTAAAGGCAATGCATGCTTCGCGCACCATCAATAACTGACTTTTACGTTTGCCTGCTTTAAGCTTGTCGGCTTTGGTGAGAAGGACTAATACAGGTAAGTTAGCGCTAACTGCCCAAAAGATTAGGTCTTGATCGAGGTCTTTTAAAGGGTGTCGAATATCCATCAAAACAACCAATCCTTTCAAGCACTCTCTTTTTTGCAGGTATTCACCTAAAGACTTCTGCCACTTTTCTTTCATCTTAAGCGGGACTTTAGCGTAACCATACCCGGGTAAATCCACTAAACGGCGTTGGTCATCAAGCTCAAAAAGGTTTATAAGCTGCGTCCGACCTGGTGTTTTACTAGTTCTGGCTAAGGTTTTTTGACGTGTTAATTTATTAAGTGCGCTCGATTTACCCGCATTAGAACGACCAGCAAACGCAATTTCACCGCCTTCAAATGGAGACAAGTGAGAAATATCAGGTGCACTGGTGAGAAATTTTGCTTGGGTAAAATAAGACATAAACGCTTCTTTTAAAAATAATTGTCTAATTCTACACGTATTTAGGTGGGTAGGTCTAAGTAAATAACTAAGTAAATAA
>CAYURD010000124.1:4350-10761 GCA_964446865.1 uncultured Glaciecola sp.
TCTAATTCTACACGTATTTAGGTGGGTAGGTCTAAGTAAATAACTAAGTAAATAAGCAGCACGCCAATAACAAGCGCGCTGCAGTCACACTTTCTATTAAAACGCGTAAGCAACCGACAGCCTAAGGCTACGCGGCACTAAAACATGATAATGAAGGTCTTCTACTTCTGCGCCAGCAGGCTCACTTGCTAAGCGACTTGCGTAAAAGTAATCAATGTCATGGTCATTGCTGTCTAATGCGTTCAGTATATCAAGCTGAACGGTTAAGGCTTCAGAGTAGCGATATCCTAGGTTCACATTCACTACCTGAACGCTGTCAGCCGTAACAGATTCGTCCTCAACTAAAGGTCTTTCGCCTAGGTAACGTATACGCGCTGCCCCAAACCAACCACTTTCTGGCTGCCACGAGACACCCGCTTGGATCACGCTATCAATCGCGCCAGGGATGGCATTTTCGTTACTTGGCACGCCTTTAAATTCTGAATCCGTAATGGCATATTCTAAATCAAAAATTAAATCGTCTGTGTAGCGATAATAAGCAGTAATTTCAAGGCCACTGCGGGTTGATTCAAAGCTAGCTTCGGTGTTACCTGCATCGCCAACAAAGAGTAATTCACTGTCTAAGTCTAAGGTCCAAATAGAAGCAGAAGCGTTTAGTCTGTCATCAATATTCATGCGTAAACCAAGTTCGTAGCCGAATGAATCTACTAATGGGTCAACTGGCGAAATTACTTCACCTGAATTAGGGTCAATTTGGCTAATAGTGCCTCGAGCATCGTTCGAGTGAAAACCCTGTCCCGCCGCAAAATAACCTTCAAAACTCTCGTTAAAGGTGTAAATTACGCTTCCTTTTAAAGCAAGGTTACCATCACTTTCACTGCCTTGGTTTCCACTTAAGTCAACGCCATTTACGTTGACACCCACTAAACTCTCGACGTCAAAATCAAATGAATCATAACGAGCGCCAAACGTGGTTCTTAAGTTATCACTCCACGCAATTTTGTTTTCCCAAAACAGGCCTACGCTGCTTTGTTCTATGCTATCAAGCCGTGTTGGACCAATGCGTCGCTGAGCTTGGCTTCTAAATAGGCCAACCTCGGCAATATCGTCGTATCTTACTTGTAGACCAACTTTGTTACTCATGTCTTTGCCGTTAAACTGACTTAAGTGCAAATAATCAAGATGACCGCCGAATATTTTACGATCGTCGACTTGCTCAAACTGGTCTCCTGTATCAGGATTGTCTAAAAAGTAAGTAAAGTTTGACCATAGGTTTAAACCATAATCAATCGCATATAGCGATGCTGAAACCTGGTCATTTTGCCAATGTGCATTTAGGCTGTAGCGGTTACTCTTACCGCCTAAGTTAGTATCAAGCGAGCCAAACTCATCAATAATCCCTTGAGTCACTGCTCTTAACGGGATTTGGTCAGCACTGTTCCACTTGTTCTCATAAGCCATCAAGCTCACGCTTAAGTTACCGCCCCAAGCCCGTTGGTCGTATTTAGCAAAAATGTTGGTTTTGTTGACGTCTTCTTTAATATCAGTCCACGGACCATCGTAGTAGTTGACTTCAACTGCAACATTCAGCGAGCCTTCACTAGCTTTGGTGCTACTCATCGCTAAATAACGCTGATAACCGTCATCCCCTAAAGAAAGAGATACTTGTGAGCTTTGATCGCCCTTTACAGTGATAAATTCTGCACTACCTGCGCCACTAAAATCGCCTACTTCTGCATAATAGGCACCTTTTTTGTATTTCAGGGTTTGAATCGTTTCTGGAATAATAAAGCTTAAGTCGGTATACCCTTGACCGTGCCCATGAGAACGCATATTAATTGGCATGCCATCTATGATAGAGGCAAAGTCGGTACCATGATCTAAGTTAAAACCACGTAAAAAATACTGATTAGCTTTACCTGAACCACTGTGTTGAGTTACCACCATGCCAGGGACTAACTCTAATACTTCTCCGGTTCTCAGCATTGGTCTACTCGCAATTTCAGATTGGCCTACAACACCTTCTGAGGCAGAAATAGCTTCGCCTATTAGATTTCTAGAACGTCCTTCAACTTCTAGCACTTCTATTGAAGAGCCGTCTTCTTGAGCTTTTTCAGCATCAACTTTAGTCTGATTATTTGACTGAGCATAGGCTAGTTGACTTGACAATAGCACTGAAGTTGACAGTATAAATGTTAATATTTTGTTTAATTTAAAGACTTTGAATGATTTTTCAGCATAATGCTGGTTGTGGGTGTCCATACTTTTTCCTCGTTACCGCAACATTTTAAATAATTTGGCGTATATCCCTCTAGTAAATACTATTTTGAAATAACCGATAAGGTCTCGGTGTAAAATGAAAAAATTTAAAAAAACCCTAGCGCCACCCGTTCTTGGAAAACGAGAAATCCAAACCCTAGACTTTTTCTGGGCGCAAGAAACTTGTTCTTTAAGCGCAAGTAATATTATTCGACTGCTCGAAGAACAATCCAATTCTGGCTGTTGCTCAATTACTATCAATACCGTACAAAGCACACTAGAAAGGCTTTGGCGCAAAGGCTTGCTGACAAGAGTAAAAGAAGGCAAAGCCTATTTTTATAGTTGCCGCTACTCCAAACAAGAGGTGATTAGTAGTTTACTTCTAGAGATCCAAGATGAAATGGGGCAAGGCGACGAACTCGTGATGTTGTCAGGCATTGTCGAGTATCTGCACGGACAAGATTCTGTTTTAACCGAAAAGATACTTGCCGTGTGTGCACAACACCTTAAAAGCCCAGAGAAAGTATAGCGATGTTTGACAACCCTCTAGTATTGACAGTGTCGGTTATAGTAATGGCTCTGCTATTTTCAATCGTTATCTCGTTTATGTATGCAGGCTTGTATACTTTGGTACGTCCACTTACCCAAAAAATGTCGCACAAGGGCAAGTCAATCGCCATTCAGCTTTGCGCCATTGCATCACCTATTGTGACCTTGGTCAGCATTTTTGTGTTTTTCTTTCCGTCTGCTTTTTCAATGCCGACCTTTTATGGTCATTGTCATTTAAGTGAGTGTGAACCCCATGTACCCGCATTTTTTGAATCAGGCAGTACCGTATTTTCTATTATGTTGTTCGCATTCATCTTTGTTATCGCGCTGCTTATTTTAATTTTTAAAGAACAAGCCAAACTGTCTAACAAAATAGATCTACTTATCAATTTAATGTCTGATTCAAGTACAAAACTAAATGACAAAAGCATCGAGATGATTGATGCTTCCATGCCATTACTATTAAATGTTGGCGTGCTAAGGCCTCGCATCATCGTGTCACGAAGTGTGTTGCAAAGCTTAAGTGATAAAGAGTTTCAGGTGCTTATGATGTATGAGCTAAATCGATGTAAGCGCTACCATAATTTGCAAAGACTTATTGCCAAAGTCGGCACGTGGATATGGCCTGCATTTGCTAAAAAAATGTTGTTAGAAGACTTAAGTCATGCAGCGCATGGCATCGTTCGCCAAAGTATTACTCGAAATACCTGCATTGAACCTATCGCGACGAGTTCTTCAAAATTAGCGACTTTACCCGCATATGTAAATACATTGCTGGAAGCCGTGAAACGCCCAAAAGCTAAATCAAACGCGCCTGAGGCCTCGGTAATAAAAAACGAACGAAATATGATAAATAAAATAGGGCTGACTTTTTTCTCAATACAGTATTTTGCGCTCATGATATTGATCACCAGCGCGATGCATTTTTTATCTGAACGCTTTTTATAGAGATGTTTATGATAAATGCATCGGTAAATACTAAAAACGAATGCCTTAGACACAAGACAGGACAGTAGTAAATCAAATGAATGATAAACCTTTAGTTAGCGTAGTAATGGCCGTTCACAACGGTGCTGACTGGATACTTAAAAGTGTCGAAAGTATTTTACAACAAACCTATGAACATCTAGAGCTCATCGTGATTGATGACGGCTCTGTTGATGATTCGGCGGCGATAGTCAATGCAATTGAAGACAAACGAATACGATTGTTTAAAAATGAGAAACAATCAGGTTTAGTCTACTCCCTAAATTTTGGTATATCCCAAGCGCGCGGTCAATATATAGCCAGAATGGATGCTGACGACATCTCGCTGCCTGAGCGTATTAGTAGTCAAATGGCAATCTTGCAAAATGATAAGCGCATTGTAGCTGTAGGTGGATGGATCACACTTGTTGACGAAAATGACGAGGTAATTGAGCAATGGGAATATCCTGAATCAACTAAAATGATCATGTGGAACCAATTCTTTAACAGTGGTTTTGCACATCCTTCAACGCTCTTTTTAGCAAGTGCATTTAAAAAAGCAGGCGGCTATTTAACTGACCATAAATACGCCGAAGACTTTGACTTATGGTCTCGTTTAGGCGAAGTGGGTGAGCTTTACAACATCCAAAAACCTTTGCTTCTGTATAGAGTGCACACTTCCTCTATTAGCCATTCGTATGACGACAAACAAACATTAGCTAGGCATAAAATTTCGACCTTGCACATTAAACACTACATGAAAGATCAAACCTTTACCGACAGCTTCACCGGTATTGAACCTCATTTAGAGGATAATATTGCAGGGATAAAACAGATCTTAATGTTACGCAACGAATATGTTGAAAGGGAATCTCTGAGCGCTTTAGAGCTTGCGCATGTCGATAACTATATTATGGGTTTTTCGGCTTACATCTTGTCAGAAGTGAGTATTTTAGATCGTTTTGTTATTGCAAAAATTATCTTATCGTCTGAGCTTTCTTTTAAAACAAAATGGAGATTCTTATTGAGATTTCCGTTCCCGCCAATAAGACCGGAATAAATTCAGAATGAATCGGGACAATGCCATCTTCAATGATTGCTGCACGAGTCTTTGCTCGTTTTATTTCATGAGTTTGCCACAGCGCAGACCATTGTCCCTCAACAGCGGATCCGACTTATTTCAACAGACCCTAGTTAAATTGTGAATTACCAATTTATCTTTATTGGCCCACCAAACTTTCTCACTTCTGCAAAAAACTCTCCGTTGGGTCGGAAATTTTGGTCTGTCGCAAGGTAAATTGCTGTCTCTGTAGCCTCCTCAACGGTAAAAGGTGCGTCATCACCTCCAATTTTAGTTTTTGTCCAGCCAGGAGAGTAAGCATTTACCGTGATATTAAACTCTTCAAGTTCTTTAGCGAGTAATACTGTTATCGCATTCAACGCAACTTTTGAAATTCGGTATGACGGCATAAGTGGATAGTAGTCATCTTTAATAAGACTAAGCGATGCCATTTCTGAAGACGTATTAATAATTCTTGCATCATTACTTTTCTTCAACAAATTCACTGCTCTCTTGGCGACTAAAATAGGCCCTATCGTATTCACCAGAAGCGTTTTCTCTAATACTTTTTTGTTGATACTCATGATACTAGCTTCTGACTCATCTTGCGAAAAGTTGACACCAGCATTATTAAATAAATAATCTAGTCTTCCAAAATCAGACTCTATCTTTTTAAAACACGCCTCAATTGAATCCTCGTCTGATATGTTTAATTCATACCCAGTAACATTATCATCACCATATTTGTTTTTGAGATAATTGACCTTATCTTGAACAACACTGTCTTGAGTTCCGCTTATGATGACCTTAATAGATAACTTATTAGATAAAAGGCCTTCTGCAATGCCTAAACCGATACCTGATGTGCTTCCGGTAATTAATGCTATTTTTTTCATTTTGACTGTCCAGTTAGTTAATATTGATAGTTGATGACGTAATATTAACCCTCAATTACCTTTCAAAAAATACCCAATCTGATAAACTTTGTATCATGGTTGATACAATCAAAAATTATTTAGCCGAGCTTTACACGTTTTACCACGTTGCAAAAGTTCAATCTTTTACACATGCTGCAGAGCGATATTTAGACATATCAAAGCTCCAAGCATCAAGAGATGTTGCAAAATTAGAAGCTCACTTGGGCCTAAAGCTTTTAAATAGGTCCACAAGAAAGGTCTCATTAACAAACGATGGTGCCCAGTTGTTTGAGCAAGCGCAAAAGCTTATAGCATTTAGTCAGGAGACCACACAGTTTGTTAACAGTATCAAAACTGATGATTCCCCAAGGTTTCGTTTGACGATCCCAGAGTCCTTAGGGTATTGGTGTATTCCAAAACTGATTAAGAATTTACCTACGCAATTGAAAAACATAAAAATAGACTTTAATTTGAGTAACACGCAGATTGATCTTGATGAAAATTTAATCGACTTTGCGATAAAGGCGACAAAAAATATAGATGACACCCTATACGCCGCAAAAATTGGAAATTTAAAACAAGGCTTCTTTGTTTCAAAAAAACTATTAGAAGAAACGAAAAATAAAAATAATATCGACAATACGAGTATTTTAAGGACAT
>CAYURD010000125.1:0-9181 GCA_964446865.1 uncultured Glaciecola sp.
TGTTATCGTCATTCCCGTATGCTATCGTCATTCCCGTATGCTATCGTCATTCCCGCGAAGGCGGGAACCTCCTTGGAACCCGAAAAACAATGCTAAGAACTTGTTTTAAATAACATAATAGTTATATTCACGAGGTTCCCGCCTTCGCGGGAATGACGGTAGTGCGCGGGAATGACGGTAGTGCGCGGGAATGACGGTAGTGCGCGGAAATGAGGGTAACGCACGTAAATGACGGTAACGCACGTAAATAAAGGTCGCGTGCGGGGATTGCGGTAATGTGTTCAAACTTCGGCGATGTACAAGCATGTGCGGCAAAAGTTAGCCCGTACAGGCAAACCAATACCATAGTAACGTAAGGGTTTGCCGTTGTTTTAAATACTTACCTTATATTAAGGATGGTCTGATTGAGCTGATTATTAATTTCAAGTGCTCGCGAGTTTGCCTGGAAATTCCGCTGTGCGATAATCATATCAATAAGCTCAGTGGTTAAGTTCACATTTGCTTGTTCAAGTGCTGACGAATTAATATCACCAAAGGTCCCTGTGGTGGCTTCACCCGCTAGTGCTTCACCCGAAAGTATGCTTTCTTTCCACTGGGTAGAACTTTGCTGTGTTAAACCTTGTTCATTCGAAAATCTGACAAGTGACACGCGAATTATCGGCTCTGACGTACCATTTGAAAAGGTCGCTCGCACAAGCCCATCAGGCGAAATATCAATACCGGTCAATCGACCCACTGGCAATCCGTCTTGCTCTAAAGATGTTACCTCAAATGCCGAGGCAAATTGCGTAGGCTCGTTTGGATCTGCGCCCAAAGTGTCAAGATTAAAATCAATTGAAATTTGTTGAGTAGAGTCAGACCCGTTCGCTAGTATAAATTCACCGAGGGCTTCGGTCTGAAATTTCCCATCTAACTGAGGCAAACCATCAGCCGATTCAATCGCAACAAAATCACCACCATCGCTGAATCTCATTTTTGCAACGGCTACACCATTACCGGTATTAGTCCCAATAGAATTAACGGCCGTAGCAGGGTCAGCGTCAGAACCGTCAGAGTTGGTAATGTCTACTAATTGATCATCAACCGCCGCTGCCACATACCATTCGTTGACAGCTGCCGGGTCATTATCTTTTAAGAAAAAATATGTCATCACATGGCTGTCACCCAAAGAATCATAGACAGTAACTGATGTTGCTGCGTTGTAAGTCAATGGATCGCCTGGGTCAAAGTCTGCAGGTGGCTTTGCAACGTCGCCCGCAGGCAAGTTAAACCGAACATCGACTTCTGTTGTTTGTTGCGGCGAACCAGAAGAATCAGGAATACGCACAGGCTCTGTTGTACTTAGCGCGACCGATGCTGAGGTACCGTCAGAGTTTACCGGAAAACCCAACAAGTTGTCGCCATTTGAATTAACCACAAAATTGTCTGAGTCTAACTTAAACTGCCCTGCTCTAGTGAAGGAAAAATCGCGTGAGGTGATTTCCGGCACCGTGGCAAAAAAGCCGTTGCCAGTAATGGCTAAATCAAGCGCGTTGTTGGTAAACGATAAACTTCCTTGAGAAAACTGCTGACTTACTTCTTGGGTTAATACACCATCACCTACTTTTGTTTTACCTGATGCTAATAGTGATGCTGCATATACATCGCCAAATTCAGCTCTAGATTCTTTAAAACCGACTGTGTTTACATTCGCTATATTATTGGCCGTGGTATCGAGGTCTTTTTGCGACGCTGATACTCCGCTTAATGCTATATTAAATGACATATTAAACTCCTATGAATTACCGATTTGAATGACATCGTCAAGTTTAATGCTGACATCACCATCTAAATTAAGTACAACACCCGCGCTAGAGCCAGATAAACTGACACTATCAACATGGCGGTTTATCGCAACGGGTAGTGCGGTCTCTTGACCAAATACATTACCTTGTACGACTACCCCATAATTGCCGGGTGGCAATTGATTGCCGGCATCGTCTGTGCCGTCCCAATTAAATTGAATATTACCTGCGGCCTGGGTACCAATGTCTAAGGTTCTGACCACTTCACCGTTAGCGTTTTGTATGGTTATTTGCGTGTCTTGCGAGGTGTTCTCGTTTATCACCACACCTGAAATACCTTCACCTTGATTGGCCATATAACCAATATTTCCAGTGACCAAAACGCTTTGCCCAATTAAGCTAGATGCTTGTAGCGCCTGATTACTTGTCATTGAAGATGCAAAGGATTCAAACTTTTCGTTTAGCTGCGAAATACCGTCAGCTGTTGTAAACGATGTCATTTGCGCTACCAATTGGTCGTTATCTACCGGTTTTGTCGGATCCTGATTGGCAAGCTGTTCGGTTAACAAGGCAAAGAAGTCTTCTTGTTTTAACGTTTGCTCAGTACCATCAGTCACGGCCACCTCTTGTTCGGTGTTCCAGTAAAGGTCGGTGTTTAGGCCATTTTGTGGCTGTATATTCATTTTAAAATCCTCGTACTAGACATTACTACTGCTGGCCTAGTTGTAATACGCGGCGAAATATTCGTTTAGTGGTATCGGCAACTTGTACATTAGTCTCGTAGGCCTTTGACGCCGAGAGCATGTCTGCCATTTCTTCAACGATGTTTACGTTAGGCTTATAAATGTAGCCGTCTGCATCAGCAGCTGGGTGCCCAGGTTTATACTCTATTTGCAATTCTTTTTGGCTTTCGACTACGCCTAAAACATTGACACCTACGCCTTTTGTTTTATCGCTATTCGCCTGTTCAAGGGCGGCAGCAAAGACTGGATGACGGGCGCGGTAAGTCTCATCATAGCTGCTACTTACGCTATTTGCATTGGCGATATTACTGGCCGTTGAATTTAAGCGGACAGATTCTGCCGCCATACCCGTACCTGAAATATTCATGATGTTAAATAAACTCATTACTATTGACCTCCGCTACTAAGCGCTTTTTTCATGCCTTTAAACTTACCGTTTAATAGCATTAGGCTTGCTTCGTATCGCATGCCAGTTTCCAAAAATTCATTTCTTTCGGTTTGTGCATCAACCGTATTACCGTCGCCAGTATCTGGCTGATTGGGGATCCTAAAATCGATTTCACTTTGCATTCGGCTTGTTCCGACCATATGATTCTCGTGCGTCCTTAGCATGTCAGACCCTGTCGTTTGGCCTTTTTGCGCGGTTTTCATTGCCTTTGAAAAATCGATATCTCTGGCCTTATAACCTGGCGTATTCGCATTCGCTAGGTTACCAGATATTACTTCCATCCGCTGTGTACGGACTTGCAAGGCTTTGTGGTGTACGTTCACCAATCTATCTAAACTTAATGCCATCGACATGTACCTTTTGCTAAAGTTTGCTGCGTGTGAATAAAATGTCACTGTCCAACATTTGACCGGCAAACCCGGAACAATGCAGATATTCATGCGGCAGATGCAAAAAGTAGAGCAAGTGCTATGCCAGAAAGTGTGGAAAAGGCGTTTTTAAGGATATTTCAGAGAATGGGAAAAGCGATGGAAGTGTCTACAGCCTTTCGTAATAAAGGCCGCCGTCGATATTTTTCATTGTAAAAAATTCTTCAGCGCCGCTAATAGATTCAGCTGCACCTAAATACAAAATGCCGTGTTTTGGCATACAAGCGGCAATCTTTTTCAGGATCTCGTTTTTTTGATTGCCGTCAAAATAAATTAATACATTTCGGCAAAACACCACGTCAAATTGGCCTAAGCCAGTAAAACTGTTTAACAGATTGTACTGTTTAAATTCAACCATTTCTTTGATGGATTTTATCAGCGTCATCTCATTATTGAGTGATGCTTCAAAATATCTATTACGCATTTGTAATGGCAAACCGCGCCCAAGCGCTAGTTCGTCATACGAGCCAAATTTTGCTTTTTCTAATATTTTCGTAGAATAATCTGTGGCAAGAATCTTAACACCGCCAGTAAACGACTGAGGATGCTGGCGTTGATGCTCCAGTATTGTCATCGCAATGGAATAACTTTCTTGTCCTGATGCGCAAGCACTACTCCATATTTTTAGGCTATTTTTGTGCTTTTGAATGTTGGGTAAAATGTGTTTGGCTAGCAAAGTAAAGGGGTACTCATCTCTAAACCAAAAGGTTTCGTTTGTAGTCATCAACTCCAAACATTGAGCAGTCAATCCTCTATCATTATTACTAATAATATCATTAATGAAGGTCGTGAAGTTGTCGTAGCCAAGCTCTCGAGCAAATGCTGATAAGCGACTCTTTACTAAATATTGCCGTTTTTTGCCTAGGACGATACCAACAGAAGCATGCAAGAAATCACAGAAATCTTGATATGCATGCTCAGAAACTTCATATTCCTTCATGTCAGTACTGCCGGTTTATTCATCTTGTCTGTTTCAACATTTATGGTTTTAAATCTGTCAGTAACCATTTTTGCACGGCACCCGCTAATTCATCAGGGTGGAATTTAGCAATAAAATCATCGGCGCCAACCTTAGAAACCATAGCTTGATTAAAAACACCGCTTAGTGATGTATGCAAAATTACCTGCAATCGATGCAATTCTGGCGTGTTTTTTATTTCTGCAGTGAGTGTGTAGCCATCCATTTCTGGCATTTCGATGTCAGATACTATAAGCCCTACTTTGTCGGTGACATCACCAGTATCCTCAGCAAGCTCTTTTAAGCGATTCAACGCAACTAAGCCATTTTCAGCCGTCTCAATCGGTAAACCTAAGGTTGAAAGTGCTTTTTTAACTTGGTTTCGTGCAACAGCGGAATCATCCGCAATGAAAATCATTTTCTCCTCATTACCCTGTATATCAACATTATCAGTGATATCTGAGCTTACCGCTGTATTTAATGGAGAAATTTCATTAAGAATTTTTTCAACATCTAAAATCTCAATTAATTCACCTTCAACCTCGGTCACAGCGGTTAGATAACTTTCTTTGCCAGCACCTTTTGGTGGAGGCATAATGCTATCCCAGTTGGTATTAATAATACGTTCAACTGAACCCACCAAAAAACCTTGCACCGAGCGATTGTACTCAGCAATAATAATAAAGCCTTGGCTAATGTCTTCAATTGGCGTGCCACCGGTCGCCATCGACAAATCAATCACCGAGATGGTTTGCCCGCGAATATGAGCCACGCCTCTTACTAAGGCATTAAGCTTTGGGATAGAGGTTAAAGGAGGACATTGAAGTACTTCTCGCACTTTAAATACATTAATCCCAAAACGTTGTTTTGAGTTTAATCGGAACAACAATAATTCTAATCGGTTCTGACCCACAAGCTGTGTGCGCTGATTGACCGAATCCATAATACTTGACATGTAAACCTCCGTCGTTTTGGGCATGATTGTTGCAAAACACTGAAGCAAACCAACATAGCGTTCAGAACGTGACACTCGTAAACAAGATAAGGCATATTAGGCGCATATCTTTGTTATGTATCTTCCATTGCTTTTACTTTGTGCCAAAGTTATGACACTGGGTATCACGTCAACAGAATGAAGTGTCAGCACAGTAGCGTTTATAATAAGGCCAGTTTCATGCGTACAATCACAGATACAAACATATCGGCTAGACACCGCATACTCTTTACGTGTTTTTTGATAAGTTTTTCATGCACAGCGTTTGCTATGATAAACAACGACTTACAAAGCGCTACCAGTGAGAGTGACCATCACACATTTTTACGTGACGAAGTACGCACATTTCTATTTGATAAACTCGAGCAAAGCAGCCTTGATTACCAAAGTAATTCAGCCGACTCTGACACGAATAATGATATTCAAGTAAAAGTGAGAAATATTGATAAGCGTATTGTTGTACCAAGGTGCGCAAGTGGTTTTAATTTTGAGCTAGGTTCAGACATTTTTCAGCAAACTAACCAATCTATAAAAGTAAGCTGCATTGACAAACCAAGTTGGTATTTGTTTGTCCATGCTAGCGTGGCAGTCATGCAAGATGTTGTCGTTAGTCGAGATAACTTAAGCCCAGGTTCTTTGTTAAGCAAACGTAATCTAGAAGTCATTAGTATCGACAAGAATCGCTTAAAAGGTTCTGTCTTTAGTGATATTGCTCAAGTAGCAGGTGCTCGTATAAAAAGACGCATGCGCTCGGGTAACATTATTGACGATCGTATGCTATGTTTTGTGTGTAAAGGTGACAGGGTCAGCATCGCGGCCAGTCGGGGTGGTTTATCGGTCAAGGTTTTTGGTGTTGCTGAACAAGACGGCGTGCTAGGCGATACTATTCAGGTTAGGAACATTTCGTCCGATAAACTTGTATATGGCCGAGTGACTAGTACTTCTGAAGTACAGGTCAGCATTTAAAACAAAGTGGTACAAAGGTTGCAAACTGCCCTCTTACAAATAAAAAGAACGAAAAACCGGTGCAAAAAGTCGTAATAAAGCACTTTACAGGCTTGATAATTGACGGATTTATTATAATTATCAAAAAGTGACAGTTTATTGTCATATAAGCCTAAAGAAATTTAATACTTCGCCGATAAAGCTTACATAGGTAACAATAGTGGTAGGAATTTATGTCAATTAACAATGTAAATAATGCTAACAAGCCACAACTAGATGCGGCGAAAGTTGCGCAGCAACAAGTACAAAACCAATCTAGTGGGGCTTCTAACCAAGCATCAACAAGTCAAGCAGCCGTGCCTGCTAGACAAGACTCAGTATCATTGACTCAGTCTGCACAGCAACTTTCTAATGTTCAAAAGAAAGGATCTGAAGCGCCTGTGAATCAGGAAAAGGTTGACCGCCTCAAGCAAGCGATTGCTGATGGTGACTATAAAGTCAATCCTGAGGCCTTAGCGAAAAAAATCGCGACGCTTGAAACTCAACTCCTTGGTATAAAGGCGTAATAGATAATGAAAACTAGTCTTGAAAGTGCTATCACCATGCAGTTGGGCTTTCTTCGGGACCTGAAGTCGTTGCTAGAGCAAGAACTACATTTAATTAGTTCTCGCGAGCCAGAAACCTTAATGCAGCTTCTGCAAGACAAACAAGCGCTTTTAGACAAGATTGAGGCGCAAGACAGTGCGATTGAAACATTATACGCACGTCAAGCGAGCAAAGATGGCGTGCCCGATTCGTGCAACGATTTACTAGAAACATGCAAGCAAGTTTTGTTTGAGTGCAAGTATCTCACGCAAATCAATGCGAAATCAGTCGAGCAAGGCCAATTAAGACTGGTACACCTACGCAATTTCATGATGGAACTGCGAGCAAAAGAATCAATGACATATGACCGTTCGGGCAAAACGAGCGGAGACAGTTCGACTAAAGGTGTTAGTGCTTAAAAGTTCAACAAATTAATGAAAAAGAGTCCGAGTGGACTCTTTTTTTTGATTCGACGTTTAGTGTTTACATACCTGCCCATCTTTACTTACATCGCTGCAAAACCATTGAAACATCTGCTTTACATTCAAGCCTCCCGACACCAGACTTTAGTCTCTAAAATAGCCTAATTAGATGCATCTGCACGCTTTGCCTTCAAAAATAAGATAGCCTTAATTATCGATATTTACTTAGCAGGCACCACGTCGAAATGACCTATTCAATATTATGCTTAAGCAATAAGCGACTATGCAATTTTATGCCGTTTGATTTGATACCGCGTAATCAGATTAAGCCTAGTTTTATGAAGAGCAAAGCATGAAAGAGCTTGTGTACAAGAGTCAAGCAAAGCTCGCCTTTTCTTCTGCAGACATTAAATCACTGCTCGAAAAATCTAGAAAGCGCAATACCGCCAAAAATATTACGGGGATACTGCTTTTTGACAACCGCAAAAACTTTATTCAATTGCTTGAAGGTGATGATGATGATGTTGATACTTTGTACAATAGGATTAAATCAGATCCCAGGCACCACAGAGTCGTCTTAATCCATGAGGATGAATGTGTGCGGCGAACATTTAAAAATTGGAGTATGGAGTATTTGTATTTAGACAGTTTGTTTAGCGAGAATATGTCTGATTCGCCTTACATTGACGATGAGCAAAAAGAACATATTATGGAAAGTTTTGTATCAATTATCACGCAGCATTTCAGTGATCACATGGAAGATTTTTAAGTGTTCTTTTACTTGCCCGACCTAATTTTAGTAGTAACTGACTTTGCGAATTCTTTTTGGTTGGGCTGTAGAAAGATAAATATTCCTAACCACTTGCATGTCTAATTCAAGTTCTGTTGCATAGGTATCGTCGCCCACAGGATATGATTTAACCACACGAGCACCTCGTATTACACCTTCTACCGACGAGCGCAATTCGTTATTTGTAAGTACTAGGTTTGCTAAGGCTTGCTCACCGTCAACTTTTTGGCCATAAACTTGCTCTGCCAACTCTCGATAAGCGTCAAGTTTTGATGCTTTAATTGCCATGAGTCTTTTAGATGATTCATCACTGCCAGCTTGTGCACTCACTGGCGCATAGCCTACTGCACTTAGCACTGGATATTGATCGGGCTCTATTGTTTCCCACTCTACATGCTTAGTCACTAATGAACCGCAGGCCGCTAAAGACAGTGTTAACGCGATAAAACTGAGGCGCAAAATAAGCGGTAAAGTCAAACCCCAAAAAACGAAAAACTGGCTTGAAGGTTGCTGGTTCATAATTATTCTCTGCATTGTTGTTGAAGGCGTTTGTGCACACTTGCCATCTACATTTGTTATTCACTACAGATTAGAAAAGCAAAGCGTATGCCATAAATGAATGTAAATGAGCATTAGTTTTTACTGGCATATATCTTGTATACCTCTTATACAAATCTTGTAAATGACAGCGTGGTGCTTGCGCTTTTCATGTTTTGCGAGCTTACTTTGGAGTTATGATGCGGTATTTATCTACTTTTCTTTTCGTTATATGTTTGCCTCTTTTAGTCAGCTTGTTGCTACTATCTAGTCATGTCAACGCCGCTTGGTTTACCGCTACTGGCCAATCGGTTGTCATTAATGACGACAAAGATAATGCGCGCAAAGCCGCAACAGAAGAAGCCATCAAACAAGCCTTATTATTTGCAGGGGCATCGGTAAGAAGCGTCACGCAAATGACAAATGGCTTATTAACCGATGATCATCTAGAAATTAGAGCCTCTGGCGAAGTCAACACCATACAACTTATTGACGAAGTCTATGAAGATGGCGTTGTAACCGTCTCGATACGCGCAGATATATTTTC
>CAYURD010000125.1:9281-10662 GCA_964446865.1 uncultured Glaciecola sp.
CTAGCAAATAAATCAAATACACAATATGTGATCACTGCGGTGATTGATGACATTTCGGTACAACGCTTTGCCAGTTCGGCCTTTAACCCATTTAAAGAAGATGAAGCAATCCGCAATTTTAATTTCACCCTGTCGTTAGTGGATGGCGCAACAGGCCAAACAAAATATCAACAGAGTTACCAAAGCAGCGCGCCTTGGGGCTTTGATTTTACGCAAAGTATAGATGTTGCTTCGGAAGGTTTTTGGCGCAGCCAGTACGGACAAAGCGTGCAAAAAATGATGCAAAAAAGCATTACCGATTTAGAAGAATATGCTATTTGCCAACCAACTATGGGACGTATATTAGCGGTTGCCAATAATCAACTTCAAATCAACCTAGGCCAGTCGCATCAAGTGCAAGCTGGCGATCAGTTGACCTTATTCAATGTTAAACAAATAAGCGATACCTTTGGTCAACAATACAGTCAGTTTGTTATCCACCCTACCCGTTTGGTCGTGAGACAAGTGTTTAGTGATACGGCAACGGTAGAAGCGCTTGACCGCAGTTTATTAGGTGATGTGCAGCCCAATGACTATGTAGCTAGGCAGTAAGTAGATTACTGCCATTGTTGATTAGTTAGTTAAAACGTTACCGACAACTGTACGCCATAAAACATAGTATTTTTACTCTCCCAAGCCTCAGCATCTATTTGGCGGGCTTTTACGAAAGTCTCTAGTCTTATGTTATCTGTCTCGATGCCAGCACCTAGTCCAAAAAAGCCATCAATGTCATTAGACCCGCTATCATCAAATGTATCAGAAGAATCGCTTCTATCATGTTGAACGGCCAAATCAAGTAAATCTAAGCCCACTTCAACATAAGCAAACCCTGTGTTGAAATAGCCCGCTTTAAAACCAACATCCCACGCCATAAAGTCTTGCTCAATATCATTTGTATCCATAATACGCATGGTATTAATTGACGTGACAAATGCCGCTCGCATGTTGCTGTTTCTGCGCTCCATCTCAAAACTAGCGCCTACTCCGAATATAGAATCAGTATCGTTTGTTTCATATTTAATAAAAGACTTTAGGTTATCACCCAATATATTAGCTGATGCCGTTTGCGACCAAATGGCGCTCATCACGAGTACAGAAAAAATAGATAGCTTCAATTATTGCTCCTTGCAAATATTTTCCAACAAAAAGAAAAGTGTGGATTATTTAATGTCATCCACAAAGTCACATCGCCTAACTGATTAACGAAAGCTTAGCGTAATGATGAGCGAAGAAAGATACAGACTTGAGAGCGACTAAACCAGTGTTTGGGGCTAGAAAGTACAATTGCTTACAAAAGTGGCCACCCCTAGTGGACTTGAACCACTATCAAAGACTTAGGAGG
>CAYURD010000126.1:0-10661 GCA_964446865.1 uncultured Glaciecola sp.
AAGCTTTGTAATAACATCCACCAGATCCCCGCCTTCGCGAGGATGACGAATTTGGCTTAACCGGACTGTATTAGGCGAAGGCCAGAATAACGTGTAGGGCGGTTTAACAAAAAGTCTGAGATTCAAGGTAAAAGTTTCAAATAGTGACTTCAATCACAATGTGATTTACATTGATTAAGAGCAAAGTCATAAAATAAATAATTTATAGGAAAACTCATGGCAAAAATAACCGGATTGGGCGGCGTTTTTTACGTAGTAAAAGACCCAAAAGCAACCCGTCTTTGGTACAAAGAAAAACTAGGTTTAGATGGCGACTATGGCCCGCAGTTAAGTTGGTCTGAAGAAAGCAATCCAAAGCCATACTCCTTAGTAAGTCACTTTAAAGATCATGAATACATCAGCCCAGGAAAGAGTGATTTTATGATCAATTTACGTGTTGACGACTTAGACGGCTTTTTAGAAGTATTAAAATCAAGAGATGTTGAGGTCTTAAGTAGCGTTGATGAAGGCTATGGCAAATTTGCATGGATCCTCGACCCAGACGGCATAAAAATAGAATTATGGGAACAGACTGAAGACGATTAGGCATGCAGGTGTATCTTCAGTCTTTACTTACCGGTCTCACAACTGTTTTTGCATGGGCGCCATGTGCTGTTTTGCTATGTATGCCGATAGTCGGCATATATACCGGTCTTTTTTATATTGCTGAAATAGGGCTAATGCGTATTGCACTTTTGGTAATGTTAACCCTAAGTGGTGTAGCTGGATTTGTTGGCTTGAGCGCCGTGTGTTGGCCACTCAAACTATCTACTCGACATACTCTTTTTTGCTTAATAAGTGGCCTGCTAACACTCATCTTAGTTATCACAATAGGTTACTTGTCAGGTAATCCGATGTTTGCACTAAGTCTCAGTGTTATCGAAATATATTTGTTTATAGGGCCTATGCTATTTTTGTGTATCCACATCATGTTGCTATCAAAGAAACTAGTGCATTCGTCAAAAACATTGTGACATCATGATGAAACGTAAAATGTGCATTTTTTTGACGTCGCAACAAAAGGTATATGTTAATTAATTGATACTTTTATGTTATCCATACGTAAGTTAACTCAATAAGAAAATAGGCGAATAAACCACCAAATAACAAAATAATACTTGCGCATAATAAACGAGCTTTTCAATTTAGCTTAATGAGCGGTAGTGCAGGTTTAGAGGAAAGCAGCTTTGCAAAATCTAAACGACAACACAAACACCAGCAACAAGTATATAAATACCATCCAATTAAGCGACAATATCGCCTTTGAACAACTTCAATTTGCTTGCAAGCCAAAGCTTTTAGCGATGCTAAATAAAATGCTCTCTTTTTCTGAGTCACAAGAAGTCATTCAAGACGCCATGTTAAAAGTGTTCTTGCTTGCTAAACAAAATCCCTCTTCATCCCCATTTGCAACAAAACTACAACAGCTCGAACCCCTATTGTTCACTATCGCTAAAAACTTAGCGATATCAAAAACAAGGCATCACATCGTACGAGAAAACTATCTTCGCGAGCAATCACGTAGTATTAATGAGCAAACGTTTGATTCTCTTGAAACCACGGTGACAAAACAAAAAGAGCAAGAACTACTGCATAATGCGATTGAACACCTACCTTTGCTTTGCAAAAAAATCTTTATCGAACGTAAACTCCAAGGCAAAAGTCATGACGAAATTGCCAAACAATTCAACATATCTAAAAAGACCGTCGAAAGTCATATCACAAAAGGCTTAAAACGTTGTCGGCAATATATATTTGAGAAACAAAACAAACCCCTTTTATCACAAAGTGCTAAGCCTAATTTAGGCAAAAAGAGCGCCTAGTATGAATATTGATGAATGGGCAGGCACTGAATATCCCGAACGCATTATTGCTGACGCAGTCGCTTGGCTGGGTTTTTTAGACGGCTTTGTCGACACACGTGCATTGCAGGGTGAAGATTCGACAACAGAAATATTGGAACAAAGCATACACAAGCTCAATGAAGCAAAGCGCTTAGAATTTTTTGAATGGTTAAGTGAAGATGCAAAACACCAATACGTCTTTGCAGATTGCTGTGAAATGTGGGCAAAAACAGCCTGCCTCCATTCTTTAAAATCCTCACTCCAACAATCAAATATTCACCTATTCCCTAAACAAAAGCCACGAAGTAATGGCCTTAAAATATCCTCATTAGTTGGCGAATCATACCCACAAACAAATGCTGCCCCTGTTTGGGCATATAATCTTGTTATTAGCCTTATTGTGCTTGGTCTTAGTTTGCCTGCAATTTATTGAGCGTATATTACTTTGTCTCGCTCTAAAGATCTGATGTATAAATTGGCAACGTAAGATCGATAGACAATAAATTGCTGCTTTCTTCAAGTTCACTATCCAAGAAAAAATCAAGTTTCTGATATTTATTATAGGCGTGCATTTTAAAGGGGTTTATTGAAGAATCATCTGAGCAAGCACAACAGCAATTATTCTGGTTTGCTAATTGCTTCATTATATTCAAATTAATGTCTCATGTTATACACGGCGTCTTCTGTGCAGCATCTTACGCCCCTTAATGCTAGTAAAGTTGATTAATTACTAAAAAACGTTATTGATAAGTCTTCAAGGTTACTGCCAAGTACTTCAGAGGTTATATTGTTATTCCTGAATATTTTGTTCCACATATCAACAATTAGTTCACAGCAATGTTTTGCTAAAGCAATAGACATGTCACTGTCCTGCAAGATAGAAGTTATATGGATATGATTCATTACTTTTTCTATTTCTCTCTTGCCCAAACCTTTTAGTTTCCAAGATAAATAAATGTCTTCACTGAATTTTTCTTCGATAAAATAGCAGCCTTCGAATCTGTAAAGTTTAGGGTCAAACAATTCTGCCATAGCAAAAAGAATATCGGGTGTTGCAATAAATGTCGAATAATCGAAAAGAGTAATTCTATCTTCAGCTAATTTACCAGTGTTCCAGGATGAATATTCTCTGAGTTCATTTGATATATTGCTTGTATTTCTATACATTTTTTCCCTTTGGGACTTTGTCTAAACTGGCTAAACGTATCTTACCCTCAGAAATACGGCTTTAGAAAGAATATTTGGGCGTGAGGAGCTTCATTATTAGAATTCAGACCATTAAAGTTTGTACTTTTGGCATACTATTCATTTTTCACGTTTAAGGTATTCAGCATAAGCTTTAGCATGTGCTAACACTATTTCAGCTTCTTCTATGGCATCGAGCATGTTGATTGGTAAGCCTTTAATTGCGGGCAAGCCATCGACATCAGGCTTTTCAGACTCAAGCCATTTCCAACAACGGTTGCGTTTATCTCCGTTAGCAGTCAGAAGAATCGATATAATGTCATTCACAAGGTCAGGTTGACCAAACCAACCAACGGGTTTAATAATAGGCTTGCGTAGTTTTTGACGAACTGATCGGGAAATTGCGCGTGGCATAGATGATTAAGTGGTTGTTCACTATGGTGGCCACGAACCATCGCTTTCATAATATTCCTCACAATATTGTATGAATTTCAAACAAGAAGTAGGGGTAAACGCGTGCTGATGCGTTATGTAAGAAAATACAACACAACAATTCAAAAAACAAAAGGGTAACACTTATGAAAAAGAGCTATTCCCGCAACACGCACAATAAAACAAACGACATCACTCAAAGCAAACAAACTTACCCATACAAAGCACTTTGCTTATCAGTAGGCTTAGCTTTAGGTACCCTACTGCCGCAAGCATACGCTCAAAGCCAAGAAAACAGCGAAGAAGAAGTTGAAAAGATTACCGTTGTTGGTTCAAACATTAAAGGTGGTGCAGTAGCAGAAGCGCTTGCTGTCTCGGTTATTAGCAGCGAAGACATTGGCAATTTAGGCTTAGAGTCACTCGATGATTTGCTTGAATTAATCCCCGAAAATGGGCAAAACTTTTTTAACGAAGCTGAAAATATAGGCGGTGGTGTTAACGCGGCGCGCGGCGATATTGGCACTTACAATTTAAGAAACCTAGGCACGGGTAATACGCTGGTATTGCTTAATGGCAGGCGCATGGTTAACTCAGCCTCTTATCAAACCGAAGAAGTTGGCGGGAGCTTTGTGCCGGTCAACTCAGTTAACGTCAACACTATTCCTGTGCATGGTTTAGATAGAGTCGAAGTCTTACGAGATGGTGCTTCAGCAATATATGGCGCCGATGCTGTGGCAGGTGTGGTCAATCATGTTCTAGAAACTGACTTTGTTGGCTTTACCGTATCGGCTCGACATGCTGAATATAGTGAAATCCCCAGAGACACCCAAACACTCACCTTAAAATGGGGGCAAGACTTTAACGATGGGCGCACCAACGTCAGTGTATTTGCCAACTACTATCAACGCGATCGCGTAAACTCACAAGACGATCCTAGATGGGCCAATTCAGATTTTAGAGATCGAATACCTGAAGGCTCGCCTTGGGAAGGCGATACACGCTTTAGAAATAACTCTGCCAATTCAAACTTTGGCCAATTTGATTTTGTAAGTAGCGCTTCAGGCCTTGGCGTAAGAGATGTGTTTACTGACAGTTCGGGCGAATTTGAAACTTACCCTATTGGGGACGACCGCTGCCAATACGATATTAATGAATTTATTTGTGGTGGAATTGATGGCCAAGGTACCTTCAGATATAACCTCAACGCTGATAGAGATGTTAGCTCAGAATTGACGCGTTCAAACTTGTTCTTATACGTTAACCATGAAATTAGCGACACGCTAGAGAGCTTTACCGAGTTTTCTTATTATAAATCAACCACCAACTTACGCAGACACCCAACCGCTCCCTTTACCGCCGTAAGACTCAGAGTGGGCGCAGAAAACTACTACAATCCATTTGGACCATGTGGCTCACCTAACCGACTGCCCGACGCTCGTATACCTGATGTACCATGCACAGGCGCCGAATTAATCATCGATAATTATCGCTTTGCTGAAGTCCCTAGAATTGTCGATAACGACGGCGACACCTTCCGCTTTGTACAAGGTCTACGCGGCGTAGTGGGCGACTGGGATTGGGAGGGTGCATTGGTATGGTCAAAGGCTGAAAAAACCGATATTACCGGTAATCGAGTCTCTAATAATTTAATTGCCGAGGCTTTATTTGACCCAACGGCTGCTGCTTATAATCCATTTAGTGGCGGCGTAAACACTAATATAGAGCGCGCATTAATCGATGTTAGACGCGATAACGAAACCGAGCTTAAATCTCTTGATTTTAAAGCCTTCACACCCGAAATATTTGAATTACCTGGCGGGCCTGTTGGTTTTGTTGCCGGTATAGAATATAGGGAAGAATCCTTTATTGATGATAGAGACGACAGGCTCGATGGCACCATTACCTTCACTGATTACGATGGTGATACTTACCCGTTTGTGTCTGACGTAGTGAATTCAAGCCCTACCCCCGACAGTTCTGGCGAACGTGACGTACTGTCTATTTTCACTGAATTACAGTTACCTATACTTGAAAACTTAGACGTACAAGCCGCCATTCGCTACGAAGATTTTAGTGATGTGGGTAACACTACAGTGGGTAAAATCGCGTTTGGGTACAGACCAATTGAGTCATTGCTTATTAGAGGCTCGTGGTCTGAAGCGTTCAGGGCGCCTAACCTTATTACCATTAACGAAGAAATAGTCGCTCGTAACAACACACGTAACGACTATGCGTGTATATTTGCGGCCGAAAACGGCGGCGATCCTGACCAAGATATTATCGATTGCCGAAATTCAATACAGCGTGTGGCCCAAGGCAGCGAAAACCTTGCGCCTGAAGAATCAACCAATACCAATGTAGGCTTAGTATTTACGCCAACCGACGAGTTAACAGTCACCTTTGACTACTGGTCAATTGAGAAAGAAAACACCATTGGCTTATTTGGTGAAGAAAACCACACCTTGCTAGATTTGTTGTTACGCTTAGAAGCGGGCACTAGCAACTGTGCTGGCAGTGCATTTAATTCTGCAGTCACGCGCGACACACCAAGTGCTGACCAATCAGCCGTTTACCTCGCCGCAGGTATTTGCCCAGCGGGTGATATTGACCAAGTAAGCGACCAGTACGCAAACCTCGACCAACGTAATTTGGCCGGTTATGATGTGGGTGTTTATTACAACCTGTCGACCGACTATGGCCGTTTTAGATTCAGCTACAATGGCTCATTTATTGAAGAATTTGAGCAAGTCGCTGGCGGTGAAGCAGCAAGACTGGTAGCTGCCGTTGACTCTGGCCTAATTCCCGCAAGCTTCCCTGTTGATGGTTTTGCTGATTTGATTGGCCGTGATGGTAATCAAGAGGTCCGTCAAACGGTGAGAATGTCGTGGCGAAAAGACCAATATGGCGCCTCGCTAAGCGGCAATTATATTGGTGACTTTTATCAGAGCTCGCTTACGCTTGATGATGGAACACGCTATGAAATCCCTTCTATGACAACCTATAATGCAACCCTCGATTATAGATTTGACGTGAATGAAGTTGATACGCGTGTTCGCTTGGGTATTCGCAATCTTACCAACGAGCGCGCACCTTTAGCCGATCGTTTCTTTGGTTACTTTGCCGATGCACATCGCGACTTTGGAAGAAGCTACTACTTGGATGTAAGAGCTAGCTTCTAAAAGAGGTGCACCAACGCTCTGTTTTTCTGATAGAAAAGCGGAGCGTTTAGGTTGCCAAACGCAACAAAGCAACGCCTTTTCCTATACACTTATTCAAAACAATAGCTAAGGAACAGTTATGTCTGTTGTAGCAGCAGAAATTAATCAGCGCGCTAGATATCAAAATGTCGGCCTAGTATTAGGACCCATAATATTTGTGTTTATGATGCTATTTGATGCGTCACAAACATCAATGCCACAAGAGGCTTGGCGAGTTGCCGCCGTTGGCTTATGGATGGCAACCTGGTGGGCGACTGAGGCTATTCCTGTTCCCGTCACTGCATTTTTACCCATCGTGACGTTTCCACTTTTAGGTATTTCAAGCATATCCGACACCACCAGTGCATATGCAAACCCCATTATCTACTTATTTTTAGGCGCGTTTATATTGGCAATAGCCGTTGAACGATGGATGCTTCACAAACGCATCGCTTTATATATATTGTCGTTAACAGGCACTGATGGTAAACACTTAATTGCTGGCTTTATGCTTGTAGCAGCCTTGCTGTCAATGTGGATGACTAACACCTCTACCACCATGATGCTAATGCCAATTGCTTTGTCGGTGGCCAGCGTAATTGCAAGTAACAATACCGACCTTACCCAAACACAAATAAAGTCGTTTCAAGCCGCCATGTTACTTGGCTTAGCTTATGCAGCCACTATTGGTGGTCTTGCAACACTGGTTGGTACGCCGCCAAATGCACTTCTTGCCGCTTTTTTAACTGAAAACTACGACATTAAAATCACCTTTGCGAGTTGGATGATGGTGGGCGTACCGGTTAGCCTGATCATGTTGCCTTTGGCATGGTACTCACTGACCCACCTAAGCTTTAAAATTGACATACCCGCAAATGAAAAAGTGCATGACTATTTGGCAAACTTAAAAAACGACTTGGGCAGCATGTCGGTTGCCGAAAAGCGCGTGGCGATTGTCTTTTTGGGCGTTGTTTTATTATGGATATTACGCCGTCCTATAAATGCTTGGTTTGGCGCCACAGGTTTAAGTGATGCAGGCATTGCGATGGCGGCGGCTTTGCTTTTATTTTTATTGCCCAGTGGTAATAAAGACCAGCCGCAAATAATGGTATGGGAAAATATAAGCCGTTTACCTTGGGGTGTTCTAATTTTATTCGGCGGCGGTTTAAGCCTTGCGTCTGCGGTCTCTTCAACGGGGCTAGCCACCTTTTTAGGACAAAGCTTAACGCCTTTAGGCGGCCTAGGCATTTTTGTATTGATTGTCGCTGCAACAGGCCTTGTTATATTTTTAACTGAACTCACTAGCAATGTCGCCACCGCAGCTACATTTTTACCCGTGATGGCAGCTGTTGCCATACAGCTAGGCGTGTCTCCATTATTACTGTGTGTGCCCATCACGCTAGCTGCTAGCTGCGCATTTATGTTACCCGTAGCAACACCACCCAATGCCATTGTGTTTGCATCGGGTGTGCTGAACATTCCGCAAATGGTCAAGGCAGGGGTAATTTTGAATATTATTGGCATGGTCTTGCTTACTATCGTGTCTATTTGGTTAGCGCCGTGGGTATTTTTGTAGATAAAATAAACCCTGTTTAAATAGGTAATAAAAATGATTCACGTGAAACAAAACAAGCATCGTTTTACTTTTTCAATGATGTTCATCTGTTTGATAAGCATGGTGTTTTCAATTAGTGCGCTTTCTCATACAAAACCAGCGCATACAAAACCATCACATGCAAAATCGCCAACCACAACATCACCACCCAAAAAGCTCCTATTCGTCGGCAATAGCTTTAGTTTTTATAACAACGGTATTCATAACCATTTAGGCAGCTTACTTCGCGCAAACGGCGAATGGCAGCGGGGTGAAAATAGGCATAAATTACTTACCTATTCTGGCGGGCATATTTTTGAACAAATCATCAGCATCGCGGGTATTTTTGAAGTCGATACCCGAGGTTTTGATGCGGTCATACTGCAGGGCCACAGTAACGAAGCGATTAGCAAGAATAAAAAAGAACGATTTGAAGCTGGGCTTCAAAGAGCAACTACACTTATCAAAAAACAAAATCTAGAACCTATTTTGTTCATGACCTGGGGCTATGCTAATGACAAAGAAATGGCTGAAAAAGTGGCTACGGCTTATGTCAAGCAAGGCAAAAAGTTAGGCGTGCGCGTTGCGCCAGTCGGCATTGCTTTTGCTCAAGCCAGCGAACTATATCCCGAAATAGCACTTTACGTGCCCGATGTACTAGGCGCAAAAAATGGCAGCATTACATACCAAAAAGACCTAAAGCATCCAAGTGTTGCCGGCACCTATTTAGCCGCCTGCGTGTTTTACTCATTGTTGTTTGATAAATCGCCTGAAGGTAATCTTTTTAAGAGCTCTTTGTCTGCAAAAGATGCACTGGCACTACAACGCTTATCATGGCAAGTTGTCACTTCATTTACACAAGCAAATAAAGTGTAATAGCGTGAGTTACTTACGTTTGCACAATTATCCGAATAACCATTATGACTAAGGCGAAAAATAAAATGAGTACTTTGTGTAAAATCATAATCTTACTTAGCTTGGTACTTAGCGTTGCTGCAAAAATCGCCGCGATAGAACCCGTTCAACCAACTAAAGAGCACAAAATTGACGATGCTCAGCCAGACAAATTAACGTGCACATTCAATCTGGTGACATTTTCTGCCAATTACGAAACGGCTCGTCTGTCTGCATGCAAACAACGTGGCCCCAACCATTACTTAATCTCAACTCATCCTGAAAACACCCCGATTAATCCAAGCCCGTGGTATGGATTTTCTGTTCAATCAACATCAAAAACAGACCAAACAATCACCATAGAAATTGAAGCGCAAAACAGTCGCCCACGTTATCTTCCTAAACTAAGCCTAGATAAAAACCAGTGGGAAGACATGGCTTATACCGTTGAAAATAACAACCTACTAATAAGCGTCGACATTGGTAAAAACGAGCCAATTAAATACATTAGCGGACAAGAGATCATCGATAATGCGATGTACGATAATTGGAATCAAAAAATAGCAAATACGTCTCCTTTTACGCTTGAGACCATTGGCAAATCTACACAAGGTCGAGCCATTAACGCTTTAATACATACACAAGCCGACAACACCGAATGGCTCTATATTATTGGGCGCCAGCACCCGCCTGAAATTACGGGTGCAATCGCCATGCTGAGCTTTGTTGAAACGCTGATTGTAAAAAACAAAGCAAACCAGCAATTATTTGAGCGTTTTAATATATTCATTGTGCCAAATGTGAATCCAGACGGTGTTGCTGCTGGCAATTGGCGTCATAACGTAAATGGTCTTGATTTAAATAGAGACTGGGGTAAATTCACCCAAACAGAAACTCGCGTTGTTCACGAGAAGCTGCTTGACCTCATGCAAGACCATCATCAACTCGTCTTTGCTTTAGATTTTCACTCGACGCAACAAGATATCTTTTACACAATGCCAAGCGACTACATTCCTATTAAACATAAGGGAATGGGCATTGAAAAAGGCATCGAGAAAGGCATAGCACCTTCACTATTTGTAGAAGAATGGCTAAACGACGTAAAACAAAATACCGTGCGCTCATTTACGCTAAGAGAAAGGCCCGGCAGCAGCCCAGGTAGAGGCGTGTTTAAGCAATTTATTGCAGATGAATATGGCGTGCATGCGGTGACTTATGAAATGGGCGACAACACACAGCGTGAACTCATAAGACACGTCGCGAACCAATCAGCAATTACCTTAGTAGACAAACTGCTCGCCACGCCAGCAGAGCAGTTTACCGTCAACTAAATGCATACAAAACGCCGTCATTCCCGCGAAGGCGGGAACCTCTTTGGAACTGCGCGATTTTAGCTAAGTATATGTTTTGACAAGTTTTGTAATAACATCAACCAGATCCCCGCCTTCGCGAGGATGACGAAGAAATCTCAAGCAA
>CAYURD010000127.1:0-10495 GCA_964446865.1 uncultured Glaciecola sp.
CTTGATCGCTACTCACTTTGGTTAGAAGGCATAGCCCCTTTAAAACTCGTCAAATTTCGCATCAACAAAGACACCAAACCAAGTGCCGCGGTAGCGGTTGCCAATATTGATTGTATGGACTGTCCTGTGGCGACCACAATAAGCGCCAGCAAGACCAAAATAGTGACAAAAATCGGAATACGAATTAACTTCCAAGTGTGATTTTTAGATGCTTGTAGCCACGATTGGAAACGTGCTTGTGATTCTGCCGTCAAAATAAAGCGTTTAAAGCTCTCATTCACGACAAACCAACCTGAGTCTCGATACACATAACCTCGCTTTACGAGCGAATGTAAGGTGCGTGCATTGGCTGGATTGACCACCGAATCTTGCGCCAATTGGAATAACAACAAGCGCTCGGCAATAGTACACAATGACCATTTATAGCGATAATAAGCGGTGCATTGGTCACTAAAACACTGCACAATTTGATCGGGTTTCCACGTGTTATCAAGACTTTCTTGTATCTCTTGTGGCGTCATTTTGTCTGCATCTGCACCGAGTAGCGTTGCGGTTAGGACTTTTCCTTTTTGGGCTAGTTCTGGCCAGCCTTGTGTTTCATAGACAAAGGTTTGATAAGCACTTGGGTCGTTTTCAAGTCTGACTTTTGGTTGGGTATAACACATTACAAAATTGATATAGCGCCTTAAAAAGAGTGACCAAGCAAGAGATTCGTCGGCTGGCAGTGTGTAAAGTGCGTCTTCGTCATTAATGTCCATACAGTCGTTAAACTGGATAAGCACGTCTACATCGCACAACAAAATAACCGAGATTTCTTTCTTATCATGTAGTTCTTTTATAAAGCTGCGAGCATTGTTTCGAAGCTGCTTATTCGATACTAGCTTTTCAAAATTATTGAGTACGAGAACTCTATGCTCACCTTTATTCTCGGCATTTACGTCAGACAACACTGGTGAGTCGTCTTCTATACCAATAAGCCAAGAAATAATGTCTAGTTTAGTCTCACTCTCTCGCATTAACGAGATATTTGCGATATCAAAAGCGCGAGATCCCAATACCTGCAAATCCTGTTGCATCGCAAGGTAACTCATAATTTCAGGTTGATCAGGTTGAATAATCTGTAAGCGAGCCCCTTGCTTTGTTAAATGCTTTTGCAAGAACGAAGTGAAAGGCACACCTGCTGTGTCAGCATTAGGATTATCGGGCAAATGTTCACCCATGATGCCATGCACAATAGCTCTTCGCACAAATAATAAAGTGAGTGTAAACAGCAAAATCAGCAGCCCGCTCACTAATATCACTTTGTTTTGCAGGGCATGTAAAAAGAAGCTATTAGTATTGTATTGGATATAAGATGGCTTTTGTTCAAGTTGCGCAAACTGGTACAAGTCTTCGCTTAAACTACCGCCAAAAGATTGGGTGCGAATAAGGCGATTAAAGAGTGGGTCTACATGTAAATCTGTTTTAATAAATAGATTACTGTCTTCTTGTTTATCTTCTTTAAAGTCAATCCACGCCAATCTATTACAGCTTAACAGCACACATCTTGCACTCGGTAAATCAATCCCTTTTAGATTATCGACAATCTTATAGCCCGATGAATCTGCACCAACCAGCGTGAAATAATCATGCAAAGCCGCAAGATGCACTTTTTCTTGCTTCTCGATATGAGAAGACTGGTGAAACGCTTGAACCTTTAGCAAATATTGGTTGGCCGCATTAATAATTAAGACACCTGGCACCATTGCAAAAAACCAGATAAAGACGCTTAAATAAAATACGTAGCGGTAGGTATATCTAAACGACGAATGATGAGACGAAAATAAGGTGTTACGCACTCGTTGATTAAAACCAGCAAATAACTGAGGTTGGCCAAAACCAATGCGAGCAATGACAAAGAATATTAAGCCAAAAATAGCAAAACCAAGGCTAACAGCATTGTCGAAAGTAAAGCTTTGTAAACTCATTTCACTGGCAAAATAAATAGCAAACAACAAACTTAAAGCCGCGAACGGCAGCATTGGATGAGTCCATACATGCGCCCTTTTGGGTTTTTCACCAAACGCATGATTGAACACGAAGATATAATAGGCCAGCAAACCAAGCCACAAGGCAAGTCTTGCACTTAAATCTACAACCACTCCCATGCTGCCTAAACACAAGAAAATGCCTGCAAACATAAACATACCGCAATTAGAATAGCTGCGCTGTCGTTCGGGGCAAAATGAAATTAACCTTGTCCAAGAGTCTTGATTAGTGCCGTAGCGACTCCACAAGAATAAAATGAGCAAAACCTGAACAAACAAATAAATGGCGAGTAAAAAAGTCCATAAACTGGTTGATTCAAGGTCTTTCAAATCATAAAAAACAACTAACTTCCATGGCACGACATCATGAATACTGCCGCCCACAAAACTATGTTTAGCATTACGATATGTTGCGTTAAAGACCACCGTATCATTCGTGTTTGTGAGGCTGTTCATCAACAAATCGATACTACGATTGTTGTTGGTTTCGACCAATATATTTTCGGCCAAACTGCGGTCTTGATTGCTATGAAACAAGACCTGACCATCCTTATCAAATACCGCGTAACCAAAGTTTTTAGGTAGTACCCTGTCAAAGAAGGTCCGCAGCTTAATACTGATACTTTTTACATTATGATGAAACGGCATGACGTAATTAGCATCTTTAAAATCAGCAAACGAGAATTGTGTAGATAGCCGTCCGTCACTAACATTTTTAATCCGCTGAATAAAAAGATTACCTTGTGCATTACATTCAGACAAAAACTTAGGCTGAGCCGACCACAAATCGCAATTTATCGCTCGCTGAAAGTATTCACGATGAGATAACGAGAAGTCAGTAAAGTTAAAGGTTTCATGACCAATACGCTGTATTGCCTCTCGCTCAGTTGGAAAGGCCTGGCGAGTGGGTATTAGTCCTGCGCTATTAATTCTAAATGCACTCTCGGCAAAGGCATTGACTTGTTTATTGCCATACATCGCTAAATCTAGCGAATAACGCAAGTTTTCATTCACACAGTTTTCGCTAGTGACTGTCGCGCCTGATGAAAATCCACGAGATTCGTTTGCATTGACTTGCAAATACTTACAGCTTTGTCGGTTATCAGGGTCAATTGTATTAGTGAATACACTTTCCGACTGCAGGCTAGCGACTTTTTCAATCTCATTTTTGAAGTCTTGTTGAATATGACTAAACAGATTTTGTGACTGCGCAAGCGTGCTGTTTTTAAGGTAATCGTAAAAGAACTGATGGGTAATAGTGATGCTAATTAAGCCCAGTAATAAAAAACACCCCGTAAAAAACAAATTGATATCCGAACGAGTAAAGTGCTCTTGTGTCGCGGTAAAGCGTAGTTTGAGGATAGGGATAATAGCGGTTAGCCCAATCAGTACAATCATGATCCACAAGCCCGCATTTGGATTTACCGATAAATTGGTCAGTCTAAATTCATTTAAGGCAACAAAGCCAAGCAAAAAATGCGTATCTTGCCCGCCAGCAGCACTCCCGATGTTGGCAGGTTGAATAAATATACGGTACTGGATACCGCCAATCACCCGGTCTATGGTGCCACTGTAACTTGGTAGTACTTCGTCTTTAACGCCCTCTTCTTTTTGTTGGTTATACAAGGCAGTCAGTATTTTTTTAACCGATGTAAATTCTAAATCGGCGGTGTCGGTTGAGTTTTCAAAAAAGAATTTACGCGCTTTTACTTTGCCGTATTTATCGGCAAGCACAATAAATGGGAACGATAAAACCTGTTCCGGAATAAGATCAGATGTGGGTATTTGAGTAACATTGACACTAAAAGAACAATTGGGCTTATCGCTATTACATTCACTGAGTATTGGAGGTTTCACAAAAACGGTCTCATCATTTGTGAATGAGATAACACGAGCACCTTGATTTTGAGGTGAGTTGACTAAAGCATTAGTGCTTAGCTTGTCGGGGTTTTCAAATAAGGTTTGAACATCTTTTTTTGTGGTAATAATATTGCGAAGTGCTCGACTCTCTCTCGCACGATTAGTCACCGACACCATTTCGCTGCGATTCGCACCATCGCTACTCTCGTAACTTCCGGTTTGTAGATTAAGGATTTTATCGCCACAACCCTCTTTGCTGCTTTCATCACAAACAGCTTCTGATTGATTCACTTGATTGCTATTGCGAATGTTCAGTAAAACAGTGCTTATTTTTACAAATTGGGTGTAACCGCTTGTTACCTCGTTAGCGACACTGTTTAATTCTCTGAAGTGTAATTGATTTTGGTAATCTTCGTTTTTCTTGATGTTAAAAAAGTAAAGACCGCTCACTATCGCAAGGGCAAGAAACACCACCACAGTAAAAACGAGCATGCTGGAGATTTTGTTTTTAGTCATTATTGCTCCCTGCCTTCACCCTTATTGGAATATATTCCTAAGGACAAAGCTTTGCTAAAAATAGACGGCAGCTAGATGAACAACAAAAGCATGTTAACTGGTTGATGAGTTTAGAATATTCTTTGTGATTGGAGATATCAAGTGATATCAAGGGGTCAGAGTCATTGAAAATTCATTTCTTTGGAATTTGGCACTTAAGTGGTGGATTTCAATGACTCTGACCCCTTGATATCCTTTTCATTCTTTTCGCCGACTAGCAAACGCTCAAAATCAACCATGGCGATGGGTTTAGATTTCCAGAAGCCTTGGTATTTATCGATATTCATCAGTTTTAATATCTCAAACTGTTCATCGGTTTCAACGCCTTCGGCTGTGACGCTTAGGCCTAGATCATTGGCCATAGAGGATATTGCCGAGCAGAGTTTTCGAGACGATTCGTCATCTTCAATGCCTTTTATAAAATCTCTGTCGATTTTTAAAGCGCTAAATTTCGTTTCTTTCAAATAACTTAAGCTGCTATAGCCAACACCAAAGTCGTCTATTGCAGTTTGCACGCCCATGTCTGCAAATTCTTGGATGTTATATTTTACTAATTCAAGATCATCGGCAAACACACGTTCTGTCAGCTCTAAAATAATTGAGTCACCCTTAAGTGAATGCTTATCTAACAAACGTCTTAACTCAAACACCAAGTCGTCGCTATTGATTTGGCGATACGACACATTGACTGACATCACAAGTTCGTCGTATCCCATCAAGTGCCATTTTTTTAAAGCACAAAGTGCTTGGTCAAGTACCCAAAGTCCAATGGGCACAATCAGACCGTTTTCTTCACTTAATGGAATAAATTCGTTAGGAGAGACAAACCCCATATCGAAGTGATGCCATCTTACCAAGGCTTCTGCAGCACAAATATCACCATCGCTGTTATACATCGGTTGAAATAGCAGCGTAAGCTCGTTGCGCGCAATGGCAAAATGTAACTCACTGCCCAATCTAATCTGCCTTTTCATATCATCGTCGTGATCGGCGTTGTAGAACTGATAATTTCCTCTGCCTTTACCTTTTGCCTTATACATAGCAATATCGGCTTTTTGAATCAAATCATCTGCACTGCTAGCGTCTTGTGGGTAAAATGCAAGGCCAACACTAGAGCCTACGACATATTCAGCCTCTGCATCTTTAATTGGCGTCGCTAATAATGCTTGAATAGCTTTAACGCTCTGCCCAGCATCATCGTCTGGACCTATACCGTCAAACATAAACACGAATTCATCGCCACCAAATCTGCCAATATAATCGTTATTTTTCATTTGCGATTGCAAGCGTTTTGCGACTTCTCGTAATACTCTATCGCCAGCTTGATGGCCTTGCACGTCGTTGACGTTCTTGAATCGGTCAAGGTCAAAAAAAGCAACAGCAAACGCCGATTCATTTCGCTTTGCCACATCAATCATTTCATTCAAATGTTCTTGAATCGATAATCGATTAGGAAGCTTTGTTAAATAATCATAACGCGCCAGGTACGAAAGTTTGGATTCGTAGTTTTTGCGTTCGCTTATGTCTTCGAAGGTAAGCAAAAAGTGAATTTTATCGTTTTCATCCACTATCCGAATAATCGAATACTCAACCCATAGGGTGCCGCCTTTGTGGAGTGTGATATGCTTTTCTATTGATTCGAGGCCTCGCGTGTTCTCGACTGAGTCAGCATTATCAAGTTCTTCATTAATTTGTTCTAAACCTTGAGAACAAAGCTCTTTTATATTACGCCCATCTAAGTCCTTAAACTCGAATGTACGATGGGCTTTCGCATTTGCTCTTTCAATTACGCCTTGGTTGTTAATCATAATAACGCTTTGCGCTTTTGAATTGAACACACCTAAAAAGAGCTTACTTTCGAAGGAGGCAACTTTTAATGCCCGTTGCAGATGTTCCATTTTTTCATTTAATGTGAAGTAATAAATCAACATAATCAAAGTAAAAATGGTAAGTGACATAAAACGCGTAAAAAAGGTGTACGCAACGTCATCATCTTGAGTGAGAATATTCACCGTATCAGGGAACACGGCAAAATAAATCGTCCCTAATAAACAAAGAATGTAGAAGAATATTTGACCACGCCAACCCAATGTGCCACCAGCAAGGATCGGGAACATAAATATCCATGCAAAGTGCGGATTGTCTATTCCACCCACAATTGAGATGTTTATGAGGTGGATCATCAGCATACAAAACAGGAGAATGCCTGCCGAACGCGGAATGTTTTCGGTTTTATACAGCAAAAATAGATTGGCGATGATAATGCTAATGGCAAAGAAATGAGCAAAAATAATAAACGCAGGCATGACATCGTAAACGCCCACAAACGTAAACACCAATACTATGCAATACACAACACTTGTTATGTTTACAATAGACAATAACTTAGAACTGCGCGCTTCGATAAAGAAGTTCGCAAAAGGGCCTCGTTTTTTTGCTAAATCTTCAGACAAAGGAGTTCCCAATAAATAATCGTAAAAACATGCTAACGGTTTATGCAAGTGTTATCGGCTAGGCGCTTATTAAATCAAGAGCACTCTATAAAAAATACGATCAAATGAAGTGCTACACTCATGCTTTAGTGTCAACATTCTTTACAATATAGATGCTAATTTAAAAATAAACACTATATATCATAGACTTATTGACAAAGGCATAGTATCCGCCAATAAATAGCATATCGTTTTAAATCGCTTTATACTCTCGGTTGGTTTTAATAGCTCTCACCTAACAAGGATGATGGTTAGCAGTGCCAAAGTTTATTTTGCAACGCTAGATGGTCGTTATATATTCGCAGGCCCTGTTTTTGATACCGAGCTAAGCGCAAACATTGTCAATCATCAAGAAGAGCAAATAAACGCTCAGTTAGATAATGACGTTATCTTTACAAAAGTATCTTTATTGCAGAGCATATTACACAGCGTTCATATATGTGCCATGAAATCCCAACGGCAACAAGCGCTTCATGCTTGCTTGCGCAATTGGCCCCGCAGATAAGTTATTAGCTTCAAAAATATTCACGCCAGATTGTTTGTTAAGACCAACATCCAAGAATGTTTGCAGTATATAGCCCGGATGTGATGATTTTGTGCCTGGTAAGTCTTTTGCGCTCACAAAAATTGGCTCCTCAACCATAATACCCGCAGCATATTGAAATTGATCTACTTCGCCTTGATACGGTTGCCATGCGCTAAGTTTATCGGCGTGTCCTAAAGACTGCGCGCTGTGTCCAACACCAAATATTTTGCTATCTTGGTGGTCCATACTTTCGTCAAAACTTGGAAATTCTAACAATGTATCGCTTTTGACTAACTTGGCTTTGCCTGTGTTTAGGTTAGCGACTATGGTGGCCGCAACAGCCTCATCTTTGGTTCGTTGTTGACCAGTCTTCATAAGCTCAGTCATACCCGTTTGCATTAAATTGGCATTTTCGTACCAGCTTAAATTAACCTGCAAATTAGCTTTATTTTGAGTCGCATGACCAAAATGGAAGACAAACCCGGCCGGTAACTCAAACCATTTTTGCTGCCTAAAGTCATTTTTGCTGACAACCAATAAACGACTTCCCAAACTTGGGTTCCATTCAAATCCATCCACAAATGTGCGTGCCTTTGCTTTGGTAAATGTATAAGGCGGTATCAAAAAGATGAGCGACTCATTGGTTTGCGCAAAATCATGCATATAGCCTTTAAAAGGTAAATCAATAATGCCGGTTTGTTGTAAGCCTGTTTTTGGCGCAATATGATAAATCACAATTTTGCCTGTTCTACCTGCATAGGGCGCAAAACCAAAGTTCCACATGTGGCCTTTTTTATCGACAAGCGGATGGGCAGAAAATGGCATTTGAGCAAGGTTTTCTTGCCAGGTTTTAATCCCGACTGTGCTCAAATCGTGCGGATTCATTTGCACTGCAGAGCCACCTTCCCATAGTGCGAGTAATTGCTCATCCCATACTTGGAGGGCAGTATTGGCGGTATTAATAGAGTCGTTGTTTCTAGCACCTATGCTGTTTTTAAGCACTGAGCCTGCACCATTATATAAAAAACGTTGGGCTTGCTCTTCGTTTTGGTATTTTTGAGTATGAATAAATTGACCCGTATGAGTCATTTGGCCATTATGAATACTGAACTTTTGTACCATGCCATCGCCATCAAACCAGTGAGTGTAACGCTGCGCATTTTCACCACTGCCTCGCTCCATTTTGGCCGGGCCGTTGCGGAAAAATGCACCATTAAGGGCCGTTGGTATCGACCCTGTTACCTTCATTTTTAATGGTGAAAAGCTATCTTGTGTTACGGATTTCCAGCCTAAATGCCAGTCAAAGGTTGGTTTGGCTACAAAATCAGACATCGCCATCGCATTAGCTAAACCACTTGTTGCAGCGCCAGCTGCAGTGATTGCCCCAATACTTTGTTTTAAAAAGTCACGCCTTTGCATAATGATATTCCCATACTCTTTGGTGTTGATTCGTTCGTAGCTAGCGCTTTTAGCGAACAATTATTTCGATTTCGGCCTTATCTTTCAGGTCAAACGCTGCCTTCCTAAATTCGGGCTCGCCAAACTTGCCAACATTGTTACTAAAGCCATAGCCTTCGGATGGAATACCAAAAAGGTTTGTGTCCATTTTGCCATTGTCGTTTTCGTCATGAAAAAGCTTAATAGCGTACTGTCCATCATCTAGCTCAGTAAAAGTATATGTAACGCTATCAGCGTTGACTGGTATTTGAGCTGTTTGCAAAGCAGCACTTTTGCCGCTGTAACTTTCTTTTGAATTAAATAATGCCACCATCAAGTTGCCTTTATGCTTTTCGATGTGCTTAAAGGTCACTTTCAATTCGTTTGCCAGTGCCACACCACCAATTGGCGCAAACAGTACAGTAGAAACACACAAGGTAGTCGCGATATTTTTTGTCATGGTTTTAATAGAAGTTTTCATAATTAAGTCCTGTTGTTTGATTTGACAGGATTAGCATAGCGCGATGGGTTTTGATAAGAATGTGCCAAAGGTTGTTTTTAATTTTGTGACTTTTGGCATATCCTTGTCACAACAAAAACGATGTTCTTGCGTCAAGCAAACCCATCAAACGTATTAAGGAAGCAATGTGTCTGAAAGAATCATAAGTGCGCTACAACTTGGTTCGTGCATTGAAGGAAAAACCAAAACACTCGAAAAAATTCTAAGTTTCGAAAGTGCAATTAAACAAGCAAATTCGAGCGTAGTTGTCATGCCTGAAGCGCTTTTAGGCGGTTATCCTAAAGGCGCAGATTTTGGCACAAAAGTGGGTTACCGAAGCGATAAAGGCCGCGAAGATTTTCTGGCATACTGGCAGCAGTCTATTGAACTTGATGGCGCGGAAGTTAAAGCCATGTGCCAACTAGCCAAACGATGTAACACCTCTATTGTGATTGGCATTATAGAACGAGCAGGGGCCACCCTTTATTGCACGGCGCTATTTATATCGGGTAACGGACAAATTGCAGGAAAACACAGAAAACTCATGCCCACTGCCAGTGAACGTTTAATATGGGGCATGGGCGATGGTTCAACCCTACCCGTTATTGATTCGCCAGCAGGCAAACTAGGCGCCGCAATTTGTTGGGAAAACTACATGCCCTTACTGCGCACCACCATGTATGCAAAGGGTGTTGAAATTTGGTGCGCGCCTACTGTTGATGATCGTGAAATATGGCAATCAACGATGCGGCATATTGCCTACGAAGGACGCACCTTTTTAGTCAGCGCCTGCCAATATATGCCGGCTCCCAGCAAACAAGAAGCAAACGACAAAGGATGGGTTGAAAACAAACCTTGGATACGAGGCGGCAGCGTTATTATTTCGCCAATGGGCGAGGTGTTAGCTGAGCCCCTATACGACAAAGAGGGCTTAATTAGCGCAAGCGTCAATCTAGATGACATTGTCAAAGCCCGCTATGACCTAGACCCAACCGGTCATTACTCAAGGCCAGATGTGTTTAGTCTACACGTTGATGAAAATGAAAAACCCGCTATTCAAGGACCACAATGACCAAGAGTTCATAGTTATTGAAATTTC
>CAYURD010000128.1:0-10485 GCA_964446865.1 uncultured Glaciecola sp.
TTAAATGAGGTATTTATCACAAGCCCTACGTCACTTAAGGACTTAAATTCACTTATTAAACGATGAAACTTAGGGTTAGTTTCCTGATGCACCGTTTGTATTCTTGCTGAATAATCAACATGCGTAATGGCCGGTATCTGACTACGACATTGTGATAATTGTTCAAGGCCTTCTTGTTTTGGCACATCTAACTTTACAGCGTCATTTAATTGGGTCGTAATTAGCATATACGGGCTTATTCTATCGATGTTAAACCACATTGACGCATCTTCAGCTAATACGGCTGGGGCAAACGGTCTAAATGATTCTCTTTGTTTTATTTTAAGGTTCATTTGGCTTTGCATTTTTTGACTACGCGGATCGCCAATAATCGATCGATTACCTAATGCGCGTGGTCCAAATTCCATGGCGTCTTGAAACCAACCAATTACTTTGTCTTGCGTCAGTAATGTTGCGACTGTGCTATATAATTGTTTATCATCTAAACGCTCAAAGACCACACCTTCTTGTTGGCAAGCTTCTTCGACCTCTTCTTGTGTAAAAGCATCGCCTAAATAAGCGCCGCGCATTACATCAGTGATTTGATGTGCTTTGTCTTTATTTGGTGTTTCTTTACCAACTTTGTCATTCTCAAAATACTGATGCCACACCTGCAAAGCGGCGCCTAACGCACTACCGGCATCACCCGCAGCGGGTTGGATCCACACATTTTCAAAAGCACTTTCTCGAATAATCCTGCCATTGGCGACGCAATTTAAGGCGACGCCTCCCGCTAAACATAAATTTTTAGCACCGGTTAAAGTGTGCGCTTGAGCAATAATTTTTAGCACGATATCTTCTGTAACTACCTGTATCGACTTGGCTAAATCCATTTGTTTTTGCGTCATCTCGGTATCGAAGGGATGCGGTGCTCCGCCAAACAAAGCATGAAAAGCCTTGTTGGTCATCGTTTTGCCTTTGGCAAAATCAAAATAGCGCATGTCGAGCGTATAGCTGCCGTCTTCCCTCACATCTATCAAGTGCTTATAAATTTGCGCAACATATTTGGGCTCACCATAAGGTGCTAAGCCCATTAATTTGTATTCACCCGAATTTACCTTAAAACCACAATATTGCGTAAAGGCCGAATACAAAAGCCCGAGTGAGTGCGGAAATTGAATTTCTTGTATTGGAGTAAGTTCGCCTTTGTTTCCTAGCCAAACAGAGGATGTCGCCCATTCCCCTACGCCATCAAGACAAACCACTGCTGCGTTATTATATGGGCTTGGGAAATATGCCGCAGCGGCATGTGATTGGTGATGTTCGCAGAACAATAGCTGAGGTAGTTTTAGTGTTTTTTTCAGCTGCTTTTTTGCTTCGCTAACAGACACATTATGGTCTTGACTATATTGCCCATACACAATTTGGGCGAGTTCATCACGTAGCACTTTCTTTAAAAAAAGTTTTTCTTTTAGCCAAATTGGCATTGCTCTTACAAACGAGCGATAGCCACGAGGCGCATTAGCGAGGTAAGTTTCAAGTAAACGCTCAAATTTAAGTAGAGGCTTATCATAAAAGACGACAGCACTTAGGCTCTCTATATCGCATTGAGCTTGGCTTAAACAATATTCAATCGCATCTACTGGAAAGCGCGCATCATGCTTTTGGCGACTGTAACGCTCTTGTTGCGTTGCGGCCACGATATGACCATTTTTGACCACCGCAGCCGCGCTATCATGATAGTAGGCTGAAATACCTAAGATGATAGTGTCACTGCTAGTATTTCTAACGGCATCTGTGTCCTCATCAAACCCTTGCTTGCTGGCTTGAACAGACGCTTTTGATGATTGAATTGGCACGCTTTCTTCTACTTAATTTATGCTGACTATAAATTTACCTTTTTACACGTCACAATACCAATGAATAGGTATGTAAAATGCGTTATTGTTTGCACAAACTGCTGATTTTTATCGCTCAAATCAGTAGACTATCTTAATGAAAGCTAAAACCTCAATATTTTACGCCATTGCTATCGCTTTGCCCTTTGCGTTATTGCTCTTATTAGAACTTATTCTGCGCTTAAGTGGCTTTGGACAGACTTATCCTTTGTTTGTGCCAGCCAAACAAATCGATGGCTATTTAATGCCAAACCCTGACTTAATCAAACGGTATTTTGGTCCTAATGGAAGTGCGCCACAAGTCGCCATTGATACCTTTCTTTTTACCGAAAAAAAACCGGCCAATACTATTCGAATAGTCACGATGGGTGGTTCGACTATGGCGGGTTTTCCGTACGGCCGTTTTGCCTCACCAGCAGGCATGTTAAAACAGCGTTTTAAAGCGCAGCATCCTACCAAAAACATTGAGATTATCTCAGTCGCCATGTCGAGCATAAACTCTTACACATTGTTGGATATTAGCGAAGAAGTGATTGGCATATCCCCCGATGCAGTGCTGATATATACCGGCCATAATGAATATTTAGGCGTAATGGGTGTTGCCTCAAATTTTTCTCGTTTTGAAAGTCATGCTGCAAATCTACTATTTTTAAAAGTGAAAGACCTTCGCATTTTTCAGCTAATGCAAGGTGTTATCGGCGTGTTTACTAGCTCAGATAAAAGCGATAGCAATAATGAAAATTACGCAAGCGATAGTCAACGCACCGTTATGGCTCAGGTCGCTAAAAATAAAAACATAGTCTACGACGATGACGTTTTTCGAGCTGGTGTTGAGCAGTTCTCACAAAACATTGACATGATACTCAGTCAATTTTCACGAGCAAACGTACCGGTATTCATTTCAAATTTGGTGGCTAACGAGAGTGATTTGCCGCCTTTTGAATCAGTTTCCGATAGCAATCTAGATAGCGTCGCCACAAAACTACTCAATTCAGACACGCAATTAAAAACACCTATTAAAACGGATGATGTAAACACCGCCCGAGACATTTACCATGCCAACTATTTTTACGGCTTAGGAAAACGTTTTGCCGCCTCAGGCGACTTAGCAAATGCTAAAGGCTATTTTACGTTGGCAAAAGATTTTGATTTGTTGCGTTTTAGAGCGCCGAGCATGTTTAATCAGATAATCAAAGACGCGGCTAACAAACACGGCGCCGTTTTTGTTGACACCGATACGTTTATACGCGAGCAGTCTGCGCCAATTATTGGTAGCAATTTAATGCTTGAACATTTACACCCAAATCACAGAGGCTACTTTTTACTATCTGAATCGTTTTATTTGGCGCTTAGCAGTCAGCAAGCAAGCGAAAATTCAAATAACTTGCAGGTACTATCACGCCCTCAATTTGAAATCGATATTGAACAAGCATGGCAAATGAGTCCAATTAGCAAAGCTGATGAGATATTTGCAGAGCATAAGATCGCACAACTTACTTCTGATTATCCATTTAGTGAGCAAAAACAGGTTGTTTCTCCACCAAAGGCAACAGATGCAATATCACGCATCGCCTTGGCTCGGATTAATGGCGTTAACTGGATTGATACTCAACAAGCACTTTTAAGTGAATATCAACGCGCCAATGAACCCTTAAAAGCGGCTAATATTGCGGGTGTGTTATTTGATGCCCTGCCCGATCAAGCACAAATAGCAAGAGTTGCCAGCCTTCTTTATTTACGCGAAAACAGCTTAGCACTTGCACTTTATTACGCGACTAAGGCTGTGCAAGCATCCCCTAATGAGATGAATTATCGCTTAAGCTTAGCAGAGATTTATTTTAAATTAGGTGAACAAGAAAAAGCTAAACTGACCTTACAAGAAGTCATTGCGCTTGACTCAAGTAACCAGCGCGCTAAACAAATACTCCAACAAATTTCTAATTAATGATGTTAATCAAACGTGGCCAAAACAGTGAAAAGCAATAAAAATACCCGCAGCAAAAAAAGCGTTTTTTATTTTATTAGCGCACTCATCCCGATATTTTTCTTTTTATTGTTTGAGCTCGTTTTACGCATTATTGGTTTTGGTCAAACAAGCCCTTTGTTTATCGAAAACCCAGCGCATGAAGACTATTTATTAGCTCGACCCGATGTGATGACGCGTTATTTCCCGTTTTCTAAAAACCCGCCGAACGTCACCATGGAAACCGACTTTTTTTTAAAAGAGAAGCCTGAAAACGGCATCCGTGTCTTTGTCCAAGGTGGTAGCACCGCAGCGGGCTTTCCTTATGGTTTAGGCGCTTCACTTTCAGGTACACTTGAACAACGCTTGCGCCAAAGCTTACCGGCGCATCATGTTGAAGTCGTTAACACGGCTATGTCTGCTGTTAACAGTCATACCTTGCTAGATTTAGCTGACGAAATCATAGAGCAAGAGCCAGACATGGTGCTAATTTATGCTGGCCACAATGAGTTTTTAGGGATATTAGGGGCAAGTTCAAATTTTACGACTTCTTCTAGTTTTTGGCTGACGCGTTTAATGATCAACCTTAAAGACGTCAGAATATTTCAGCTTTTCCAATTCCTATTTGCTGAATTATCCTCTAATAGCGACAATCTGGCAGATAACTCTTTAGAAAACACCAACGCTACTGCGCCTGAAATTCGCAAAACAATGATGGCCAAAGTCGCCGCAAATCAAAGTATCGAATTAAACAGTCCAGTCTACAAAGCCGGTTTAAAACAGTTTTCTGCAAACCTTTCCGATTTGCTGAGCAAATATCAAGATGCAGGCATTCCCGTATTTGTCGCGAGCATTGCCAGTAATCATAAAGATCAGGCGCCACTTAAAAGCAAAGACATCGAGCCACAATATCAGTCTCTCGTAAATAACCTTGGGGCGAATAGAAGTAGCATGAGTGTACAAGAACTTAAAAATGTTGCTGATGCTTTGTTAGGCAGCGAGTCTGCCCTACTTCACTTTGAATTAGGTAAATTGCTCGAACAGCGAAAGCTCGTAGGCCTAGCGGCAAAACATTATAAATTAGCTGTGTCGCACGATTTACTTAAGTTTAGAGCTCCCGAAGCTATTAATGACATCATCAAAGAGCTCAGTGCAAAGTATCAAGCCAATTATGTCGACGCAAAATTATTCTTTAGTCAGCGCAGCCAAAACAACATTGTAGGCCAAGAACTAATGCTTGAGCATTTGCACCCTAATCTTCGCGGATACTACGTCATGAGTGAAGCGTTTTATGCGAGTATTGCGAGCGCTAAGTTATTTTCGCCGTGGAAAAATCAGGCTATTAACAAAGCGTGGTCACAGCGGCTAGTCTTACCCAGTGAAGAATATTATGGCTATGCCGTTGTTGAAAACCTTAAAACAAACTACCCATTTGTAGAGCAGCCGACAAGCCTAAGCCTAACCCAACCAGTCGACGTACCTCAAGCACTCGGGCGAGCCCACTTTAATGGTGAAATTGATTGGCTAAGCATGATGCAAAAAAACCTTGAATACTATCAATCGAACAACGATGAATTGATGAGTATGAAAACGCTTCAAATACTCGCCGACGCGCTTCCGCATAATGGCCTATATAGCGTTCAAGCAGCCGAAATGCTTGAGCGACAATCTGAATATGCTTTGGCGGTATTTTATTACCAGCGAGCAATTAAAGCAGGCGCTATCGATAGCGGCTTAGCAAATAAGATTAACGTCTTACAAAAACGTGCGCTATAGCAGAAATGGTTCTCTGTATATCGGTGGTTTAAAAATATCGATGTCAGCCGCCCGAGATACCAATTGTTCACTTCTAACAGAACAAGTGTAAATCATTGGGGTTGAAAGCGAGTTTTCTGTTTTCATGAATACATCTACACTAAACCGTCCGTTCATTTCTACAAACAAAACACTTTTAATTTTATCGAAGTCAATATGGTTTTGCTCAGACAAAGCAATGACCTTATTCTCAAAATCAATTTTTATTACTTTGGGATTGACGTACTCACCCCATAAAAGGTAGAGCAAATAAGTAATTCCTAGAGGAATTGAAACTAATACAGCGAAAATAAATAAGCCATCTCTTTTTGCGTCAAAAAATAGAAAAGATTGATTTGCATAACCGAGCACTCCAATGACAATAATTATTACTGTCATTGCAATGCGCAGCCAGCTAGTGGATTTGGTGAAGTTAATTATGCTACGGCTTTCAGTAATTTCCATTTAACTTGACGCCTTTGCCATCGTCGAATAGTTTATCAATTAGATACTGTCACTTGTGTAAAATACAATCTAACACAATAAAAAAAGGGCCGCTTTCAAAAGCGGCCCTTTTATTGATTTTCCCAATCCTTATCTAAGGATTAACAGGGTTCACCTGCAGTGTAGGTGCACTGCCATCTGGGCCAATAACCTTGAACTCATATGTCCCAGCCGCTGGTGCAGCTATGGTCATATTGCCTGGGTTATCACCGCTAGTTAGCACATAGTCTTCACCAACAGTTACCGCAGCAGTTTCGTCGCTGGCGGCGCCTAAGTTGACGGTATTCCAATCGCTAGTCGCCACTTTAAAGGTAACGTCAGTACCATCTAAATCGAGCTCGACTGAATACGTACCATCGTCATTGTAGATAAGCGCATCTTCACCCCAGCCGTTCATGGTGCCACGAATGAACACGGTATTTGAACCAAAGAACTCTTCGTTAAATACACGTATTACTGGTGCACTTAAGTCTTTTGTATCAAATATGAAGACATAAGAACCCGCCTCTTCAATTGTTAGATTGAGGTTTTCACCACCCTCAAACAGAGGAAGATTTTGCCCCAAGGTCACAGTCGTATCAACAGCATCGCTTGAGAACCCACCAAGGTTTGGTGTACTCCAATCACCCGTGGCAACTTTAAAGGCATAGTCTGCTGCATCTAAATCTAGCGCTTTGGTGTAAACACGACCACCTTGATACTCTAGCTCATCGGTGGTGCCCCAACCATTCATGCCACCGCGCACATAGATTGGCGTACCAACATAAGGCTCTTCATTAACCACGGTTAATATAGGTGCATCTGTGTCTGTAGCGTCTACGGTAAATACATACGTTGCCGTTGTATCAACAGTAATACTCAAATCACCACCACCTGGCACTAAGGTTTTATCAGTACCGACTTCGACTGCTGCGTCATTGTTGCCTAAGTTTGGATTACCCCAATCTTCTGCAGCCACTTTAAAGCCATATGCAGTATCGGCATCTAAATCAATCGCTACTTCATAAACGCCATCACCAAGGTATGACATCGGATCGCCAGTTCCCCAGCCGTTCATGCCGCCACGTAAGTACACAATAGTATCACCGTAAGGCACAACATCAGGCGCACCGGCAGTCGCTATTGCTGACATTCCGTAACCACGTTCAGTGCCTTGAGGCTTAACAAACACGGCAATTGAAAGTGCAGGTACAGTAAACGTGCCTTGTGTAACGTCATCAGCCGAGGTATCTGCAAAACTTGCACCACGAACGGTTGGGTCTATTGAATTAGCCAACATTGGGTGTAGTTCAAAACCTGCCGCTGTTAACACTTCGATAGACTTTTCTTCGTAACCAGAGTTAATAACGACCATCATCGCATCATAGTTTGCATCTAAGTCATCTAGCATTAAGTCACTGTCTGGCGTAATACCATCATCAAGGCTCATGGCAATTAAACCTGCTTGTTGGCGTGTGCCCAAGTTATGGAAACCAACACGGTCTTTAATATCTTGAGCCGTTGTCAGTCTAAATAATGGGCTTGATGAACGAATGCTTAGCAGCTCTTGGAACACTTCTGCTGCATATTCAATTTCATTCATTGACGCCGCACGCTCTGGCGAGAAGATAAACGAAGTCATCTCTTCCCAACGACCTTCGTTGTCTTGCGCTAACGGTAAGCCAACGTGCCAGTTATTGGTTTGCATGGTGAAATCAACATAGTTAAACCAGTCACCTGAATCAAAGGTATTTCTATCCATTGATTTAGAGCGTAAAAAGTCGCCGCCCATTTGTAAGAATGGAATACCTTGTGACATTAACGGAATACCAATACCAATGTTTTGGGCTCTTACACGCTCTTCAAGTGTTAAATCACTTGGTAAGACGTAGTTAAACTGATCCCATAAAGTTTCGTTATCGTGCTTTGACACATAGTTAATGATATCCGCTGGGTCAGTCGCGTAACCGCCTAGAGCAGCCGTTTCAGCGTCGTTACCGCCAGATGTATTTAAGATAAAGTCAGTTAATGTACCCGCTAAACTCATCTTCACACGGTCTTGTGCACTAAGTGCAGCGCTTATTTCTTCAGCAGAACTAGCACGATTAAAGATTTCACCTTGACGAACCGCTTCACGAATACGGTCATTAAAGGTGCCTATTTCAGTGCCCGCCATGTTGGCTTGACTAGCAATTTCAAAATCACCGTAAGGCGCGGTATTTTTGCCCCAACCTTCACCGTAAAAGTACACGTCTTCGTCAATTTCTTTGATTGTGTCGAACAAATTAACCATTGTCGTTTTAGACGCTTGGCTCATGATATCAAAACGAATCGCATCAAATTTATATTGACCCACCCACACTTTAAGTGAGTCTTCCATGAATTTTTCCATCATGCGATTACGCGGCTCTGTATCGTCACAACATGTTTCGCGAGTGATGTCACCCGTGGCAATGGTATAACGATGATAGTAACCAGGTACAACCTTATCAAATACCGAGTTAGCAAATAAGCCTGAGGCGTTGGTATGGTTGTAAACAACGTCTAAAGCAACGCGAAGGCCAATTTCATGTAATGATTGGTTCATCGCACGCATTTCGATAATACGCGCTACACCTTCAGCAGAACTCGCATAGCTGCCTTCTGGCGCATTAAAGTGCTTAGGATCGTAACCCCAGTTGTACTGGTCAAAGTTACGTAATTGGTTAGCTAAGTCTTGTGCATCGCTTAAAGGCTCATAGCTTTCGTAAACTGACTGGATCGTAGCATCTAGTGATGTGCCGTCATTACAGACGTCTGCCGCCGGTGCTAATGCACAAAAATCACCAATGGTATCGGTCCACTCAATAGTACGAGCTGGGTCTTCATTAATTGTTGCAATATCGTTAGCAGGCAATACGTGGAAGTGAGTTAAACCGGCATCTACCAAGTCTTGTAAATGCTGCATAGGCACAGAATCTTGCTCAGTAAACGCTAAAAATTTACCACGATTTTCTGGGCTAGTTGACTCATCACGAATACTAAAGTTACGAATATGACCTTCGTAAATAACAATATCTTCGAAGTTTTCAACAGTAGGAATAGCATGGTCGTCCCATCCTTCTGGTTTCAAATCTTCGTCATCAAGGTTTACAAACATCGAGAAACGACCATTTGTAGACAAGCCTAATGAATACGGGTCAGTAACATCTAACACTTCAATAGCGTCAGTAACAGGCGAATATACCGTGACTTCATAACGATACAACTGTCTATCTAATGACATATCACCATTGTAAGACCATACACCGCTCACTTCATCAAGCATCATTGGGTTTGTTGAAGCAAGTGTTTTGTTTTCGTTATAGAGTTTTAACGCAACGTTTTGAGCAGTCGGCGCCCATACAGCAGCGGTAATGCCTGCATCGGTATAAATCGGACCAAGCATGGCTTCGTCAGCATCAGCCTCGCCAGTTGTATATAACTCATCAATAACATTTGGAATTTGTAGGCGCGTTGCCGCGACAAGTTTACCCGTGTCATCGTAGGCACCTACAATAGCTTGTGCTTTTAACACTGCTTTAGCGTCATCATTTGTCCATGCGCCGGCAAAGGCAGTCATGTCATTCAAATGCGGTGCAATCATCATTTGGCTGTCGCTTAAATCAACTTCGGTTAAATCAACCGTTGTACTGTTTTGAACGCCATCTAATGTGATATCAATATCGGCTGTGGCTGAATAATGTAATTTAACGTTATCAACAACCGCATCATCTACATTCCATAAAATGGTTTGTGGATCTAGCCAATGTGCCGCTGCGCCATCAACTGAAACAGGCTGCTCACCAAGCGTATCGATTGGAAATTCGTAAATCTCAGCAACGCCAGAGAAAGTAAAGTTCATGCGCGCAAACGTTGGATCGTCTTGCGAAAGATTACCCGCAAAATCACCGCCGCCCATCTCTTTACCAGAGTCTTCAGTACCGATATGGATAATAAAGTTATGACATGCACCTGGAGTACCTGCATAGCCTGGTTTTAGGTCTAATATCCAATATGCGCCATAGACTGGGTCGATGTCGTCATGGATACGGCCATTTTCCCATGCAGTGTCGGCATCTGCGTATGCATCACATGCGTCATTGCTCCATGTATGCAAACGATAACCCTCGTAGGCAGGATCATTAGGGCTATTATCTGCATCAACCGCGATGCGATTATAATACAAAACAGCTTGGTCAGGACCTGGTGAAAATGCAGGCGCTGGTAGCGATGGGTCAAACCCTACTTCACAAGCATCGTTTGCTGCATTTGGCACCGTTGGTGCGTCGCACTGAATAGGCGGTGGCGGTACACACACATTTTCTGCATTTAAAATGTTTGGCACGT
>CAYURD010000129.1:0-10477 GCA_964446865.1 uncultured Glaciecola sp.
AGGATGACGAGGAAGTCTTAACCGATCAGTATTAGGCCTTCGCCAGAATGACGGAGCTCTCTCGCTACAGTGACGGAGCTCCTTTGTCAGAATGGTAGAGCTCCTTTGGCAGAACTGTAGTGGGAATATAACGAGTTTATTTACTCGGCACCAAAGTCAAGTCCATGCTACCAATCCCTTCAAACGTGATAGAAGACGTCGCATCAACAAACGCTTGGTGCACGCCAGTTATCGCGCCAGTCGAGACATAAGTGTCTTCAGGAATAGCAATGTCATGCTTTCTTAAATGTTCGAGTAAAAACTTAACGGCGCCAAGTGGACCGTCTAAGCCCGGTGGGCAGGTTGTGGTGCCAATATGCTCGTCATTTATAATCATCTTGACTTCAAAGCGAGATAAATCGCCTCTTGTATTCTCAATTAACTCAGGGCCAATAATTAGGCCATGGTTATTGCCAAAGTCGCTAATTGGGCCAATTGGGCCAATGTCATTGATAATTGTTAGAGGGCTGCTGGCAATTTCGACACCAATAAATGCACGCTTAACTGCATCGTTAACTTGTTCTAGGCTTAAATCACCTTTAGGTAAGTCGTTACAGTCATTCAGTTGCAGTACAAACTCAGCTTCGATAGCGGCATAACCTTCAACAAAAATCGGCATATTAGTATGACCGGCATTTTCGGTATACGTCACGTTGCTTTTAAACACAGGCCCTGCAAGGCGTTTAGCTCCGTACTTTTCTTGTAAATCGCCAGGCACGCCGCCCACTTTCCATGCAACCACTTCATCGTCCCATAGGCCAATGGCGTGATTTTGAATTTGATAAGCGGTATCGAGGGTTTCAGGCATTGGACCGGGGTATTCAGTTAAACCTTTGTGCGCTAAACGAGCTTCTACAAAGCGTTGCGCGATTTCTTTTACGTGGTTTGCGGCTGGATCAGATGACATTAACGGTCCTTTATATTGTTGAATATAGTAGCTCTTATATAAGCATACTATTAAGCTAATTATGGAGTAAATATATGCCTTAGATAAACGCTCATTGTAACGATTTACAGCAATGAGCTTTTTTATCAGAAGGTACAATCGTGCTAGCTAACGTGAGCTTTACGATCACTTATATTAAAGCGACTACCTGCCGCCAATATATGAAGTTTTACATTGAGTAAAGTAAGCGCATCGCCAGTGCGTGCTTCTGCCATCGACGAATATTCAATGTCACTTGGGTCAATCACGGTAATTGCACCACTGCCGACTACGGTAAATTCATTGTTGTGGTCAATAAACGCGGCGGTATCTTCGTCAAGGCCAATGCCTACTAGGAAGGGGTTATACGACACTGCCGACAACAAGCGAGCGAGTCGATTGCGTTCATTAAAGTGTTGGTCAACAACAATAGTGTTGACCAAGCCCATACCTGGCGACAAGTTCACACCATCTTCGGTTGGTACAATACCTGTGCTACCGCCAATAATCATATGCTGCGACACTATAGCAGCGCCCGCAGATGTGCCCGCATAATTAACACCTTGGGCATTAAGTTGGCGTATGGTTTGGGCAATTGGCGTGCCGCCTAAAATGGTTGAGAGTCGCAACTGATTGCCGCCAGTAATGAATATGCCAGTGCTTTTTTCAAGCGTTTTTACATATTCAGGTTTTTGCGCATCGGTGCGTTCTGTAATGGGTAAAGAGTAGGTTTTTTTAACGCCAATCTCTTCAAATATCTTTTGGTATCGTGAGCCTGTGTCATCAAGTTGCGATGCCGTTGGTATCACGGTAATAACCGCGTCTTTTCCGCCAGAAAGCTCAACAAATTTGCGCAAAATTTCTGGATTTTCAAATTTTTCTTCGCCACCGCCAATAGGAATAATATATCCTCTTTGGGTGCCTTCGATTGTAGGTGAGGGCATAATATTTACTCGAAAGTGCCTTTTAGTACTTGTTGCTTGTTTTTTACGTGTAATTGGCCCATGGCCATTACGTGTTCAATTCGGTTGTGTTGGTCTAAGACCAAAATATCGGCATCAAAGCCAACTTTAATACTGCCTTTGGTATGAAAGTTCATCAATGCTGCCACATTGCTGGTGAAAAAGGGCAGTAAAGCTTGCATAGATTCGCCATTGTCTAGTAACTCATAAAACACATTTGTCATGGCTTGCGAATCAGCAAAGTCCATTTTAGCTAAGCTGCCGTCGCTATGAAAATCGGGCAAACAGCCGCCACCATCAGAGCTTATGGTCAGTTTATCTTGCGGCAAATCTTGTTGCATGTAGCGTAAAAGTGCATCGGCAGGCTCATAGCCAACATCGCCTGTTTCAAACGCGGTTACGTCGACCCAACAGCCACGTTTAGCCAAATCACATGCTTCGTCAAACAAAAATCGTTGGCGATTGATATGAGTAGGGTTATAGGTACGAGGCGGTATTTCTGCGTTTTCAAGCGCTTCGCGCACCAAAGACAGGCCGCGAGGGCCATCACCTAAATGCAAGTGTAGCATGCCAGCTTTGCCGGTCATTAATCGGGCAACGTGGGCTTGGGATGCAATTTTTAATAACTCTTGTAGTGAGGGCTGACTAGAGCGATGGTCGCTAATGGCCAACTCGCCCACACCTACAACCGGCTCAATAAATACAATATCACGCTGAACACTGCCAGTAAGTGTTGTAGGTGGTAAGTGATATCCGCCTGTGTAGCAATATGCTGAAAACCCTTCCTCGCGCAACGCATAAACCTGAGCAACTAAAGATTCGGTTGAGCGGGTGATATCGTCGGTTCCTAATAAGCCGACAGCCGTGGTTACGCCTGCGCTGGTAAATTTGCTTAAAGGCACTGGCGGCACGCGTGTTGAAAATCCCGCTTCGCCACCACCACCTGTGATATGAGTGTGTCCGTCTATAAAACCTGGGATCACCGCATGGCCATTGGCATCTATTATTTGATGTTCAATATCTATTTTGGGCAGATCATCGCTGATAGAAATGATTTTATTGTAAGCCACAACAATATGCTTAATGCCAATATGCTCCGGCGCGTAAACATTTGCGTTGCTAATAACGGTAATCAATATAGTTCTCTTTAAGCTTGCTGTTGACATCGATCATCAGCATTTAATGTTGTGGTATTGTTAGCGGCTTCTACCATTATATAAAATGCTTATTTTGCCATTAACGTTTAACGCGCAATTCTAACTCTTTATCTAGCAAAACGCACACATGCTTTTCAAAATCGGGGTGTTATTTTAAGACTTCCTCGTCATTCTCGCGAAGGCGGGGATCTGGTTGATGTTATTGCTAAGTAAAATAAAACAAACATTTAGCTAAAATCGATTAGTTCCAAGGAGATTCTCGACGCCTCGAGAATGAAGAGGTTTTGGATTAACTAAACAGTATTATTCCTTCGCGCGCATGACGGGGTTTTGGATTAACCAAACAGTATTATGCTTTCGGGGGTATACGAAATTAGCTTAATCGTCTTGTATTATGCGTGTACTTTGATATCAGAGATGATAATCGCTATTGATTATGAGATGGTATAGAGTCTATATTTTACAATGTTTCTGATTTTTAAAGTTTATTGTTAACCTTAGCTTTGAAGGTTATTTGAGAAGATTTTTTATGAAAGTATCTATTTTTAGTTTTCGTGTGACGCTCGCTATAATTTTAGCGTTTGTTTGGCTGTGTTCAAAATCGGCAAGTGCAGAAACTGATACATTAACCTTGGTGCAGAATATTGGTGAGCTTAAAGAAGCAATAAAAAGAGCCAACAAAAGTGAATCCCCTAGCATTATTGAGCTAGCTGATGGCGAATACAAAGTCACTGGTACGGCTTTGCAAATTCGACAAAACAATATCACGATCCGTTCAGCCTCAGGCAGGCGCAACCAAGTAGTGCTAATGGGAAGTGGTCTTAAAGACGGCGTAGGCTCTATTTTTGATGTGGGTGCGAGTAACTTCTCTATTATTGGCGTCACAATGCAGCAAACTAAATGGCACCTTATACAGTTACGGGCAGAATCAAACGCCGATAATTTTTATATGGATAACTGCGTGCTGCAAGATTCTGGGCAACAATTATTTAAAGTAAGTCATAAAAAGAACGAGCATTATTCTGATAATGGTGTGATAAAAAATTCCTTGTTTCAATACACTGCTGGCTTAGGTCCAAGCTTTTACATTGGCGGTATTGATGCGCACCGAGCCGTTAAGTGGACGGTTGAAAACAATACCTTTATTGATATCTCAAGCCCATCAAAACGTATCGCAGAGCACGCGATTCATTTTTGGAACGATTCTCGCGATGTGCACACTATTGGCAATATCATTATTAACAGTGACCGCGGCATTGGCTATGGCCTTAATAACAGAGACAAGCAAAGCCGTGGTGGTCTAATTGCGAACAACGTCATTATTCATACAAAACCGGACAATCCTTTCACTGACGTAGCGATTGTGCTTGAGAGTAGTCCAGATACAGCGATTTTGAATAACCGTATTTTTATGACAACTAATTATCCCAATGCAATTGAATATCGCTTTGAACGCACTAAAAATGTCTTGATACAAGGCAATGTCACTAATAAAGCCATTAGTGGTCGAAATGGTGGAGAAGCTGAAGTCATTGACAATGAGACGGGCAGTACGCCGCGCAAGCTCATCGACAGCGTTAACTATCTTATCAGCAAATAAACTTCGTATTTACCTACCTAACATCTATATAAAAAACTGTCGGTTACCGTTCTGATTATTAGATCTAATTCATCTCAAGTTACGTTATAACAACTGTAAATAATTCGCTACTGATAATACATGAGCTTGTTTATAGCCTTATGTGAGCCGTCAGCGGCAAACTTAATTGTTAAGTAACCTAAGTGAAAATGAGGAAAATCATGAGTAAGTTTAATTTGAAAAAAGTGTCTGCATCGGTCGCTATTGCGATTTCGGCAGTTTTTGTTTTATCTACTTCTGCCATTGCACAAAACGTTCCCGACAGTGTGGTTGAAAAGCAAAGAGCAGCACTTGAAGCTAATACTGACGGCAAAGGATTTGGTCCGCAAACACCTCGCGACATAGACGACAAAGCAGGCACAAACAAACGTGTATTTGGTGTCGCCCCACCGTCAACTCAAATGAACTTGTGTAACATCCACTTCCACAGAAATGCTGAAAACAAAGGTGGCGAGTTCACGACTTATGCGGGCAACGGCGACGGCATGGGTAACAACACAGGCTATAAATACAACGGTAAGTTAAGCTCATCAGAGCTTAAGCAACTAAACAAAAACGTATGCGCCGGTAAAGGCACTTCGTTATTAGCGGGCGACACTCTAGAAGTGCATTTTGTATACTCTGCTGCAGACGTATCACCAGGCCCAACGCTAGGCGCATGCTTAGCCGAAAGCCAAATGAACCCAGGCTTGCGTGTTGAAACACAAGTAGTCGTCTTAGTAAATGACGATGACGCAGCTGATTTTAACGACATGGCCAAAATCGACGTAGTTAATGGTTATCACCAAGCAGTGAATATCCCAGATAACATGGGTACGCCAGTAACATTTTTAGGTTCAACAACAGGCCCAGCTTACAATGAAGTAGCGTCTCCACTTCAGGTGACTTGGAACGTTAGACCTAAGGTAGCTAAAGTTGATATTAGCTCGGTAGGCGCATGGTGTGATGATAATGTGTTTAATGAAGATCATGCACACGCGGTGCGTAACTTAGTGGTTAATCCTAAGTTGTTATCGCCGATTATGTAACTTAAAAGTTTAAGCTTTGCATTCAGCTTTTAGTAGCTTGATGCAAATGTTTTATTAGAAGCTGGCTTAGAAATCTCTGATATTTACGCCAGCTTTTTTGTGCCTTTAATTTGTGTATTGATGCTAGACTGATTTTATTCTCTAATTAAACTACATGCTTCGCTTGCATGAAAAATCCTATAAGCTAATAAAAATGCAAAGACCCTTTTCTCAAAAAACAATCGGTATCCTAGGCGGTATGAGCGACAGGGCAACCGTCGAATACTATAACTTTATCAATGAAGCCGTAAACAAACGCTTAGGCGGATGGGACATTGCCGAAACCTTAATAATAGGCTGTAATTTTGGCAACATTGAGTATTTTGTTCGCGAAGGCAAGTGGGCATTAGCCGAGCAATACTTGCTACAAAAAGCGAAACTTGCGGAAAAAGGCGGCGCAGATATCCTTATATGCATGTCTAACACCATGCACAAAGTTCTCGAAAATATTGAGCAGCATATTTCTATTCCCTTTATCCACATAGCCACACCCACCGCAGCGGCAATTAATCAGCAAGGCCTACAAAAAGTTGCTTTACTAGGCACTAAGCCTGTCATGGCCGAGTCTTACATGCGCAAAAAATATGAGGCAGAAGGTATTGAGATTTTAGTGCCTAAGGAAGCAGATCAAAAACAGATAGACCGCATTATTTTTGATGAGTTAGTGAAAAATATTGTAAGTAATGATTCAAAAAAGATATATATCGATATTTGCCAAAAGCTTTTTCGCGAGGGCGCGCAAGGCGTTATTTTAGGCTGCACAGAGATATTTTTACTCATAAAGCCAGAAGATTTTGATGATTTACCTTTGTTTAATACTACTGAATTACATGTCAATGCGGCAGTAGATGAGGCTTTAACGTAAATATAGAGTATGGCAAAAGTGCAAAAGCGAGCAAAATATAGTCACCAAGATTGTTTTGATACAACACCACTTGCATAAATACTAAAGTAAACTCCCTAAAACTTCGATACATACACTATGAGTCAATTGCTTAATCTAATCCTTGAGAAGTAGAAGCAAAAAGTTATCGAATGTTTTAAGGTAAAAACTTTGCGCAATGCCAGTGTTAATATACTTCTAATTAGTAGCCTTTTATTGAGCAGTAAGGCCGTTATTTCACAAGTATACACCTACGTCGACGAAAACGGCATAACCGTCCTAACAAGCAAAAAACCAGACCCAACTCGCTATTCCTTTAAAAACCACGGATGCTTTGGCACCTGTCGCACAGGTGTAACTTGGACTAGCACACCACTTAAACCAAAACTATACGCAGATCATATTAACGAGGCCGCTAATACATTCGGCGTAGATAAAGCACTAATTAGGGCAATCATGCATGCTGAATCTTGGTTTGAACGCGAGGCTTTATCAAAATCTGGTGCACAAGGTTTAATGCAATTAATGCCTGCAACGCAAGCGCGTTTTGATGTAAAAGACCCGCACGACCCAAAGCAGAATATAAATGCTGGCGTAGAATATTTAGCTTGGCTAATGAAAGAGTTTAAACAAGATAAGAACTTAGTGATTGCCGCATATAACGCCGGTGAAAACGCAGTAAAACGCCATAATGGTGTACCGCCTTTCAGCGAAACAAAGGAATACTTGCGTCGAGTGAACATTCTTTACAAACGATATAGTAATGAGCCATAAACTTACGACACTAAGATATTCCTAACCTACTCATGATTGTTATAAAACGCGGCATATGGAATGCTCACGGCCAAAGCCGCAAGCATCCAAAATCCAATCAGCCATGCGAACGATTAACCCTTAACCAATAAGTAGCAAACAAAAACAAAGAGCCAACGACTAAACCCCCAATACTAACTTTAGCTAACATAGCCTGCGCATAAAAAAGGCCTGATATATTCATAGCTTCCGCCTGCATGCCAAAAATAATACTATCCGTCGCATCAAAGCCTAAATAGCTGGTAATAACATCAATTAAAATGGGAGAGTTCCTAATACCGGTAGATAGCAACAACGTTTCGACTAGCGCCAAAATGACAATTGGTAAACTCGCCCACAAAAAAGGCGCTTTGCTCGCAAATATCGAAGCTAGCATTAGCCATGCGTATATTGGAAACAACCACAACATAGCGGGTATTACTCCCAAAAACATGCTAAATACGGCAGTAGAAATATCTAAATTACCTAATAGCGTCCATAGAGACCCATCAACATTTAAGCCTAACAACAGCGCAAATATGCTTAGCACAACAAGCCCTATAATCATGGTAATAAGTGCAGCAAATAAAAACACCAATGGGATAACAATTGCGCCAGTAAAAAACTTAACGCCAATTACCAAAGTATCCGACACTGGCATAGAGCGCCAAAAGTAAATCGACAAATCGCGACGTTCATCAAACAAACAAGATATAAAATACCTAAGCTGAACAAAAAATCCCGACAGTAAAAACACGCCAAATAAGGCATGGGTAAACATAAAGCTACCTTGACTAATAAACTGTTCAGCTTTCCCGTCGTTTATTGCGGTCATTAGCTCCATTATTCTGTTAGTTTGGTAATCGTTTAGTAGCATCGCTTCAAATACTAAAGCAATTAACAGTACCGAGCCTAAAACCAAGGGCAGCCACAGCAGCGTCGTTTTATATTCCCATACTTCCTTTTTAAAACTCATTAGCGTTTGCTGCATGACTCTTTTGTAGTCTGTTGAAGCATTGCTAGAACGGTTTGTTGAATCGCTCATGGGTGTTGTAGTGGTATTCATTGCGAGTCTCCATTAGTCATTGTGCCGACAAAAATATCGGCAAGGGTAGGAGATTGGACTTTGCCATAGGCGGGCAAGTCACAATCGCTTGGTAGCGTTGAAGTGTCAATAAGCATGCTGGTGATCCCCATCATGCTATTGGTATAAAGCGGATTAAGCTGTTGCGCATTTTCTTTATGCTCATTGTCTACCGCTAGTACTCTAAATCGCGTTGTAAGTGTCTCGGTGCTTTCTAGTAAAGCAATTTTACCGTCTTTTATAAACGCGACGTTGGTTAGAATGTGTTCTATTTCTTCAATTTGATGCGTGGTCACAATAATGCACTTATCTTCGGTATAGAAATCTTCCAATAGATGAGTGTAAAACTGACGTCTAGTTAAAATATCTAAGCCAAGCGTAGGTTCGTCAAGCACCAATACTTGTGCATCAATGGCTAATATGAGCGCTAGATGAAGCTGCGTAACCATACCTTTAGACAGCGCTTTAACTTTGTCTTGCTGTAAAATGTTGGTTTTGGCTAAAAACGCCATTGCTTTGTTTTGGTCAAAGTTGGTGTGTACATTAGCGACATATTCTATGCATTGCGACACAGTCATCCACTTTGGCAACACCGCGACGTCTGAAATATAAGCAACTTTTTCGAGCATTTTGGTGCGCTGTTTATTGGGTGCAAACCCTAAAACATCAATCTCGCCTTCGTACTTACTCAAGCCTAACAAAGCCTGTAAACAGCTGGTTTTGCCTGCGCCATTTGGGCCAACTAAGCCAAGGATCTGCCCTTCAGACACGCTAAAGTTAACATTGTCGAGCACCTTCTTTTGACCGTAAGACTTACTCACATTATTAAGTGATATTAGTTCGCTCATGCTATTTCTCCTGTGAATGAGTCAACAACTGCTCGGGCGACAACTGCAAACGTTCTATTTGCTCAAGCACGCTTGGCCATTCTTTTTGCAAAAAGTTCTCTCGTTCTCGGTCAAGAATACGAGCGCTCACGCCAGATTTAACAAACAGCCCTTTGCCGCGTTGTTTCTCTACGATCTGTTCATCTTGTAGCATCTGATACGCCTTAGAAATAGTCACTGGGTTGAGTTGATATTCTGATGCGACATTGCGCACCGACGGAAGCGCCTCACCTTCTTTAATGTAGCCATCAAGAATACGTTTAATCACTTGTTGATATAACTGCAGATAAATAGGGACATCTGCATCCCAGTTTTTCGCCATGGTTATTTCCTTGGTTATTGATGGCTCTTGCTCATTCACCAATACGTTTTGAGTAACATTGCGCATTGGTGTTATACATTAGTAGCACACCTTGATTATAGTGTTATATATCACCAACACACTAAAAGCAAGTTTTAAGGTAAATAAAAATGAGCTTAACGACTCTTTTGAAGTGTGATTTTAGATAAAGCGGAGCTAAAAAATGAGGAAAAACATAGCTTTGTGAAAGCGGCATAAAGGGCAAAACAAAATATGCTACTAAATACCGACAAAATAAAAGTCATAAGCGTATTGTCGATGTTTGCGATACTAAATGGCTCTATAACAAATGTTTCTGCCAATAAACTGCTACAAGTAAAAACAATCACCGCTGCTAATAGTGGGACAAAATACTGCATCACAACTTTTCGACTTATAAACCGCTCTTTTAGCAAGTAGAGTAACTTAAGCAAGGCAATGATATTAAACACCGCTATTTGCAAGATAAGATATTCTTCCAAATTCAACGAAAATCCAAATGCCCCGGCCATTACCGCAATACTAAAAAACACCAGGTTGGTTTTTAACACCAAATCACTGCGTTTGTTGGCCACTAATAAAACAGTGAAGTATGACATTAAGCATTGCGCGACAGCCATAAATGCAATAATTTGCACCACTATTACCGCACTTTGCCATTGCTCAGAGAATATAAATACGACGTAATAGTCTGCATATACG
>CAYURD010000130.1:0-10200 GCA_964446865.1 uncultured Glaciecola sp.
GTCTTAAACGAGGATGACGAGGAAGTCTTAAACGAACAGTATTAGGCCTGCGCCAGAATGACGCGGTTGTTTAGTGTAAAAATACAAGTTCGCTATTGATCATGGCGCCTACTATTTGGTCTTCTTTAGCAAAAAGGCAATATGCTTCTTGCTGCAAGGTAAATACTTCTGACTGGCTAATTTGGTGGTCTCGATAAGCAACACTTAAACCTGATTCGTTAATAAGTAGACCGTCGGGATCATTAAAATACAAGTAGCCCTGGGCAATCAATGCTAAGTAACTTTCTTTGTTTAAGCTTAAGTTTTCAGTCACATCAAACACTTTGCCGGGCTTATAAAACAAGCCATTGGCGTCAAATTCTGCTAAGCCTGCTTGAATGTGTAGATCACCAATAAAATCAACAACGAATTTGTTTGAATAGCGCGCCGTTTGTTTAATGCTTACGCCTGTTTTAAAGGGCGAAGTGTGAGCTGCAAAGCTTAAATTTCGAATAACGAGGGACGACAGTGCCTCTGATATGTTTTCAGGAATGGCAAAATAGCTATCGATGGTTGCATGCTCAAACGCATTGTTATTAGCGGGTAAGTTATCACTCTGCAAATAGTCCAATGCAGTATTCAGCGCTTTTAGGTTTAAGCGCCTAGCAATCTGTCTGTCGGGGTCACCTTTTGCTGCACCTGATTCTATTAATATGGTGCTAACGCCTAGCCCAGCTATATTGTCGCCAAACGAACGAGGCGAATAGGTGTCGTCATAACGAGCAACGGCATTGGGGATATCATCTTGCAAGCAGTGGTTCATATGCGCAATTAACTTAATTGCTCGTTCGCGATTTGTGTCAATTGTTTTAGGCACGTCAAACGCTGGCGCTAAAAACGCAATAGTCGCTGGATTGCCAGTAGTGCCGCACTGATAGTATGGCGACTGGTCATGTAGATTAAAGCCAATATCGGGCGACAGTGTTTTTGCCATATGCATAAGCAGAGCGCCCTCTGGGCTTTGCAATTCTCGGGCATCTCGGTTGATGTCAATGGCTTGTGCATTTTGTCTGATACAGCGCTCGGCCCCATCAGGGTTAAGCATGGGAAGAATATGGATAGTGTAACGTTGAGCCCAATTTTGCGGTATGTCCGTGTTAGTGGCCTCGTTATTGGCCGTGCTATTGGCCGCGTTGGCATCTGCATTAGCATCCAATAAACCATCAATCCAATCAAACACTGCTGCGGTGGCGGTGGCTTCGTTTCCGTGCATTTGTGTCCAGGCAAAAATAACGATAGGTCCGCTGCCGAGTGTGAGCAAATGTATATCTCTGTTTTCAAAAGAATGACCAATAAGCTGCACGTCAAGATTTGGTTCTTGTTTTAAGGTTTCAATAAGAGGACGAATATCTTGATGGACAATGTGAGACTTATTTAGTGTGGGCAGCAAATGTTTTATTAAAGACATAATGAGATAAATTGGCTTTTATGTAGATGGCAAAAAATGAATATGCGCTAAACATACCCAAAAACGTGGCGGTTGTACAAATTATTCTATTGATGTTATAAAATAAGGAATAATTTATTACTTTGACCAATTTTCCTTACTTACACATTTGCACAGGGCCGTATACTCGCATGGCAGCATTTTCAAAAATAAAGGCACTTTTGCCTTCTTTGTCTAATAGTGAAGAAAAATTAGCCACTTTTATTTTGGAGACACCTAGCGTTCTGCGCGACTTATCATCCCAAAAGTTAGCTAGCAGCGTTGGGGTAAGTCAAAGTAGCGTGGTCAAGTTCGCGCAAAAGCTTAAATACACCGGTTATCCCGCATTAAAACTCGCGATATTAGACGATTTACCCAACGCAAATGAAAATCATCAACAACTGCACGGCAGCATTCGTGTTGACGATGACTACCTGACCATGTCGTCTAAATTGGTGCAAAGTAAAATAGCGGTGCTTAAGCAAACTCAAGGCTTAAACGATCAGCAATCTATCAATCAAGCCGTTGCGCTTTTACTTAACTCTAAAAGAGTGATGTTAACGGGCATTGGCGGTTCGGCACTGGTAGCCCGCGATTTTTGTTTTAAACTACAAAAATTAGGTATTACCGCTATTTCAGAAATAGACGGCCATGCGCAACTTGCCTTTGCTACCACCTTGGGCAAAGAAGATGTGGTTTTTGCCATCAGCGAGTCGGGCAGCACGCGGGAAGTGACGAATGTTGTCAAGCAGGCCCAGCAAAATCAAACGCCCGTAATTTCGGTAACAAAATTTGGGGCAAACGATATTAATGATACGGCGACAGTCAAACTCTATTCTGTCGCTGAAGAAGCGTCAACAAGGATTTCATCTATTCTTGCACGCACCGCGCAAGAGTTAATTATTGACGTGTTATTTATTGCGATTATGCAAGAGTCGGATGAAGGACGACAAATGCTTGAAAAATCTCGCGGTGTTATCACGCGCTTTAGAGACCGATAAGCTCTTAAAGCTTGTATGCTTTTTTCGCTAAGTTGTACGCTAAATCAAGCGCTAATTCATGTGCATCTTCTATATCTAGCCTATGTTCAGCGACCAATTGCGCAAGAAAATTACAATCCATGCGCCTTGCGACGTCGTGCCTAGCTGGAATCGATAAAAAAGCGCGCGTATCGTCATTAAAGCCAACCGTATTATAAAACCCAGCGGTTTCGGTGGTCATTTCTCTAAATCGCCTCATGCCTTCTGGTGAATCATGGAACCACCAGGCCGGACCAAGTTTTAAACATGGATAATGACCTGCAAGTGGGGCTAATTCTCGACTGTAAACGGTTTCGTCTAGCGTAAATAAGATGATATCTAAATCTGGATGATTACCGTATTTATCGAGCATTGGTTTTAGGGCATTAACGTACTCGGTCGCTAATGGAATATCGGCGCCTTTGTCACGACCAAAGCGAGAAAACAAAGCCGGATTATGATTGCGAAATGAACCGGGATGAATTTGCATAACTAAACCGTCGTCAATGCTCATAGCCGCCATCTCGGTGAGCATTTGGCCTCGAAACTGTTCCGCTTCTTGTGCACTGCACGTTCCACTGAGGGCCTTTTGATAAAGAGTTTCACATTCACTAACTGATAAATTTGCCGTAGTCGCTGTTGGATGGCCATGGTCGCTAGCAGTTACGCCGGTAGATTTAAAATATGCTCGCCTGTCTCTAAGCGCTAGCAAATACCCTGCAAACGTATCGCATGGCTGATTACTTAAGATCGATAAAGCTGACACATTGGCTTCAAAACCTTCAAAGTCAGGGTCAACGACTGGGTCGGGCCGAAATGCTGAAATAATCCGCCCTTTCCAGTCGCTTTTCAAAATATTTTGATGATGGGGCAGGGTATCTAATGGTGATTCGGTTGTTGAAATTAATTCAATATTAAAACGTTCAAACAGCGCGCGTGGCCTAAACGCATCCGTTTTTAATTTTGCATCTATGGCGTCGTAAAATACATCAGCGGTGTTTGCATTTAGCTTTTCTGATATGCCAAAAACTTCAGTAAAAACGATGTTAAGCCACATTGCCGATGGCGTGCCTCTAAAGAGGTAAAAGTGTTCAGCGAATAAACGCCATATTTTTCGTGAGTCGGTCTCGTGGGGAGTGCCATCTAGACTTTTTATCCCAAGTGCCTGCATTGAGATACCTTGGCTGTATAGCATGCGCAGCACATAATGGTCGGGTACAAGTAAGAGTTGCGTTGGGTCGTCAAAGCATTCGTTATGGTCAAACCATGCTGGGTCGGTATGCCCATGTGGGCTTAAGATGGGGAGCGCTTTTACTTGCTGATATAGTTCAATGGCAATAGCGCGCTGGCTTGGTTCAGAAGAAAAAAGTCTGTTGTGGTCAAATGCTGGCATGATAGAGCAACTAAATTGGCCTTAATTGGTAAGGCCAATAGTGTACAGCTTGATACTATGAAGTCAATCGTAGCGTAGAAGCTTGGACAAAAAGTGTATTTAGCTCTTTGTGCATAATAAAATCGATGTTATTAGATCGAGAATTTTCTAATAACCACGCGCATTCATATCATTACCCGTGTTTTCGTCTGACTTGCAGGCAATGTAAAAAAGGATAAGTGCAGCCAGTTTAGTCAAAAATATGAATACGGATACTATCAAAAAACCTGTTCCTAAGCCGGTGCTTTGTTGGACAAACGAAACACCTGCGTGAGAAAGGGTGGCAATGCCAGTGATCGCGATTAATATCCCAATCTCACGAACACTAAGCACGTTCGTGTCATTTTTTAGCGACTTCCAATATACGACGTAATACGCCAAGGCCGGTATAAACCATAAAAATACGCTTGCTAGTGCTAAGCCTTTTAAAACTCTATTTCTTTCCATCTTGTCCTCAATGTAAGTACTGCCATCTCTTGTACTTTATTGAGATGCTTCTATGCTAATTAAACTTTTTCTATTATATTAATAGTTCAGTTTCTCTACTATTCGAAAGAGTTGTCGAAATCATCAGTTAAAACCTGAGTTAACTATATGTTAATGAAAGGAAAACCGAATCTTTTGGCGAGAAAAATGCCCTACTTAATGAGTCAACAAGGCTGAGGAAAGGCTAGTTGTTGACTAAAAAGTAGGGCAAATGCTTGGGAGAGCAAAGATCAACAGGCTCTAATACACTGTTTTAAGATTTACTCGCAAACCACTTATAAAACAGTGGGGTCAGTAACAAGCCAAATATGGTGACACCAATCATGCCAGCAAATACGGCTACACCCATCGCTTGACGCATTTCTGCCCCTGCGCCGCTTGCCAAAACCAATGGTAATACACCCATAATGAAAGCGATTGAGGTCATTAAGATAGGACGTAAGCGAAGTTTCGCAGCTTCTATCACGGCATCAAATGCGCTTTTACCCGTTTGCTGTAATTCTTTTGCAAATTCGACAATCAATATTGCATTTTTGGTGGCTAAGCCGACTAATACAATTAAGCCAATTTGGGTAAAGATATTATTGTCACCGCCGTATATCATTACGCCTGTCATCGCACTTAATAGCGTCATGGGCACAATTAGAATAATGGCGATAGGCAGTGTTAAGCTTTCGTACTGTGCAGCTAAGACTAAAAATACAAGTAATACGATAAGAGGAAAGACTAACAAAGCGGTATTGCCCGCAAGCTCTTGTTGGTAAGCTAAGTCTGTCCATTCATAATCAACCCCTAACGGCAGCGTGCTATCAAGTATTTTGATCATGGCTGCTTGTGCTTCACCAGAGCTTACGCCTGGCGCTGGGCCTGCATTAATGTCGGCAGTCGTATAACCGTTGTAACGCATGACTCTATCGGGGCCCGCTACGTTAGAAATCGTGACAAACGAACCAAGCGGCACCATATCGCCATTGGCATTGCGTAATTCTAATTGCTCTATTTGTGAAGGTTCTTGACGAAAGCTTTGGTCGGCTTGCAAATTGACTTGGTAAGTTCTGCCAAACTGATTGAAATCATTAACATACAGTGAGCCCAAATATACTTGCATGGTTCTAAAAATATCACTAATAGACACGCCTTGGCTTTTCGCTTTATCACGGTCAATATCCACCTGCAGTTGAGGCACATTCACTTGATACGACGAAAATACACCTGCTAACTCTGGCGTTTGCCACGCTTGTTGTAACACTTGCTGAGTCACATTATAAAGCTCAGTGTAGCCAAGGTTACCCTTGTCGAGTAATTGCAATTTAAAGCCACCAATGGTGCCTAGGCCTTGTACTGGCGGTGGCGGAAAAATCGCAATAAAGGCTTCTTGAATAGCACCAAACTGAGCGCCTAAATCAGCGGCGATAGCATTAGCGCTAAGCTCACTACTGCTGCGCTGGTCAAAGTCTTTTAGTGTGACAAACACGATGCCAGAATTTGTGCTGTTAGTGAATCCATTGATGCTCAAGCCAGGAAAGGCAACGGTAGATTCAACGCCAGGGTGGTTAAGGGCAATATCTGACATTTCGCGGATCACTTGATCTGCTCTATCCAAAGACGCTGCATCTGGCAGTTGTGCAAAGCTAACTAAGTACTGTTTGTCTTGACTAGGCACGTAGCCTGTTGGTGTATTGTTTAGTTGAAAGCCAGTTAAGCCAACCAAACCTACATATAAAACACCTACAATCGCACCAGAACGAAGTATCTTTTTGATCCCATTCATGTATTTTTGCTGGGTAAAGTTAAAAAAGCGATTGAAAGGAGCAAAGATAGTTTTGCTAAAAACTTTGTCCAAAATAAGCGTGAGTTTGTCTTTAGGTGCGTCTTTGCTTTTGAGTAATAACGCCGACAACGCTGGGCTCAAGGTTAATGAGTTAAACATTGAGATAAACGTTGAAATGGTGATAGTTAATGCAAACTGCTTATAAAATTGACCGGTAAGGCCCGACATAAACGCAGTAGGGATAAATACGGCAGCAAGCACTAAGGTGGTTGCTACTATTGGTCCGGTGACTTCTTTCATGGCTTTTTGAGTGGCTTCTATTGGTGCTAAGCCTTCTTCGATATTACGCTCAACATTTTCGACGACCACAATCGCATCGTCTACCACTATGCCAATTGCTAAAACTAAGCCAAATAAAGATAGCGCATTGAGTGAAAAGCCAAGCAAATGCATGACTGCAAAAGTCCCCACTAGCGATACCGGCACAGCCACTAGTGGAATAATAGATGCTCTCCACGTTTGCAAAAATAAAATAACGACTAATACAACAAGCAGTACGGCTTCAAACAAGGTTTGTACGACAGCTTCAATTGAGCCTCTTACAAACACAGTTGGGTCATACACAATTTGGTAGTCAACACCTTGTGGAAAGCTCTCTTTAAGCTCGGCCATTTTGGCACGTACGTTGTCTGATATTTGTATTGCATTAGAGCCTGCAGCTTGGAAAATAGGTAGTGCAACGGCCGATTTATTGTCTAACAAAGAGCGTAAAGCATAAAAATCAGCGCCCAGTTCGACTCTTGCGACATCTTTTAAGCGCACAATTTCGCCGCTTTCTCCGATTTTAATAATGATGTTTTCAAATTCTTCTGGCGTTTCTAAACGGCCTTTTACATTCACTAATAATTGAAACGCATTTTCGCCACTTGGCTGCGCGCCAAGACTACCGGCTGCTGCTTGTTGATTTTGTTCTGTGATTGCATTAGCAATATCCATTGCAGTTAAATCTAAGCTGGCTACTTTATTGGGGTCAACCCAAACGCGCATGCTGTATTCACCGGCACCAAACAGTTGCACATCACCTACGCCATTAATGCCCGCTAATTCGTTTTTCACATTGATGTGAGCATAGTTAGATAAATACAGCATGTCATAACGCTCATCGGGAGAGGTTAAATGTACGACCATGGTTAAATCGGGAGAAGACTTTTTAGTACTTACCCCCATGCGCTGCACTTCTTGTGGTAAACGTGCTAAGGCTCTGTCTACTCGTGATTTAACATGTGATTCGGCTAAGTCGATGTTAGTGCCAATGGCAAAGGTCACTGTGAGTGTCATGCGCCCGTCTGTAGTGGCTTGCGACGACATATAAAGCATGTTTTCAGTGCCTTGCAATTCTTGTTCTATGGGCGAGGCAACGGTTTCGGCGATAGTTTTTGGATTAGCACCTGGGTAACTAGTTGATACAACCACTGTTGGCGGCACCACTTCTGGGTATTCAGTTATGGGCAATTGAAATACGGCCAATGCCCCTGCGATAAAAATTAAGATTGACAATACGCCAGCAAAGATAGGACGACGTATAAAGAATTGTGAAAAGTTCATGGTTATTTCCTTTTTTAAGCTCTTTCTACGTAAAAGATTAGTTGACTGATGCAATAACGTTGTTGTTGATGTTGCTTTGCATAGCGGCAATTTGCGATTGCTGTTGTTTGATTTGGCTTAACGTTTCTTGAGAAGCTATGCTGACCATGTTTGGATTAACTTGTGCACCAGGGCGAACGCGTTGCAGTCCATTAATGACAATTTTATCGTTTGGTAAAAGGCCTGAACTTACAATTCGTAAAGAAGCAACTTTGTCACCTAGGGTCACTGCGCGATACTCAAGTACGTTTTGCTCATTAAGCACAAGTACATATTTGTTATTTAAATCTGTGCCAATAGCGCGGTCTTGAATTAATACAAGGTCTTCAGAAGTACTGTCGTACACCCGTAAGCGAGTGAATAAACCGGGTACAAATTGACTATCTTGATTATCAAACACCGCTCTTGCGCGAATAGTGCCGGTTTGTGGGTCAATGCGATTATCTACAAAATCAATAACGCCGCCTATTGAGTATTCTTGTCCACCGTCAACGCTCATTAATACTGGCATGGCTTGGGCAGAAGTTTGCGCAGCTTTAAAATCAAGGTAAGTATCTTGGTTAGCATTAAAATAAGTATGTAACTGGGTAGATGAGACTAAATTAGTAAGCACTGATGTTCCTGCGTTTACATAATTGCCTTGCGTGATATAAGCACTTGATACACGCCCAGCAATGGGGGCAGTAATTTGCGTGTAATCCAACTGAAGTTGAGCGGCTTTAAGTGCAGCGGCGACTGCTTTAGTGCGGGCAATGGTTTGCGCAACCGAGGCGGCGCGGGTATCCAGTAGCTCTTTAGCAATCGCGTTGGTTTTAATTAAGCGATTTGCACGTTCATACTCTTTTTTAGCGAGTGCATGCTGACTCATTGCGATGTTTAAATCTGCCTGCAGGCGGCTCACTTCTGCTTCAAAAGGCGCGCTGTCGATGCTAAATAATAATTCACCTTGCTCTACAAAAGAACCTTCTTCAAAGTGCACGCGATCTACATAGCCCGATACACGTGGACGTAAAGATATGGTTTCGGGCGCTTGCATAGTGCCTGTAAATTCATGCCAGTTAGCAACGGATGCTACTGCAACGTTGGCAACATCTACCTGTGGTGTATTTGGTGCGGCTTCGTTTTGCTCTTCAGTACTGCATGCTGCAAGCGCGCTAATTGCCAATAATGTGATTGCGATATGTTTGATATGTTTCATGTTTGGTTCCTCAACCTGTTTTGATGGGGTAATAATATGACTAGACAATACATAAATAAAATTATATAAATATATAATATACATTTTCATATGTGATGTATTTGTATGGCTAGTGAGGCTATAAGGCCGTAAGAATTGAACGCAACGATGAGACGACAAGCATGAGACCACAAGAACTAAATCTACTAATCATCTTCGACGCCATTATGACTGAGGGCAGTATAAGCCGAGCGGCTGACAGACTAGCTATGACTCAACCGGCAGTATCAAATGCGGTAAGTCGCATGCGCGCTGCTTGGAAAGACGATTTGTTTGTTAAAGATGGAAGAAATATCAAACCAACCCTAAAAGCTAGCAATATGTGGGATCAAATCAAGCGACCTATCAATGACTTATCGGCTGTAATTAAGCCTGATGCCTTTGATCCAGCGACCTCAAATCGGACTTTTAGGATTTCGGCTGCAGATATTGTCGCGAATATGATGATGGTTCCGATGCGAAAAATTATTGAGGAAGAAGCGCCAAACATTAATATACATATGATCCCTTATACTATTACCAATACTAATCAGGTACTCGATAATGCAGAGGTTGACTTAGTTGTGGGGGCTGGCATGCAAACCCAAAATACCATCCGCAGTGAATTATTATTCCATGCTCATTATTTATGCGTGATGAGACCGGGCCATCCGCTGGCCAAAAGTAAGCTCACTATTGATGAATTTGCCAAAGCTGAGCATTTGCTGGTGTCGTTGTCGGGTGATGTGATTGGTTTTACAGACGAAGTACTCGCACAAAGAGGTTTATCAAGAAGGATTGCCATGACGGTTAACCAATTCTCGATGGTTACACCCTTATTAGAAAATAGTGATTTGATTGCTGTTGCACCACTTGGCGGCGTAGCTGATGGCATTATTTCAGGCCGAATTACGGGTACCATGACGCCAATTGAACTATCGCCACCTGGCGCGAGTTTATATTGGCACCCGAGGCAAGACAAAGATCTTGGTCTTAAATGGCTACGCGAAAAGGTAATAAAGAATGTGAAAAAGACTCAAGAAGAGTATGTAGAGCAGTGTATTCCCAAGCTTTGTCCTAATAATAAAGAGCTGTGTAATAGATTATCGCAACCTCTCGTTTAAGACTTCCTCGTCATCCTCGTTTAAGACTTCCTCGTCATCCTCG
>CAYURD010000131.1:0-9879 GCA_964446865.1 uncultured Glaciecola sp.
CCTTCGCCACAATGACGGGGTTTTGACTTGACCGAACAGTATTAGGCATTCGCCAGAATGACGGGAAATCCTATTCAAAATATGTGCAGTTAAAGCTGATCCGGCCTCGTTGGAAGGGTGCTTTTATCTATCAATAACATATAAATATCGAAGCGATTTGGGAAATATACTTTAGGGCCCATGTTCAATTCAGGGTTTGTGCGAATATCTTCAAATATTTGTTTATATTTAGGGTTTTCTGTATCGATAAATTCCTGAAGCTCAGCTTGAGTAGCGCCACTTTCTAACATTGTCTCTGCGTTTACTTTATCTGACATAGCCACTTCACATCGCTCAACTTTGCAGCTAACTTGTAACAACTTCACGTGTGGAAAATTAACATGCGTGCGAATAAAGTCAGATAGTTGCTGCTCTTTTAAATAAGCCCATTCAACGTCTTTTTCTTGCTTGTGAAAATCGAAGATTTCTTCTTTGATATTGGGTGGAAGCGCCGACACTAAATTTTTGAATGGTTCAGGGATGTTCTTAAGGAGCTCGTCGTCATCGACTACTGTTGGTTCGTATTGTTGCAGCCGTATTTTTAGTATCTCAGCCTTTTGTAGCGCACTGCTTAATTGACCTGAAAGCTGATTGACTATTTCTTTTTCCCTACCTTTTGAAAAGCTTAACTTTTGCTGAAGCTCATCGATTTCAACGGCGCATTCTTCAGGTATTTCTTCAATTGACTGGCTTTTGATAACTGCATCATCGATATCTGTTTCTGTTTGATTTTCGGCGTCATTTTGAGCAAAGCTAGTCGGATTGTCGATATTATCGGCCAATGCGGTATCATGTTGTTCACTGTTACTGATATACGACATCAATACATAAGCCGAAATAGCGCCGAATATGAAGCTTACTGAAAGCTTTAAAATAGAAGAGTTCAATTCAAAATTCCTTTTTGCCTGTTTAGCCCAAATACCTAGTCAAATTTAAGATATCATAAAATTTGGATTAGTAACGAATCTTTGCATTTTCAGTATTGAACTCACTCAATCCCATTTTTTGCGGGAATGTGGATACAATATCTTGTGTTGCGACCACTTCCAGGCAAACGTGTAATCATTTCTTTTGCCAACAAATCTGCTAAGTCTCTTGTCGCGGTGGCTTTTGAACATTTTGCGATGCTTTGGTATTTACGGGCATTGATGCCAGATTCATAGCCTGCATGACCTGCGTCAAATATTTTCAAAATAACTTTTCGTTGTCTCTCATTGATAACTTTGTTTTCATTCAAAGTCCAAAAGCGACTTTTATCTAAAATATGACTAACTTTTAGCATTGCCTCTTTTTGTGATTCAACGATAGTGTTCGAAAAATACTGAATCCATGTGTCAACATTTAAGTCGCCATAGCTAGCTTTGTTTAAGTTCTCGTAATAATCTGATTTGTTTTTCTCAATAACCGAAGACAGACTAAGCAAAGGTGGATAGCCTAGCGTTTGGCCTATCGCATGCTCTGCAATAGCTCTTCCAATTCGTCCGTTACCGTCGTCAAATGGATGCAGGCACTCGAACCAGAGATGCGCGATTGAAGCTTTGATTAAGGTGAAATGTGTCGTTTCTTGACCGTTATACCACTTCAAGAACTTATCCATTTCTACTGATAATATTGAAGACGGTGGCGCTTCATAATGAACTTTCTCATAGCCAATTGGCCCAGACGCTATGACCATCGGCTCTTGAGAATTGCGATAATCACCAATGACAAAAGGCTTTTGATAAAGTGTTTGTTGAATTATCAATTTATGCCAATCAAACAACAATTGATGGCTTAATGGTGATGATAAGCTCTTTCTGACTTGTACCATCAAATACGCGACATTCTCTTCCTTTGCGTTTTTAATTTTTGTAAATGGTTTAGAAAGACCCAAATAATTTTTGAGTGACGAGCGAACGCTTTCACGATCAAGTTGCTCACCTTCAATTGCGCTTGTGCTAATCGCTTCAGACATCATCAATTCTATTAGTGTGTCATACTGCGAATCATTAGATAACATGCTGACTTGTCCAGACAACGTAGCTGATAGACTGAGAAACTGTCGCTCTAGATCGACTACCTTATTCGTCGAAAACGTAAAGTTTGGCCATGTCGGGTTTTTCCATATAAGATTCACATTCGGCTCAATTATTTGACTTTTATGAGCCGAATAATACTTTTAATCGGCTCATAATGCTAGTGTATGTATCTGTCGGCTTTTCAGCAGTGTCTTTTGTTTACCTTTGAAGTTAACTGTTGGAGCTTCTGGCATTCTCCTAATACTGATCGGTTAAGACTTCCTCGTCATCCTCGCGAAGGCGGGGATCTGGTTGATGTTATTGCAAAACTCGACAAAACAAACACTTAGCCAAGATCGATTAGTTCCAATGAGGTTCCCGCCTTCGCGGGAATGACAGAGGTTTTGGCTTAACCGAACATTAGTAGGCATTCGCCAGAATGACGGTGCTTAGTTGTGGGAATATTTTAGGAAAGTATAGGTAACGCAACTCTTACCAACAATCCGCCGGCGTCTCGGTTGTATAGCGCGATACTGCCGTGATGTGCATCAATGATTTCGCGGCATAGGGCAAGGCCTAAGCCGGAGCCGGTTGCTTTGGTGGAATAAAAGGGTATTAGTACGCTGTTTAAGCGTGATTCAGCAATGCCTTTACCGTTGTCGGTGACCATGATGATGCTTTCAGATTGTTGTTGTTTGATTTCAATAGAGACTTTATCGGGTGATGATTCTGACTCATGGGCGTTTTTGAGTAAGTTAATCAAGAGCTGTTCGAGTTGTGCTGGGTCGGCTTGAATAATCTCTACGCCATGATTGATATAGTTAAACTGCCATTGTTCGGCTAGCTGATCAAAAAGTGTCTCGCAATTTACCGCTTCAATTTTAGGCTCGGGAATTTTGGCAAACTTACCGTAACCTTGCACAAACTCGCTTAAGTGTTTAATACGCTCGTCGATGGTATCAAAAACGCGATCTAGTCGCTCTTCTTCCACCTTTTTGGACAATATTTTGCCGCTGTGAAGCATAGATGAAATTGGGCCGAGAGAGTTATTTAATTCATGGCTTATGACCCTAATGACCTTTTTCCAAACCGATACTTCTTGTCGACTTAATTCGCGTGTCATTTGTTTTAAAATAAAGAGCTTATGCCGCTGATTATTCAGTAAAAAATTACCTGTCGCCATATGCCAGGTTTCGGGCTCTTTGCCTTCAATAATAAGGCTAAATAAGCCTTCTTTATTTTGTTCAATGGCGGGTTCAACGCCTTTTGGCGCATTAGAATATAAATCACTAAGCTGTGAGCCTTCTATGCCAGTGTTCATACCAAAAAAGTCGCGAGCAGCGATATTGCTAAAAACAACTTGGTCTAAATCGTTGACTAAAAACAGCACGTCGGGCGAGCTTTGGGTGATTTTGTCTAGCAATAATTCACGTTGATATAACCAGTGTTTTTCTGATCTCAACTTATCGATTGTTTGATTATAAAGCTCGCACATTTGCCCAAGCTCGTCTTTGTTTGCATAACTTAGGCTTGTGGAGAACTCGCCGTCTTTTAAATTCAACAGGCCTGTTTCGAGCGCCGATAAACCGGCATCAACGTCTTTGAATAAGTATTTTGAAAGCGCGATGTTAATCACAATCACGCCCACTACTAACATCGCTTTTTCTGACACTTCCCAAGGCATAAAATACAGCAATGGCAAAAGCGATAGCACACTACATAAAATGACTATCGCCCAAATTCGCGTCAGAATACCCAAGTTCACTAGTATTCAATTCCAAACTTGTTTAAACGGCGGTAAAGCGCTTGTCGGCTCATACCAAACTCTCTTGCTACGCGGGCTATAACGCCTTCGTGTTCGCGCATGGCGCTTTCTAGCATGGTTTTATCAGGCTCAATTACGGTTTGTGTTTGACCCGTTTGTACGGCGGTAAACGCAAAGTCTTCGGTTTCAATTACCCCGTCGGGCTTAAGCACAGCCACGCGCTTACATGCATTTTCAAGTTCACGCACGTTGCCCGGCCAAGGGTATTGAAGCAAGTCCTTTTCAGCCGCTAGGCTCAACTTTCGGTTGGGCAAAAAGTGTGACACTAATGGCATGATATCGTCGGTTCGGTCGGCTAATGCGGGTAACTGTAATTCAATCACATTTAAGCGATAATACAAGTCTTCACGAAATGAGCCGTCTTTAATTGCGGCAAGTAAATTGCTGTTTGTAGCTGAAATAACACGCACATTGACCTGAACAGTATTGACTGAACCTAGTCGTTCAAACTGACCGGTTTGCAATACTCTTAGCAGCTTCGTTTGCCCTGAATATGACAAATTACCAATTTCATCTAAAAATAACGTGCCACCGTCGGCGGCTTCAAAGCGCCCTACTCTGGCTTTGTTAGCGCCGGTATATGCGCCTGCTTCTGCACCAAACAATTCGGCTTCGATCAAATCGCCAGGTAATGCACCACAGTTTACCCTAATAAACGGTTTATCTTTTAAGGGTGATTGTGCTTGCACTAGCTCTGCGATTTTTTCTTTGCCCGAGCCATTGGCACCGGTTATTAATACAGAAATGTCTGATTTAGCGACTTGCAAGGCCATATCTACAATGCGCTGCATGCCAGCACTGGCGTAGACTAAGCCCACATCACCTGCAGTTGATTGGCTTGGTGCTTGCTGTTCTTGTTGGCGTTCAAGCTTTTCTGTTTTTTCGCGTGTTTTGCCCAATTCAATTAGGTTAGCCACGCTAGTTAACAGTTTTTGATCGTCCCAAGGCTTGGCAATATAATCAGCTGCGCCAGCTTTAACCAGCTCTATGGCCTGTTCTAAATCTGTCCATGCGGTGATGAGTATAATCGGCAAATTTGGATTTAAAGCACGGAGCTCACCAAAAAGTGCCACGCCTTCTTCACCTGAGGTAGTGTCATTGGTGAAATTCATATCTTGGATCACTAACGCCACACGAAGCTGATTCACTAAGTGAATGGCTTGGTCGGGTGTTTCAGTGGTGATCACATCATAATCGTGAATTTCGAGTAACAAAGACAGTGCTTGAAGCACTGCTTTGTTGTCGTCGACAATGAGTATTTTATCCATAATACTTTTCTTTTTATTAAATACTGCGTGTCGCCACACTCGGAGATATATGCGAGGCTTTGTTGGCTGGCATTAACACCGACAGTAGGCTTAAAGCAAACACAAACAAAGCGGTCATCACAATATACAGGTTATCTAGCTTAGGTAAAGAATACAGTTCTAACAATGTGTGCCCTAAATAAATAGCACCAATTGAACCCACCACTAAACCAACTGCGCAAATCAAGCCATTTTCAACAAGGAAATAACGAATAATGGCAGATCTTCTTGCGCCAAGTGCACGGCGAGTGCCTATTTGTTTAGTACGTTTGTTGATGTTAAATACTGTTAAGCCAAATATACCTAAGGCAGTGACCATCACAAGCACGCTAATTAGCACGACTAACATACGCATCATTAATACATCACCAGCATTGTAGTCATCTTTCATTTCGTCTAAGCCGCTTATCTCAACAACCACTCGTTTGTTATAATTCTCGAGCATTAAATCTTCGATTTGACGAATAATTGCCGTGCGTTCGCTTGCTTCGGCACGCACAATAATCTTTTGAAAGCTTCGAGAGTCAATACTTGGAAAAATTACAAGGTTATCCGCAGCCCTATCTTTTAACCAGGGTCCCATCATTTTGTCTACCACCCCAATAACTTTGACGGCATTAGGCCCAAAGTAAATAGTTTTGCCAAGTCCGTCAGAATCGGGAAACATGTCTTCCATAAAGCTTTTACTTGCTATCACCACGGTAGGGGTTTCACTGGGATCTTTAGGGTAAAGTACTTCATCGGCCCTAAAATTACGTCCACGACTAATTTCTACACCAAGCGTATCTAGTGCATTTTCGTCACTTAGCGTAAAGGCGGCGCGAACACTCAAACTATTATCTTCATCGGTACTGGCGTTAAAAGAGCTAGCTGAGCCACTTCCCGACAATGGAATATTTGAAAATTGGCTCGCACTGATGACGCCCGGTATATTAGTTAACATATCTATGTCACGCTCAAATTGCTGGTCTAAATCGACGTCTTTGCCATAGGTCATGACTGCAAAGCTAAATACTTCGTCTTCAGGATAGCCTGTTTCTTGCTGTAAATAACTCACGCGGTCCTGAATAATAAACGCCGCATTACTGACTATCGCCACGGTGATTGCAATTTGCACTAAGAGCATTAATGCACCCGCTTTTGAGCGCAATAAAGAATTAAATATTGGTTTTATTTCTAACATAATAAGCGCCTTCTATTGGGTTTTTAAGTAAAGAGCTGGGGTGGTTCTGCACACCAACCAAGCGGGATACATGCCAGCTAAAATACACGCGCTAATGGCAATAACTGGCGCGGCTAGCAGCATTGTCCAATCCATGGTGGCTAAGTCACTAAAATAACCATAACTTTCACGCACACCATACAAGCCTAACTGTGCTATCAATATGCCAAGCAAACCACCCATTAGACCAAGTAGTGATACTTCGACAAGATGCTGCATAAAAACATCAGACTTACTCGCGCCCAGCGCACGCCTAACACCAACTTCAGGCGCTCTGCGTAAAAACTTGCCGAGCAATAAGCCAAGAATATTAGCTAAACAAACAATCAAAAACATAAAACTTAAGCCTACAAGGATGCGGTTATCTTCAGACACGACTTCCATGTACGACAAATAATCGGTGACATTACGCAGTCCAAAAGCAACTTCTTCACGCGTAAAGCGTCCGAGCGTACCTTGCTCTGTAAGGTAATTGGTTAAATATTCTCTGTATTCGGTTTCTTCTTCAGGTGAGTCAATTTGTGCCCAAAACTGCAACCAAAATAATTCGGCATTAAGACGGTCTTGGTAGGTTATGATTTCTTGGAATTTCCAGCCATTGGTATTACCCCAAGTAGGAAGTTCCATTGCCGGTATTTGCGTAATAGCAATAAAAACGTTTTCCGGAGAATTAAACGCACCGTTGGTGATATCGTAATATTTCACGTGAATATCCCAACTTTTAGTTACGCCAACTATTTGAAAACTATAGTCATCAAGAAAAACCGTTTTACCAATGGAATCAGCGCCACCAAATAAGGTCTCATTCAATTCTTCGCTTATCACCACAACAGGTGCTGCACTTCTTTCTTGCTCAAGCGTCCATGTGCCGCCATATAAAAATTCAACGTCAAACATCTCAAAGAAATCACGGCCTGTAACACGCGTTGATTCTAAAAACGGTTTAAGCTCGTCATCATTTAAGTGGACCGTAAAACCTGTTTTCATCATCGGTACTTTTAGCGCTGGCACCTCAGCCTGATATAAGGCCATGGCATCGCGATAAGTGATGTTTTGAGGTAAATTATCAGAAGTCCACCATCTTTCATTTTCGTCCATGGTATTAAGCTGAACAGCGTGTAACTTGTCACTTTTTGACGGTACCGGATCCATCGACATCATGTGATACACCGACAAACTGGTCATAGTGATACCAATGCCAACGGCAATTGCTAACACCATCAAAAAAGAAACTAAGGGCGTGCGTCTAAAGCTTCGCCAAGCTAAATCTATATAATGGGCTAACATGTTACACCTCGGCAGTTTCGGTAGTAGATGGTTTTTCAGCACTTGCTGGGGCGAGTACGCCACTTTCTCGGCTTTGATATAAGGTAAAATCGGCAAGTTGCCCGTCAACCACTTGAATGTTGCGTGGTGCACGGCGGGCAAGTTCTGGATCATGCGTTACCATGACGATGGTCGCGCCTTCTTTGTTAATGTCTTCAAGTAGTTCCATGACCTGGCGTGCCATTAAGCTATCGAGGTTACCGGTTGGCTCATCGGCGAGTAAAAAGCGAGGTTGACCAGCTAAGGCTCTAGCAATAGCTACGCGTTGTTGTTGACCGCCCGAAAGCTGTTGAGGAAGGTGCTTTGCGCGACTGCCTAAGCCGACTTTTTCTAAGCAGTCTTCGATACGGCGCTTACGTTCTGCAGATTTAATACCACGATATCGCAAAGGCACTTCAACATTCTCATAAAGGTTTAAATCAGGAATAAGGTTGAAACCCTGAAAAATAAATCCAATTTTTTGGTTACGTAAATCCGCTCTTTGATTGTCAGATAGCTTGCCTACGTTCACGTCATCAAGCGTATATTCGCCGCCGGTAAAATTCTCGAGCATACCGGCTATGTTCAAAAAGGTGGTTTTGCCTGAGCCAGAAGGGCCAGTTACGGCAATAAACTCGCCTTCGTTTACTTCAAGGTTAAAATCACGTAACGCGTGGGTTTGTACTTTTTCGGTTTGATAAACTTTTGTGATGTTCTTCATGCTTAGCATAGCGTTATCCTTGTTATTTATGTAATTTGTTTCGATGCGTTTCTTTTATTCGTTAAACTGTTTATGTATAAATTAGTTAAGCAGAATGGAATCTTCGTCCATAAATTCTGCGTAGTTTGAAATAATGATTTCGTCGTTTGCGTCTAGGCCACTAAGTATTTCGATTTCGCGCATACTGGTCGCGCCTATTTGAATCGGTACCTTAGTCGCGATATCACCTTCAACTTTGTAAGCCACAAAGCCACCTGCTTGCATAAAGCTACCGCGGCGCACTTTAAGCACTTGTGATTTGTTTTCTAATAAGATGCGCGCCGTGACTTGCTGGTTTTGGCGAATGCCTTGAATGTCTTTTTGATCAAAACGTACACGAGTGGTGACTTCTCGGTTAGTCACTTCGGGAGAAATGCCCGACAGTTTACCCATTAAGGTATTGCCACCTAAAGTCACCTCTACATCCATGCCCAAGCTTAATTCGTTTGCATAGCTTTCTGCCACGTTAAGCTCGGCTTCATAAGCTGATAAATCAACTAAGGTCATTAGCGCTTGGTTTTTGCTGACTAGTGAGCGCTGTTGCGTTAATAAGTTACCCACAACGCCATTTACAGTCGCGACAATATTAAGTTCCGAGATTTTGCGGTTTAGCTCTTCAACCACAAGCGCTTGACGACTGACTGTGCTGCGAGCGCTGTCTAACTCAAAGGCTAAAGTATCTTTTGCAAGCGCGACTTCTTCTTTAGCGTGCTTGTAAGTAAGTTTGGCTCTGGCTAAATCATCAACTGCTTTTTCTAAATCAATTTGGCTAATAAGATTATTCACAATAGAGGCTTGTGCTCTGCGTTCTTCTCGCTGGGCGGCTTGTAAATCTACTTGCGCAAGGTCAACCGACTTAGTAAGTTGCAGCGTTTGACGTCTAGCATCTAGCTCTTGGCGGGCTAACTCGCCTTGTAAACGCTCCATCTCAGAACGCTGCTGCTTAAGCTCATTTTGTAATTCAGGGCTGTCGACAGTGGCTAACACTTGGCCAATACTCACTGCATCACCCGCTTGCACCGCTAAATTCACAAAGCCTTGCTCAGGGCTATACAGCTGCGGTGCATTAGCAGCAACAATGCGGCCACTTGATAATACATCTCTGACCAAATCGCCGACTTCAAGCATACCTACTTGTACCGACGCTCTGTCGATTGACCGACCTGCACTTGGCGTACGCATAAAAGCGTTGGCACTTAACGCGATAACTAAACCCAAAATCGCAAGCAAGATCCAATTACGCTTGTTTGATTTAGTTGTTGTCATTTCGATATCGGTGGCGCTAGTATCTTTAATCATGATGATATTCCTTGGTGACAAAGCGCTCAGTGTTTAGCGGGTGTTTCTAAAAAAGAAATTAGACCGGCGAGGATTAACACGGTGAATGGTGAGATTAGGAAGTAGATGATCATGTGTTGTCCTTT
>CAYURD010000132.1:0-9831 GCA_964446865.1 uncultured Glaciecola sp.
GTACCAGAGGCCGGACTTGAACCGGCACAGTATTACTACCGGCGGATTTTGAATCTGTGCTTGGAAGCGGCAAATGATGTAAGTTATTGATATTAATTATATTTGTTTTGGTACCAAAGAACCAGTCTTTGGTACTAATGACGGATAATCGTCACAGTTTTTTGATACTAAATTATCTTTTAAAAACACCTATAAGTTACTACATATTGGTAGAAAAACTCAAGTAGGTTTTACACTTTCCCCAATCGGTTTTGTGACGTAATATGTGGCGATTAACCAGTATTGATCTATCCAAGAACCTCGAACAGTTTGGATCGAGTAAATGGCTTTTTTAGGTGGGTGTGCATACCGCTTTGCTTACATCGCTCTATCGTTTCAGGATATGCATCGGCTGATACTGCGATGATCCGCGTTGAATGACAATTTTTGATGCTCAAAATTTCACTTGCGGCTTGATAGCCATCTTTAATTGGCATGTGCAAATCCATCAGGATAAGATCAAATTTACCGACCTTGTTTACAAGCTCTATTGCTTCCTTACCATTGTGCGCAATCAAAAGTGTCTCGCAATTTGGCTTAATCATTGATGCCAATATTTCCTGATTTATGTCGTTATCATCCACAATCAATACTCTGCCTAGCTTCTTATCAATGTAATCATCAATAAATGAATGTTGGATATCCTCAGGTGAAGTAATTTGTGTTCGCTCATCGGCTTTGGTTATGCTGACTGAGAATTTACTACCACTTCCTTGCTCCGAAACCACCGTTATATCATGATTGAGTTGTGCGCAGAGTCGTTGAACAATTTCTAAACCAAGCCCAGAGCCGGAGTGCTCAGAAGAATGTCTTTCACGGTAGTAAGCGTCAAACACTGAACGGGTATCTTTTATCCCACAGCCTGTGTCAGACACGTCTACCACTATCATAGTGTCAATTTCTTTAACCTCAATAGTCACTGTGCCCGACTCTGTAAATTTAATTGCGTTGCTTACTATATTACTTATCACCTGTGTAATACGAGTTCTATCAGTGACAACAAGCGATTGTTTGATTGCATTGGAGAGAATTAGCTCAAATTTGAGACCCTTATCAATTGCTCTAGGACGATACAAATTGTAAACAAACTCAATTATTGGACCAATGTAAGCACCTTCCAAGCTTGTTTGTAGCTTACCTTCAGTAATTGTACCTAAAGTAAGGAGGTCGTCTAGCAAGGTCAACAATTGTTCGCCACAACTAGCTATGGTGTCTATTTTTCCTTCAAGCTCTGCCGGTGCGATGTCATCCTTTTCTTTCTTAAGTATGTCAGCCAATCCAATAATGCCGTGCAGCGGTGTTCTTATTTCGTGTGACATGCGCGCAAAAAACTTTTCTCGCATGTCGATAGTGTGTCGTAGTTTTTCTTCTGATTCTTTTAGCTCTGTAAGGTCGGTGTGAGCGCCAAGCATTCTTTTTGCGTTACCATTTTCATCACGTATGGCTATCCCTACGCAACGCACCCAAACGGTATGCCCGTCTTTGTGTTTGTATCTGACTATCTGATCGTATGGATGTGTTGGGTCAGCACAATGCTTTTGGAAATTATCAAAAGCAAGCGACAAATCCTCTTGATTAATAATGTCTTGCCACTCTGAAGCTAAGTGTTGCTTACCCGACGGGTCATAACCCAAGGTTAACCAAAAGTTTGAACTCATCCATTCATGATCAGGGTCTTCGATGTCCCAATACCACATGCCATCCAAGCAAGCCTTTTCGATAAAGCTGAAAATTTCGGTGTCTTGTTCGACTAAGTTATATAGCTCTTGTTCAAGTCTATGCATATGCATTTCATCTCTGTAATGAAGTAGCGGCAAGCTGCGCTTGGCTGTTCAAACTGTCTAATTGAATAACCGAATGTCGTATTTATTTCTTATCAAGGGTTAACGGCATCGCTAGGTAAAAGTTAACTACCTTTGAACCTACCTTATATCTAGTCTACTTGCTACCGCTGGGTGCAATAAAAGAGTTACTAGGAAATAATAATTAGTTTTATCAAAAAGCTGTTTCCCAATACGCAGTGATAAAAGAAAAGCTAAAGTAAAAAGCTTCGCTGCCGATAACCATAGGGTTGACTAGGGTGATTGAGGTTGGATGAAAAATAGTTCTCAAATGATGCCATTTGCAAGAGCACATAAGAAGATATTGAGCAAAATTCTATTTCATAGTCTTTTGTTGGTGTGCATTTTGCTCCTTCTATCTTTTTTTCAATATGTTAATGGTGGTCCATTAACAGCAATACTCACACCTGTGCTGTTGACCCTTTTTCTCACCATACTTTTTATAAACCGCGCACGTATATCAGTTAGGTCAAATGCGATTCTTTTATCTTTCGTAATGTTCGCCCTTGGTGTTTGCTATGCTCACTCCTTAGATCAAGTAACGACAAGCCTTTTGTTGTTTCTATTGAGTAGTGGAATAGCCAGCCTAATTATTGGTAAATCAAGTGGCAAAGTCATCAGCATATGTGGCGCAATTATTTTCACCGTCTATTTTAAAGATTCCTATGCAATAAATCACCAAACCAATGTTGTTAATTCAATTCACGCGTTGAAGATATCAACTCTGCTCTTACCGATTAGTATTTATCTATACCTGTGCTGGTTGATTGGAATTATCGCAGAGAAATACAATCATCGACTACTTAGTCACAAAGAAGCGTTATTAATATCAAGAAGTCGAAAACTAAAAACTGCCCATGGCTTCAATATGGTGCTGAACCAAGTCATCAAAAACTTGCCAATTTCAGTGGTGTGGAAAGACGAAAATTTGCGGTTTCAAGGTGCAAATGAACTTTATCTACGAGAGCATGGATTTGACGAATATAAAGATATCATATCCAAAACTACGCAAGATATCTTAGAGCCAGATGAAGCAGAAACACATCAAGAAATAGAACGCGCGATTATTCAAGGTGAGCGTGAACGGTATCGTTACAAAACATGCAATATCAATCCTGATGGCACAACGGTAAATAAAGAGACGTATCATATCGCGATGCGCAATGAAGGCGGAGGGCTAATTGGGATTCTTGTTGCGTCTTTGGATATAAATCAAATCATTAAAGCAACAAAAACAGCTAGTCTTAATTCTACTGAGGTAGATACCTTGCAGTCAGCAAAATCACAATTTCTGGCAAATATATCTCATGAAGTAAAGACTCCCATTAATGGTCTGCAAGGCAATTTAGCCATGTTAGGCAATACTGACATATCAATAAAGCAACAAAAGTACATTGATAATGCTGAACGTTCAGTCTCAGTGCTTAGCCAAGTGTTGAGTGATCTAGTCGATTTATCACAGATAGAAGCCGGTGAGCTGAAAATTGAGCGTGTACCTTTTGATATTGTGCAATTAATAAATAAAATAACTAATGTGTATACGGAGCAATGCGAAGAAAAAGGGCTTAACTTCATTGTAGAATTTGAACATCAAGATTTTCCTGCCTTTATTAGTGACCCTTCAAGAATTTATCAAATACTAGCTAATTTGTTGTCAAACGCCGTTAAGTTCACCAGTAAAGGGAGCGTCACGGTGAAAATTAGAATTGATATTCGACTGGGTGCTGCTTTTTTAAGGGTGCGCGTAATTGATACTGGGATTGGGATAGACAGCCATTATATCCCCACATTATTTGACACATTCACACAAGCCGACACAAGTCGTAATCGTAAACATGGCGGCACAGGTTTGGGTTTGGCCGTCGTTAAACGATTGATAGAGAAATTAAATGGCAATATTAGTGTGACAAGTCAACTTGCCATAGGTAGTGAATTTTCAGTTTCTTTGCCATTGGTAGCCAGCAAACGGGCAGGGGACAAAATTAATGCGTCTCGTAAACTAAAAAGGCTCAAACTGTTGCTGGTTGAAGATAATTCAATTAATCAGGAAATTGCACTAAGCATGCTAGATTCGAAGAGTTTTGATGTTTGTATTGCTAATGACGGAATTGAGGCGCTTAATGCAGTACAAACAGATAGCTTTGACTTAGTGTTAATGGATATTCAGATGCCAAATATGGATGGGTTGACAGCAACCATAGAAATTAGAAAAGCCCACCCGAAAGAAAAATTACCCATCATTGCGCTCACCGCCAATGTTATGGATAGTGATATTAATAGTTATATGGAAAACGGGTTCAATGGGCATGTGAGTAAACCTTACAGCAAAAAACTGCTGCTCGATAATATTAGAGATACAGTTTGTGAATTAATAGACAGACGAACCGCGAGTTACTTTTAATTGTTCAAATTCACCACATTAGTAAGACTGATTGGAAGAACTTAATACGTATGCAATTAGCAATCGTTTGAGTTATATTAACCAGAGTTTCGCTTTATCTGTGCCGACATTGCGATGCTTATCAGGAGAATCCTATCGAAATTATTGCATCTGTAAAAGAAGAATTAGACTCTCTTGTTGAGCATGCTGCCACCTTATGTGATGTCTCCACTTCAGTTATTTATTTGACCAAAAAAGAACGACTTCATATCTCAAGTAGTATCGGGCTAGGGGTGAGCAAAGAGTCTAATTGTGACTTGTCTGCATACGCTTTTTTTGAGGAATTTCTCGATACGAATACTGGGCTGTTTGTTATTGACGACGTAGAGAGCGATCCGTTTTTTAGTTCTAATAACTTTGTTTTTGACCGCTTAAATGCTCGTTTTTTTGCTGGGGTTGGGTTGTTCGCTGATGACGGTGAACTATTAGGTCTATTTTGTGTGAGTGATAGTAAGCCCAAAACGCTTACGTCAACGCAAGGTTCTATATTACGCTATTTCGCTAAAAGTGCAGAAAAAAGCCTCAGAGCCGACTATACATTTCAAGCTCAGCAACTTGTATTATCGTCCGACTTAGCAATTAAAAATGACAACAATTTTCAAGTTTTATGCGAGATATTACCTCTTGGTATCTTTACCACCGACAGCGACGGGAAATGTACTTATACCAACCCCAAGTGGCGGGAAATATATGGCTTATCTCTGGAGGATAGTTTGGGCGATGGTTGGCAAAATGGCCTTCATCCCGACGATAAACCTCATATTTTCGGAACATGGCAACATCATACTGAGCTAAAAGAAGAGTTTGGATATGAGTTTAGAACCAAACATAAAACTGGCGAAACTCGAATTGTTTATGCCTATGCAAAGCCTGTATTAGACGAAACCAAAAAAATCGTTGGATATGTTGGAACCGTTCAGGATATTACTAGCCAAAAAGAGCGTCATCATGACGATAATGTTTTGCTTGATACACTACGAAGTGAGTTTATCGTCTCTATTACCGACACCTCGGGAGAAATCATTGAGGTCAATGAAGCTTTTTGTGCGATTAGTCAATATACACGAGAAGAGCTAATTGGGAAGAATCATCGAATAATTAACTCAGGTACACATACAAAAGAATTTTTTAATGGCCTTTGGCAGACTTTAAGAAATCGGGGGGCTTGGCACGGCGAAATTTGCAACAGAGCAAAGGATGGAAGCTTGTATTGGGTAGATAGCGTTATAACACCTCTAGTTAATTGTAGAGGTGAAATTGATAGGTATATTTCTATTCGTAGTGATATTTCACAAAAGAAAACGCAAGAGCAAGAACTAATAAAAAGCCGGACATTACTCAGGAAAACTGGTCAATTAGCGGGCGTTGGTGGCTGGGAAGTTAATTTAGAAGACAAATCTATTTATTGGTCAGACGAGACAAGAAAAATTCACGGTGTTGACGATGAATATCAGCCAAACTTAGACGAAGCGATTGAGTTTTATGCGCCAGAAGCCAGAAAAATCATTAGTAAAGCCATTGAGGACTCCATAGAAACAGGTGCAAGCTGGGATTATGAACTTCCATTTATACAGCACAATGGAACACAAATTTGGGTTAGAGCAGCAGGCTCTGTCGAACATGAAAACGGCAAACCAACCAAAATACTGGGTGCTTTTCAAGATATCACCGAAAGAGTTAAGCAAAGTCGCGAAGTAGATGCTGCCAGAGCAAGATTCGAACTCGCAACCGATAGCGGTAAAATTGGCGTATGGGAGCTTGACGTATGCACTAATGCACTTAAGTGGGACTCATGGATGTATCGACTTTATGGTGTCGAGTCACGCGAACAAATAGAAACTTATGAATTTTGGTCATCTTTTTTACATCATGAAGATAAAGAAAGCACAGAGAAGTTGGTGGCGACTTCTATTGCGGATATGACACAACTTGATACAGAATTCAGAATAGTGTGGAATGACAATAGCGTGCATTATATTCGGGCAACGGCAAGAATCACATGCGACGAATTTGGTCAGCCATTAAAAATGATAGGTGCAAACTGGGACGTAACTGATTTAAGGGAAGCAACAAACAAAATTTCAATGCAACGAGAGTTACTTGAAGTCACGCTTGAATCGATAGGCGATGCTGTTATCACGACCGATGCTCAGGGTTATACAACATGGCTAAATCCTATTGCGCAGCAGCTTACTGGTTGGTCCAACAAAGATGCTATAGGCCGCCAACTGGGACATATATTTCACATTGTTAATGAAGATACCAGATTGCGCACTGAAAACCCCGTAGAGACATGTTTAAATCAAGGGCGAATAGTGGGTCTTGCCAATCACACGATTCTAATTTCTCGTGACGGTGAAGAATACGGCATAGAAGATTCTGCGGCACCCATACGCAGTTCCAAAGGTGATATTTTAGGCGCAGTGTTAGTATTCCACGATGTTACCGAACAACGCAGGTTAAGTAATGAGATAAGTTATCAAGCCACCCACGATTCGTTGACCGATTTAGTCAATCGAATGGAGTTTGAAACAAGGTTACGGCGCTTGTTACGCCAGCCTGTTAATGAGAAGCAACCGCATGCGCTCTTGTACATTGATTTAGACCAATTCAAAATCGTCAATGATACTTGCGGACACTCGGTAGGCGACAAAGCGTTGCAGCAAGTGAGTAAATTGATGCAAGAAGTCATTAGAACTCGGGATACATTGGCGAGGCTTGGCGGAGATGAATTTGGCGTATTACTAGAACATTGCAGCGTAGAGAAGGCGATTAGGGTTGCAGAAACCATATGCCAGCAAATGGATACTTTTAGGTTTACCCATGAGAATCATCGCTTCCGAATTGGTGCTTCGGTCGGCTTGGTATCCATAGATGAACGATGGACTACTACATCGGCGCTTATGCAAGCTGCCGATAAATCATGCTATGCAGCTAAAGAAGCGGGCAGAAATCGTGTGCATATTTGGTCAGAGTCCGATTTAGCTATGCGCACGAGACAAGGGGAAATGCAATGGACCACACGAATTGAAAGTGCTCTAGATGAAAAACGCTTCGAACTTTATGCGCAGCGCCTTATTACCTCAGATTGCAATAAATCAGGCATTCATGCTGAAGTCTTAGTCAGGCTGCGTGATACGGATGGCGCTATCATTTTACCAGGTGCTTTTTTCCCAGCGGCTGAACGCTTTCATTTAGCGACCAGAATTGACCGATGGGTGCTGCGTAATGCGATTGATTGGTTAGTGACAAGACCAAAAAACCTGCAAGACGATATTGATATGCTATGTATTAATTTGTCGGGCCAGTCAGTAGGCGATCGCGCGTTTCACAGTTTTGCGAATGAAATACTTAATGAAATCGACGAACATGTTTGTTCAAAAATTTGTTTAGAAATCACTGAGACTGCTGCGATAACAAACTTAACTGATGCTTCATTGTTCATTGAGCAAGTCAGTAGTTTAGGTGTATTAGTCGCGCTAGACGACTTTGGCGCGGGTGCATCATCATTTGATTATCTGAAAAAATTATCGGTGGATATACTTAAAATAGACGGTCAATTTATACGGGACTTGATGGATGACCCACTTGATGAAGCTGCGGTTCGTTGTTTTGTGGAAGTGGCAAACATAGTGGGCTTAAAAACAGTGGCTGAATTTGTCGGAACGCAAGAAGTGTTTGATAGAGTCAAAGCGCTTGGTATCGATTTTTCTCAAGGATTCTTGTTACATGAGCCTGAACCAATTGACCTCGCTATAAAAAGTGGATAGCTTATAGAAATGACGAGATTTATTCGGTTTTTGATACTGAATACCCATTTCGACCATTATTCTTAGCATTATAAAGCGCGATATCAGCTTGTTTGAATAAGTCTATACTGTCAATGGCTATTGAGGGGGTGACAGTAGCAACGCCAACACTTATTGATAAGAAGTCATTGCTGCCAATGCCCTCATGACAAATAGCCTCTGCTTTAACTATCTCAATGGCCTCAATTGCTTTTTGAATGGCACCATCTTTAGTACATTCAGGCAATATAAGCGCAAATTCCTCACCACCATAACGACAAAAAGTGTCTTCACAACGGTGCGCCAATGGATTTAAAGCTTCGGCTATTTTTGCTAAAGCACTGTCTCCACATGCATGTCCGTATGTGTCGTTGTAGTGTTTAAAGTTATCTATATCAAATAGCAATAATGACACAGCGTAGTTATGTCGAATTGCCCTTTTCCATTCCAGTAATATAACTTCGTTGTATTTTCTACGATTATATACCTGTGTTAGTGCATCAACATAGGCCTTAGCAACGAGGCTTTGCGTTTGCGACACAATTCTGAGGTGGCTATTCACTCTGCATTTTAATTCGTCAGCATTGTATGGTTTTGTAATGTAATCAACTCCACCTTTTTCGAAGGCTGATACCTTTGCTTCAATCGTGTCTACACCCGAAACAAATATTATGGGTATTTCTTTTGTGACAGGACTTGCTTTTAAGTTATCGCATAATTGGAACCCAGATGATTCTGGCATTTCAATATCTAACAATATGAGATTGATTGATGGATTATTAAAGATGAGCGTCTGCGCCTCTTCTGCTGACCTTGCCAAGTACACCTTATGCAAATTACCAAGTGCATGCTGCATAATTTCAAGCTGAATGTCGTTGTCGTCAACTATTAAGATGCTAAAAGTTGACGAATTGCCTGATGGAAGTAATTGCTGTGCTGATGTGCTCATATACGCGACTTTGAATTTGTTTTTAAACGTGATCAAAGTTATCGGCCAAAAGCATAATTACTACATCAAAATGGTTGTTTTTTATACTGAAGGGTGTTGGCGTATTTTTCTAGGGGCTTTATCTTGAATAATTGTTCAAATAAATTTCAGGGCGATGAACTTTACGCGCTAGTGGCTCGGATACTCCTTAAAAGTAAGCAATTGCGCTTGGTATACATGATGTCTCAAATCCTGGGCATTATCAGCAAGTGAATCGTTATATTAAAGATAAAATAAGTTGTTTTTGAATAGCAGACAAGGCAACATGGCTTCGCATCTGCTCTTTCTCAAGAGCTGATTAATTTTTCATCAGTTACCTTGCAAGATTCTCACAGGTTTCGAGTATCGCTTCAATCTCTTCGGCTTGTTCTACCAGTTTAGCCATTCTCTTTCTAATCAATAGATGATTAGAAATGAGTTCAAGCATAGTGCCCATTTGGTTGAGTTTAGCTGTCGGGTAATAATCTACCATCTAGTTACTTTGATTCTCATTTAATTACACCCTAACAATATAAAATCTCGAAGTAGAAAGCAGTATGAAATGTTATACGCGCATATTTATAAGATTCTTTCACACGACTAAGCGAACGTACAAAACTGTTATTTTCAGGTGAGCAGGTATGCTTGTAAATTGTGTTGAAAAGATACAAATATTTTCATTGTAATTTTGTGTAAGTGATGTTCGTTGATAAAAAGTGAGATGAGGATGCGTGACCATAGTCCCATTACTGGGCC
>CAYURD010000133.1:0-5174 GCA_964446865.1 uncultured Glaciecola sp.
GTCGAGTTTTGCAATAACATCAACCAGATCCCCGCCTTCGCGAGGATGACGAGGATGTTTCAATCAACCAGATCCCCGCCTTCGCGAGGATGACGAGGAAATTTCAAGCGAGACGAGGAAATTTCAAGCGAACACTACAGCGCTGTAACGCTTAGCCAATTAAGCTTCGTCAACCCAAGTCGCGGTTTGCTTTGTTAGGAATATGTCTTCGTAGCTCGCATAAACAGAAGCAAAAAACAAAGGCACAACAATTAACAAGCCCAATAAGAGTGGGATCATGCCAATTATGTATAGCAACATAATCACTATGCCAAAAATAATTAAAGGCAATAGGTTTTTTAAGCACCCTTGGAAGCTCACTTTAAGAGATTGGAACACGCCCATATCTTGCAATACAATGAGTGCAGGCGCATAAAACAAAGCCATTAAAACAGGAATAAAGAGCAAAAAGCTAATCCCTATCATGGTAAATATGTTGCTTGGATCAAAATTTGGTTGGTCGCTTACGCCAGTTAACAAATCAACAAACATGCTGCCAAACATTGCGACCATTAGCACTAAAGTGACAAGAAACATAATAGCGCCCAAACCAAGCAACGAACCGACATTATTTTTAAAGCCGGCAAAGAGATGATCAATGCTAAATGAATTGCCTTCGCGCACTGCTTGGCACCCAATCATAAAGCCTGCAAACCAAATATATGTCAAGAGTGGATTGGCAAGTTGACCTACCAGTGGTATGAAGCTTAAAACCATGGTAATGAGCACAAATACGATTACAGCAGCAATCCATTGTCCGGGATGCAGTTTAAAAATACCCCAGCCTGATGCTATCCAAGCTAAAGAGTTACCGGTACTAACAGATTTTGGCCCTGTGTACGCGTAGGGTTTTGTACTAGTCGATTCAGGCACTACGTCTGACGTAGGTGTTTCGTATACGTTATTTTCACTCATGTTACATTCCTTTTGTTACTGCAAATTTCGCTTATTGCTTGCTGAGCGTATTGCCAGTATTTTATTAATCGTTACTGTGTAGGCTAGAATTTAAGCCACCCCAAGTGGATGAATCGGTGGTAAGTGCTTCAACTGAGCCGCTTTGGCTGTTACGGCGAAATAGCAAACCATTCATACCGCTTAGTTCTTTTGCCGAGACTATTTGCCCGTCGGGTGTTTTTACTTTAGTGCCGGCGGTTAAATATAGACCCGCTTCAACAATACAGTCATCGCCTAAAGAAATCCCAATGCCTGCATTTGCGCCAAGTAAGCTTCGTTCACCAATCGCATTAATAGTTTTACCGCCGCCCGATAAAGTTCCCATAATGGATGAACCCGCGCCCACATCAGAGTTTTTGCCAACAACCACGCCTGGGGTTACGCGCCCTTCTACCATTGAGTCGCCTAAAGTACCTGCATTAAAGTTAACAAATCCTTCATGCATAACGGTTGTACCCGACGCTAAATGAGCACCTAAACGAATACGGTCAGCATCACCAATTCTAACGCCTTCTGGAATAACGTAATCGGTCATACGAGGGAATTTATCGATAGATGTTACACTTAAATGATGTGCTTCTTGGGCTATTAACTCGCGTAAAGCTTCAACTTTTGCGGGTAACACTGGGCCAGCTGAAGTCCACGCTACATTATTCAGTAAGCCAAAAATGCCATTTAAATTGATTTCATTAGGCCTAACGCTTGTTTCGGATAATAAATGAAGGCGCAAATAGGCATCTTCAGGACTCGTTGGATCATCTTGGGTATTGATAGTGATTTCGATAAATTCTGTACCAATTAGCCCAACTTTATGAGCCAAACAGCTTCGTGCGATTTTTTTGTTGCTGCGCGCATACCAAACATCCAGCGTTTTTGCTGTTTCTACATCAAAGTACTTATGACCAACTCGCGTGATTTCCAAAATAATTCCTTATTAGTGACGTGGTATAACTCACATCTGATTTACTGCGCCGACTTGCTAAAACTACGCTGTTAGCGCGATTTTGACGGCTGTGAATAATAATTAAATTTAGAAAATAGATCAACGACTGATATTGGATGGAAGCGCGAATCAAAAGTGAATCAAAGGCGCATCACAGAAAAAATTCGACTAGTAACCGCCACGAATTTATAAGACACTAACAAACATGATAAAAATAAAACAAGGAACGCTTATGCGGATCTTACTCTTAATCAGCATAATTGTGCTTAGCTCCTGTAAAGCGACTCAAAACTTGTCGGTTTATTCGTTTGATGACGCCGACATAGAAGCTTTATTGCGAAGTGAATTACCTCAGCTAAGCCAACGACTCAGCATCATGGGTTTACCCGTTGAGCTTGAAGTAGGGACAGTAAAGGTTGATATTGGCCCTGACAATCGCGATGTTGTGCGTGTGGAGTTAGGCTCCACTGCCAGTATTAAAGCGCTGATGTTAAGCTACCCGGTTGGGCTAAATTTGCGGGTAGAAGGCAGCCCGTACTATGACGCAGACAAGCAAGCCATATATCTTAGAAACGTAGACCTTTTAGATTCTAACGTTGATGCGGGTGGGTTTAGAGGCAATCTAAACATGCTCGACAAAGAAGTAATGGTGTTAGTTAACGGCTTTTTAAATCAAAACCCAATTTATAAACTCGACCCCAACGATACAAAAGTGCGCTTAATGACAAAGCTTGGCCTCGATATGAAAATTGAAGAGGGCAAAATTAGAATTGTCCCCGGTAATTAAAACAATAAAATAATGATAAGCAGGATGCGACTATGACTCAAATAAGCGCCTTATTTACCTACCTATCACCTTTAAAAAAGGTAAGCATTTTACTTATCAGTTTTTTCGTTTTACAGGCTTGCGCAAGCACGTCTGAAAAAAGCGATAAACTGCCATTAAGTCTTGATAAGCTCTATGCCGATAATTACTTTGCGAGCGAGCGAGGCCCCTATTTTAGATGGCTCGATGATGGGTCTGGTTACACGGTTTTAGAAGCGCGCAATAATGACAAGCTCAATGAGAAAGTTGACGAAAATGCTGAAGAAGCTGGCGTAACCGGCAGTGATATAGTTTTTTACACGCCTGACGGTGGCAATCGCAAAGTACTAATCACCTTTGAAAGCCTAACGCCAAAAGGGCATGCAGAACCATTAGCAATTGATAACTATTCATGGTCGCAAGATGGTAAATGGGCGTTAATTTACACTAACTCTCAACAAGTTTGGCGTTCACGTAGCCGCGGCGATTACTGGCTTTTAAATTTGGAAACTAAAGCACTATCGCAAATTGGTCCCCAAAGCACTTTGGTAGGTGAAGATCCTGAATCTACGCGAGACAAAGACGAAAACGCGCAGCTCATGTTTGCTAAATTCTCACCAGATAGCCAAAAAATCGCGTATGTGTATAAAAATAACCTTTACTATCAGCCAATAAACGACATTAGCGCTGACAGTGTAACCGCATTAACTAGCGACGGTAACAACATTGTAATTAATGGTAATTTTGATTGGGTATACGAAGAAGAATTTAGCATTGCCGATGGTTTTAGATGGTCACCCGATAGTCAAAAAATTGCGTATTGGCAACTGGATACGTCGGGTGTGAAGATGTTTCACATGATCAACAACACCGATACCTTATACCCCGAAATTATCAGTTTTCCTTACCCAAAAGCGGGTGAAACGAATTCTGCCGTGCGTGTAGGCTCGGTCAACATCAGTAGTAAAGAAACCCAATGGGTTGAGCTAGGTGGTGATAATCGCGACCGTTATATTCCGCGCATGAATTGGGCTACGGCTTCACAATTACTCGTGCAAGATGTCGACAGGCCACAACAAAATAACAAACTGATGTTGTTTAACGTGGATAATGGCTCACTCACACAAATATTTACCGATGCAGACAGCGCGTTTATTGAACGTTTTTACGATGCTGAATTTATTAATGACGGCAAGCACTTTATTTGGCACAGCGAACGTGATGGATGGCGTAATTTGTATCGCATTGCCACCGACGGCAGCGAAGTCACTAACCTAACACCGGGCGGTTTTGATATTGTGCAAATGCTTGCCTTTAACGAAAACAATAACGAAATATTTTTTACCGCCTCACCCGACAATGTAGCCCAGCGCTATTTGTATAAAGCCAGTCTTGATGGCAGTGCAAAGCCGCAAAAAATAACACCTCAGATGTATGCGGGGCATAATCATTATTACATGTCAAAAGACACATCAAACGCTTTACACACTCACAGCGCAGTGCTTACGCCTAGTAGCGAACGTACAATAAGAGTGGCTGGCCATGAAACCGTTAAAACGCTTGTTGAGAATCAAAAACTTAAAGCAAAACTAGCCGAACATGAATTGGCAAATATCGACTTTATTCAAGTAAATGCTAGCGACAATACCGTGCTTGATGCGTACATCATGACACCCAAAAACATCGACAAAAGTGCAAAATACCCTGTTGTATTTTATGTGTATGGTGAGCCAGCAGGCCAGACAGTGCAGGATGTTTGGGATGACAGTCGCTTTTTATTCAACAACCTGTTAGTACAAGAAGGCTTTATTGTGGTCTCGGTTGACAATCGCGGGACTCGTGCACCTAAGGGCCGAGAATGGCGTAAATCAATTTACAAGAAAATTGGTACCATTACCGCACAAGACCAAGTAGATGCGCTTGATGAATTAGCAAAACGATATTCGTTTATTGATACCGAAAGAGTGGGCGTATTCGGTCATTCAGGCGGTGGCAGCTCCACCTTGACCATGCTGTTTAAGCACGGCGATAAGTTTCATGCAGGGGTCGCCATTGCCCCAGTACCCGACATTGGTTTATACGACACTATTTACCAAGAACGCTATTCAGGCAATCCAAATACCGACCCCGAAAGTTACTACAACACCTCGTCAATCAACTTTGTAGAAGGTTTTGTGGGTAAACTATTACTAATGCACGGCACAGGTGATGACAACGTGCATTATCAAGGCAGCGAACGATTAATTAACGAGTTAATTAAACACAACAAACAGTTTGAATTTATGGCCTATCCAAATCGTGCTCATGGGATTAGAAAAGGTAAAAATACCTTACAACATCGACAAACGATGCTGCTCAATTTCTTTAAACGACATTTGTTGGAATAAGCAGATGTCGTTTATAGGCGTTCCCACATCATTTTTATGCAAACCC
>CAYURD010000133.1:5274-9773 GCA_964446865.1 uncultured Glaciecola sp.
TTGGAATAAGCAGATGTCGTTTATAGGCGTTCCCACATCATTTTTATGCAAACCCTGTCACTTCCGCGAAGGCGGGAACCTCATAAATCAAACCGATTAGGCAATAACTGGCCCAAAGTACTGCGCCATTCTTTTTGTAAGTCTTCGGTCACACAAAGCACGGGCCCATGCTCGTGCTTCATAAATTCACTTAATACCTGACGGCATGCGCCGCAAGGCGAGATGGGTGAAGCTTGATTAGACATCACGCTAACCGCGGTGATACTCGTCATACCATCAATAATTGCATTTGAAATTGCCGACCTTTCTGCGCAAACGGTTAGGCCGTAAGATACGTTTTCAACATTGACACCATAAGCAATTCGCGTCTCGCCATCAACTTCATATTCGACTGCGGCAGCAACTTTTACCTTTGAGTATGGACTGTATGCTCTGGTCAAGCTGGTTTGTAAGCCTTCACTAACTTTGTTCGGTAACGCATCATTCTCTAACATTTTATTCTCTTGCATTATTCTTTTAGTTAAGACGACGGCTAATTAAGTAATCAAGCCCACCTTTTATTGCCGCGATTTGTGCCTCAATGCATATTGCAGGCGTCGCATTAGGGCTATCAGGATACACTTCGGTAGTAGTAACAAATTCTGCATCGGTAAAACCTGCGCACAAAAACAAGGCTTTAGTGTCGTAACAAATCACACCTTCACTAATAATATCGGCGCCAATTATTTTGCCTTGTTTATCGGCGGGCGCAATATGCGTAATTTGTTTAACACTATCAATTACAGCCTTCTGAAAGGCAGGTTGTGGTTGATGAGTATCAGCTACCGTGTAAAAACCATCTGGAATTTCCCAATTATCCATCTCAATGCCATCGCGAGCAGCAAGTGCAGGTCTAAATTCGCTATTGTCTGTATCAGTGGTTTCGTGCAAATCAATATGCGCTAACAAAGGGGAGCCTTTTGCATGCTGATTTAGCACATCTTTGACAAAACTCATTAGGTTGCCGGCTTCGGCAGATGGGCTGTTTTTATAAAACGAACGATTGGGGTCAATAGCATTAGGGTTCCAACGATTAATTGTTTCGTAACCCCAAGGGCTAACACATGGCGCAATAATTAAATTAAAGTGAGCTAAATAGTCTTCGGCGTGAGCCAGTAAAAATTCAATTGCACCTTGTACGCCACTCGTTTCATAGCCATGCACACCGCCACTCACTAAGATACTTGGCTTATTTTTATCCCATGCTTTGTTTAAAAATGCGTATAAAGGATAACGTGAAGAGTCTATTGGTAAGTTGCCATACTGCGCTTTTGTGAAGGCTTTTGTAAACGAATCACTAAGGTCTTTTAATTTATCTAACACCTCTTGTTGATACGAGCGCTTTATTTCTTGTTTCTCAAACCATGTATTTTTATCAGCTTCTGTCCAAGGACTGCCGGGGGTGCCTATTGGGTAATCTTGCATAAACCTAATGTACCTTTCTGGTTAAACTGTATTCTTGTTGTTAAGCGTTATCATAAAACACTTCTGTAACAAGTAGTGTAGTCGACTAATTACGTTAATGAGAGCCTTTAGTGCTTATCAATATATGTTAATTGCGCTGCTGCTTATAAGCTTCATAGTCTGGCACACGGTATTCATATTGCGCTGATAGCAGTGGTGACTGAATTAAATAATCAGCACTGCTAGGATTACACGCAACGGGAATATTCCACACTGCCGCTATGCGTAACAAGGCTTTAACATCGGGGTCATGAGGCATAGAAGCAAGTGGGTCCCAAAAGAATATGAGCATGTCTAAATCTTGTTCTGCTATTTTGGCACCAATTTGTTGGTCTCCGCCCATGGGGCCACTTAACAAAGGCGTAATATGTAAACCCGTTGACTCACTGATTTTTGAAGCGGTTGTGCCGGTGGCAAAAAGTTCATGTTCCGTTAAGGTATTAAGGTGAGTGTTACACCAACGAGTTAGTTGCGTTTTCATGTGGTCGTGAGCGACCAATGCAATGCGTTTTTTAACTGGCGCATGATGTTGTTTAAATTGCATGTTGTTTCCTAATCGCGATGTAGTGTTACAATATACATTCTTTATAAAACACAATCACTTATTCGATGATAAAAATAAACCACAATTTGGCGATAGAAGACTCTGAAGTAGAACTGTCTGCAATTAGAGCGATGGGCAGTGGCGGCCAAAATGTGAATAAAGTATCTAGTGCCATTCATTTACGATTTGATATTAATGCATCAAGTTTGCCTGAGATTTACAAAACAAGACTACTAAACCTGCAAGACAAACGCATCAGTAAAGAAGGTGTTCTCATCATCAAAGCGCAGACGCATCGTACTCAAGAGAAAAATCGACAGCAAGCCATTTTACGCCTTATTGATGTGATTACTTTGGTGACAAAAGAAGAAAAGCCTAGAAAAGCCACTAGACCCTCTTTGGCTGCAAAACGCCGTCGAGTCGATAGCAAAAAGCGAACGGGACTCACTAAAACGCTGCGAAAAAAGATTGATTACTAACACTCATAAGTACTAATGATATTCATAAAAACAAGGAATTACTATGTTACCAAGAACTTTTATCATTTTTGTGGCGACACTCACTTTTTTATTTGGCTGTAGCGATAATGAAGTAGGAGACGTGTCTTTAGGGGTATTTACTACAAAAGACATTAAAATTGACTCCTTACAAGATCCCATCGTGACTGGCGTTACTTGTCATATATCGAGTATTGAAGCGAATCTAGATTTAGCAGACCCTTCTGATAGCTCAATTGCGTGCAGACAAACGGGTAAAATAACCGCCGATATGATTGCGCAAATAGACACATCATCATCAGGTGAAATCGTATTTAGAAAATCAAAAAGTATCTTTTTTAAGAATATGAAAGTAAGACGTATTTTAGATGCAGACACGCAAACATTGATGTATGTTTCGTACTCAACAAAGGAAACATCAGGCAGTTATAAACATAGTTTATCAACTGTTCCTTTGTGGAATACAGGTGGATATAAGAGCAATAATTCGACAGAATAATGGACAAATTTACATTTATTTGCACCCATTTTGAGCGATAAAAACAAGAGATCATTGCAAATTTACAGCTTTAATTTTGTATACAAAATAGAAATTAAGTGTATTTTTTAATTTACAGAATTTATTAATAAATACTGATAGTTATAAGATAAATACTTATCGAGTTATGCTAATCCAGCATGCCTAGTGTCAGTTTTTTTTACAGTTTTGTAGACACACAAAATACCATGCGCTCAAGAGTCTGAAAACATAGTGATTTTTTTTGTGGATCGTATATTGCATAAATCTTCATTACATAATAATAATATGTACTAAAATTTTAATAATTAACTAAGTAGGGATGTATTCATGAAGTTAACAAAATTATTTGCATCAGCGGCACTATCTTTAGGCCTAGCATTCAGTGCTAATGCAGAACTAATCGTACAAACTTTCGATCTTGACGTAGCTGATGGTTCAGCAACGATCGAGATTGCTGGTAACACCTCAAACGCAACTGAAATTGGCGGAGATTTCCTTTTCGTCAACGACGAGTTAGACTATTTCAATATTCTTGGTCTTACTATTCCGGGCATGGATTCTATGGATTACATGTTCAGCGGTGGTGACTTAGTTGATGCGTTTCCACTTCTTGAAGCAGTAGCTTACGGCGACTCTGTTAGCGGCGAAGGCGAAAACAACGGCTTCTATGAAATCGTTTTTGAAATCGACTTATCGTTTATCAGCGACATGATCTTCGGTTCTGCTGAAGTTGAAATCTTCAACGATGACTTTGGTACTTCAGTTGTACTAGTTGACTTGTTTGCAGAAGTTGGTAACGAATTAATCACCGACGGTGATGTTGAAGGCGACGCAACTGCTGGCGCTGTAAAAGTTAGCGCACCAGCTACTTTAGGCTTTGTTTTGCTTTCAATGGGTGCTTTAGTTTTTGCACGTAGAAAGTAATTTGTTCTAAGTAATTAGAGTATCAAACCGACCCTTAGTGGTCGGTTTTTTTTCGTCTCGAGTTTGTATTCGTTTCCTGTTTTTGCTTTGCTCATATGCTTCACCGAGTCGTATGCACCACCTCGTTAAATCTATATCTCGCCATTCTGGCAAAGGCCTAATACTATTCGTTTAAGCCAAAACCACGTCATTACCGAGACATCGGGAATCTCCTTGGAACTAATTGATGCCGGCTGAACATCTGCTTTTAAGAAGCTTTGCAGTAACATCCACCAGGTCCCCGCCTTCGCGAGGATGACGGGGTATTCGCGAGGATGACGGGGTATTCGCGAGGATGACGAGGTATTCGCGAGGATGGCGAGGTATTCGCGAGGATGACGGGGTATTCGCGAGGATGGCGAGGTATTCGCGAGGATGACGAGGTAGTCTTAAGCGAACAGTATTAGCAAAAACATAGTCATTCCCGAGACATCGGGAATCTCCTTGGAACTAATTGATGCCGGCTGAACAT
>CAYURD010000134.1:0-9630 GCA_964446865.1 uncultured Glaciecola sp.
CATTTACACCACGTTTGTAGATATTGAATTTACGTTAGCACAAGGCGTTATTTCACTCATTATGACAGAACTGCTTTTATTGTTACTCGGCACAGTATTGGTCAATAATTTTGTACTCGTACAATTTTTGGGATTATGCCCTTTTATGGGCGTTTCTGGAAAATTAGAGACCGCTATCGGTATGTCGATGGCCACCACATTTGTGCTAACCCTTGCATCATTGTCGAGCTATGTAGTTGAGACATACATACTGACCCCTTTGGGTATTGGTTATTTGCGCACCTTGAGTTTCATTTTAGTGATTGCCGTTGTCGTACAATTTACCGAAATGGTGGTGAGAAAGACAAGTCCAACGCTTTATCGCTTACTCGGTATATTTTTACCGCTTATTACCACTAACTGTGCTGTATTAGGCGTAGCATTGTTAAATACCACCAAGAACCATAACTTTTTAGAGTCTATCGTATACGGTTTTGGCGCCGCAGTAGGCTTTTCGTTTGTATTGATTTTATTTGCAGCCATGCGAGAAAGATTAGCTGCTGCTGATGTACCAAGCCCATTTAAAGGCGCATCAATAGCCATGATCACTGCTGGCTTAATGTCATTAGCATTTATGGGCTTTACAGGGTTAGTTAAATGAGCCTGACCATCATCGCGCTTATTGTATTGGCCACAATTGCTTTGCTTTTTGGCGCAGGTCTTGGATTCGCGTCGATTCGCTTTAAAGTAGAAAGCGACCCGCTCGTTGAACAAATAGACCAGATATTGCCTCAAACGCAGTGTGGTCAGTGCGGTTATCCAGGCTGTCGGCCTTATGCTGAAGCGATTGCCAACGGTGATGAAATTAATAAATGCCCACCTGGCGGCGAGGCCACAATAAAAAACCTTGCTGAACTTATGGGCGTTGAAGCAAAACCGCTTGATGCAGCACATGGTGTCGAAGATATAAAGAAAGTCGCCTACATCCGTGAAGATGAATGCATCGGTTGTACTAAGTGTATTCAGGCCTGTCCAGTTGATGCGATCGTGGGCGCAGCTAAACAAATGCATACGGTCATCATTGATGAGTGCACGGGATGTGATTTATGCGTTGACCCCTGCCCCGTTGACTGTATCGATATGGTAGCCCTTAATCAAAATACCGCCAATTGGCAATGGGACTTTAAGCAAACCACGGTGGGCGACATCCCGATAAGGCAAGTGTCATGAGCGTATTTGCCAATTATGATGAAATTATGGAGAGACTCTCGTTAGGTAAGTTATGGAACTTTCCTGGCGGCGTGCATCCCCAGCAGCGTAAAGAGCTGTCAAACCAGCATGAAATTCAATATTTACCTTTACCCGACAAACTATATATCCCCGTTAAGCAACATATTGGCGTAAACGGCGAAATTATTGTCTCAGTGGGTGATAAAGTACTTAAAGGGCAGCCTCTTACTCGCTGTGACAGTGCGTTTTCAGTCCCGGTACATGCATCCAGTTCTGGCGTTGTAAGCGCAATTACAGAACATCCTGCACCACATCCATCAGGTCTGCCAGAATTAACCATTTGCATTGACGTAGATGGTTTTGATGACGAATTTGAAACACAAGGGATTAGCCAGTACGCAAAAGCCGACAAATCGACAGTGATTGGCGCCATTTGTGATGCCGGTATTAGTGGTCTTGGCGGTGCCGGCTTCCCTACGCATATAAAAACAAATAACGTAAAACCCGTCGAATTTTTGATTATTAATGGCATCGAATGCGAACCTTACATTTCAGCCGACGACCGTATAATGCGCGAACATGCGTGGCAAATTAGGCAAGGCATCGATATTCTGCGCCATTTAATTAAGCCTAAACAGGTTATTATCGCTATTGAAGATAATAAGCCAGAAGCGCTTGAAACCATGTCTCTTGCGTGTCAGCAGCAAAGCGATTATCAAGTCATTAGCGTACCAACTAAATACCCTGCAGGCGGCGAAAAGCAGCTTATCCAAGTACTCACATCCCGCGAAGTACCAAGCGATGGCTTACCCATAGACGTTGGCTGCATGATGTACAATGTTGGCACTTGTTTTGCGATAGCCGATGCCGTTATTGAAGGCAAAGCATTAACCGAGCGAGTCGTTACCGTTACCGGAAAAGCCTTTAATCAACCACAAAACGTGTGGGCTCGTATTGGTACGCCTATAAGTCATATTCTCGAATACTGTGAGTTTGACCGAGAAAAACAAACTCAGCCTAGGATAATCATGGGCGGCCCGATGATGGGCTTTACGCTCGCATCAGCATCTATTCCGATTGTTAAAATCACAAACTGCATACTAGCTCCTAGTAAAGATGAACTGCCAGATGTGGATGCAGAGCGCGGTTGCATTCGTTGTTCTGCTTGCGCAGACGCTTGCCCAGCCTCGTTACTACCTCAGCAATTATTTTGGTACAGCAAAGCAAAAGATTACGACGTTGCGCAAGAATATAACCTATTCGATTGTATCGAATGTGGCGCCTGTGCTTATGTATGCCCTAGCGAAATTCCCTTGGTTCATTATTATCGTCAAGCCAAAAGCGATATTCGCCAGCAATTACACGAAAAAGAACAAGCCGAAAAAGCGCGCATACGTTTTGAAGCCAGAAAAGAAAGATTGGCCAAAGAAAAGCATGAGCGTGAAGAAAAACATCGATTAGCCGCAGAAGCTCGAAACAAAACGATGCAAAAAGATGGTGGTTCTGCCAAAGACAAAATTGCGGCTGCCTTGGCCAGAGCAAAAGCAAAAAAGGCTGCATTAAATAAAACTGATGGCAATACACTGGCTCAAGATGAAACCAAGAGCGATAGCACTAAAACAGCCAGTGTAAAGACCGCATCAACAAATGAGGCAGCTGAAAGTCATACGCCGGTCGCTAAGACATCTGCAACAAAAGGAGACGCTACTCCTGCTAACACTCCTAAGACAAAAGCAGGCTCAGCCACTAAACTTGATGACACAAAACAAGACAAAGCAAACAGTGACGTTGATAGCAAAGAAGACCTAAAAAAGCAAAGGGTCGCTGCCGCCATTGCGCGCGCCAAAGCAAAGAAGAAAGCAGCGGCCAATGCCCCGAAACCCAAACGTAAAAATGAAGATAAAAAAGAGGTGAATGACGATGAGTAAGCTAACCGTCGCCAGCTCGCCCCACCATCATAACCAACGGGATACCGGCGCAGTTATGCGCATGGTCGTTTATGCTGCCCTCCCAGGGATTGCTGTGCAAACCTATATGTTTGGATATGGCGTGTTAATTCAGCTATTGCTTGCTATTGTCACAGCCGTTGTAACTGAAATCGCAATATTAGAATTACGCGGCAAAAACTCTGAACGAGCGTTTAAAGACTACAGTGCATTGTTATGTGCGCTGCTGTTAGCCATAAGCATTCCACCGCTAGCGCCTTGGTGGGTAATCGTTATTGGTACATTTTTTTCTATCGCGATAGTAAAACAACTATACGGTGGGCTTGGGTATAATTTATTTAACCCAGCAATGGCTGGATATGTCATGTTACTCATCTCGTTTCCAGTACAAATGACTTCTTGGTTACCCGCCGACAGCATCAGCGTACAATCGGTGAGCCTGTGGGATACTATTCATACTGTTTTTACCGGTTACACCGCCAGTGGTTATAGCATTGCGCAGCTTCAAGTCACTATTGATGGCGTAAGCAGTGCCACACCACTTGATCACGTAAAAACCGCGCTTAGCGAGGGTTTTGTAATTTCTGAAGCCTTGCGCGACGGGTCATTTTCAGGCGCAATTGGCGCGGGCTGGGGAAGTGTAACATTAGCCTACTTACTTGGCGGATTATTGCTAATAAAAACCAAAGTCATCAACTGGCATATTCCTGCTAGCATGATTATTTCAGCGTTTTTGTGTAGCGCAATTTTGTTTATGTTTGATAGTTCTACACATGCTTCGCCGTGGTTTCATATGGTAAATGGCAGTTTAATAGTGGGTGCGTTTTTTATTGCCACTGACCCAGTATCGGCGGCAACAACAAACAGAGGCCGTATTATTTTTGGTGCTGCTATCGGTTTTTGGATTATCGTGATTAGAACATGGGGTGGCTACCCCGATGCCATTGCCTTTGCCGTAGTCTTGATGAATATGGCCGTGCCACTTATCGATTATTATACTCAGCCGCGCACATACGGGCATAAGATGAAAGCTAAAAACATGCCACCAAAGGGTGATGTATGAATAAGATTGTCACCAAAAACGGCTTGATTTTAGGTGGTTTTGCGCTGATTACCACCAGCATAATTGCGATAACCTTTTCGTTAACGAGTGAACGCATTGAGCAAGCTAAAGAAAGCCAATTGTTAAGCACGCTTAATCAGGTTGTGTTGCCTAGTGAACATGACAACGAGCTGCATCTTGATTGTATTGTAGTCGGGCCTTCGGCCTTGTTGGGCAATCAGGTTCAACGGGTTTATCGGTCAAGAATGGGCGGTGAAAATATGGCGCTTATTATAGAAACGACCGCCCCCGATGGATATAGTGGAAGCATTGATTTGGTGGTTGCGCTTTCTGCAGCAAAAAACGAAATGCTTCAAGATGGTGACGATAAACAAACACATAGAAGTAACGAAGTGTTAGCCGCTCGGGTGGTTTCCCACAAAGAAACGCCAGGATTAGGCGACAAGATTGAGCTTAGGATAAGTGATTGGATTTTAAGCTTCACTAATGTTCAATACAGTGAAGAAGTTGCCAGCAGATGGCAAGTCAAAAAAGATGGCGGTCAATTTGATCAATTTACAGGCGCAACGATTACGCCTCGCGCAGTGGTTGCGGCTATTAAAAACGCGGCTATTTTTGGTCAAAACAATATGCAAACTTTGTTTGATATGCCATCAAACTGTTTAGCACAAGAGCAAGTCCCCTATTCCGTAGACAACCAGCTTGATGACCCACTTAATGCTTCATTGCAGACCATTAATAAAGGCGATAGTGATGAGTACTGAATATAAAGAATTAGTCTCGCAAGGATTGTGGAAAAACAACCCTGCTATTGTTCAACTATTGGGTTTATGCCCATTACTTGCCGTAACGGGAACGTTTATTAATGGTTTAGGTTTGGGCATTGCCACTACGCTAGTATTACTTGGTTCAAATATTACAGTGTCCTTAGTGCGTAACTATGTGCCTAACGAAATTCGTATTCCTATTTTTGTGATGGTAATTGCGTCGTTTGTGACCGTTATCGAACTCTTGATGCATGCGTTTACCTACGGCCTATATCAGGTGCTGGGTATTTTTATTCCATTAATCGTGACAAATTGCGCGATCATTGGGCGTGCAGAAGCCTATGCATCAAAAAACCCCGTTCATTTTGCCGCCTTTGACGGATTAATGATGGGCACAGGCTTTACCATTATATTGGTGTTATTAGGCGCGCTCAGAGAAATTCTAGGCTTGGGTACGCTATTTTCTGGCGCGAACCTTTTGTTTGGAGAGTGGGCATCTGAAATGACCATTGTCTTTTATCAAACAGACGCTAACTTTTTGCTCGCCATTTTGCCCCCTGGCGCATTTTTAGGCATGGGCTTAATTATTGCCGCCAAAAATATGATTGATAAAGTGTTACACGAGCGCCAGCAAAAACAACACAAAAAAGTAGTGCAGCGTGCTCGCGTCACAGGAACGGATATATGAACAAAGAAAAACGCAGGGAAATGCTTAGTCGCTTACGCGCAAATAACCCACACCCCACCACAGAGCTGAATTACTCTAGCCCATTTGAGCTGCTCATTGCAGTGATTTTGTCGGCACAAGCCACCGATGTTGGCGTTAATAAAGCCACCGATAAATTATACCCAGTTGCCAACACCCCTGAAGCCATTTACGCACTTGGCTTAGACGGTTTAAAAGAGTACATCAAGACAATTGGCTTGTTTAATTCAAAAGCTAAAAACGTGATTGAAACCTGTCGTATTTTAGTTGAGGAACACAATTCGATTGTCCCAGAAAACCGAGAAGCACTTGAAGCTTTACCCGGCGTGGGCCGAAAAACCGCTAATGTTGTGCTTAATACAGCCTTTGGCTGGCCTACGATTGCTGTGGACACGCATATTTACCGTGTAAGCAACCGCACTAAACTAGCAATGGGTAAAACCGTTGAAAAAGTCGAAGAGAAGCTTTTAAAAGTTATTCCTGCGGAATTTAAAGTGGATGTGCATCACTGGCTGATTTTGCATGGGCGATATACTTGTGTTGCTCGTAAGCCGCGTTGCGGGTCTTGTATTATTGAGGATTTGTGCGAGTTTAAGGATAAAATTGATTAGTTGAATCGTCTGCAAGACTGATAAGGATTGTTGTCGCTTCAGTGACAAACATCCGCTTTAAATATTTACCGAACCTTTGGTTAATTTAGTTTTCGGCCATATAAAATGGCTAGCACAAACATTAGCCATGATTGGTTCCAGTGAAATTACTATTTAGCAATTTTACCAAACGGTAAGATAAGTTTTGATCTAACAACAGTTTCACGCAGCAATAACACTTACATGACGCTCTTTGTCTGCCGCATAACTCAGTGAAGCACTAATATCGTTATTCGTCAGACGAGGATAGTCTTGGAGTATTTCCTCTTGGCTCATACCACTTGCAAGCCAACCAAGAATATCTGCAACAGTAATGCGAGTGCCTTTGATACATGGTTTGCCACTTCTTTTTCCTGGCACAATTTCGATAAAGTCTCTGTAATTCATAATAGGTGGCCTTATTTCAGTTCCTGAGTTAACTATACGCTTTTTTTTGACTTTGCAAAACTGTATTGTGGTGCATAATAATCAATTTGGGGGCTGCTCCATTAGTGTTAACAAATCAATCCGTTACATCACTAAGTCTTGACATTCAAATCCTCACTAAGGAGATTACCGTGATAAAGAAAGCGATGCGTGGAAAGCTGAACCACTTTGGGTTCGATATCAGTTTGCGTTTGTAAAGACTAAAACTCAAGCGAAAATAGGAGAATATAGTTTATGTATTCTAGGACTATTTTTGGGGATATATTGGGCACCAGAAATTGCTTGGGTTGCATTTGCTGGTGCGTACTTATTCAGTAAATTGCATCATAGGATGGATATGAAAAAACTTTGGTAAAAACTTGGTTTTGAATATTCAACACTTGTTTACAAGTGGCGTTAGCTAAAACGTCACTTGTTGCAACAAAATGAGTTAACTAATGTGTGTTTTTTTAGTGTTAGATTCAGCAAATGGAAGTGTGATTGCAGCAAGCCCAGCATCCTTAATTATGGGTTCATTTCTTTCATTCTGTAAGTATAAACAACAAGTATTCATAAGATCGCGTTTTATTTTCCATAATTGGAATGCACTCTTTATTGATGATAAGTTGAACGTCAACAATTAACATGGCGCATTAAACTGGGGAAAGACGTGCTCAAGCGAATAATCATAAGTATCAAACTAGCCGCAATTCTTTTTTTTATATCAGCTTCATCTTCAGCAACCGAGCCTGAACTCCAACTAGACTCATGCGAAACACCAGAACTTTGCTATCTAAAAGTATTTAAGGAAATCGATAGAAAGAGCCGGCCAGGTTGGTACCCCAAAAAGAACATTGTTTCAATAACAAATAAATTGTTGTCTTTTGATGAGGACGGTATGCCATTTATCATAATGCTTCTGAGGGATAAAGACGAACTGGTTGCTAGAGTTGGCGCTATTGCGCTTAGAGAGGCTGATAACATTGATGAAAAATATTTACCCGATATTGTTGAAGGCTTAGAAAGAGAAGTTGCATGGTTGACACCTGCCCTAGCTAAAATAGGCACTGCAAAAGCAGCTGATATCGCCATGCGTGTATTTATAAATGACAGTTCTTCACCGCATAATCAAAAGGGTTTTGCTATTCGCTTGTTTGGCGATAAGGTTTTGCCTTTCGTGAATAAAGCCATTCGATGCGACTACGGTTGTGATGACGAAACAGCCTACCGTTTAGGCGCTGTCTTAAAAGATATGGAAGACTTATCACTTAACAATATTTCATATATTGTTTCCATCGCAACAAACACTAATTTGAATATAGATATACGAAATAGAGCATTGGAAGTGATAGCGGTATGGGGTGAAGCCGTTTTGCCCTTTGAAAATACTATATATGCTATTAAAAAAAGCAATTCAGCTATGCAAATAGCAGTCGACAATTCACTTTTGGGCATAAAGTCAAAGCATTCTATTGAAATAATTGTCAGCAGGTTAGCATCAGGTGATATTTATTCTTTACATAACATTGCTCAACTTGGAGAAAAAGGAAGATCCGCTGGCCGTGAAGTACTAAAGCTTATCGACACCCAAGATATGGACTTAAAGATTCGTGTAATCACCACTTTAGCTTCTATTAAATACAAAAAGGCAACACGCAGTTTGATGGGACTGATGGTAAATGAACACGACGTAAAGCTCAATATTGCCGTCGTAGATGCACTTGGCAAACTAAGAGCTACAGAAGCGTTATCATTGCTAAATGAGAAGAAGCAATTTCACTGGCATCCATCAGTAAGACGTGCTGCTACGGACGCGTTAGGACTGATTGAATTTGGCGAAAACTATAAAAAAGAAGATAAATACAATGACTCTAGACTGGGCCACACCTTATTGCCTTATCTTGATTTGAAAGCATGTAAAAATTCTCAGTTGTCATCTGTAGAGGAACCGACAACACAAAAACTATATTCAAAGACTTCGCCAAAGCAGTTAAAAGCATTGGCTTTTAATTCACAACTAATGAGGTACAAGTATTATCAAGAACGCAATGACAATTCATCCGTTTCAGATATTTGGGTAGATGATATAGATATAAAAATAGATAGTTTTAATGAGCAGGAAGTGCAAGCCCCAGCTTTGGCTTTAAGAGTGAAAGACGGATGGTTAGCTGGGAATGACCGAGGTGAATGGGGCGGAGAGTTGGTATTTGTAAGTGATTCAGGTGAAAAACAGATGTTGTTAAATAAAAATATCGAAGATGTTTACAAACTAGGTGACCGAACTATCATCCTTGCAGGCCTTGCTCACATGGGTTTAAATGAAGGTATTATCTATGAATTAAACGGCAACGTTCATCAAGGTTGGGACATTCAACAGTGGCGTTCACTACCTGGTGCACCAATGACATCTTGGTTTGTGGAAACCGGAGAATTATTAATTAACACACACTCTGGTGGTAGCTTGTTACTGAATAAAAACGGTAATTTTAGAATGGCTGAATGTGCCTCGGATGAATGAATACGATAATAGATTATTGATGTGAGATAAACTGATGGAAAAACAAAATATGTCATATGTAGATGCTTATGTATTAGCTGTACAAACGAAAAACAAACAAGCCTATAAAAAAATGGCTGAAGATATGGCCGTTGTTTTTAAGGAACATGGTGCAATTTCCGTTATAGAAAACTGGGGGGACGATGTTCCTGAAGGTGAAATCACCTCAATGCCAAAGGCTGTTAAGTGTAAGGAAGACGAAACAGTTGTGTTTTCGTGGATAACATGGCCATCTAAAGAGGCGAGAGACAATGGCTGGAAAACATCTATGGAAGACCCAAGAATGAAAGACTATACGCCTGAATCAATGCCATTTGACGGTAAGCG
>CAYURD010000135.1:0-2210 GCA_964446865.1 uncultured Glaciecola sp.
AAAAGTGAAAAACTGCGTGATGGTGAGCAAAACTCAATTAAGATTGAACACCAACAATATGAACTTCTGCTTTTATTCTTAGAAAATCCAAATCAACTCCTTAGTCGAGATAAAATTGTAGAGCGAGTATGGTTTGGGCGAGAAACCTCTGACGAGGCCATCCGAGTCGCCCTTAAAAAATTGCGTGATATTTTAAACGACAATCCAAAGTCGCCAAGCTTTATTAAAACTATCCCAAAACAAGGTTATAAATGGATTGCTGATGTAGATTGTGTTGCTGATCTAAACGATGAACACAATGATGAACAAAATGATGAACTTATCTTCAACCTTGACACTGGCAAAGTGAACGCGGCATCGACTTCAGACAGTGCCGGTTGGCAAAAATACAAACTCGTTGTTTTTATTAGCCTAGCGGTAATTTTGAGCTTTATTTATATTTGGTCAATGTTTGACACAGCCAACCAGCCACTAAATAAAGATAATATTGTGATTGAACCCATCACAACCATGGCGGGTTCAGAAGTCGTCGCCGATTATCATCATAAAACGAAGAAGCTCGCCTTTTTACACAGGGCAGAACGTGGAGAGCCTCAGCAACTTTATGTCAAATACTTAGCCACTAACGAAGTGCTAAGACTGACATGGAACGATCAAAATTATAGTAACGTAAACTGGTCGCCCGACGGCGCTAAGCTAGCATTTACCCATTACGCGGCTGCTGGAAAAGTCCTTTATGTGGCAACATTTGATCAAGACAATACGCTACAAGACATTGCGTCTTTTTCAAACGAGCAATTATCTAATAAATCGGTAAGTGACTGGACAAGCAACGGCGAATCTCTGCTACTCGCTGCCGAATTTATACAGGGTAAAAGCCATAGTATTTATCAGTTTGATTTACAGACACAATCATTAACACCCATATCTTTCCCAAATACTTCAGGTCGCGGCGACTACATGGCTAAACAGTCTGAAGATGGCAAATTTACGGCAATTTTGAGAGAGAGCGAACCGGGTAAAATTGTCTTGGTCATTATCGATACTATTAGCGGTGATGCTTTTGCTGAACATTCTTTGGATTTTACGCCAAGCTATATGTTGTGGTCTGCAGACTCTGAAGAGGTTTCGTTAAGTAGCTTTTTTGGCGAACATTTACGCTTTAATTTGCCAAACAAAGTGGTGTCATATTCGCCTGTATTACCAGCCAATACGCTTGATATTTTTGCCCACTGCGGGGCGCAATGCTACATATTACGTCGTCATAACGGTGATTTTTTAGATATTCAAGAAAAACCATTAACGAGCATATTTGATAAACAAGATGCAGTTTCGTTGGTGGGTGTTAGTCGCTTATTCAAAACAGGCGGCGCGCAGGATTTTCCTATTTATATGCCCAGCACTGACCAGCTTGTTTATGCGTCATTAAGCAATCAAACACTCAGTATTGAGCGTGTTACAAATGGTAGCACCAATACTATTGCTAAACTCGATGGCTCTTATCAGTTAACAAGCTTATCGATTTCACCGAGCGGTGATAAGCTCGTGGGTAGCATTGAAAATCGCCTTTTTACCACTGCAATAAATCAAATAAATTCGTTAGAGGTAAGCTTTATTACCGATGCGCTTGAACAAACAAGCAATCCTGTTTGGGCGCCCGATGGCCAGCATATATTTTTTAGCTCATACCTAGATAAAATGCCGACGATATTTCAACTTAATATCGATACAAACAAAAGAACAAAAATCTTAAATGGCGCACTCTCATTTTCTATTCTAGAGAGCGGAACAAACGCCTTAGTTATTTCGCCTGATTTAACAGCGTCTATTTACAAAAATACTGATGAAAATTGGCAAAAATCATACGACATTACACAATTACAAAGTGCTAATCCTAACCGCTGGAAGTTGATAAACGAATATTTGTATTTCACCAAGTATGAAAATTATGACGCGCTGTTATGCCGAGTAAATTGGCGAATGAGCGAGACAACGCCAGATTGTCAGAGTATTGGGAAAAATAGATTTAGACTGCACTTTGATATTGATGCGCTTAACAATCGTGTATTGATGGTCGAGTCGCTTTCTGCTCAAAGTGATATTATTAAAATGGCGTGGTAGGTACCTTAAATGTCGAATAGATTGGAACGCTATTGTACAAATAAGTCTGCGTCGACTGTTACGTTTGAATGATTAAGTTACTCTGACCC
>CAYURD010000135.1:2310-4664 GCA_964446865.1 uncultured Glaciecola sp.
AACGCTTGCGTCTATGCTTATTCTAATCAAATTAGATTGGTAATAAACAATGACGACTAGCACATCTGCGATACAATCAAAACACTTCTCTACATGCACCTTGTGTGAGGCGATGTGCGGTATTGAAGTTACTACAGAACAAGTGGGTGGCGAAAATCACATTACCTCGATTGTAGGTGATAAAAAGAACCCTTTCAGCCAAGGTCATGTCTGCCCCAAAGCGAAAGCCCTTAAAGACCTGTATGACGATAAAGACAGAGTGCGTCATCCGCTTAAAAAAGTCGGAGATTCGTGGCAGCAAATTACTTGGGATGAAGCCCTTGATACTGTTGCCCAAAACATCTTTACGATACAGCAGCAACATGGCAATAACGCTTTTGGTACATACTTAGGCAACCCGAATGCACACAACTATGGATCTATCTTGTTTGGTCCGTACTTTTTTAGAACCTTGCAGTCATTTAACCGATTCTCGGCAACATCGGTTGACCAATTACCCCATCACATAGTGAGCTTAAAGCTTTTTGGCCACCAAAACCAAATCCCGATTACTGATATAGATAACACTGACTATTTCATGATTATTGGCGGTAATCCGCTAGCATCCAATGGCAGCATTATGACTGTGCCATATGTGAAAAAACGTTTAAAGGCTATACAACAACGTGGCGGCAAAGTCGTCGTGATTGACCCTAAAAAAACAGAGACTGCAGACGTGAGCAGTGAACATCACTTTATCACGCCAGGCAGTGATGCTTTATTTATATTGGCGATGCTAAATAGTCTATTTAGCCAAAATCTTGTGAAGGCTGACGCAATATTGCCACTGGCGAAAGATTTGCTTGAAGTAGAGCAATACGTGCAATCATATCCACCAGAGCGAGTGGCCGACTTAGTAGGTATAAGGGCTGAGCACATTCACAAAATGGTAAAGGAGTTTTGCGAGGCAGAATCAGCGTCTTGTTATGGCCGCATGGGCGCAAGCGTTCAGCGTTTTGGTACGCTTACGCAGTACTTAATTATGCTATTTAACATGCTAAGCGGAAACCTTGATAAAAAGGGCGGCATGATGTTTACCCAGCCCGCGGCAGATTACTTGCCTCATTCCAGCCCTGGTAATGTCGCAAAAGGTAAAACCAGAGTGCGTGGCCTGCCTTCTTTCAGCGGTGAATACCCAGTATCAGCGCTTGCTGAAGAAATTTTGACTGAGGGCGAAGGACAAATCAAAGGTATGATCTTAGGTGCGGGCAATCCAGTGCTTACCACGCCTAATGGTAAACAGCTTGATGATGCCTTTGAACAACTCGATTTTTTAGTTGCAGTTGATTTTTACATCACTGAGAGTAGCCGTCACGCTGACATTATTTTGCCACCCGTCACGGCATTAGAGCGCGACCACTATGATATTGTTTTTCATAAATTCGCGGTTCGAAATTCAGCAAAATTCTCGCCTGCTATATTTCCAATGAGTGATGATAAACGCACAGACTGGCAAATTTATCTAAGCCTAGCCGAGAAGTTAGAGTTAAAACGCGCCAAAAATGCAGCGACGCAAAGTGACAACACACAAAGTATCGAAGCAGCAATAAAGCAGAAATATCAACCTTTATGGCAAAAACAACCAAGCGGTGTTGTTGATGACTTATTAAAGTCGGGCCGCTATGCCAATGGCGAAGTGAATTTGAGTTTACAACGGTTAATCGATAACCCTCATGGTATCGATTTAGGTGAACTCACTCCAAACTTACCTGAAGCTTTGTTTACGCCGAGCAAAACCATCGAATTGCATTTTAATTATTTTATGCCCGATATTGCCCGCGTAGAATCATTTTTCTTTGGGTCACCCGCCGATGATAAGCTTTTATTAATAGGCCGCAGACACCTTAAATCAAATAACTCATGGCTACACAATAGTAAACGCATGGTAAAAGATACCGCAAGATGCACCGCGCAGCTGCACCCTGTTGATGCCAGCAAATATAAAGTAGAAGATGGTCAAGATGTGCTTTTATCCTCGCGGGTTGGCGAAATACGCATTGCGTGTGAAGTAACCGAGAAAGTAATGCCTGGCGTAGTATGCGTGCCACACGGTTGGGGTCACGATAAAGATGGCGTTCAGTTAGAGCATGCCAAATCAGTTGCGGGCGTGAGTTGTAACGATATTACTGACGAAATGGTGGTAGATGAGCTGTCTGGTAACGCTGTGTTAAATGGTGTGCCAGTGACGATCTCTGCAGCTTAATACCGGTACTGTTACCTTTGTCATTTTGCAAAATCGTACAAATAAGATACGATAGTTAGCTCTTAAGGAGCGAGCAACATGGCAAAACCTAGCGAATTTTATATCGGTGTAA
>CAYURD010000135.1:4674-9247 GCA_964446865.1 uncultured Glaciecola sp.
CTGTGTTAAATGGTGTGCCAGTGAGTATTTCTGCAGGCTGATTAAGTCGTTTTTATTTAATACTAAATCTCAAATGCAAAAATGGCCTCACAAAAGAGGCCATTTTTCTTTGTTCATGTGTGGTCTAATTTATCTTTCATTAGATAACTATGACGCACACAATGACACAAGCGTTACATTGACACTGCTTTTACAGAATCTGTCACTGAGCCCGCATCAACGTACCCAATAGCGTCTGGGTTATTTGCAACAAAGTCTATCACTGCTTGTGCAGATGTGAGTTCTTCAGGAGGCGTGCCTTTACCCGTAAAAACAAGTTTTGACCAGTATGCTGATACTTGGCTCGAACTACGTCCAAGTACGTCCTGATCGAAGCTGCCTCTTGTAGCACTGTCAGACGCTTGATTGACAGGTTTCGCTTCACTTCCGTTGCTAAATTTCTTATCTTTACCAAGAAAAATCCGCTGCACTTGTTTGGCGTCAAGTTGACTATTGTTAGATGGATGAACAATGACGGTCACTTGTGCTAATGCGAAGTTACTAAACGCCACCATAATTAGTATAAAAATTAACTTTTTCATATTCTAGCACTCCTTAAAAGATGTAGTTAACAGCGAATTTCACAACAGTGTCGTCAGTACCTTCGAAGCTGTTATCAACGGCCATGATTTCGCCTTTAAGCGCAATTTGTGCATCAAAATCATAACGAAGACCTAGCGTAGAAATATTGTAATCACGGAACTGTGACGCCTGTAAACCCACCACAAGCGGTGTAATAGCTGCTTGAATTGGCGCAGGATATTGACTTACACGGTCAAGGAATTTGATTTTATCATCGGACGACGATTCTTCGTAAGTAAACGAAGGCGTCAACTTACCAAAGCGACCGCCGACAGTAACATAGAATGAAGTAATATCTGCAAACAATGAATCATCTGTTACCGTAGTTGTATATTCGGCGCTTGCAAACCAGGTAAAATTATCGAAACTTAGCGATACACCTGTAAATTCACTTTTATCTTGGTTCGCTTGTAATAGATCGCCAAGCACTGGATCGACTTGAAACGCTGGTGCAAGAGCAGCATTAATTTCGGGGTTATTAAGAGTCGCTTTGCCTGAGCCATAAACAAACCGGCCCTTAATGGTATCATTACCTGCTTGGAATGAAATCAAATAAGTATCGTCTGCACGAAGGCTAGCTAATTCGTTATCTATTACGCCATATGCAGCTTGCGCTACAATATCCAATCCGCTGGCATATGTTGAATAACTAACGCGAACACCGTCAAGATTGTTAAATGCCACGTTATATACGGTTTGAGGCGCAGAAATCCAATGATATGAATAACCAACATCTAGTGATTCACTATATAAAAAAAGCGGCAAGCGCAAACGCCCTGCAGAAATATCGATCTTGTCAGATGCTTGGTAGGTTAAATAAGCCCATTCAAACTTTGCATTATAGTCTTCACTACCTCTTGCAATTATTTGACCCGTCGCACTCATCTTGTCATTAATTTCTCCGCTCACTTGGATCGCGAATAAACTTTCGTTACTAAAATCGATTTTGTCAGTGTAACCGAATAGTTCAGTGTCAGACGAAGTATGTCCCGCCACAATGTTTGCAAAGCCATTAATGCGGACTTCTGCATTTGCTTGCGCTGCGAACAACGAACCAGCTGCCAATAGGGTAAATGTCTTAATTTTCATATGTGTTTTCCAGTTGTGTGTAAAATCTTTAAACCTTGTCGTGTGCGTTGAACTAAGCACTCGTCCAATGGTTTGTATCGGCAATAGTTCTTTTTATATAAGTGTTTTGCACCAAAATGATGAAAATATACGAATAATGAACACAAATTCTGTTTTTATACTGACGAAGTGGTGGTTGCTGAATTGTCAGGTGACTCGGTATTAAATGGTGTGCCGGACGCGATATTGGTAGCTTAGTAAAGCTGCCTTGGCTTATTTCATTTTGCAAAATCGTACAAATAAGATACGATGGAAAACTCGTAGGGAGTGAGTAACATGGCAAAACCTAGCGAATTTTATATTGGCGTAATTGACTTATTTGCGATTTTGTTGCCAGGGTCTGTTGCCGCTGCGCTCCTCGAAGCGGAATTTGGAGATACTTTTTTAAGTCAGCTAGGCATCTCATTAGACAATACCGCGGCAATGTGGATAGCGTTCTTAGCCTCATCATATTTTTTAGGTCACTTGATATTTTTATTGGGTTCTTACATTGACCCTTTTTATGATCTTATTCGAAAAAAGACTATTCCCGTCAGTAACGAAAAAGCATTTCTGTGCGCGACCGACATTCGCGATTCAATGGTCGATAAAAAAGAGCGCGCAGCGCTTAATACATTTCAGTGGTCTCGTTCGGTATTACTTACTCACTATCCTAGTGCTGCACAAGATATTCATAGATTAGAGGCTGATTCGAAATTTTTTAGGAGTCTATTGGTCGTATTGTTATTTTTAGCAATAGTACTAAGCTTTAATGGCGCTATTTGGCCTGCGGTCGGTACTTTTATACTAATGACTTTATGCTTTATTCGGTACTTTGAACGACGCCTGAAAAGCACGACTCAAGCTTATATACACATCATCACGCTGCACCGATTAGGAAAGCTAAAGCTAGCTATTTAAAATGTGAATAATATTAAATGCAGGTTAGACTCAATTCAGTATGATTCGCTACCTCATGGCTTAGTTCGCTTTGCCTTACTGCTTACATTTACATCATTATTGCTGGCTAGTTTTTTCGTAAAAGCGCAATTAGTTGAGCTTGATGGAAACGCCAATCAACATAGGTTTTATAGTGAACTAAGTTACTTTAGTACTGATAATCAAAACCTTCAATTCGCGTCAATATTCGCAAATCCTTCTGTGCAGTGGACTACACATTCAAATCAAATGCCTGATTTTGGTTTTACAGATAGTAGTTATTGGTTCAAGGTTAATTTTACCAATAATGAGCCTTCTATTAAGAGTTACATCTTTGAGTACGAGTACCCACAGATAGATGACATTGAAGTGTATGTCGTTGATTATAAAACTGGCGAGTTAAGCGCGAGTTTCTACACAGGTGACCAAAGGGTTTTTGAAAGTAGACCTATTAAACTGGCAACTTTTGCGTTCCCGCTTTTATTAGAAGCGAATAAAACAGTCAGTGTCTACATCAAAATAAGCACCAAAGGCACGATGATTGTGCCGTTGTCGGTCTCTACCGAACAAGCGTTTTATGAACGAAACTTTACTATTTACATCGTTTATGCGTTTGTATTTTCGGCTATGTTTTTAACTGCTGTTTATAATTTATTTATATATTGGCGAACAAGAGAGAGCGTATTTTTAACGTTTTCTATGTTTGCGTTTAGCATGGCATTTTTAGTTACTACTCAATCGGGTGTCGCTTTTCAGTATTTTTGGCCGTCAAGTCTGCCGTGGTTTGATAGGCTTGTTCCCCTTGCTGCTGCGCTTGCAACCTTCATGCACTTGATCTTTTCTCTCACTTTTTTGACCCCAAAAAATAAAATTAAAGACGTGTTTAGCTTGCTAGTTTTAGTCAGCGCTATTGTCCTGGTCTTTGGTTCGTTTTTTTCATATTCAACCCACGTCATGTTAGTCATGTCTGTTGGTTTGTTAGGTATGAGCTTAAGTTATGTTTTAGCCATCGTTAGATGGTTTCAAGGCTGCAAGCGAGCAAAACTTTATGTGATTGCGTGGGGAATATTTATTATTGGGGCAGTGGTTTCGGCTGCTATACGGTTTAGTCTCATTCCGTTTAATTGGTTTACCGAATATTCGGGTACGATAGGCTCAGTATTAACCACACTTTTCATGTCGATGGCATTAGGAGATAGGATACGAGCCGAACGGCAGAGTCGATTAGAAGCGCAAAGCACCGCAATTGAGAGTTTAGAGAAGTACCAAGAATTATTTGAAAATACGATAGAAGGCATCTTTTTCTTAGACACTAAACGAAGCTTCACTGCGGTCAACCCTGCTTTTTTGACAATATTTGGTTATGACAACGCGAATGCCTTTCCACTTCATCAACAAGCCGTTTTACCATCAATGTTTGTCGATCCAGACGCGCTGCGGCAGTTGGAGTCGACGCTCACAAAAAACAGCAGCGCTCAACTGGAGTTGGAACTAAAGAAGCGCAATGGCACCAAGTTTTGGGCGTCTCTATCGGTCAGGTTTATAAGTTGCGCCGCAGATGCCATGAGGCGTATAGAGGGTTCAGTCATTAATATACAAAGACGGAAAGTCTCTGAAGAAGAGCTTAAATATTTGGCAACGCGTGACCCCTTAACCGGCGCATTTAACCGCCGCGCTTTTGAAGAGTCACTCAATGCAAATTTAAAGAGCGAAGAACAAGACGCATTTCCATTTTGCATTTTGTTTTTGGACTTAGACCAATTTAAAATTGTGAATGATACATCTGGGCATACTGTCGGTGATATGGTGCTGCGCGAAATTACACAAATTCTTATCAATGAGCTTGGCACTGATGGTGTACTTAATCGCCTAGGCGGCGACGAGTTTGGTGTTTACCTTCCAAAAT
>CAYURD010000136.1:0-9132 GCA_964446865.1 uncultured Glaciecola sp.
GCCTGAATATTTTCAGGATGTTGCTCGATGTCATCACCTAAGAACGACAAGAAAGCGTACAAAGCCGGATCTTCTTCAATCGAATCAGCACGCGACAAAGTTACACTTCCATTAGATTCAACCGTAAATCTAATTTTATCTTTTTTACCCAAATGCAACGCTTTACGCACCACGCTAGGTACAGTCGTTTGATAGCGCTCCGTAAGGGTCGATTCAGTTTGTAGTGGTAATTGTGGCATCAAAGTATCCTCAACTAAGTTTACAAAGTAATGGTAATGCAAATGCATTACCATTACTAGTGCTCATTAACAGCGAACACGAATGAGTATTGCGCCTATTGCGTATTTTTCCATAAATTCTGCATTTTTTCATACTGAAAATATTCATGTGGGTCCCAATAACTTGGAATTAATTCCATTTGCGAACGTTCTTCAAAGTTTGAAACGAGTTTTTTTAGAATGAGTTTCAATCGTTCAGGGTCAATTTTTTCAAGTTGTTTTTTGGGATCTGGGTAGTAGAGGTTTCGTTTAGAACTGACCGTTAACGTTGTGCCATTTGCAATAAATTTAAGTTGTTTGGTCGCGATTCTGCACTTAGGTTCAAACGGGTCTTTTGGGTTGAGTTCGTTAACAATCGCGTATTCATATAAATCAGAAAAACTACCATCGGGGTTTTCAGCTATGTAAGTGACGCCATAACCTTGTGGAAAGTGTCCTAAAATACTGATTAAACTATCAACCGCGACCTGACTAATTGACGAGCGTTGTGCGGTTTTGTTCATCATTAAGCCTGCTTTGGGCAAATCAAATAAGCTTTGATTGGCTTTTGCTGAAAAGATAAATGATGTATAAATTTGGGGTATTTTAATTAAGTTGCCGACGCCCTTTTTAGGGTTTAACGCCCCTACTAAGAGCTCATTTACCAAAACAAGATGTGAATTTTGTTTTTTATCAAACTCGGCTTTTTCTGGCTTAGAATTACCAACGTATTTTTGCGAACCTAAGCCACGTTTTATATATTCCATTGTATATTTATGGTTAAGTTTAAGCAGTTTAATACGATTTTCTTTGTCGAGTACTTTATAGTTTCCTGCGTTGCTATCACCACCATGAAGTATTGACTGACATAGTGGATGCAATAACCCAATATCTTGAAAAATTGCAGCCACTATTAACGGAACTGCAACATCTGTATGGAATTTAGTTAAGTCACCGCCAACTTGGCTATAGCGTTTATTGGGAATATAACGAGACTTAATGTAGTCCAGCACAATATGATTAGTACTTAATAGTTTGTCTAACAATCGTAGTGCTAAAACAGATTTGTATGCGGGTTTAAATCGCTGCTTTTCTTGTAAATAATTGGCGCCCTCGGTCGGGCAGATAAGATGAAGTGTACCTAGTATGCGAGCGCTTGCGGTTTGTGTTTTTTCCCAGTTTTCACCCTCTGATAATCTAATGATTTTTTCGCATACGGTAATGACGTCTTGTAAGCGTTTTGACCTTTCTAATTCTTGGCGGTCTTTTTCTTTTTTAAGTTCTATTTTACTTTTCTTTAGGAGATTTTGTTTTTGCTCTGCCGCTCTTTTTGAGGCTGTTTTTAAAGCAAGGTCGGCGGCTTTTACTTTGTTAGTTAGTATTTCTAAATGCTTTTGGTCTTTTTCAGCCGTCACAAAATACTCAGACGCCTGCTCAAACAGAGAGTCTTTTACAATAGATTTACCGTCAATTTTATTGACGAGGTCGCTAATCGACTTGGTAAATTTTGATTGTCCTACTATTCCGTGCATTCATAACCTTTGAGCGTACTCACTGCTAAGTCTCATTTCTACATGATTTAACGGCTATTTTCGCGGAATGCTTAGTAAATATGCATGTTGTGCATTGTTTTTTTTAAATATTAGTAAAAGCGCATATTCCACTGACTAAATTTCGCCACGGACAGGTTTGTTTTTAATACCCAAGAATTTTTCAATCTCTTGTTCAGCGTACAATGCTTGCTGACTGGTCTCTAAACTTTTAAGCAACGTTGTATCACTGCCACTGTGGCCAATAACATGTATTTCGTAGCTAACGGTGTTGCTGTTATTGTTACTGTTCCGTGAGATGCGCTCTTTACTGTATAGTTGCTTGATGTCTTTAGCATCCAATGTCTTATTACCGAGCCAAGGCACAGGTTTGTGGGATACTTCAAGCTTTTCTTTACTCACAAAAATATCAGTTTTGTTTAGTATGCTTGCTATCGCATAATAAATAAGGCCAATGCCTACCGCTACATGAATAAGAGGCAAGAAACGCAGCAAGCCGACTGTTTGTTCATCGTTATTATGAAAAAAAGTAAATAAGACGGTGTTCCATATAATCGCAAAAGCGATAAAAAATATGGCGCGGGCACCAAACCATTTTCGGCTTATATGAATGTAATCATCAAATCGTTCAATGGTAAATTGTCGGGGTAAGCCTAATTCTTCTTCGTCCATGATAGATGTTCCTTTTTATTTAACTTTATATTCATTAGTACGAGCACTTAATGTAGAACTTTGTATGCCTATTTAGATAGATATCACTCAAGTGTGCAGCTGTCTATTGGTTTTATTTGCCAATGATGTAATTGAGGTACTGCAGCTTGATACATCTTTTTATGCAGCTCATTAATTTGTTGTTGGTAGTCTAGCGCGTTGTCGCGATCGGCTAAATATTTTGTTACCTGACCTTTTAAATAGTCATACCAAGGTTTACCCAAACTACCTTCTACATGGGCAAATAAGGTGCTTGCTACTGCTTCTTTGTTTGTTTTGTCGACGTCTGGATATTTGGACAACATTGAGTATTCGACTTGTGCAAAATCACGTAATTTACCTTCAAGGCTAGCCCGCTCGTCATTGAGTTGTTTGACTTGCATCGCTTGCTTATACATTGGTGTTGTCGAGTTACCCGACAGATTAAGACCATTTGATAAAGCATCACTCGATAGGGTTAAGATAGTCTTATCGTCAATCGTCACGCAATATTCACCCGCCACTAAGTTATCAACTTTCAAAAACTGTTGATTAAGATCTTGCTGAAAAGGCACCCACTCTAAAGCCGCCATTTGATTGTTATCAAGGACAAAAGGCAGACTTTCACTTGTGCAAGAGAAGCTAACAAAGTCTGGCTTAATCACAGGTACTCCCTGCGCATCACATTTGTATAATCCCGAAATTTTTTGTTCAACATCAAAGACGATTTTATTGATGTAAGGGTCGGTAATTTGTTGCCTTAAGAAGCTATACGACATCACAAAATGACCCAATGGGCCGGGGTGAACTCTATCTTTGCCGACAATACTAGCCGCGGGGTCTTGCGCTTGGAGTACTTTATTTACCTCAAGCATAGGACTTTGAAAGTCGACGACTTCGCCAGGATATTCTGCTGAGATATCGACCAAGGCGTCGCCCATTCTAAGTAAGGCGTCGTTAATGCCGGTCATTTTAGCCATTGGCAACTCGGCCGTTTGGTCAAAAATGGATGGTTTGATATAGATGATGCGAGTGCCGTTCGCCTGCAGTTTAGAGGCTAAATTTGATATTTCGCTGATATACTTTTTTTGTATACGAGCTTGTTCAGATGCCTTTTTAGTCTCTTGCGCTTTATTGCTTGGGCTTTTTTCGTATAGGTAGCGGCCAACATCATTCATGCCAAGCATGATGGTGGCGACATCGGCATTAAACGAAGCAATATCTGTTTCGAATCTTCTTAATGTGCCTGCAGCGGTATCGCCTGAAATCCCCGCGTTCTTATACGTCAATATATGCTTTGGAAAGCGAGTAGCATGGAAAAGTGCGATGTTTTTGTGATAACTGCCGCCGTGCGTAATCGAGTCGCCAATAAACACGATTTTGTCTTGGGGCGTAAAGGCCATTTCGTTATTTTGGCCAATAACGGTATTGTTCTGCTCATCGCCAAAAGGCTCGTTTTCGGCAGTAGGCTTTGGTGAACATGAAAATATGAACGAGCATAATAAAGTGCTTATTAGCGCATTACGCAAAGGAGTAGAGTGCTTGTTGCTGCATTTGCTGGTAGGGATATTTTGCATATTATTCTTTTAGTAGTTGTAAGAGTTTGATTTTAGCATTTTCGATATTTTCGGTATTTTCGGTATTTTCGGTACTACCAATATGCTGACTAACCCAATCATCATTATAGTAACTATCCAAATACCGCTCGCCCGAATCACACAGTAAGGTCACTATGCTGCCACTTTGGCCAGCATCCGACATCTCTTTGGCTTTTGTTAAGGCACCAAAAAAGTTTGTGCCCGTTGATGGGCCGACTTTTCGGCCTAGTTCATGTTCTAGCCAGCGCATGGTCACAATACTAATGGCGTCTTCGACGCGCTGCATGTCATCAATTACCGAGGCAATAAACGAGGGCTCTACTCGAGGGCGACCAATACCTTCTATTTTGCTGCCTTTGCTAGTAATAGATTTGTCGCCTTCATAAAAGTAGTCGTAAAAAACAGAGTGCTCTGGGTCAACGACGGATAGCTTTGTATCGACGCATTGATACCTTATGTAACGGCCAATAGTTGCTGTTGTGCCGCCTGTGCCTGCACTCATGACTATCCATTCAGGTGTTGGGTGTGGCTCTAACGACATTTGCTCAAAAATACTACTCGCAATGTTGTTATTGCTTCGCCAATCAGTGGCGCGCTCGGCATAGGTGAACTGATCCATGTAATGACCATTGAGCTCTGAGGCAAGGCGTTCTGACTCAGCATATATTTGGCTGGTATCTTCAACAAAGTGGCACTTGCCACCATAAAATTCTATTTGTGCAATTTTACTTTTTGCCGTGCTTTTGGGCATCACGGCCACAAAATCTAGCCCAAGCAATCTAGCAAAGTACGCTTCCGACACCGCAGTACTGCCTGATGAACTCTCCACAATGGTGGTGTTTGAGTTAATCCAACCGCTGGTCAGTGCATGTAAATAAAGTGAGCGAGCCAGCCTATGCTTTAAACTGCCTGTAGGATGGATGCTTTCATCTTTAAGGTAAAAATCAACCTTAGGAAAAGCGGGAATATTTAGCTTGATCAAATGTGTATCAGAACTGCGCTGAAAATCAGCTTGGATTTTTGCAATCGCGTTATGAACCCATTGTCTCATGAATATTTACCTAATAATGTTCGTTATTTGTGCTTAGTTTTTCGAGCATCAAATCAATAAATGCTTTTAGTGCAGGTCGTGAGTACTTTCTTGATGCATACGCTAAATATACATCAAAAGCGTTTGAATGATAGTCTGGTAATATTCTTATTGCTCGCTTTTGATGTTGGACTATCTTTTAGCTGCTCTATTAGCTCATTTGCGTATATTTGAGCATACACAAGCAAATTTCAATTATTTTAGTCATTCAATCTAAACCATAACATCGGCTATCAAATTCGAATAAATGGTGTCAGCATAATTTACAAGCACACATAATCAGCATGTAAGTTACTGTATAAATTGGCTTTAAAAAGTGGCAAGGCTATTGCATAAAGTGCTGCTGTTAAATATGAAACAACTCTTAAAATTTAATCAGAGGAAGCAGTAATGATGAAAATTAAACAATTAGTATTAGGTGCAATACTTAGTACCTTAATCGCCACGCCGACACTCGCAAGTGTTATTACAAGCCTAGATTTTGAAGTAGAAAAACAAGACGTCACTTGGGAAGGCATCGATAATGAAAGCAGCAATAGCGATTTTAATATTGGTAACATACCCAATAATTCAGCTTTTGCAATTAATGATGCAAGCACACAAAACAACTCTGATGCATTTGACGATGCCTTATCGGTAGCGGTCAACGGTCTTTCGCTACAAAATAGTACAAACGACGTGCTGGTTGAAGAGTTAAGCGGTGGTACTCATGTCATTGCCGACTCAGTATTCCCTTTTGGTTTTGATGGTGAGCAGTCACTGTTCTTTTTTAATTCTGACCCAATCGCGCGTTTATTTGTATCGTTCACCAATTTTGGATTGGCTAATGAAACCGCGCAAGTTGAAATTGCTACTGATTTAGGGTCTGACGGAGATGAAACCCTAATTTTTGAGAGTCAAGATAACAGACTGTTTGATAAAGACGATTCAGCGGTGGTATTTTCTGACAACCGTGAACTAGATCCCAATATTTTGTTTACATTCTTTGGAGAAGGAGCGCCATTAATGCCAACCACAAGTGGTTTATTTGATGGAGACGATGTAAACACTTTATTTGACATAGAACTAGCACCTCGTGAAACAAAGTCTTTGTTATTATTTGTAGGTGTTTACGATAACGTCAATTATGAACAAGACACTATTTTTGAAATGGCTGACTTGTTAACCGGTGACTTAAATACCTTAAGAAACGAAGGATTTCTTGAAGGTTTGTCTGAAAGCCAAATCAATTCAGTGGTCAATTACCAGACGGTAAATGTTTCGGCACCAACGGGACTGCTTTTCTTATTTGGTCTGGCGCTAATGGGAACAGTGACTCGAAAGTATCGTGCAAGTTAAGAATATTTAAGCACAAACTTATTTTCGGTTATTTACTTTAATCAATAAAAATCCACCGTGTCTGGTGGATTTTTTATTTTCTCATCACTTATATTAAGCTCTTATAGCTCAATCACACTCGCTAATTCAGCAACTAACTGTCTCATTTTCGCCACTGCCTCATCATAACCGCCCTCGTTCAATTCGGTTTTTAGGCTAAATCGAGCCTGTGTTAACTCTTTATCGTTTATGCGCATTTCGTAAGAGCCCGTCAACAAGACATCACCGCCTTCAGTCGGGTAAAAGTGGTCAATGGTGATGCTCAATTTATCGCAAGCACTGCATTGCTGCGTAAAACTGATATTTTGATGCTGTTGGTTAAGATCGTTCACGATTGCTCGCGTGATGCTTTGACTTAAGTCTTCTGCCCAAAAATGATAGTTGGCGAGTTTTATTTGATGATCACTTAACTTAAGGACTAAATTAGCTTGCTTCATGTAGTCTGGCAATTTAACAGTCTGTATTTTTACTTGTTTAGCTGTAGACTTTTCGACCTTAGATTGCAATCCGCTTTGGCTATTAAGCACATAATAGAATGTGTCAGGTGTGGTGGTTGATGTGACACATGCGCTTAAAACAACGAAAGCGCTCAATATCGTAAAAGGCCTAACACACGCGTTTATGAATTTTTTCATTATTACTCTTTTCCTTTAGGCTGTGTGTCTGCGGGCGGATCGTCGCTGAATATAAGCGTATTGGGCTTACGCCTAATTTCCTGTAAGAAGGGTTGCATCATATTTAAGGTGCGCTCAAGCTCTTGTAAGTTGCTCTCTAGCTTGTTGTACATCGACGAATCGGGCTGCAAACCTTGCAAGGTAGTGTTTGCTTCTTGCAGTGTTTCTTCTACCGACATCAATACGGCCTGGGTAGATAAAATCGCGTCATTAGCCGTCATAATAGTGGTGTTTGCAGAGGTGACCGCCTGATTAGTGCTTTGTATCAGTTCATCTAACGGTAAGCGTTCGAGCTTGGTTAGTAGCTGTTCAGTCTTGCTTAATATGCTCGCAAAGCCACTTTCAGAAATGGGGATTACTTTATAGGGGCCAAAATATTCAATCTCGTTTTGGCTATTATTGTCTGAATCTAAGCTGATTTTGAGTGAGCCAGTTAAGTAATTGGCCGTCTCGACCGACGCCGCTAAACCGGTTCGTATCCATTCATTAAACTGGTTATCAAACCATGTTACATCGTACTCGCCGCCAGGTGCCAAACGGGTAGGTTCAACGTGAATAATTACTGGAATACGAATTTCGTCAGGGTCGATTTGCTGTAGCTGATAAAAGCCAATATAAGGACGATGTACGCGCCCAATTCTAATGCCTCTATACTCGACCGCCGCGCCTTTTTGTAAGCCGCTAACGGTGTCTTCAACCAAAATGACGTATTCAAGGTAATCATAAGCTCGGTCATCATTAATGCTGGCGCGCGATTCGTATAATGTAAATTCTTGAGTTTCAGTAATCCGTTCGCCCAGCTCTAAATCTTCAGGGACATCAAATTGAACGCCGCCACTTAAAATGGATTCTAAAGACGCAAAGTCAACATTAATGCCCTCAGTTGTGGCCGACACATTCACGCCACTGGCGTTCCAAAAATAAGTATTGCTAGTAATAAGTGCATCGTAAGGCGAACGAACAAATACGCTATAGGTCACACTGCGGGTGTCGACGTCAAATAATACGTCTTCCACTGCGCCGACTTCAAAACCGCGATACACAACAGGATTGCCTGCGGCAAGCGCTTCACCGCCGCTAGAGACTAGATGAAGCTTAATGCCCTCATCAGTCGGGCTCGATATTGGCGGATTTTCTAAACCAACAAAACGGCTCGCATAAAAATCAGATTTGCCGGCATCTAAGGTAATGTACGCGCCCGACAGTAAGGTGCTAAAACCGCTCACTCCGCTAGAACCTATTCGTGGGCGCACCACCCAAAACTGACTGTCGCTCTTTAAAAAACCTTCCATTGATTTGTCTATTTCGACGGTGGCTTCTATCGAGTTAGTATCGGTGGCAAAACGAATGTCTTGCACTGTACCAATATCGACATTACGAAACTTCACCTTGGTTTTTTTCGCTTCTAGCCCTTTTGCACTTTCAAACTCTATGACAATTTCGACCCCGCGGTTTTGCCACTGCTGGTAGACCATAGCCGCCCCAATTAGCGCAGCAATAAGCGGCAGTACCCAAATCACAGAAATACGTGATTTGCGAGTAATGATGGGCGTTGATTTATCTTCAGTGTGATTTTCTTGCGTCATTAGCGTTCTTGTTTATCCCATATAAGCCGTACGTCAAATTGGTGAGCTGCAAGCATGGTGAGGATGACGACAATCGCAAACGCGCGTGCTGCTATCCCTGGTTCGATCATCATAATGCCCGTGACTTGCACTAAGGCTACCAAAATTGCGACCACAAAAATATCTATCATAGACCATTTTCCAACAAATTCAGTGATTTGATAGAGCTTTGTAAGTTCAGAACGACTCAAGCGACTGTGCCTTGCCGTGGTATAACATAGCCATAAAATAACAAGCATTTTTGCTAAGGGTATCAGTACACTTGCGGCAA
>CAYURD010000137.1:0-9060 GCA_964446865.1 uncultured Glaciecola sp.
TAGCACATTGTCCCTTGCCGGTTACCGGGACTTCCAATTAAAAAAGCCCGCATCATTGATGCGGGTTTTTTGCTTTTATACACTCAGAAGTGAAACGTATTAGTGGCAATGGTAGTGTGGGGTTTCCCCATGCGAGAGTAGCACATTGTCCCTTGCCGGTTACCGGGACTTCCAATTAAAAAAGCCCGCATCATTGATGCGGGTTTTTTGCTTTTATACACTCAGAAGTGAAACGTATTAGTGGCAATGGTAGTGTGGGGTTTCCCCATGCGAGAGTAGCACATTGTCCCTTGCCGGTTACCGGGACTTCCAATTAAAAAAGCCCGCATCAATGATGCCGGCTTTTTGGTCTCAATAGTCTAACTTGTTTGCTACGCCCTCTCTTAAACCCAACTATTGATGCATCAAATGTGTGACGAGTAAAACGTGAAATGTTTGTTGCACTTGACCGAAAAATATCTTTGTTGTATCTTTAATAGCCACATTAAAAGGAATTTAATATCGATCATCCGACATTATTCATCTGATAAATATTTATAGTCTTCCTACCTTGTAGTTCATAGTTTTTATCTCTTGGTCCTGTTTATTGTAACACCTGCGTTTGTTATTTTTGATTAAAAGAGAGATACATTGTGTTTGCTAAATTATCATGGATAGTACTAATTCTATTGAGTCTTGCTTCATGTGGCGGTGGCGGATCGGATGAAAGTGGTCAAGAGGGTCCAAGTCCTTCACCTAGTCCAGCTCCTATGTACGATGTTTCTTTAGTCATAAATGGTAACGGCTCCCTGACTACAACAGCATCCCTTAAGGTATCAAGTGGCGCAACTATCGATTTTGCGGTAGGAGTTGATATGGGTTGGGAAGTCTCAAGTGTAACGGGCTGCTCTGGAACACTTAATGAGACTACATACACTACTGCTTCAATTACTAGTAATTGTGCTATAACGGCTAATTTTGTACTTCAAAAATTTACCGTTCAAATAAGCGATACCGAAAATGGAACGGTTGACTTTACCTCACCACAACTTATAGATTTTGGTGATAGTGTTTCTTTTTCTGTACTGCCCGATCTTGGATTTAATATTGATAGTGTAGAAGGTTGTAACGGTACATTATCAGACACAACGTACACTATTGCATCTGTTCAATCGAACTGCAGCGTTACGGCCTCGTTTACAGCAAAAGAATATACTGTGCAGGTTACGGCTAGCGCTGGTGGTCAAATTAGTCCAAATACAAGTCAATTAGTAGCGCATGGCCAAGTGGCTAACTTTGTCGTTAGCCCTACATCAGGGTATTTCGTGAGCTCTGTTTCAGGTTGTGATGGTACGCTCACAAACAATATGTATAGCACTTCTGCTATAACATCTGATTGCGCGATTACGGCTGTCTTTGAACAAATCTTATTTACCGTAGATACTCTTGTAGGGGAAAATGGGAATCTTTCGCCAAGCGCTCCCCAAAGTATTGCGAGCGACGAAAGCCTTGATTTTTCTATTACAGCAGATAACGGTTATGTCATCGATTCTATTACTGGATGTAACGGTGTGCTAACTGAATTAGTGTACACAACGGGTGAGGTGACGTCAGATTGCACTGTTAGTGCGACTTTTAAACCACTGGTTGAACATACTGTATCATTCGACATATATGCTAACGGAACGGTAGAATTTAATAACGAAGAGGTTTCAGACCCTCAACTGGTCACGTCCGGTGAAACTATTAGCCTCCTTGTCGTGCCAAACGATGGCTTTGTTGTTGATTCTATTACTGGTTGCGATGGTACCTTAACCAATCTAACTTATGAAACTGCCGCAATCACTGAAGACTGTACGATAACCGCTTTCTTCACGCCGCAACCAGAATATACGGTAGTGCCTATATCAAGTTTTGGTGGCTCTATATTCCCAAATGAAACACAGGTTGTTACTGAAAATGATACCGTCGAATTTCAAATTTCTAGCGAAGAAGACGAAGATTTCGTCTTATTAGAGGTCAGTGGTTGCGACGGAGTATTAACAGGTAGCACTTTCACGACCGCACCTGTCAACGAACACTGCTATGTTGTAGTGGAATTTGTCCAGCAAGCTTTATTACATGACACGGGAATAACAACATGTAGCAGTTTTGACGATGATAGAAATGCCGAACTATCGACGCATTTGGATAACCTCGATTGTGCAATGCAGCCAGTACCATCTACGCCGTCACAAAGTGGCCAAGACATAAATGGAAATATAGTACCTGCAGGCCAAGACGCCCACTTTGGTAGAGATGCAGTTAACCGAGATTCAATGCTACAAAAAGTAGGGACTGGTGATGCTGGCTTTGATTTCACTAGATTAAATGATGACGGTTCAGAATATTCTGGTTCAGGTGATTATGACACTGATCCATGGACCTGCGTCCGTGATAACCACACGGGATTAATTTGGCAAACCAAAGAACCTGTCAATGGCACTAGGCGAGAATCCGAACATGATGGTGATGACCTTTATTTTTGGCATAGTTTTGACACCACTGCAAATGGTCTTTATGCCGATTTTGGTGAGAGATATACAGTGCCAAATGGCGTTTCTCCATTTTGTCATGCTGCTATTCCCCTGACGCGCGATTCAACATGCAGTACTACAGATTATACAGGACGTGCCAATACAGCTAATTTATGTGGTATCGACCAGTGGAGATTGCCATCCGTAAATGAACTACATGGACTAGTTAATTATGGAGCTGACCAATCTACAGGCTCACCAGTACCTTTGATTGATTCAGACTTTTTTCCCAATATAAACACAGATAGGAATTATTGGACTCGAATGGCGGTTAATGAGTATCCGTTTGCCACCGCTTCAGCCTGGAGTGTTAGTTTCGCGTCAGGCACGGTTGAACGAACATCTCTTGGTTTTAACTCAGTCATACTTGTTTCCGATATCGAATCACCGAGTGTGCCGGTTGATAGAGAAGATTTTGATATGCAGGTTGCGAAGGCAGAAGCGTACGGTATTTACAGAAATGACTTCTTACCACTTGCTAAACACGAAAAATGTATCAATTGCCATAATTTCACATTGTTTAATGACGTTTATAAAAGGCACATTCGAGAGGGAAGGATTACTGAATCGTACAGAGACTCAGACTGTGCTGCCTGTCATACAGAATCAAGTGGTTTTGTAGATGGGTGGAGAGCACCACTTCCTGGTATTAATAACGATAACTTTTTAACATCAAGGGCAAGTCCCGAGGTAGTCTGTCAGGCGATGAACAGAGTGAGAGATCCTGAGCATCATTTGTTGGAAGACCATTTAATACTTTGGGCTGTCGAACAATTTCCTGAACTAACGAAGGAAAATTGGACAGCGCTAGTAGAAAGTATGATTGTAGAAGGCACAGAGAAAGTGTTCACTTGTGACCAACCATAAATTGGAGTGCATAAATAATGTCGCTTGTTTTTAAAAGTTGCATATTCATTAGCGTCTTATCAATAAGCAGCTTAGCTTTGTCGCAAACTGAACAAAACGTTCGAACCACAATTTTCAGTGATAGTTGGCCTGACAGTCGTTTTACAATAGGTAATGATGGAACGATTACTGATGCAAAAACTGATTTGATGTGGAAGCAGTGCGCTGAAGGCGCAAACTGGACCGATAACATGTGTGAGGGTGACCGAGTTTTTGTCAACTGGGAAGATGCACACGACATTGCTCTGCAGTCTGAGTATGCTGGCTACAACAATTGGCGAGTTCCTAATATTAAGGAACTCAATTCACTTACCGCCCACGGCAGGGTTTTTCCTGCGATGAATGTTAACGCTTTTCCAATTCTAAAAGTAGGGACGCTACAAATAACCCCTAATTACTTGTCAAGCTCTCGGACTGCAGAATTCGATAGTGACCAAGGTGTGTATACTTCAAAATCAGTTTACTACTGGCGAAGTTCTAATGGAGAGGTTTCAAAAACAAGTATTACATCAGATCCAGCTGATTTTAAAATACAATTACTATTAGTTAGAGACAGATAATTCAAGTACCGCCCCATCTTTTGCTTGTTTTAAGCTCTTTAAAGTGGATGCGGAACTTTTATCTTTTGTACTACAGTGCAATTAGTGATGATATTAAAATACGCCGTTATCTAGATATATCGTAAATTACGCCGTCGTTGTACAAAGTCTCAATCTCGCTTTGCGTATACAAATAGGTAGCATCAGAGTAATTTTCTTCTTTATCGATTTTGTATACACCCTTCATTTTGTTCACTTCGTAGTCGTTCATCTGAATAACAAAACCATCTGGCGTAATTTCGGATATACGCATTGTGCTGTAGTTTTTGCCTTCGGTTTTATAACGATATATTTTAGGCAAGAACAATAAAGGGCTAATCAGGCCGACTTTTACTGAAAACCTCTCCTAAGCTTGCATACTGATTAGCGCCTAAACGCGCGAGTGGTTTTATCTTAGCTGCGTCTATTTTTATGCGTCCATTACTTTCAGTGGCTGCATTGTCATCTATGTATATCTCTAGGATTTCAACAAAAACAAGTTGCTGCGGTGCGTTGCCAATTTCATTGCGACTATGCACTTTGCATAAAAAGGCGATAGGACAGTCTTTTATTCGTTGTAAAGGCCAGTCTTTGTGTGTTGCCAGTTCAATATTGTTTTCTTGTATTTCGCTTTTACCATAGTTTAGTGTTGCCGCGGTCGCCGTCACGGCATCAGCTAAGTGATCGGGCGCGATATGAATAATGCAGTGTTTGCCAAGTTCTAAATTGACTGAGGTATCTTTTGCGCTTCCGTTTGGTTTTTTACCCATTGATAACATGCACAGTGGAGGGTCGCTGCATACCGCATTAAAGTATGAAAAAGGCGCCAAATTCAACGATTCGCTTGCGTTGTCACCCTCGTTTTGGCTGAGTACCCAAGCGATTGGTCGTGGTACGATGGTTTGGGTCATCAAATGGTAAATACTGCTGCTTGAGTGTGTTGATAGATCTATATTCATTCGTAGCCTAAATGCTGATGCGTTTATGAGAATGTTTTAAACTAGCGTCTAACATTACCGGCGAGCGCCTGTTCCAAAAATGCGATATTAGATTCCAATGGCTCTTGCGCATCACAAAGGTTGTTGCATCGTTTAAGTAGCTTTTGCATGTCTTCAAAATGTTCTGCTGCGCCTTCTTTGTCTTCTCTTAGTATTTTCATTAACGCTAGTCTAAACATTGCATCGTGTAAGTGTTTATTTAAGCGTATTGCGCTTTCAAAGTTCTTTTCTGCTTCTTCAGAGCGGCCCAGTTGTAGTTGTGACATGCCTACCATATAGACTTGGTAACCGTGTTCTTTACAAGTGACATCCCTTAATGGCTTATTTCGTGCTAGCATTGAGCTTGGGTTAACAGGCGCGGGAGCCATGGTCATTGATGTGCGTCCGTCTATGCTTTGATTATTACCCAGTGACTGCGTAATTTCGGCGTTGCGCGCACCATCGGCAAAGCTTCGTAAGTTTCGTTCGGCCCTTAACGCGCACTCTACATTCTTTTTAAACTGCACTTCGGCTAGCTCATAGTTGCCCATAGCAAAAGCCTGCAATGCAGCATCGCCTGCACGGCCTAGGACTTCTATTTCTTCAACATCATCGCTTTTGCTGGTTTGTGCCGAGGACTCTGCTGACTGATAAGCATTGACTGACGCAGCTGAAAAGAGGATCAAGGCGATTGTAATTGGCAGTTTGCGAATTGCAAAAAGCGTGATAAATGAAGTTAGTGCGCAGTTTACGCATCGTTTTATTAAAAACATATAGTTAACCAATCCAAAATAACAAACAAACCCAAAAACACAAGCAACAGAACTTGCGTCTCGTCATATGTAAGTGTAGCAGTTACCTTTTCTAATATGTAGGCGCTAGTAAAATAGAGCTTACCCAATGTACTTACTGCAATTACTGACTGTAAATAGTCGCTTTTACATACTCTGTAACACAATATATTTGATTGGTTATTATCGATAAGGGAACATAATGCACCTATCTTACTTACTTTACTGTGGTGACTCTTGTGAAATTTTCGCATTTTACTTTATTAATTTTAGTATTCGCGATGAATCTGAAGGCATTAGCGGTTGACAACATTAGCCAACTTGATACGTATCGGGCCTGCCAGCAGTGCCCAGAAATGGTAGCAGTGCCAAAAGGTACATTTAAAATCGGTTCGACCGAATTTAATGAAGATGAGCAGCCCGTTAAAGATATATCTATTAATGCATTCGCCGTATCACGTTTCGAGATCACGGTTGCCGAATATAAACAATTTATTGATGAAATGAATTTTAAAGAATCGAGTCCATGCTTAACTATGGGTGAAGACGGTTCGTGGTTTTTTAACCAAGAGGCTGCGTGGAACAATGTTGGTTTCGAGCAAGACGACAATCATCCAGTGGTTTGTGTATCGTGGACAGGTGCTAAAGCCTACATAAAATGGCTGAATACAAAACTAAAAGATGGTGCGCCTAAGTTTAGATTATTGACTGAAAGTGAATGGGAATATGCCGCAAAAGCTGGTAGCCACACAACATTTTGGTGGGGAAGCAACGAACAAGACTTTTGCAAATATACCAATGGTGCCGACGCTGCAGCATATGCTATTTATCCTCAATGGAAATTGGCCGGAGAGTGCAATGATGGTTTTGTTTATACCGCGCCCGTTGGTCATTTCAACAAACCAAATGCATTTGGACTACAAGACATGATCGGCAACGTGTGGGAATGGGTAGAAGACTGCTATGTAGATAACTTTAAAGCCTTAGCTAATAATGGCGAAGCGCAAACTAGCGAACCTTGCGAAAAACGAGTGTTTAGAGGTGGTGCATGGGGTGATTATGGTTCGTTTTATTTGCGCAGCACGTATCGCGGCGCTTGGGCGGGTGATGGTGCTTTTGCAAATATTGGCTTTAGAATTGCTCAAGACCGACCCTAAATGTTCGGTGCTTGTCATTTGACGTAACGCATCTACTTTTAAGAGCATTTCGATATGTCAATCAACCTTATGCTTATCAATTAAGGCTTTTGTGCTCCATATTGGATTTTCGATTGGCGTCGCCCGCGGATAGCAAGGCGCTCTGCTATCGTTATAAAACTTTGCTGAAGACCATCCGTCAGTTGATTTAAAAAAGTCGTCAATGCCTTGTTTGCCATTACTTTCAAAGCATCCCGTTAGGCATGTATCTACATAAGAATAATTTACTGGATAGCTTGTGTCAGATTCATGTAACTGCAAGCTTTCACAAATATAAATAGGGGTTGTTTCAAGCAAAGTGATGACTTTATGACACATAGTCGTGTTGCCATCGGTTAACTCAATATCGTTCAGTGCAACTAAAGTAAACCGATAATCTTGTTCCCGCTTTTCAAAGTCTTTGTCAAAGCTTAGTGGTATGAGCTTTGCGCTTAAAAAGTGTCTGGCACTTTTCACTGCACTGGCATAGGTCTGTTTTTCTGGCAATGAACGGGTTAACCATCCTCGTTGCCAACCATTAACGTTGACATTTAGTGTTGAAACATCAATTTTGCTAAACGTTTTGCGAGAATATTGACTAAGTAAACTGCCATAGCCTGCGATAAGCACTTTGTTTTGACTATCGTTTATAAAGTCGGAGGCATCAAATTTTTTCGTCATTACTCAAGATAGTAGCAAAAAATCGGTAGATTTCTAGCGTATTTCATGATTATTAGACAGCAAATGAAAGTAATCTACCGAATTTTAAGCTTAATATGTTTTGTATGTATAGTGCTTTTACAGTCGTTTTACTATCAGCCAAAAACTAGCGCGACCAATGAGTGGCTAAAAAAACCATCAAGAATGAACATTCTTCTGTTGTTTATCACCCAATCCTATACGTCTTTTTGCTTTGTTCACTTTTATGTGTATGTTGATTTGACAATGTCATAGGTATTCCCTTTAATGATTGGGGTGAAAACATAGGACGTAGAGTGAACAAAACAATGCGATTAAAAAAGCATAAAAGGAAGACCAGATTCGGCTTGGTGATAAGCGGTGGGATACAGTGACAAAAAATACTCATCACAGCTTTGGACATTCACTGTTTACTCATTTTGACAAACGTCCAAGGGTTTATGCCTTTGCGCTGCTGGCCTTCTATTTATTTGTTAACACCACCATTAATGCAACATCTGCTTGGATGGAAGGTAGTCGTGATGGCCAAATACCAGAGTTTGCGTTGTGGGAACCGTTTAGCTGGGAATATACCAGTCTATTTAGCACGCTTTTGCTTGTGCCAATTATGGTGTGGTGGTTTAAGCGTGTGCCTTTTAGCATATCTAGGTTTGGTCGCTTTGTATTGCTCAACTTAATAGCCACAGTTATATATTCGGCATTGCATGTGGGTATTATGGTAGCACTCAGAGAGTGGATTTATTGGATGGCAGGCGGTAATTATAATTTTGGAAATGCGCTTATCGAGTTTTTCTACGAATACCGCAAAGATGCCTGGGGCTTTATATTTTTTATGGCGATGTACTACGCCTATCGCTTTATATATACCCGGCTAAAAGGCGAGGCTAGTTTAATAGACGAGTCAAGTAACGGCGGTGAGCAAAGAGATCAGGCCAAACTAAGGCAAGATGAAGCATTAAACCAAGCACCCAAAAGAGTACCTGAACACCTTCTGGTTAAAAAATTAGACAAAGAATTTTTAGTCAAAGTTGATGATATAGAATGGCTCGAAGCCTCTGGCAACTATGTTAACTTGCATATTGGTGAACGCATTTTCCCTTTGCGTTCAACTTTAAGTGGCCTATTACCAAAAATATCAGAAAAAGGCTTTGCACAAACCCATCGCTCGTATGGCGTAAATCTGCACAAAATAGAAAGCATATCGAGCTTGCCGTCGGGCGATGGTGAAATTCATTTGCATGGTGGTCATGTGTTGGCTTTGTCTCGGCGCTATAAAGACGACTTTAAATCACGAGTCTCTTAGCCCTGTTTGTTTCGAGCCATTTAATACAATCAATTCGTGTTTTTAGGAATCTCAATAAGCGATTATTCCATCCCAT
>CAYURD010000138.1:0-2674 GCA_964446865.1 uncultured Glaciecola sp.
GAAGTATTACCTGGTAAAGAAGGCCTAGTGCATATTTCTCAAATTGCCCATGAGCGTGTAAATAAAGTCACTGACTACTTGAGCGAAGGCCAAGAGGTTGATGTAAAAGTGATGGAAATTGACCGTCAAAATCGTGTTCGTTTGAGCATGAAAGAGCTACTTGAAAAGCCAGCTCCACAAGAAAAGTCTGATGGTGAGTAACAACACCATTTGATAGATAAGCCGCCTCTTTTTAAGGCGGCTTTTTTGTATTCGCTATTATCGATACTTTAAATCGACATTTAAAAGTTAACATTTTACGCTACACTTTCAATGAGTGATTAACGTAAAGAAGATCCACACTGTTATAAGACATGTTAATATGAAACGCGGGTAAAAAGTTGTCATATATCTGACGACAAGAAAGAATCTTAGCGTCTCTATTTTAAAAGGAAGCCCATTTAGTGCATAGACACTTACTTTTCATAAACGGTTTTTATCAAAGCAATATTAAAAGTATGTTGCTCGTATGTTTGGCGATAATGACAACAGGTTGTGCGTCTACAAATACATCGCGCGATCCATTAATGAGCGGATTATTGCTCGCAGAACCCCAAGAAATAAGTACTCGTTCGCAAATTGCAGTAGCTCACTATACAAATAACCTTTTTCAATTACGCTTGAGTAATGACGAACGTGCTGAATTGTTGTACCAACGAGGTATCCAATACGACTCGATGGGATTGAGCAGTTTAGCGCGAATGGATTTTGCTGAAGCAATTAAGCTCAAACCAACGCTAGCTGAAGCACATAATTCTATTGGTGTTCATTACATCCAGGCCGGCATGTTTGTGCTAGCCTATGAAGCGTTTGATGCAACCTTAGAAATTAATCCTGAATATGATTTTGCTATTTTAAATAGAGGTATTGCGCTTTATTACGGTGGTCGTTCACAGTTAGCAGCAAAAGATACTCAGGCATATTTAGCAAAAGATCCTTCTGATCCTATCCGATTATTATGGCACTACATTGCGTTAAGTGGTGTTTCTGAGCAAGTGCAAAGCAGTAGTGATTTACAAACAAATGTAGAAAACAACGCAAATAAAGAACAAGCAAATAAAGAACAAGCAAATCAAATATTAATGCAGTCACGAGCTGCACTTCAAGAAGAACAATGGGCAACCAGCATAGTTGATTACTATTTAGGGAAGGGCAGTGAAACTCAGGTGATTGCGAGTCTCTTAAAAGATGTTCGCAGCCCAACAGAACTCAATTATCGCCTGTGCGAAGCGTATTTTTATTTAGGTAAGTTTCATGCAGCTAAAGGCAATTTCACTAAGGCTCAAAATTATTTTAAATTGTCGCTAAGCACCAACGTATATGAATATGTTGAGCACAAATATTCTCGAATTGAATTATCTAAACTACGCCAATCACTGCGTGAAGCAAGAAATCTCTAGCGCCTCATGCAATTTTTAATTAAGTTACTCGCGGTTTTTGTTGTGTGTACGGTGTTACATGCCAGTACTACGCATTATTCGCCAACACTTAGGCACTATTTTTTACAACAAGAACTACGAGGTGCTTACCAAGGCTTGTGGCCTGCGGCCAAACGTGGCTCAGTCGATGCTTTACATGCATTGGCACAGCTGGCTATTGTCAACAAAGACATATATTGGTTAGAAAAATCGGCATCCTTAAATAGCGTTGATGCCATGATAGCGCTTGCTGAGCTCGGCGATGCAGAACAAAAAATTGCATGGTGGACGCGTGCAGCAAGAAATGGACACGCTCCCAGTCAATTTGAATTATCATTAATTGAAAAGAATACAGAGCAACGTCTTCGCTACCTCGAACAAGCCGCGCTAAACGAGTATTCACCAGCAATAGTAGCTTTAGGCAAGTACTATTATGATCATAGTGAAATAGAGCAAGCGCTTAGGTGGTTAGCTAAAGCAGCTGTATTTGACGAAAAAAGTCGTTTTAAGCTTGCCAAAATGCAATGGCGGCAAGGCTTTACTGCTAAATCTTTAAGTTCATTTGAGCAGTCTTCCTCAGCACTTCCCGAGGCAAAAACTTATTATCAACTCATAAAATATACGCCTTTGTCTAACTTGTCTGTATTAAGTCAGTCAAGCACAAATGGCTTAGCCGACAATTGTTCACAGCAACTTCAGTTTGTTGCCACCACGCTCGACAGCGCGGTACAAGCAGCACAATTTAAAAAGCGGTTTAGTCAAGACAAGCGCTTTGTAGATTTTCCTATTTGTATTAATCCGATTGTATGGTTAAAACCCGATCAATTGCGCTGTGCCCTAGAAAATGACAGAAAGCGATGTGATTTAAGTCGTTTGGCAAGGCGTCAATTTACCCCCAACTATACTCACTTAGTATTGTTTTTAGACGAAGGAAAAGCCTACGTACAAAACGGTGTGATGCATCTAGATGAAGCCGATGTGTATTCCGTTTTTATTCATGAACTTGCTCATTTTGCAGGTTTTGTCGATGAATACGCGGTGTCAGCTGAACTGGCGCAAGCATATTGCTATGGCGACGGCGCGCCAAACTTGGCAATAGCGACAAAAGAAACGCTCAAACAAACTGAGACCTACCGATTATGGCAATCATATAACCGTACGCTCAATATTGATGCTCAAGAAAAGGCAATGACACAAAATGCCGCTACTGTTAATGC
>CAYURD010000138.1:2774-9014 GCA_964446865.1 uncultured Glaciecola sp.
AATGCCGCTACTGTTAATGCTATAGACCAAAACAACATTAATCAAACTGTACTGGATTTCGACCCCGTTCCGCTTATTGCTGAAGCGTCTCGCACGTGCGCAAAACTAGGCGTTACCACTTTCAAACCTAGTGAAAAGTTAACATTCATGCAATATCATGACGCTAACACAATCCCAGCCATCTACACGCTTATGTGGCAAGACCAGCTAAGCGTGTATCATCATGACGTGGAAGTGGCTAAAAGCTTAGCGCAAAGCGCAATGGATAGGAATGATGAAAACGCTGCACGATATTGGGCAGCGTTTTAATTCGTACGTAATTTGTTTAGTCTAATTGTGCGGCTTTATGTCTAAAATGATCAACATACATGGCCGTTGCACCGCATATTGATACCGGCATCACTACAAAATTAACGACCGGTATAAACGAAAAAACATTCACCATAATGCCAAAGCTAAATGCACGTGATTTGTCTTGTCGTAGCGTATCGCGTGTATATCTAAAGGCTGATTTGTGATTGTCAAAAGGGTAGTCGACATACTGTACCGCCATCATCCAAGCGGTAAATAAAAACCAGATAATTTGACCAATGAGCGGCAGTAAAAAGAATAATAGTAAAAAACCTAAGGCTCGTGGGATAAAATACCCTAATTTTGAGAACTCTCGACCAAGTGTGCGCGGCGTATCTTTTAATGCGTCTAACAAGCCCTCATCACCTAAGCTTTCGCCACTTAAATGTCGCTCTACCTTTTCACTTAAAAAGCCATTAAAAGGTGCTGCAATCCAGTTGGCTAGCGTACCAAATACAAGTGCGAATATTAGCAAGACGGTAATTACTGCTATTGGCCAAAGTATGTAGGCGATTGCATCTTTAATAACTGATAACCAGTCAGGCACTATGTTAATGACGTAATCAATTGACATTTGAATGTAGTCGAGCAAAAAATAAAAAGCAGTGCTAAATAAAATTAGATTAATAAACAGAGGCACTAACACAAAGCGCTTTAAACCTTTTGTTCTAATTAACTCAAAGCCTTGAAAAAAGTAGCTTGCTCCGCTGCGATAGTTGTCTTGGTAATCACCAACTTGGGTCATGAAATCTCCTTTGATTAACTCATCGTAGTATAAAGCGATTAGCACAGAAAACACACTTAAGATTTGTCACATTATGTTTCTAATCCCTAATAAAATTACTTTCCAAAAACGATAAATCCCAATCGAAATATTTAGAAACATTTCATTGCTGAACTATCTACGCAACTTACCGTCTTAGCATGCAGTTAACACAAGCCCTTTTGATATCTATTGAATATAGTATTTGACACTGCAAACCTTGCGCCGAGCATCTCGTTTGCTAAATCGAAAAAACACAAACGCGCTGCTCATTACAAAAAAGCGGGTGTGGTTTCGCTTATTGTTCATACCCTTGTGTTTGCTGCGATTATGTTTACTGTATTCCCAAAACCTTCAAATGAGTTAGTTAATGCAAGCGATGAAAAGCCGATGATTAGCTATCTATATGTCAGAAAATCAAAAGATATAAACGCTAGTGAAGATGTAGAACAAGAAATTACTATCAAAGAAAAGAAAGACAACGAGCAACTAAATAAAGAACTGGACAATAAAGAACAAATCGCTCAGCAAAATCCTCTAGTAGACACCTCAACTAAAGAAACAAGACAAAACGATATTAAAAAAGAAGAGCAAGCGGCTGTTGAAACGCCTAAAAGTAACGAGGCAAGATCAACAGAAAATATAAACGCGACGCCAACTAACGAGTTAACGGTGTTAACTAATCAAAATAACGAAAAGCAATCTATTAACACAGCGCCAAGTGAGGGAACGAACAGTAATGCTAAGTCCTTACTTGGAACAAGCACTGATATTTTACGCGATATACAAGCCTCGCAATTAGAAAATACATCGCAACAAGAGGCAAATGCTTATCGACAAGCGCAGTTGTCACCTCCAATGCTACCGACAGACAGGCGAATAGATACTTGGGAAAAGCGTGAGCAAGTTAAAGTGACTAAGGTGTATTGTGACACCGGTTTAAAAACGGCGGCGGCAATTCTTTCTGGCCTAACCAGCGGCGGTGCAGGACCGCCAAAGGTTCAGTGTCAATCACTGCCTGATTTTCAGCAATTTATCGATAAGCAGCAAAACAAAGGTGCTGTGAATAATAGTCAAAGCAACAATAATGACGAGCAAAATTAGAGCTTAGGTCAGGAGCGGTCTAAGGTTTTATACTATATTTTATTGGATATGACTTCATTACGGCATTATCAAAACCTGACGCATTTTAGTTTACTCAATAAACCCAGAAAAATGCCGATACCTTTACATTAGGAGCAATACTAGCGAGTAAACAGGCAAGGTTTGACAGCAAAAACAATCATAGCGTTTGGCGAATGTATGGCCGAACTCGACATCGCCACTGACTTGAACACTCGCGTTCAATTTTCCGGCGACGTATACAACTCATTGGTCTATGCAAAGCGCAGCTATAGTAATATAGGTGTGCGATTTGCTAGTGGTGTGGGATACGATCATTTAAGCCAATTAATGTTAAAGAATGCTGATGCTCATGACATCAATACCTCGTTTATTCTAAAAACAAAACAACACAATTTGGGTTTATACACCATTTCGACGGATGAAACAGGTTACAGCAGTTTTTGGTATTACCGCAAAGGCTCTGCGGCCAGCCAATTCATCGATATGATAGGCCCCGACGATATCGCAAAATTCAAGGAAGTATATGAAGACGATGCGATCATCTATTTTTCGGGGATAAGTCTTGCTATTTATAGCGGTAGCGACCGTGATAAGTTTCTATTTTACATCGCTAAGCTTAAAGAAATTGGCTTTACGATTGCTTTTAGTACTAATTTTCGTTCGGTTTTGTGGCGAAACAAGCAAGAAGCGGTTCGTTACATAAGTAAGTGCTATTCTTTAGCTGATATCGTCTTTACAAATACCGAAGATCAAAGTGCTTTATTTGAACACCAATCGCTTGACCAAATTATGGACTTTTTGAAAAGTTTCGATTGCGATGAAATTGTTGTAAGAGAATTTTTAAAAGTAACAGTAGGCTTGATTAAACAAGAAGACTCAACTTACGCACAAACCAACATTGACGTGAACGAACACATGCAAGTTGTAGATTCCACCGCTACAACAGACTCATTTGACGGCGTCTACCTTGCTTCTCGGCTTAATCACAATAGCGTATCCGCCGCCTTAACTGAAGCCTCTGATACCGCAACCATGGTTGCGCAACACAAAGGCGCCATTGTTTATCAATAGAGAATTCAGCGATAGAGAATTCAGTAATAGCGCATTAATTATCTATTGCATTTGCCGTATATAAGTTGCCAAGCCCACTATTATTATCAGCAATAAGGTCGACAATCCTTTATAAAATAAGATGGGTTTTCTATCAATTAGAGGCGCTTTGAACTTTTTGACAAATTCGGGGTTTGGATGTTTTAAGTCGTAAATAAACTCAGAAATCTCGTCATAACGCTTATGTGGAAATGGACTCAAGGCTTTTTGTAAAGCAAAGTCTACCCACTTTGGTATTTCGGTATGTTCGTCTACAACACTTTTATAAATAAGGCGTCGTTGTGCCGATACAGTCGTTGCTTTTGATACCTTTGTCCCATAGGGAAAATCACCCGCTAACAAGTTGTAGGTTAGCACTGCTAAAGAATACTGATCAGAACGCGTACTTATGCTCTCTCCAATAAAGTATTCAGGCGCCATATAAAGCGCTGTGCCTTGCAAATCAAATTGTGGCCGCACGAGTTGAGATTCTATAACACCACTCACCCTAACGCCGCCGTAATCAATAACCTTAACGGTGCCATTGGCATCAATCATAATGTTATCGGGTTTAATGTCTTGATGTAATATTTCTTTTCTGTGTAAAGCCTGTAGGCCTAAACCAATTTGCTCAATGATATTTCTAACCATCTCTAAAGAAGGTGAAGGGTGATCAATTGCCCACTGGGTCAAGGTTACTCCTTCAATGTATTCTGTCACGCAGTACAAGAACTTTCGCGTTCTATCTTGTAAGCCAGCTTTTAATAAATGAGCACTATTGACTCGTCGTGCGACCCATTCTTCCATCAAAAATCGTTCAAGGTATGCGGGGTCATCGCGTAAGCTAACCGAAGGTATTTTGATAACTTCTAATGCCTTAGTGTCGTTATCTTTTGCTAAATAGACATGACTTCGACTACTAGCATGTAACTCTCTTACAATGGTATACCCATCAAACTCTTGTCTAGCTTGCAGAAGGTCGGGTACAGATAGCTCATCTAATTGTTTTTGTAAGATGCTAGCCTGTTCGGTAGATAGTTTATCGACTCTTATTATTTGTACCGTTAGGTTGTCGGCACTGCCATTTTCGATAGCTCTGTCGACAATACTATTAGCAATTTCATCTAAATTGTCGGATGCTTTTTCTAATAATTCGATGAGCTCATGTGGTTCGCAGTATTCATAAACGCCGTCGGTACACATAATAAAGATATCGCCGAGTTTGATAGAATGTGCGTGATAGTCAATGTCGACAAATTGCTCAAAGCCTAAGGCACGGTTTAGGTAACTTTTTGCTGATGAAGCATAAGATCGATGCTCATGGGTTAACTTGGCGAGTTCGCCATTACGCAAATGGTATACTCGGCTATCTCCAACATGGAAAATATGGGCGGTAAAAGCTTTAAATACGATGCCACTGAAAGTGCACACATATCCTTTGTCAGCGTCATACTTAAATTGTGTTCGTTGATTGTGGTTATATAACCATGCGTTCAGTGATTCTAAAACGTTTATGCCTGACTTACGCACCGACCATGCATCGGTTGTACAAAAATACTCTTCCAAAAAGCTTTTGACAGCGACTTCACTCGCAATTTGGCTGACATCACTGGTGCTGATGCCATCGGCAAGCGCAAAAGCAATGCCTTTTAATCGTAATTGAGGCTCTTGAGGGGTTAAGGCACCATAGCAATCTTGGTTGATTGATTTTAGACCTTTGCTTGAATATTGCCCAATGCTTAATCGTAAGCTAGATGGCATGATGTAAAAGCAAATATTGCTGAAATGAAGCGCTTGTTAAGTGCGTTGAATTGATAATGCTCAAACCTTATATGCCAACCTGATATGCCAAACCTGAAATTGTGAAAAAAAAGCCCTGTTTGATGCTATCAAACAGGGTTGTTTTATTATTTAAAAGCAGGAATTGCGTCATCAGCCGCTGCTTTTTTTCTTTCTTTGTTGGTTTTTACGTGAGTATAGTAAAGTGGCAAGCCAACTAATAGTAAGCCGCCTGCTAAATTACCTAATACAGTGGGTAATTCATTCCAAATTAGGTAATCGGCAATGGTGAATTCGCCGCCCATGATCATCGAAAACGGAAACAAAAACATATTCACAATTGAATGCTCAAAAGCCATGTAAAAGAACAGCATGATAGGCATCCACATTGCCGCCATTTTAGCGCCTGCCGATGTTGATATCATGGCACCGACAACGCCCATTGATACCATCCAATTACACAACATGCCACGAATAAATATGGTAAACCAGCCTAAAACGCCTTGCTCTTTATAGCCTAAGGTCCTAGATTCGCCTATGGTGCTGACCTTTTCAGCCACTGCGCCGCCATCAATCTGATATCCGTAAGTAAGGATAAACGAGGCAAAAAAGGCGACGGTCATTGCACCAGCAAAGTTACCGCAAAATACTAAGCCCCAGTTGCGCAACATCTCATTCATGGTACAACCTTGACGTTTATCTAACACTGCTAATGGTACAAGCGTAAAGACGCCAGTAAGCAAGTCAAACTTCATTAGGTATAACATAATAAAGCCAACAGGGAAGAGTATGGCACCAACAAGCGGGTTACCTGTTTTTGTGATGACCGTTATTGCAAAAAAGGCGGCTAAGGCGAGGATTGCACCTGCCATAAATGCACGGACCAATGTATCTTTTGTAGACATGAAAATCTTTTGTTCACCAGCGTCAACCATTTTGGTGACAAACTCTTTGGGTTCTAAATAAGCCATGTTATTCCTCAATGTGTTTTGGATAGGCGTAGGCAAAAAAAAACGCCTTCATCTCGACTTGTAAACAAGTCAATGAAAGCGCCATTGCTTAAGCTACCTAATAGTAAAAGTGTGTTTAAATCGAGAAACTTAGAAAAAAAGCATCAAAGCATGATCGACTTA
>CAYURD010000139.1:0-8988 GCA_964446865.1 uncultured Glaciecola sp.
GGCCAACTGCGAACAATAGATATAGTGCGATACCAACACCGATCATCGCGATAGCATCAATAAGACCTGCTACGATGAACATTTTAACTTGTAATTGTGGTGCTAGCTCTGGCTGACGAGCAGCTGATTCTAGGAATTTCCCACCTAAAATACCGAAACCAATAGCGGTACCTAGGGCACCCATACCGATTAGTAGTGCAACTGCGATTGCGATCATTATGTATCTCCGATTGTAGTTAAGTTTAAAGTTTAAAAAGTAAAACGTGTTCTAGTGGTCTTCGCTCGCCAAGCTTAAATACACGATGGTTAACATCATGAAGATAAAGGCTTGTAAAGGAAGTACAAGAATGTGGAATACCGCCCATGCAAAATGCAATGGTAATTGGAATAAACCAATTGTGGCGATAAGTATAAATATCAATTCACTCGCATATAAGTTACCGAATAAACGAAGTGCTAGTGAGAGTGGACGAGCAAACAAAGTCACTAATTCTAGGATTAAGTTAACCGGAATAAATGCCCAGTGGTTAAAAGGCTGCATGCTTAGCTCTTTTGCAAAGCCGCCAATACCTTTCATTTTTAATGAGTAGTATATAATTAAACCAAATACACCCAGTGCAAGCGCGAAGGTAAGGTTTAAGTCAGTGGTGGGAACCGCTTTCATATATACATCGTGCGGATCCATACCAAATGCGGCTGAGCCAATCCAACCAGAAATGGTGGGTATAACGTCAACAGGGACTAAATCCATTAGGTTCATCAACAACACCCAAACGAAAATAGTCAGTGCAAGTGGTGCGATTAACGCGCTTTTACCGTGAAAGGTACTCGTTACGTTGTCATTTACAAAATCAATGACTAACTCAACAAACGCTTGGAACTTAGAAGGAACGCCAACGGTTGCTTTTTTTGCAACACTGCGAAAAGAAATAAGGAATATCAATCCTAATAGAATTGACCATGCCATTGTATCGACATGTATTGCCCAAAAACCTGCTTCAGAACACGCTTTATTAAAGGCAATTTCGCCATCAACGCTACATGCTGTAAAGTTAGTTAAATGGTGTTGGATATATTCCGTAGTAGTATATTCAGAAGCCATTGTTAAACCCAAATTGTATAATTTAAAAATCTTTACATGTAATGGATATACGGTCTTTACGACCTTGGCAGTAAGTATTGTGATGTTTAAGCCAATTGAGATGAGACTTTGGTACAAGGTCGACTTCTCAACAACACCTTACTAACCGTAACCAGACCGATAAATGATGAATCAATCCACTACTTAACCCAATACATGGCCAGCCACTGGCTAACCATTGTTACCGCGTAAGCACCAAGAAGAGCAAGAGGGTGCGACTGAAATTGAGAAAACGCGATAATAAAACAAATACTCGTCAAGATGAGTTTTAACTTCATGCCTTGACTAAAACTTTGCGCAACAAGACTATTTTTAGATGCGCCAGCGTATCGGAAAACCCAATACGCAAATATGCTGTGTGGCAAAATAAAACTCAAACATCCAAAAATAACATCGACGGTAAATTCTACTTGCACCAGTGCTACGCTAATAACAAGAAAAAAGCCCACAATTAGTTGCGTAACAATGCCTTTTATTGCAATCTTTCTACCATGATTTGCTAACGCATTTTGCATCGACGTATCACTCTTTTAGCCAGACCGTAATTAAGGCGGCTGTAGTATACTGTTAAACGAGAAAAATTCAAGCACAAAGCACTAATAAAGCACCAAAATAGGGCGGGCGTTTTTGGGTGTGCGAGAGTGTTAAAAATAAAGGCTACGAAACTCTTGATATTACACAACAAACCTTTCGTCATTCCCGCGAATGCGTAATACTGTTCGCTTTAGCAAAAACATCGTCATTCCCGAGACATCGGGAATCTCCTTGGAACTAATCAATGCCAGCTAAGCGTCTGTTTTTAGAAAGCTTTGCAATAACATCAACCAGATCCCCGCCTTCGCGAGGATGACGATGAAGTCTTAACCGATCTTAGTCAAAATACCATCAAGCTGATCAAGATCTTCAAAATTAATCACCAACTTACCTTTACCTTTGGCGTTAGCGTCAATTTTCACTTGTGTGCCTAGTGTGTCGCACAAATCATTTTGTAGACGCATCACATCTGGATCAATTTTTGGTTCGGCTTTCGCAGGTTTGTCGTCTGATGAAGCTTGTGCTTTTTTAACGAGTGTCTCGGTTTGTCTAACTGTCATCCCTTCGTCAGCTACTTGCTTGGCAACTTCTGATTGTTGTTCACCTTGTAGTGCTAATAAAGCACGAGCATGGCCCATTTCAATATCACCGTGCTCCAATAGGCGTTTAACAGATTCTTCTAAACCATTTAATCGAAGCAAGTTAGTGACGGTGGTTCGTGACTTTCCAACTGCATCGGCAACTTGTTGATGGGTTAATTGGAACTCGACCATTAAACGGTCGAGTGCTTGGGCTTCTTCCATCGCGTTTAGATCTTCACGCTGAATATTTTCAATTAGTGCAATCGCGACCGCGGCATCGTCAGGAATATTTTTGACTAAGCATGGAACGACATCCAATTGAGCAAGTTGAGCCGCACGCCATCTGCGCTCGCCCGCAATAATTTCGTACCGTGTTTCATTATTTGCGTTATTTTTAACATCGTTTTGCTCAAGCTGACGCACAACAATGGGCTGAATAACGCCTTGTGATTTGATTGACGCAGCAAGTTCTTCTAACGCGTCGTCGGCCATATCTTTGCGTGGTTGATATTTACCAGGCTGTAAAAATTCGATGGGTATTTTTTTAAGTTCGTTGTTTGATTCTTGTAATGCTTCATCATTATCAATCTGCGCTTGTTTGTCGGCAACGCTTTTGCTGGTAGCGAGCAGAGCATCTAAACCTCTGCCAAGTCCTTTATTTTTTGGTGCCATTATTAAAACGCCTCTTTAATTTTAGTCACTAATGCGCAATATCGTTAGCATCGTCCTGCGCGTTAGTTTTATTTTTAGCACTAGTGCAATTATACCTGCGCTTGTGCTTGTTGTTTCTTTTGTCTTCTCAAAATTTCGCCTGCTAGCGCTAAATATGCCTTGGCGCCGTTTGAAGACTTATCATAATACATTGCAGGCTCACCAAAACTGGGCGCCTCAGCTAATCTAACGTTACGAGGAATAACCGTACGATACACTTGGTCGCCGAAATATCGCTTAAGCTGTTCTGAAACGTCATTAGCTAAGCGATTTCTGGGATCGTACATTGTCCGCAGTACGCCTTCAATTTTTAAATTAGGATTTACCACCGATGCGAGTTTTTCAATAGTGTCCATCAGTGCAGTCACTCCCTCAAGTGCATAATACTCGCACTGCATCGGCACTAAAACCGAGTCTGACGCGGCTAGGGCGTTTACCGTTAATTGATTTAGCGACGGCGGGCAATCAATAAAAATATAATCGTAATTGTCTTTTACCGGCTCTAATGCACTTCTAAGGCGGGTTTCTCGCGCAAAAACTTCCATTAGCTTGATTTCAGCGGCGGTAATATCAGAGTTACCTGCAATTAAATGAAATTTTCCGGTGGTTTCGGTAATGATAACTTCCGACGCTGGCTTTTCTTCAATTAAGAGCTCATAACTTGTGTTTTCTACATTGTATTTATCGACGCCACTGCCCATTGTGGCATTGCCCTGAGGGTCTAAGTCAATTAATAGTACTTTTCGTTTAGTGGCTGCCATTGAGGCGGCAACATTGACCGCGGTAGTTGTTTTACCTACCCCGCCTTTTTGATTTGCAATGGAAATAACTCTGGCCACTATTTGTTTGCCTTGTATCCTGTTAACGCGCTTGCTGCGCAATTAACGTTGGTAAATCATTGATTAATAATATTTTATTAACAGCAGTGATCATATTCAAATAAGTCTGGTTTATTGTTTGTTTGAATATAATAGGGCGTTTACAGCTTTTTAATTTTGATAATATGCCGTTCGCCAGTCATTGATGGTATCAAAAGAGGTATGCTTTGTACTAGTGTAAATTGAGCAGGTATTTGATTAATTTCGTCGTGGTGTAATTGACCTTTTAATGCTAAAAACTCTCCGCTACTGTCAGTAAGGTGTTCGCACCAATGCAGCATATCATTTAACGACGCAAATGCTCGGCTAAGCACGCCATCAAAAATAGCTTCGTCTTGCACATTCTCTACCCGACTTTGAATGGGTGTCACATTGTTAATATCTAACTCGTGTAAAGCTTGTTTAATAAATCTGATGCGCTTACCCAAAGAGTCTATCAAAGTGAATTGTTTATCTTCACATAAAATAGCTAAAGGAATACCAGGTAAGCCCGGTCCTGTGCCTATGTCAGCAAATCGATTGCCAATTAAATGCGGCTTAACCACAATTGAATCAAAAATATGCTTTATCAACATCTGTTCGGGATCTCTCACCGAACTCAAATTGTAAGCTTTGTTCCACTTATGCAATAGCAACACAAAGTCAATGAGTTTTGTTTGTTGTGCTTGGCTTATATCAAAGCTTAACTGAGGTGCTAATGAATCAAATAAAGCATGTAATTGCGTGTTTAGTGCATCCACCATTTGTTACCTTTTGAACTACGCTAACTAATAACTTCATGAAATTAAGCAGTTTGTTTTTCTTGTTTAAACAGCATATTGTGCTTTTTCAGATATACTAAAAGCAAGGATACGGCTGCAGGCGTAATGCCTGAAATACGTGACGCTTTACCAATCGTTTCTGGTCTAGCATCAGTCAGTTTTGCCACAACTTCGTTAGATAAGCCCGATATTTTTGAATAATCAAAATCAGGTGGTAACAGTGCATTTTCATGCCGAAGAGATTTTGCAATTTCGTCTTGCTGACGGGCAATATAACCTGCATATTTAGTTTGTATCTCTACCTGTTCAGCCGCTTTTTGATTATTTATGCCAGGACCAAACGCTTCTATTTCCATTAATTTTGAATACGAAATTTCTGGACGCCTAAGCAATTCTTCCAAAGAGTGTTCTCTACTCACTGGTGTTTTCAACAAACCATTTAGCGTTTCTACAGCTTCATGTTTAGGATGTACCCATTGCTGCGACAAACGTTGCTTTTCGATTGAAATTTGTTCCATCTTTTCAGAGAATGCTGCCCATCGCTCATCACACACTAAGCCTAATGCACGGCCTTGTTCTGTTAAACGACTGTCGGCGTTATCTTCGCGCAGCAATAAACGATATTCTGCACGGCTAGTAAACATACGATAGGGTTCTTTGGTGCCCATTGTGGCTAAATCATCAATTAATACACCAACATAAGCTTGGTCTCTACCTAGCACGAATGCGTCTTTCTGCTGAACTTGCAAAGCAGCGTTGGTGCCAGCGATTAAGCCTTGTGCGCCTGCTTCTTCGTAGCCTGTAGTACCGTTAATTTGCCCAGCAAAAAATAAACCGTTTATAAACTTCGTTTCTAAGGTTTGTTTTAAATCGCGCGGGTCAAAAAAGTCATATTCAATAGCATAACCAGGTCTGACAATATGCGCATTTTCAAAGCCTTTAATTGAGCGAACCAAGTTCATTTGAACATCAAACGGCAAACTCGTCGAAATACCATTAGGGTAAACTTCAATACTGTTTAAACCTTCTGGCTCAACAAATATCTGATGCGAATTTTTATCAGCAAATCGTACAATTTTATCTTCTATCGATGGGCAGTAACGCGGACCTACGCCTTCAATCACGCCTGTATACATAGGCGAACGGTCAAGACCGCCACGAATAATGTCGTGAGTTTGTTCATTGGTATGCGTAATGTAGCAAGGCGTTTGCTCTGGATGATCTTCCACTCTTCCCATAAACGAAAAAGTAGGTAAAGGTGTATCGCCGGGTTGCTCTTGCATCACTGAAAAATCGAGGGTACGAGCATCTAACCGGGCGGGTGTGCCTGTTTTAAGTCTATCGACCCTAAACGGCAATGCGCGTAAACGTTCAGCAAGAGCAATTGAAGGTGGATCGCCTGCTCGGCCACCTTTGTAGTTTTCCATTCCAATATGGATAGTACCACCAAGGAATGTACCTACTGTTAGCACAACCGTTGGCGCTTTAAATTTTAAACCCATTTGCGTCACAACACCGGTCACTTGGTCATTTTCGACAATTAAGTCATCACAAGATTGTTGAAACAATGTCAGATTTTCTTGGCTTTCGAGCATATTGCGAATGGCAATGCGATATAAAGTACGATCAGCTTGTGCCCGAGTTGCACGAACGGCAGGGCCTTTTGAACTGTTTAAGGTTCTAAATTGAATACCTGCTTTATCAATCGCTTTTGCCATTGCGCCGCCTAAAGCATCGATTTCTTTTACAAGGTGTCCTTTACCAATACCACCAATGGCTGGGTTACATGACATTTGACCTAAGGTTTCTATGCTATGCGTCAACAATAAGGTTTTAACACCCATACGTGCAGATGCCATTGCTGCTTCGGTTCCTGCATGACCACCACCGACGACAATTACATCAAAATCTTGTTGATAAAACACTGATTCTTACCTCATTAACCTTGTACTACATTAACACATTGGCTTTATTGCTTTGTGTTCGCGTTTTTTTGTTTAATTTAGGCCCTTTAAAAAAAGGCGCTGAATTATATATGAAGTAAAGCAATTTTTGAATCTTATTGGATAAAATTTAATCGCTTTTATGTTGCTTCGTTTATTAGCACTGTTGTGACCGTAAACCATGCGTTTTTGTTTACGTTTTTTTTTGAATTTTGAAAGCGCTCTTTCGTCGACAGACAACCTCTAATATATATATCTTTTTATATAAGATCTTTATTATTACTATTATTAAGCAAGACTATTTCTGTTCGTAAGCCATTATACTTTATATAAATCAGTGATTTACGAGAATGATAAGTTATGTATATTATCAATAACAAGTTTGTATAAATTGAGGATAAGTAGCCTAGTTATACACAGGCAAAAAAAGCCCTTTTTTTATTCATAAGTTGTTCTAGTTTAATACACATAAACATCCCCATGTTATTCACAATACTGAATAAGTTGTTTGTAATTGCGTACAAAGAATGTGGATAAGATGTTTATATAAATGTCATCACTTTAATAATATATCTTTATTTTCAACATCTTATATATTGAAAGTAACTTAAGTTTTATGTGTTCTAGACAGCATTTGTTTAACAAACAAAAACGTCAACGGAACGATTAGATAGATTACAGTCACAAGTGAAAACGCAATAATTGGGCCCGACTCTTGAAGTGGGATCTCATTAGTCTTAAAACTCATGACTCCCCAAAAATAAGGGCCAATAAGCAAAATTAATGACGCCATAGCGATTGTTTGTAAATTAAGTAAAGACCTTCTTTTTAGCATGACGAAAAACACTACACCACCCAATGACCATAACACAGAAGGAAGGTTAATAAATAATTGCAAGTTAATTCCCTCAAGCATTTTAGTAGACATAAATTGATATAACATTGGGTCAATAAAGAATTGATAAAAATTACCGTCAGTCCAATAGGGTTTAGAAAACGCTTGGGCATCATTGCTGTTTGATAAAAACAGTAGTGCTGAAATACAAACAAAAAAGATAGCACAGCTTATTGCGCTAATGATTACTGCTATTAGTTTTTTTGACAAAATTACATACCTCGATATTACAAGCATTGCTTGCCACCAAAAACTAAGCTGCTTTAATACTAAAGGCTCGTTCGAATAAAAGTACTGCTCATGTAAGTCACCAATAATCTCGTCTTTAACACTATTTGGTAGACATTTTTCAAGCAAGGCCAAGGCTATTTTTGGTGGTATATTTTGTTGCGTGCTCATAATGCTAAACCACTTACTAGGTTTGTATATTTGCCAAATGCCGCGCTAGCCCAAAGCTTTTCAATTTGAGACTTGGTTGTTTGTAGTTCTTTTAAGCCAAGTGCTGTTATTTTAAAATATCGCTTCGCTTTGCCACCTCTGGCCTCTGTCGCGCCTGATTTACTCGATGTTAATAGGCCTTTTTTTTCTAAGCGTTCAGTGGTTGAGTAAAGCGCACCTATTGATGCGTCCCGACCTGCGCAACTTTTTAAGTGCTGCATAATGCTAACGCCATAAGCTTCATCTTTAAGCGCCACTATGGCTAACAGCACAATGTGCTCAAACTCGCCAAGATATTGTTTTTTATTCACTTTAAAGCCTTTGAATTCTTGTATTACCTACATAATAGAGTTTAGAGGTTGTTGTTACTGTATAGTTTGGCTTAGCGTAGTATGGCTTATAATACCTATTATGTAGTTATTTAAAGGGTAAAGCACACTACAGTGTTTAACCTTGTATATATTTCAATGACTCTGACCCCTTGGTTTTTATTATTGGTGGTGTATATTTAAATGGCGTATGAGTATTTGTTGCGGCGCCTTGGTTTGTAAAGGGATAAATAACGATATGAGTGAATTGAAAACAAAAGAAAATGAAGCATCAGTGTCTTCTTTTATCAATAATATTGAGCATCCAGTTAGACAGCAAGATGCCAAAACACTGTTTGATATTTATAGCGATGTTACCGGCGAATCACCGAGGATGTGGGGGTCAGCTATTATTGGATTTGGCACTTATTCGTACGTAAACGGTTCAAAAAAAGAGGTCACTTGGATGCGCGCTGCGTTTTCGCCCCGAAAACAATATATGAGTTTATATTTGATGCTCGGCGTTGAGAAAAACCCAGAATTATTGAAGGATCTTGGTAAATTTAAGAATGGTAAATCGTGTCTAAACATCAATAAACTCGCTGATGTTGATATCGCAGTATTAAAAAAGTTGGTTGAAGCTGACTGGCATGCCATGAATGAGAAATATGCATCTTAAATATAAAATACACAAAGGGGTGACCGACGGGACTTGAACCCGCATATTCCTGAATCACAATCAGGGGCATAACCATTTCTGCCACGGCCACACTTTTGTGCACTTTTCACATTAGTTTA
>CAYURD010000140.1:0-4772 GCA_964446865.1 uncultured Glaciecola sp.
ATTCAAGACTGGGTTAAACTTGCTGTGACGCGTTCGCGCGCATCAAATACCCCAGCCATATTTTGGTTAGACGAAAACAGAGCGCATGATGCCCAAATGATCAAAAAGGTAAACACCTACCTTAACGACCACGACACTAGCGGTTTAGATATTCAAATAATGAGCCCTGTAAAAGCCACTGAAGCAACACTCGCACGTTGTGCAAAAGGCGAAGACACTATTTCAGTAACAGGGAACGTATTGCGCGATTACTTAACTGATTTGTTCCCTATTTTAGAGCTAGGTACAAGCGCAAAAATGCTGTCAATTGTGCCATTAATGAACGGTGGCGGTTTGTTTGAAACTGGCGCGGGCGGCTCTGCGCCAAAACATGTTCAGCAATTTGAAAAAGAGAATCACTTACGCTGGGATTCTCTTGGTGAATTTTTGGCACTTGCCGCTTCACTAGAGCATTTAGGGGTCACAACGGGCAACGCTAAAGCAAAAGTACTTGCCGATACATTAGACCAAGCTACGGCTAAGTTTTTACAAGAAAACAAGTCGCCGTCGCGCCGAGTTAACGAGCTTGATAACCGTGGTTCACACTTCTATTTAGGACTTTACTGGGCACAAGCACTTGCACAGCAGTCTGTTGATGCCGCTTTACAAGCACAGTTTGCACCTATAGCAACGGCAATGACCGACAAAGAGTCAGCTATTGTTGATGAACTTAACAGCGCTCAAGGTGTTGCGGTAGATGTAAATGGTTACTACTTTGCCGACCATAATTTAGCGGCTAAAGAAATGCGCCCGAGTGCAACACTAAACGCTTTGTTAGAAAGCGTCTAATAGTTGTAACACTTTACAGAGAGCCTGCTGCATAGCAGGCTTTTTTATGTCATCAATAAAACCATATTGTTAAATGAATCAAAAATGAATCAAATAAACCCTAAAAAACTATTACACAGCAAATGGACAGCCGTCACCCCTATCAATAAAGCAAAACACTTTATGGTGATAGAGGTTGAATTTAGTGAAGAGAATGAAGTGATTGATTGTGTTCTACAAGCTGTTTTAACGAAGCATACTGAGTCAATTGATTGGCAAGATTTAAAAGAAAGTAATAAGTGGAAACATGGTTGGAAATAAGCTAGTTAGTCCTAGTCCAACAACCAAGCGTTATTCTAGGTAAATTATTTAGATCTTTCTTTGTGACTACTTGTGTAAACCCTGCATCTATAAACAAGCGATTAACTGATTCGCCCTGCTCATGCCCATGTTCGATAATCAAATAGCCATTCACCGACAAATAATCTGTTGCTTGGCTAACTATGTGACGAATATCATCCAAACCATCTAGCCCAGATGTTAGTGCGCTAAGCGGCTCAAAACGCAGATCGCCTTGTTTTAAATAATCGCTGTCTTGCTCGACATAAGGCGGATTGCTTACAATCAAATCAAACTTAGCGCTTGTATCTGAAACAAAAACGTCAAACCAATTACTTGTCAAAAACGTGGCATTCACCTGATTGCGCTTTGCATTATTTTGCGCGAGATTTACTGCCGCCTCGATTCTATCAAGGCCGATTACACTCCACGTCGCACGTTCTTTTGCAATCGCCAAAGCGATAGCGCCTGTGCCTGTGCCTAAATCCAGCACCTTAGCATCATCGGTTAACGGAAGCGTTATGGCCGTTTCAACTAAAATTTCGCTATCTTGCCGTGGTATTAGTGTGCAATCAGATACCTCAAGTGTGAGTGTCCAAAAATCTTGAGTGCCTATGATAAAGGCTAGCGGTTTGCCGTCTATTCGCTGCTTAACGCATTTTTTAAAATATTCGATGTCGGTACTATTAATTACGCTATTTACCGCGTTAGTTACTGCGCTGTCTACCACATCGGCTAAAGGCGTATCCCCATGCGCGATTAGCCAAGCATGAGACTGTCCACAAGCAAATTCAAATAATAGACGAGCTTCAAATGTAGGTGATTGAAAGCTTAAGTTAGGCGACGAAGCAATCAGGCCTGCCGATTCTCTTAATAAAGCATTTATTGTCATCGTTAATCCAATAACGTGAATGGATGTTTAACGTAATTAGGCTTCCTTTGCCGTTGCTGTTTAACACACGACAAAGCCTATTTAGCGCAGCTTAGCTAGTCGGCACCAAGCGCAGCAAGCATATCAGCTTGATGTTCTTGACGGATAGGGTCAAGCAGCGCACCTAGGTCGCCTGCAATAACATCGTCTAACTTATACAAGGTTAAATTGATACGGTGATCTGACACCCGACCTTGAGGAAAGTTATATGTTCTGATCCGTTCAGAGCGATCGCCACTGCCGACCAAGCTTTTGCGGGTGCTAGCTTCTTCTGCATCGCGCTTTTCTTGTTCGATATTATTTAAACGAGCCTGCAATACTGACATCGCTTTTGCCCTATTCTTATGCTGCGAACGCTCATCTTGGCATTCGACCACCACACCGGTTGGTAAATGGGTTAAACGAATAGCAGAATCGGTTTTATTAACATGCTGCCCACCGGCACCAGACGCTCTGAATGTATCGATACGCAAATCTGCGGGATTAATCTCAATAGCTTCTGACTCAGGCAGTAAAGGCAAGACTGCGACAGTGCATGCCGAGGTATGAATTCGCCCTTGTGATTCTGTTTCAGGTACACGCTGTACTCGGTGACCACCAGACTCAAATTTTAAAATACCGTAAGGCGCATTGCCCGTGATTTGCACAATAATTTCTTTATAACCACCGTGCTCACCCTCGTTAGCGCTCATGACTTCCATACGCCAACCTTGAGTTTCACAATATCGGGTATACATTCGATACATATCGCCAGCAAATATTGCTGCTTCATCACCACCCGCGCCTGCTCTAATTTCTAAAAAGCAATCGGCATCATCGGCGGGATCTTTTGGCAACAAGAGTATTTGCAATTCTGTTTCTAGCGCTTCTACCAGTTTTTTAGCTTCTTTGAGCTCTTCTTGCGCCATTTCACGCATTTCGGCATCTTCTTCTTGTATCATTTCAAGCGCCGACTCAATGTCACCTTGTGCACTTTGGTAAGCGTTAAACTGCTTTACCACCTCTTCTAATTGAGCATACTCTTTAGATAAGCCACGAAAGCGGTCTTGATCGTTGATAACACTAGGCTCGCCTAGCAAGGCTTGCACTTCTTCAAAGCGCTCAACAAGCGACTCCAATTTTTGTACGACTGAATCTTTCATCTTTTTCCTTTAAGGGAAAGCACTATGCAACCCTATTTATTTATTGGCTGACTGGCTAAACACATCTTCCAATATCTCTAAAATTGGCGCATCAGGCTCGGCGATTGCTCGTTGCATTGCTTTTGTTGGACTGTGCAACATACTTTGCGTCAACTTGTAACTTAATTCTTGTAGCACTTTTTCAGGTGCTTCACCTTGGGCTATCCGCGCCAATGCTTTTTGTTCCAATTGCTGTCTAATCGCGTCAGCTTCTTCTCGATAACTTTTAATCAAATCGATTTTCTGATGTTGACGCTGCCACTGTTTTAATTGTTCAACCTGCTGCGAAATAATCTCATTAGCCTGTTGCGCGGCTTGCTCTCTATTCGCGACATTTTGCTGAACAATGTGCTGTAAGTCATCGACGGTATATAAGTATACATCATCAAGCTCAGATATTTCGTCTTCAATATCGCGCGGCACCGCTAAATCAATCATTAAAATAGGCTTGTGCTTTCTTCGCTTAAGCGCCGTGCTCACCATACCTTTTCCTAATATGGGTAGCGCACTTGCGGTAGAGCTAATGACGATATCAGCGTGGTGTAAACGTTCGGGAATTTCACTTATTGTGATGGCCTGCGCCTCACCTCGTAAACCATCTGCTAAGCTTTGTGCATTTGCGAGCGTCCTATTAGCAACGGTGACTTGCTGTAAATCCGAATCGGATAAATGCTTGGCAACCAATTCTATTGTTTCACCGGCGCCAATCAGTAATACATGACTGCGCGTTAGCTTACTAAAGATTTGCTTGGCTAATTGCACAGCAGCATAAGCCACCGAAACCGCATTAGCACCAATCTCGGTTTGTGAACGCACTTTTTTTGCTACAGCGAAGGTAGTTTGGAAAATCTTTTCAAATTGGCCATTTACCGTCCCAACATGCTTAGCTTCACTAAACGCCTGCTTAACCTGACCTAAAATTTGTGGCTCACCTAAAATCAATGAATTAAGCCCGCAAGCAACCTGCATGAGATGGCTTATCGCGCCTTCGTCTTCATGCTTGTACAAATGCGAAAGAAGCTGTTTATGCTCAAGCTGATGAATATCGGCGAGCCAAATGGCTAGTTCATCAATGCTGATTTGCTCGCTGTTAGCAAACACTTCGGTGCGATTACACGTGGATAATATCACGAGCTCAGCTTGTTTTTTCTCGTAAGCATAGTCTTTTAAGGCACGAGCAAGTGAAGCCGGCGTAAACGCCACTTTTTCGCGCATTGCTACTGGCGCAGTCTCGTGATTAATGCCAATGGCAATAAAACTCATGTATGCTTTGATTCTACTAAGAAAATAAACGACAGCGCATTGTAGTCAAAAGTGACTGCAAGTTAAAGAAAATAGCAATATCGTTAGTAAATAATCGATGATTCTTGTATGTTTACATCCACCATGTTGAGATTTGTTTATTATTCAAACAACATATAGGCAACAAATACCACAGCCGTTAAATTTAATAGTTAAGTGAAAATAAGCACATGCCTTTATTTGACAAAAGCATTACACCAGAAATTACACCA
>CAYURD010000140.1:4872-8816 GCA_964446865.1 uncultured Glaciecola sp.
ATTACACCAGAAATTACACCAAAAATCACACCTGAAACGAGTCGCGCTAATATTACAAAAAATATGATTAAAAATATCGCGAAAACCCAATCATACTGTTTAAAAAATGGTGTCTTCATCATTCTTGCCTTATTCGCGCTTAATGGATGTGTGAGTCAACCAAAGCTCGAAAATGAGCAAGCGATAAGCTTAAATAATAATTTGGTTGAATTACAGCGCTGGAAAATTAAAGGCAAAATTGCGTGGATTAGCCCAACAGAACGAAAAAGTGCGTACATGAATTGGCATCAAAATAACGCGCAAATTCAGTTTGATTTGAGCAACTTGTTGGGCATAAATTTAGCATCCTTAGATTACGACGGTAAATTGGCTACGCTAGATGCAAATGACCAAACATTTCGAGATAGCTCACCGTCTCTCGTTATTTATCAAGCAACTGGATGGCAAATGCCAATTAAACAGTTAAGCACATGGATAAAAGGCACCGCCTCAGACGCAGGCCGTGATGCAAATGGAAACAGTAAAGTAGAAATCGAACGATATGAGAATGGCCTAGTTAGTCAAATTATTCCCAAGTGCCAGCAGTGCGAGCAATGGTCTATAAAGTACGACACTTACGAGAGCGTGAAATTATCGGAGCAAGATTACCAGTTGCCCACGCAAATCACGATGGTCAATGATGCCTTACAAGCCACTATTAAAATTAGAATTAGCGAGTGGAGTCAATGATGCCCATTACTTGGTGGCCAAGCCCAGCAAAAATCAATTTATTCTTGCATATTTGCGGAAAATTAGACAATGGTTATCATGAACTCCAGACACTATTCCAACTGCTAGATTTTGGCGATGAAATTGGCATAGAACTAAATCAAACAGGCAGCCTTGAGTTCGCCAACAATGTAGAAGGCGTGGCCAGTCAAGATAACCTCATATATAAAGCGGCAAGCCTATTATTGGCACACAGGAAACACAAGAATCTTGGAGCTATATTTCATGTAAAAAAACGCATTCCAATGGGAGGCGGATTAGGCGGCGGTTCATCAAACGCCGCTACGGTGTTAATCGCACTCAACGATTTATGGCAATGCCAATTAAGCAAGGTCGAACTCCAAAAATTAGGCTTAACATTGGGTGCTGACGTCCCATTATTTGTAAATGGTTATTCTGCGTTGGCTGAGGGCGTAGGCGAGGCATTAGTCGCTCAGAAAATACCTGAAACATATTACTTAGTCGCAACGCCGAACGTGCATATGTCAACCGCAGAGGTTTTTGCGCACCCAGATTTGCCGCGCAGCACGCCTAAATTAGACTTTTCATCGTTTGATATTCATCAATATTTCGAGCAAACTCAAAATGATTGTGAGAAATTAGTCTGTGATCTTCAAACAGAGGTTGCAAGTTTATTACACAGATTGCTACACTACGCACCGTCGAGAATGACAGGCACGGGTGCAAGCATTTTTGCGGTTTTCACTTCGTTTGAACAAGCGCAAGAGGCACTTGAACACCTGCCTGAAAACGTGTCAGCCTTTGTTGCGAAAGGTTGCGACGTTTCGCCATTGCATAAAAAAATAGCCCAACTTAATGCAATGTAACATGGATAAAATGGGATTTATTCAATTCGTTTTGCCGCGGACACTAATTAATTAGCTTGAATAAAAGCAAGCAAGGTAATGAAAACGTGGTTAACGAGCACACTTAACACGCACCGAGGACTCACTTGTGCCTGATATGAAGCTTTTTGCAGGAAATGCTGTTCCTGAACTCGCCCAGAAAGTCGCTGAACGCTTATACACTAAACTTGGAAATATGACCTGCGGTCGCTTTAGTGACGGGGAAATTAGCGTTGAAATACACGAAAATGTACGCGGCTCTGATTGCTTTATTATCCAATCAACCTGCGCACCGACCAACGATAACCTAATGGAATTGATTGTCATGATTGATGCGTTTAGACGCGCTTCAGCTGGCAGAATCACTGCCGTTATTCCCTATTTTGGTTACGCCAGACAAGATAGGCGAGTACGTTCTGCTCGTGTGCCAATTACAGCGAAGGTAGTTGCAGATTTTTTGTCTAACGTTGGGGTTGACCGTGTATTGACGGTTGATTTACACGCTGAGCAAATCCAAGGATTCTTTGACGTTCCTGTTGATAATGCCTTTGGCACGCCAATTCTGTTAGATGACATGTTTCAACGTGACTTTGACTCACCTGTTGTTGTCTCACCCGACATTGGTGGTGTAGTGCGAGCCCGCGCCACCGCAAAATTATTAAATGATACTGACCTAGCCATTATTGATAAACGTCGACCAAAAGCAAACGTTGCACAAGTCATGAATATTATTGGTGATGTTAAAAATCGAGACTGTATTATTGTAGACGACATGATTGACACAGGCGGCACACTAGCAAAAGCCGCTGAAGCGCTTAAAGCGCATGGCGCAAAACGCGTGTATGCCTATGCCACGCATGCGGTATTTTCAGGCAACGCTGCACAAAATTTGCGCGACTCTGTGATTGATGAAATCATCATCACCGATAGTATTCCACTGCCAAAAGAGATTCGCAAATTAGATAAAGTGAAACAGCTCACCTTGTCAGAAATGCTGGCAGAAACTATTCGCCGCATCAGTAACGAAGAATCGATTTCGGCCATGTTTGAATACTAATAAAGCTGACTGATTTACAAAGGCTCATTTTTAATGGGCCTTTTTTGTGGCTGGAGTTTCTGGCCTTCGCCTAATATAGTTCGGTTAAGCCAAAACCCGTCATTCCCGCGAAGGCGGGAACCTCATTGGAACTAATCGATCTTGGCTAAGTGTTTGTTTTGTCGAGTTTTGCAATAACATCAACCCGATCCCCGCCTTCGCGAGGATGACGAGGAAGTCTTAACCGAACAGTATTAGACCTTCGCCAGAATGACGTGCAACGATGAGAATCAAACCTTACGAAATTATTGTTTTGCATTAAAACTAAATCACCTAATTTAACGACTATGTCTGTGTAGTTTTAATGTAGTTTTAGTATACTTAGGGAACTAAAGGTCTGGTTTAATGCCTACATAAAGGCAAAATAACGCCAAAGACTGCGCATAATTATAAGAGGTAATCAGTAGACTAATGAATCAAAAAATGTTCAAGCTAGCCAATAAAATATCATGCTCAGTATTGCTTGTCTTCTCTTTAAGCGCCTGTAATGCAGACACGCAATCAGCATCAAAAACTGAAGCAAGCCTACAAACTACAAATCAAGATACCACAGCAAAAGCAAATATTGCTGCTGATAAAGAAAAGGACAAAAATCACATGACGCTCAAAGGACAAGTGGTTTACAACGACTTTGAAGGTGGGTTTTATGGTTTTATTGCTGACAATGGTGATAAGTACACGCCAATGAATCTTCCAATGGAGCATCGCAAAAATGGGTTAATCATAAGCATGCAAGCCGAAGTCATGAAAGACATGATGACGACTACTCAGTACGGTGAATTAATAAAAGTATCTAATGTTGAAGTCATTGATGCTTCAAAAGTAAGTGAAGCAAAAGGCGCACAATACTAAACCGATGATTTAGTCCTGCTTACTTAAGACCCTCTTACTCTGCCCCGCAGGGCTTTGCCCTATAAATTTGCATAAAATTCGCGTAAAGCTTTAAATTCGCATTGTACCTATAGCGCTGCAATGATAGAATGCGCCGCCGTTTTAGAACGCGTGGCGTTTTTATTTGCTATTAGAAACTTCGCTTTAAGCAAGGCTTCAAATGGCAGTCAAAACGTAATCATGGGGTTTTTGGTCGCAAAAAACCCTACATTTAATTTTCGTTTATATTGATAAACAAACAACTTGGAGACATAAAATGTCTGATGCAATTTTTACTTTGGATGCAGTCGTCCGTACTGATATGGGGAAAGGTGCGAGCCGCCGCCTACGTCACGAAGGCAAAG
>CAYURD010000141.1:0-1669 GCA_964446865.1 uncultured Glaciecola sp.
ATGACGATTCTGTGAGTTGTTCCAAGGAGATTCCCGACGTCTCGGGAATGACGATGCTGTGAGTTGTTCCAAGGAGATTCCCGACGTCTCGGGAATGACGATGCTGTGAGTTGTTCCAAGGAGATACCCGACGTCTCGGGAATGAGGGTCTTTTTAGCTTCAAGTGACCAGCCCTATGCAGGCAAGTCATCCTTTTCAGCTGTCTTTTTAGCCTTGCTCTGACTAGCTTCTACTTTTTCTTCGCGATTTGATACCGTGTCTTGTGAAGCATTGCTTTTGTTCAAGGCCTGCATATCACGTACATTCTTTTGCACCGTAATGGCGGCAAACAAGCTCAAGGTGTAAGCCATACCAAAAAAGCCTTTCTCGCTCAGCAATAACTCAGCGTTGTACAGACCAATACATAGCAAACCAATGGCACTTGCGACGGCTACAATCGCGATAGTATGGTATATCGTAGAGGTAGGGATACCCTCCGCTTTGTCTCGTACTGATTTTTGTACCGAGACTGCTGAAAACAAGCCAAATAGAATAACGGCAAGGTAATATCCTTTTTCGTTTAACGCCATTTCAGCATTAAATAAACCAATCGCATACGATAATCCGCCGACGACTAAAGCTACCACAGCGGCCACTCTGAACGCTTTTGTTGGGGCTTGTTGTTGAGTATTCATAAAGTTCTCCTGAAAATAATGTTGATAATTTACCATTTAATCTACACAAAGTCGCTTAAATGCTGGTTGCCACTAAGTCTTTGTTCAATGTGACGGCATGTTGTGCTAAATCGTATTGTGTTAAGTAATTGGCGATGCTGGTAAATGTTGCAGTTCGTACTTTTCCCCTATGGTCACGAGTGGTAATGTCGTCCATAAAAGCAGAGCCGAGCATAAGTTTAAAACGATTTGTTCGTACTCGTTGGGCGTTGAAGTGCGCTTTAGTATTTACCTTTATTTGCTTAATGTTAGTCGTGTCATAAATCGCAGCATTAAGTAAATCTAAAGTATGCTCGGTACAATTTTGGTACATGCTATTAAATGGGCTAGCTAATACCGTATATTTTGGGTTGTGAAGAGTATAATTATCACCGTTAGCGATTAACTCAATAAGTTTGTCTTGGATGTGAGGCTTGGGGATCACAATCCCTGCGGTTAATTCATAAGCGCCCCAAAAAAAGTCGACTGGATAATCGGTAATTAAGGTGCTGCGCTTTTTGTTGTCAGCGTCTTGATACAAGTTGTGGATAGCGTAGCCATTGACCACTTCACCAGACGACAAGGTAATAGCCGAATAAACAGCAATCGCGGTATGCGTATACGAGATACCTTTGGGTAAATCTTCCACAGGACGGCCTACTCTGGCAATAATAAATGCGCGGGCACCTTGTGATGCTGCATATTTTTCAACACTTTTTGCAAAGGCTGCGACATCTTCAGGCTCATGCTGTGCCTGTACTTGCTGTTGACTGCCTGCAAGTACATTTGTACTGGTGAAGACAATGCTAATACAGATACATGCTAATAAAGCGCTGATGAATGTTTTACGTGATGTCATTTTCTATTCCTCTTGTCATCGTGACTGCAGGCGCTGTCTTAAGCGCTAGTACTCTTAATGGCTAGTGTTAACTAACTTATTTTTGTTCTTTAATAACGGTTGTTTGCTTTACTTCTGT
>CAYURD010000141.1:1769-8519 GCA_964446865.1 uncultured Glaciecola sp.
AGTGTTAACTAACTTATTTTTGTTCTTTAATAACGGTTGTTTGCTTTACTTCTGTTGTGGTTGTTTGCGTCTTCAGCGTTGTTTTTTCAGTATCAGTACCAGCTTGCTCTTGTGTTGCTTGATTGACCATATTGGGCGCTGGATCTGCAGTGATTGTAATTTCTGTAATCGTCAACGGGCCATTATGAGTGTTATGTGCATGATGTCTTGAGACATTATTAGCACTATTTCCAACCGACTCACCAATGGCAACCGCCGCGCTACCTGCCGCTAAGCTTACGCCACCAGCAACTATAAGAGGCGCTGCGGCAACCGCGCTTGCTACCTTAGCGCTATCACCAACACCATGTGCAACCGCTAATACAGAATGTTTACTTGCTTGACCACTGTGATGGACTGAACCGCCTTCGGCATGCGCAGGCAAACTCACGATGCTTGCAAGAGCGATTGAACTGGCTAAGGCTATCGATTTAATTGTTTTGTTAGTGTTGTTTTTCATTTTCTCTTTCCTACCTATTAATTTACTTGGGTTTGTCTAAAGGACGCAGCAAATATAGGCTTCAGTATTTTCATTGTAAACTGAGTCGTGAGATGTATACTTTGCTTAGACGGATAGTATATTAAAACTATACTTTTTGGGGTTTGCGTGTGTAAGCATTACTTACAGTGCGCGATTCAAGAGGCTATATCCAAGGGCTATATAAAAAAGATAGTAGGAAGATCAACATGAGTCAGATATTACTAGTCAGCAAAACACTCAAGCACTTGCTTAAACAAGAACAACTTACTTATAAAGTAATCGCAGAAAAGCTAGAGATGAGTGAAGCCAATATCAAGCGCATTTTCGCCAGCAATAGCTTCACTCTAGAGCGTCTCGAACAAATTTGCGATTTGCTAAAAATCTCTTTAGCCGATTTATTTGCGGTTGCTCAACAGCATAGCGAAAAGATTAGCCAGCTAACGCACGACCAAGAGCAAGAGCTGCTGGCCAACCCGCGTTTACTGCTCGTAGCAGTATGCGTGCGTGACGGCTGGAAGTTTGAAGAAATCATCGACTACTATGACATGGATAAATTTGAGTGCATTCAATTACTTGCCCAGCTCGACAAGCTGCGCATTATTGATTTGCTGCCAAATAATTTGTATCGCTCGTTAATTGCACAAGATTTTAGATGGATCCCCGGCGGCGTGCTCGAGCAGTTTATGCAGCAAGAAGTCATGGTGAAGTTTATGGCGCCAAAACAGAATGAGCCGTGGACCTTTCGCTTTTACTTGCGCGGGCGCTATTCGCAAACTTCGATTGATATTATTCAACGTAAGCTTAATCAAGTCACCCAAGAGGCAGCGCAGCTCAATGTAGAAGACCAGTCATTACCTCTCAATAAAAGACAGCATATGGGTATGCTATTAGCGATGCGGCCTTGGGAGCCTTCTTTATTTGAGAAAATGCGCAGACAAAAACCAGCAGACGCAAGCTAAAAATATATGACGTCGTCAAAAATTAGAAATGCAGAAAGAACTATTTTGCTTCCTTTATCGACTTTATAAACAGATTCAACCAATAGGATAGACATAGGTGTTCGAAAGTTCAGATGAACAGCTTGTTCAAAAGGCGCTCAAAGGCAATAAAAATGCTTGGTATAGCCTATTGTCTAGCTATGAAAAGGCCATCTATAACTATGCTATTCGAATGACGGGTAACAGCCATGATGCGGCTGATTTAATGCAAGAAATTTTTCTATCGGTATTTAATAGTTTAGCTTCTTACAAAGGCACAGGCTCATTTAAAGCATGGCTTTTTAGAATAGCGCATTTCAGGTCGATGGACTTTTTTAGACGCAAGCGTCCTGACCTAAGCTTAGATGATATTGGTGCAGAACAAGGCATACTTGAATCTAGCAGTAGCCAATCAGTTGATCTGAATAAGCCATTATTAGAAGCATCACCAGAGCAGCACTTACAATCAGGACAATCGCAGCAACAGATATTATCGCTGATGCAAACGCTGCCACTTAAACAACGAACGGTGATAGAACTTAAGTTTTTTAGCCAATTTACCTTTGATGAAATTGCCGGTCAGCTTGATATTTCATCTAACACTGTTAAATCTCGCTTATATGCAGCTTTAGCGGTTTTAAAAACCAAAATGGAGGTCGAGCATGGCCACTAATAGCAAAACGCTCACACAAGCCGAAAAAGAAACGCTTTTTTATGAATGGTTGGCGAGTGCGCACGGTGACGCGCCTGCTTTTGCGCTAGGTGATGACGGTTCGGGTGCAAGTTCATCTGATAAACAACAGCTTTTTGAACAGCTGTGTATTGAAGATAAAGAATTTGCAGAGCGAGTTGAACAGGCCAATTATCTAAACTTACTTAAAGAAACGAGTGCAGACGCAGAAGTCCCCAACTGGCAAGACAAGGTTAATTTCCCTTTTGTGGAAAAAACACCATGGTGGCAGTGGCAGGGCATGCCAGCAGCGTCACTTTGTTGCTCGGTGGCGGCTATCCTGATGGTCTTAAGTGGTTTTAACTTTAAGGTAGACGAAGGACGTTTGTCAGTTGGCTTTGGTGATAGTTCGCCAAACACCAATATCGCGCTGTTAATTGATCAAAAAGTACAAGAAAAACTTGATGCTCAGCAACAAGCGAATCAAGCCTTATTGGCGCAATACGTCGATACGATTCAGCAGCAGCAATTGCAGACAAGTACACAGCTTACAGAATATCTGTTGACCTCAAGTAGAACCGAGCGCAGAGAAGACTTTGCTGAATTAATTAAATTTGTGAATCAACAACGATACGACGACCAAGTGTTTTATGTGCGTCAACTTAACGAACTGCAAACAGAAATAAATATGCAAACAGGTGCAGGCTTTGATGTGGTTAGGCAGGTATCTGATATTCGACTAGATGAATAAAAATAGGGTAATGACGATGAATATAAGCAAATTAAAAAATAAAAGCCTGACAAAACTAAAAGTTGCAGGCACATCATTGGGCATGACTGCGTTGATGTTTAGCCATGTTGCTTGGTCAGATACCGTTGACGAAAACTTTAAGTCATTGGCTAAAGAACTAGAGATAATGAAAAGTGTATTAACCACGGCTTTTAAACATTCAAGTGCCGATCAAAAAGTAAAAGTACGGCGCTTAGAGACGAATTATCTTGCCGGGCAAGGCGTGATTTACAATATTGATGTGTCGACACGAAAGTCGTGGTTTGTTGGTATTCATGACCCCGATCGCTTTAGCGCAAGCTTTCCTGATGGTTCTTTAAATATTCCGCCACCACCGGCGCCTGTTCCTGCGCCAACCAACCCCTTGTTGAGTGAAGAGAAAGGTTCAATCATTGAAGATATATTAGCGCCATCAAGCTTTTCATTAAGCGATGATTTAGCCGACGAAAATGTATTAAAACTAAGAGAAAAACAAATTGAAGCGCGCAGTCTGGCTTTTAAAATGCGAAACCAGGCCCGAGAAATACAAGATCTAAAATTTGAAATGGCACAAGTGGCAACTGAAAAACGTCAAAAAGAATTAGCAGAAACGCTTAGTTCACTCGAAAGTAAAACCGCAAAGCTTCACAAGCAAAGAGATATTCTAAAGGCCGCTGCCAATGAATTAGCCGAGAAAAACAGGCTTAAACGAAAGCAACAAGAAGCAGCATTAGCGAAGGCGAATAACGAGTTTATTAGTGATTTTGAAATCAACATTGCAGATAACCTCTGTCGCTTCGGCTCAGGTTTGCGCGCATTGCCTAATGATGAGCACATCACCTTTGTGCTTGATGACTTTAATTCAGCGCTTAACCCAGATGCTAAAGATAGAATATATGTGTTTACCGCAGCCGACGTTAAACGCTGTGTACAAGAGAAGATTAATACTTCAGATTTGCTAGCCAAAGCGGTTGTTTATGATTTTTGATGGTAATTGGGGAATAGTTTCAAAAAGCGCACAGCTAACAAGAAGCGTGCTGTCATCATACAAGGTGCCATCATAATACTGATCGATTAAGACTTCCTCGTCATCCTCGCGAAGGCGGGGATCTGGTTGATGTTATTGCAAAACGTTTCAAAACAGACACTTAGCTAAAATCGCGCAGTTCCAGGGAGATTCCCGCCGTCGCGGGAATGACGGGGTTTTGGCTTAACCGATCAGTATTAGGCCTTCGCCAGAATGACGAGGTTGTATTGGGTAAAAGTGCATTTGTACGCGCAAAAACTATAGGTGAAGTGTTTACTGCATCAACAACCAATCAAGCAAATTAGCTTCAGCGAATGCATTGTTCCAACTATCATGTGCGGCCTCAGGGTAAGCCGTAAATTTGACCTTGCCGCCCGCGTTTTGGTAGGCCTCTACCATGATCTCAGATGCACTAAAGGGAACGACGTTGTCTTGTTCACCATGAAATACCCATAAAGGGGTACTAGTATCCATTTTGGTAACAAGATCAGGATGCGCGCCACCGCAAATTGGTATTGCTGCGGTAAAACGGCCAGGCCTTTGAGCGAGTACTTCAAATGTGCCCATGCCGCCCATAGACAAACCCATTACCATCATGTGATCTGAATTCACGTACGGTCTTTGTGTTACGTCATCTATCAAGCCTAACAATAAGCTCATAGATTGCGTGACGGGTGCATCTACTTTAAATGAATAAATATTTGGGTCAGGCGCGCGGTCGACATCTACGTTTACCCAATAATCTTCACTCGCTGCTTGAGGAAAGATAACAATGACTTGTTGATTTTTCCTAAAGTCTGGCTGTAAAAATAAGTCTGCACCATGGGTGAGTTGTACTTCGTTATCGGAGCCTCTTTCTCCTGCACCATGTAAAAAGAAGATCACCGGGTATCGTTGCTGAGGAGAAAAGTTGTCTGGATACAAAATACGGTAGGGTAACTGAGCGCTAGCTGAGTTAACTGAATGGTTAAACGTGTGTTTTTGGTATTGAGCATGGTTTGACGACAACATATTTGCATTCGCGAACGTCGCAAAAACCAAGCTTTGTACAACAAACATCGAAAGAACAGAAGTAAACTTAAAAAAGGTTTTACACAGAGGCATTAAATTACTCTTTATTGAACATAGGGCAAAGAGGCAGGGTCAACGCCGTTGCCAACATTAAATATCAACAAAGGACCAAACGCGATACGTTGGTCTGCTGTACCCACTTGAAACGTCGCTTGCAATTCACCCGCAAGATAATCCTTGTCTGCGGTGCCAGCTAAGGTAAACGACTGCCAACCTTCGCCAACACTCAAGTCTTTGCCAAATAGCGCGTTATAAGGCTCAGAGCTTTTTTGTACACCAACCGATTTTAGAACAACAGCATCTTGCCCTTCAGGTAAGTCTAGCGCTTTAGCAAAAAAGGTAAAATGCAACACGTCACCTTTTTTCACATCTTGAATTAGTGTACTAGTAACACCAATATCCCAAGGGTTTCGGGTTTTTTTAGTGCTGACTTCGTATGCCTTGCCGCCTATCGCGTCGCTCGCTTCATTGACAATAGCGCTGCCTTTTTCACCGTACATGCTCAGTTTATCTGCATACGGGTAAGCCATCAGTGCACTGCCTTCAGGGAGTACTTTACTGAGTTTGCTATATATAACGTCGACTTCTCTGTTTTTATCTTGGGCATTTGAAAAAGCTGAAAAAGCGAGGCTAAACACGATAATCATGCAGATGCGATGTAAAAAAGTAGACATATGTACTCCAAGTATTTTTATTTGCATCAACGATAATGTAAACATTTTGTAAAATCAATTAACATGGTGACTCGAAATGATGAAGTCGACTTTATTCGCCTCTCACTTTTTGCCACTTTTTTGCGCGAAATTCATTTACAGCAAAACTAGCTGGCCATAAAAGGCATAAAAAATAAGGCGTAAAAAGAAGGAAATCATCTGGAGATAACAGCATTAATAAACATACGCATATCGACAAAATAGCCGTGATACGCCATTTAATTAATGCGGTATGCGTAAAAAACGCTTCATATTGATTGAGGTCGAGCGTGTTTTTTAAACTCATAACATGTTGATACATGCCCATAAATGTTAAAGATAAAAAGGCAAAGCCAGAGCTGTAAAAAGTGAACACAAAGCGTAGTTCCCAAAATTCATTAATTTCTATTTCAAAAGGGAAAAAGCCTCCACTTAGGGTCATAAAGAGCCCCTGCATCATTAGCCTAAGCGGGTAAATATAAACCAGAACAACGCAAATGAGTGTGCCACTTAACACAATAGAACGAGGGTCTTCTAAACCATAGCGGCGAGACCAATCGGCATGGCTGTACCATATCCAGATAATTAACGCGCAGCTAAACACAAAGCTAGGGATATTCTTAACCGCTAAGATAAACTCTTCAATATTGCTTGGTATTTCATCTAAGCTAATGACCAGCATGGTGATAGCAAATGCAAACGCGGCGGCAACAAAGGTTTCGATTCGCGTCATGCTTTCACCGCGATAACGGAAAAGATCTGAGTTCTGTCCTTGCGTACTTGGCATAAACGCATCCATAGATATAATGTAACGCTTACCTTAGCCATAATTTTTGCAATAGACAAATGATTAGCTTGCAGTGAATCAAAACGAGGCCACGGCGAATGAAAAAAATTACCTTACTTGACGGTGGAATGGGCCAAGAGTTATTGCGCCGAAGTCATCGTGAAGTAACGCCCATGTGGTCGGCAGATGTGATGCTGAACGAACCGCAATTAGTCGCTGACTTACATGCTGACTTTA
>CAYURD010000142.1:0-8482 GCA_964446865.1 uncultured Glaciecola sp.
ATTGATGCGATGCAAGAGGCAAATGACGAAGCAACCCAGCAGCAAACTAATATGCAGGGTAATATTAAAATTGCGGCGGGCGGGGACTATAGTGAAATAGTCATTGCGCCTATTATTTCAGAATTCGCGACCTTGCATCCTATGATCCGTATTGAGATGGACTTTAATAATCGTAATATCAATTTATTAGAAAATAATGTTGATGTAGCCATACGGTATGGTCAACTTAAAGACTCTGCCAATATTGCCCAAAAGTTGTCTTCACGCTCGCTAATGTTTGCTGCTAGTCAGGATTATTTAGACGTTTACCCTGTACCAAAGCACCCTCGTGATCTTAAGCATCATCGCTGTATCACCAGCGGCTCTAGACCTTGGCAATACTTTGATGGCAGTTTACAACGCACAAACAAGAAACACGTTCCTGTTGACATAAACTCGGTATGGCAAAGTAATAGTGCACGTGCCATGGTGCAGCATGCTATTAACGGCAATGGCATAGTTTATTTACCACAAGATACGATAGAGCAGTTTGATACGAAGCGTCAGCTAGTGCCGGTGCTACAAGAGTATGCTATACAAAACATGCCCACTTGGTTAGTGTATCCAAAGCGCCAATATGTGCCGATTCGCGTTAGAGCGTTAATGGATTTTATTATCGAAAAACTAGCAAGTTAACAATCATGCCGCAATGATCAAAAGAAGCTAAATAACAATTAACGAAAAGAATAAAGATGCCAATCCAAGCACTAGCAAAATACTCGCATAGCTAAAGAGAATAAAAAACGTTTTGGGGATCACCAAGGCATAAGTTTGTTTGTAAAAACGCTTTTGTGCCATTGCTAAATAGACAAGTACAAAGGCGCTGAGAATTGACCATAGCGGATTGATGAGCGCTAACCCATAGGTAATCATCACCCAGCACATTAGCCAGGTTTGAAAGTGAAGAATAAACAGTAAATGATCGAAGTAGAGTACGCGTTTAAATAGATAAAGCATTTTCATAAACAAAGCAAACAAGGGTAAAAACAAGATTAGCGCATTGGGCAGCGTCTTTTCTAATGCGTTAAAGATCCGATTGACGATAATTTGTGGATTAGACTGCTCTAATTCTTCTCGTTTGTTTGCTAACATGTCGCTTAGCCAAGCCATGCTGCCTTTGTCGCCAATATTAAAATTACCGTGCTCGGGATTTGGTGCCTCTTTCCCCAACAAAATATCGCCAATATACACATTACTTTCGCTAACATCGGGCGATTCAATTTGAAATATTAAAAAGAAAATTAGGCTAACAACTAAGTACATTCTAACCGGTGGTAAAATAGCGGCACGCTTGCCTGCAACAAATTCTTGGGTGAGATGACCAGGCTTACAGAATAAAGAAAAGATACTCTTGTAAAATTTTGAGTCAAAGGTAAACACGTCTTCTGTCAATTCACCAAGCACACGCCATATTGGGCCTCTTCTGCTTTTTACCGACTGGCCACAATTTGCACAAAAGTTTTTAGTGACGGGCTCCTGACAATTGGTGCACTTTTGTTCCATGTGTTTGCATTACCTTTCAAAAAGAATCAATGAGTGTTCTTTATACTAATACGTCATTAAGTGATTGTCATTTAACAAAAAATCGCACTGGATTATCGAACTCTAATTACCTATTCTATATCCATCCAAATGCGCTCTCGCGTAATATGTGGTTTATTTGGCAAATTTGGAATAAGAGTACTTGGTAAAACGTTATTAAAATAAGCTTGGCAGCACCGCTGTTTTGACAAAAAATTTAACCAGATTACAAGAAGAGGGAAATCAGATGGGTAAGGTAAGCACGAAGTTAATACTCAGTGTCATCTTGTTTTTGCTAACAAGCCTATCTACTTTTGCCCAAGATGAGCAAAGCAATCCCTCAGCGCAAACAGATGAACTGTCAGTTGTTAAAGCACTTGAAAAGACATCTAACGACAATGTAGACGAAAACAAGCCCGCCCAAACAGTTGAAGAACTCACCAACAAACTAAATGATATTATTGAATTTCATGGCATACCTGGCATTAGCGTGGCGATAGTCGAAAATCAGCAAGTGATCCTTGCTACGGGCCTTGGTTTATCAAATATTGAAAACGAAGAGCAAGCAACCGAAAACACACGCTTTAGAATAGGTTCAGTCTCAAAAATGTTTGTGGGTTTAGCCGCGCTTAAACTTGCCGAAGAAGGGCTTCTTGATCTTCAGAGTCCCGTCAAAGATCTCATACCAGAAATTGAGTTTGATAACCCTTATAGTGCAACTCATCCAGTAAGAGTTATTCATTTGTTGCAACACACAACGGGGTGGGACGATATTCATTTAAAAGAATACGCAAACAATGACCCTACACCTATATCGCTAAAAGATGGCCTAGATTATCATCCAGCGTCAAGAGTATCGCGCTGGCGGCCTGGTGAGCGCATGTCCTATTCTAACTCTGGCCCACCTGTTGCTGCTTACATTGTTCAAAAAATAACGGGTGTCGACTTTGAACAATATGTACAAGATAACTTATTTACTTTAATGGATATGCAATCTGCGACATACCGGCAAACGCAGAGCGACCTTACAACTTTGTATGTCGATAACACGCCCGTAGATTATTGGCATATTTTGATGCGTCCTTCAGGCTCAATTAATGCTTCTGCTGTTGATATGGCAAACTTTCTTGAGTTTTTGGTTAACAGTGGCACGTTTGCAGATAAGCAAATACTCAAGGCTAACAGTATTCGTATTATGGAAACACCTAGTACTACGCTTGCGGCAAAAGCAGGTATGCCACACGGCTATGGGATCACCAATTACACATCATTTTATAAAGGTTTAACCTTCCAAGGGCACGACGGCGGTGTTCAAGGCGGTGCAGCACGGCTCGTATATTCAACCGAGTTGGGTGTCGGTTTTTACTTTGCCGTCAATACAAATAGCCTTGGTATGACGGACATATTTAACGCTATCGCAACCTACGTTACGCGTAATCAGTCTACGGGTGATTTACCCGAGTCTGTGACCTTGTCGGCCGACACAATAGCCAAATATTCAGGTTTTTATATGCCCGTTAATCCTCGTCAAGAAATGATGAGGTTTTCTGAACAGATAAGCGCTGTAAGAGCACTACGTTTAGATAGTGATGGCGGTAAAATGAAAAATGGTGATAAAGACGATGTATACGTACCGGTAAGTGAAAATCTACTAAGGTTAGCCTCCCGCCCCCTAGCGAGTATTGCGCTTCTTGAGGATGAAGATGGTCTGGCGATCCAAGTCGGGAATCAATACCTTCGAAAAATATCTAGTTTTCGCCATTACAGCCAACAGTCTTTTACATGGGCATTTGCTGCGCTTTTAGTCTTTCATTTCTTTTGGTTTTTTTGGTTCCTTGGCAGCAAGCTTCTTGGAAAATCAACAACAAGCGCAGCCACGCAAGTCAAGTTATGGCCATTTTTAGCATCTTGGAGCATTTATATTTTTGTTATCGCCATGATAATAGGGCAGATAGTCGATGTTTTTGGATTGTTAGGACAGCCTAGTATTGTGTCGGTTGGTATGATGATTAGCTCTTACTTGTTTGCTTTGTTTACACTAATCGCTGTTGTCCAAAATGTTCGTTATTTTAAAGAAGAATTGCATTGGTTTACACGATATATGAGCTTGTTTTCGTGTGTTGTTTATAGCGTAGCGGCTATTTATTTTGCCTATTTTGGTGTGATTGGTATAGCGACATATTCGTAATGACCCTGTTTTGTGCAAATAAATTTACCAGCGAGCTCAAGCAGTCATTGCTCAGCACTAGCACCCCCGAAAAAGCGCAAAAAATGCAGCGCTTTTTTCCAACATACATTCATTGCGCTGGCGCGATGGCCGGTGATATTGCCACTGTTATCAAGCACTTTCATGCCCAGAATAGCGACTTGAGCCCACAACAGGTGTTATTGATTTCAGAAACGTTGTTGAAAGATGCTCAGTACAGCGAAGAGGTATTGCTTGCATTTGGATTGCTTAATAAACTGGTGAAAAAGCACTTTGATGATGACTTGTTAAACCGTTTTACTTATTGGCTTGAACACTACACCAGCAACTGGGCGCATGTTGATGATTTGTGTTTAAAAACGGTTTATAACTTTTTGCTTTCACGAACCTACCTGATTGAAGATATACAGCAGTGGAATCAGTCTAATATTGCTTGGTGCAGACGAGCAAGTAATGTGTCTTGGGTTAAATTTATCAATCGACCCATAGGTAAAAAAACCTATAGATTAAATCTAGCATTGGTTTTTGAAAACTGCGATAAGCTCATGTCTGATAGTGACGTCTATGTGCAAAAGAGTATTGGTTGGTTACTAAAAGCAGCGTCTATACATCACCAAAGCGAGGTGATTGCATATTTACAGGCGAATGCTCATAGGATGGAAAAATCGACGCTTTATTATGCATGCGAAAAACTATCGAGCCCTTTGAATATTTAAGCTCAAGTGGGTTAAGAAGCTGCATGCAGTAATGCTAATAACCGCTGTTATTGCATGGTAAAAGCTAGTGATAATATTATTCTTAGCTAATGTTACTAAGCAGATTAATCGCTTTTTTATGTTGTTGCTTTGCTGCGAGTGACAGCCAAAATTGAGCTTTTTCTTTGGACTGAACAAGCGTATCTGAAGTTGGACGCAACAGAAGTTCACCTAGCCTATATTGTGCTTGCACATGTCCGTTTTGAGCGAGTGTTAATAGCCAATCAGTGCCTTGAGAAATGTCGTTTTTCTCGAAAATTAGATGTTCTGCATATTCATACTGGGCTTTGACATAGCCTTTTTCGGCTAAATCTTTAAGAATGTCGGTATAGCTAATGGGTGAATCGGTCACAATTAAGTCACCAAATGCCCTTAGCATTGTCGCATATCGGTACATTGTGACATCGTCTGTCCCTTCTGTTACTTGCCGTCTTAGACGCAAAAAATGCTTATAACGCTGTGGATGCTCGGTATGAAATATTGATTTCCCGCTTACGCCTATTCGTCGAGTAGAAATCACTCCAAACTGTTCGACGGCTTCGCCGTGTCTTGTTGCCGGCGTATACTTACTTTTTAAAATAGATTCTATAATGAGCTCGTCAAATCTGTCGTCTGGCGCAGAAAAAATGACTTCAGGGTCAACTGCTTGGCCCAGTTGATTGACATTGTGTTTAACTATCACAAAGCCTGGTTCATCTTCTAACTCTATTTTTTTGAGGTTGTCAAAAGCGTTGTGTCTGTACCCGCGATTTAATCGACTAATAAGCTGGGCTTGTTGCGCAACCCGCTTATTATTTGCTTCAGCGCGCCTATCGATAAGTTGAATGTCATCAGGCTCAAGTTGAAATCGATAAGACTCACTTGCTTGTTTGTCGATGACTTGCGCTTGGATCGGAGTTTGAACGATCTCGGGGAATATATCAGCTTTTAAGCGTTGTTTGCCAATGCCTTTAGATAATGTTGCCGCAGTATTTAACGCTAACTCTTGGTCTGAAGTGGATAACTCGCTAAATACTTTTTGAGCAAAAACACTGGCATTAGGAAAATCAGCCTCAGAGGCTAAAAAGAGCCAGCTAAATGCGTTAATTTTATCACCGTTATCAATGTAGCCTTTGTATGCGAGTATGCCTAATTCAAATTGAGCTTCTGCATTTCCTAGGACGGTAAGCGGTGTTAACAAAGATTCTGCTTCTTGGTAGTTCTTATCTACGATAGCATTTCTTGCCTGCTCTATAGTTGCGTTACTAATCAAGGAATATTGCAGTACTAATGCAGCAATGAAAACTCTAGTGACTTTCTGCATGACCGTATTTATTGCACTATTACTAACACCATTCATAACACTCAATTATCCCTTGCATTTGTTAACGCTGGCGTCTAATTTATATGCAATTGACATTTTTTGCTAGTAAAAAATTAACGTTTGAGTGTTTGCCGGTCTTTACGCCATGGGCGATATTTATGGAGAAAACGAACGAGTGCTGGTCGTAAACTCTATATCTTCGTAATTTCCTGGCACTTGGTCATACGCTAACACTTTTTCGCCGATGAGCTGAGAATTCATGTACGCTTCTAGTGTGATAGCACGTAAGTTATATAAAAAACTGTATTTAAAATATTCGCTATCGCGCTCTGCATTTGGATTATTGTTGTCTATTTTCCACAGCATTTGTTCGCGTTTTTGGTCAGGTAAGTTATATAGTTTTTCTAAGCAGTTTTTTTGTTTTGCTTCGCTAAGCGCAATAAACATGGCGCCATGTTCTTCTTTGCAATACTGATTAAAAGCAAGCATGCCTTTTTTGAATTTGGTTTTTTCTTCTTCGCTGATCACCGTTGCGTAAATCAAGTCTAAAAACGGGATGATAGACACTGCCGAGGCACCTGGTATTTCATCAGAATGTGGGATAATAATAGCGCTCATTACCTTGAGTTGATTAGCCTGTGTATGACTCAAAAAAGCCCATGTTTGTGTATCGTTTTGATTGGCATTAGCAAGTGATAAAACGCTCATAATGCTAGCAGAAGACACCACAACGCCCGAGCCCAAGGCAATTGATTTAAGGGCGTCACGTCTATTCATGTTCATAGTTTATTCTCCTTAAATAATTTAGCGGCGTAGTTTGCAGCACGTGCTGTAAAGGCCATGTAGGTTAAGGACGGGTTCTGACAGGCTGCCGACGTCATAAAAGCGCCGTCTGTGACAAAAACATTTGGTACTTCATGCACAGCGTTATAGCCGTTTAGCACTGACGTTTTTGGATCTCTACCCATGCGCGCCGTGCCCATTTCATGAATGCCTAGACCGACGCCATAGCTTCTTTCATACGTACTCACGTTTTTATAGCCTGCGCGTTCAAAAATTTCTTTAGCTTTGACTTTCATGTCTTCGCGCATGGCGATTTCATTCTTTTTAAGTTCGGCAGAGAATGTGATAGTTGGAATGCCCCACTTGTCGAGCTTGGTATGATCAAGCTTCATGTGGTTATCGTGATCTGGCAATATTTCACCAAAGGCCATCATGCCTATTCTCCACGAGCCAGGTCTAATTAACTCTTCTTTTAGCGGTTCACCTATGCTCAATTCGCGAATATTGCGTGCCCAGTTATGTCTGCTGGCGCTGCCTTGAAAACCATACCCTCGCAAAAATTTATCGCTGGCGCTTTTTTCGTCCATGTTTCTAAAGCGTGGAATATAAAAACCGTTAGCGCGCCTGCCTTTGTAATACATCGAGTCAAAGCCATCAACTTCTGCCGCGGCGCCTATACCAAGGTGGTGATCCATAATATTATGACCAAGCTCACCCGAATCATTACCAAGTCCATTAGGAAAACGTTTTGAGCGTGAATTCATCAAAATAGACGTTGATGCCATTGATGATGCACAGCAAAAAATAATGCGAGCGAATATTTGGGACTTTTTCATGGTGTCGGTATCAATAATATTGACGCCTATTGCGCGTTTTTTCTCATCATCATAAATGAGTGAATGCACGATTGAGTTGTTTCGTATTTCGCAATTACCTGTTTCGAGTGCGGCGGGTAGGGTTGAGGCTAAGCTAGAAAAATAGGCACCAAACGGGCAACCTGCGCTGCAGCGATTGCGATACTGGCATTTGTTTCTGCCTTTAAATGGCGTGTCGTCAGTAATGTGTGCCGTACGGCCAATGGTGAGCATGTAGTGCTCGCCCCACGTTGACATTTTGGACTGCAGGTCACGCTCTACTGCGTTTAAATGCATTGGCGTTAGTAATTCACCATCGGGTATTTGCTCAATACCCTCATTTTGACCCGACACCCCAATGTATTTTTCGACCTTGTCATACCATGGCTTTATATCAGCATAGCGAACAGGCCAATCTACCCCGATGTTTTCTTTTTTATTAGCTTCAAAATCTAAATCGCCAATACGATAGCTTTGCCGTCCCCATGTAATAGAACGGCCGCCTGTATGATAGCCTCGCATCCAATCAAAGCGTTTCTCTTCGTTATAAGGATGTTCAAGGTCGTTAACAAACCAGTGAGAGCGATGTGGACGTGTTGTGTAGCCGGTACGAGCTTGTTTAAATTGCGTGTCTTTTGTTTCGGGCGCAGGGCGGCCTTTGTACTCAAAGTCCCATGAGTCATTCCACATGGTCGTGTAGTCTTTGATGTGCTCGACTTTACGGCCTCGCTCTAGTACGAGTGTTTTAAGTCCATTTTCGGCAAGCTCTTTTGCTGCCCATCCGCCTGATATGCCGCTTCCTATTACAATTGCATCGTAGACCATTGCTGTTACCCGCTCCTAAATATCGCTCACCTTTTGCTTATTAAAGCATCGTTTTAAGTGTGGAGCATCTTTTTTTACTATTTATTAACAAACAGCTACAAGTGTATCGTAAAAGATGTTTAACAATGGCAGTACTTCTTGTCCAAGATTTTTATGTCGTCCGCGTCATCGGTGCAAAGGTGTAATACTTTTCGTT
>CAYURD010000143.1:0-8271 GCA_964446865.1 uncultured Glaciecola sp.
GGGCTTTCAATAAATTAACTCAAGCTATAGGCACAAATTAAGTAACCGCCTTGCCAAATAGGCACTCTTTTTTTTGAGGTTAATAACTGTGTAAAGTGGCAATAGTTCGCACACTATTTTTGCTCAATCTTTGCCCAAGTGTCACGTAACTCAACAGTGCGATTGAATATTAGACTGTCGCTCTTGCTGTCTTTATCAACACTAAAATACCCTGTTCTTTCAAACTGCATGCCAGTGCCTTGGCTCATATCGACAAGAGATGGCTCAACGACCGCATTTTTAATCAATAATGAGTCAGGGTTTATAGCGCTTGCAAAATCATCTTCTGAAGCAGGATTAGCCACCGTAAACAAACGATCATACAGTCTTACCTCAGCAGGCTTTCCATGAGTGGCACTCACCCAATGAATAACGCCTTTGGCTTTGCGCCCATCAGCAGGGTCTTTGCCAAGCGTATCAGCGTCATATGTGCAATAAACACAAGAGACTTCGCCATTTTCATCGGTATCAAAGCGCTCTGCCTTTATAAAGTACGCATTACGCAAACGTACCTCTTTGCCTATCACTAAACGCTTAAACTTTTTATTAGCAGCCTCCCTAAAATCCTCTGCTTCTATATATAGGGTTTTTGTGAAAGGTATTTCTCTTTCGCCCATATCAGGGTTATTAGGATGGTTTGCCGCTTTTAATGTTTCTACTTTGTCATCGGGGTAATTTTCGATAACTACTTTAAGTGGGTTAAGCACCGCCATTCGTCTGGGCGCTGATTCGTTTAACTCTTCACGAATGCAGGCCTCTAGCATGCTCATTTCGACCATGTTATCCATTTTAGTCACGCCAATTCTGGTACAAAACTCACGCACAGCACCTGGTGTATAACCGCGACGGCGCAAACCAGCAATGGTTGGCATACGTGGGTCATCCCAGCCATTAACGTGATTTTCATCAACGAGCTGGATTAACTTTCGTTTACTTAACACCGTGTATTCCAAGTTTAAACGGCTGAATTCGTATTGACGCGGTGTTGTGTCTATGGTGATATTTTCAATAACCCAATCATACAAACGTCGATTATCTTGAAACTCAAGCGTGCATAATGAATGACTGATACCTTCGATGGCGTCAGAAATACAATGAGTAAAGTCATACATTGGGTAAATGCACCATTTATCACCCGTTTGGTGATGATGTGCAAATTTTACTCGATAAATAATAGGGTCGCGCATGCACATAAAAGCAGAACTCATGTCTATTTTTGCGCGCAAACTGCACTGTCCTTCTTGATACTCACCTGCGCGCATTTTTGTAAAATGCGCTAGGTTTTCTTCAACAGACGTATCTCTGTATGGACTATTTTGGCCAGGCGCAGTTAGCGTGCCGCGCATCTCTCGGACTTCTTCTTGCGTACTAAAATCGACATATGCCAAACCTTTCTCAATCAATTCAACGGCAAAGGCATGTAATTGATCAAAATAGCCTGACGAATAGCGAACATCACCTGACCACTCAAATCCTAACCAGCTCACATCGTTTTTAATAGAGTTTACATAGTCGATGTTTTCTTTTTCTGGATTAGTATCATCAAATCGCAGATTACACGTGCCTTGATAATCCTGAGCAATGCCAAAGTTTAAACAAATTGATTTTGCATGACCAATATGAAGGTATCCATTTGGCTCTGGCGGAAAACGAGTTGCTACATTGTCGTGTAATCCTGCAGCAAGATCTTTATCAATGATTTGACGAATAAAATTGGTCGGACGGTTGTCGGTCTCGGCCATACGAGCGCATTCCTTATATAAAAAGTGTGTTAATAAATAACATCGAAAAACTATTTGCGAAGTATAACACTAGCTATCGTTAAGCAGAAAACGTTATTTACCGTTTGTCAGCGTAAAGATAATAAAGACTTGAATAAACAAGTCCGACTAGTGTATAACTTTGTCAAGAGCAGTCGGTTAATGGCAAGGACGACAACAATCTACATCGCTTTTTAAATCACTTGGCTCACAATAAAAACAATAAACGAAAACGATATTGGTATGAAAAGCAAAGCGACCTCATTTGATATAGCGCATATGGCCGGAGTTTCCCAGTCGACTGTTTCGCGCGCGCTAAGTGACAGCCCCCTTGTTAACCCCGAAACCCGCGAAAAAATAAAAAAAATAGCCTTAGACCTCAACTACAAAGTCGACAAAAACGCGAGTAATTTACGTAAGCAACAAAGCAAAACACTTGCCCTTTTGTTGTTCGAAGACCCTACCGCTGATGACAGCCTTATTAATCCATTTTTTATCAGCATGCTAGGAAGTATTACCAAAGCCACTGCGGCGGCTGGTTATGACTTACTCGTGTCATTTCAAAACTTAGGGGACGATTGGCACGCTGTATTTGCTGATAGTAATAAAGCCGATGGACTTATTCTACTTGGCTACGGTTCATATACCGATTATGAATATAAGCTCTCTCAACTAGAAAGCCAAGGCACCCGTTTTTTACGCTGGGGCGCACCCGATGAAAATCATCCTGGGGTATCAATTGGCTCCGATAATTTTCAGGGCGGTGTCATGGTAATGCATCACTTGTTAAGTAAAGGATATAAACGCTTTTGTTTTATTGGCGAGGCAGGTGAAGGTGCTCCAGAATTGCAAGCTCGTTACTTGGGCTGTTTACAGGCAATTAAAGATTCGGGTATTCAAGATGCAAATATGCTCAATCAAGTCGATGCTATTTCGACTGAAGATGCTGGTTATCTAGCAGCTAAAACAATTCTAGACACCGAAACACCAGATGCCATTGTATGTGCATCTGATCTGATGGCGATTGGTGCCATAAGGGCCATACGAGAAAAAGGTCTGCACATTCCAAACGACATTGCCGTGGTTGGCTATGACAATATTCAAATTAGTGGATTTGCAACACCGCCACTGACAACTGTACAACAAAACACAGTGTTAGCTGGCAAGCTACTCGTCAATAACCTTCTTAGGTTGATAAATAATGAAGCCGTTGACGATATCTTAATGCAGCCTGAGCTTGTATTGCGTCAGTCTTGTACAAAAGTGTAATGGGCCTGTAGATTAATGACCGATAAGCAAGTGAACATTATCGTGTTGGGTGGTGGCTCAGCAGGCTGGATGGCCGCAACAGCGATTCAGCACGCTTTAAAAGCGCATAACACTAATATCACCTTAGTTGAAAGCCCAAGTATTGGCACTATTGGCGTTGGCGAGGGCTCAACCCCCCATCTTAAGAAATTTTTTGACCAACTACAGGTGCCTGAAAGTGAGTGGATGCATGAATGTCATGCAACCTATAAAAATGGCATTAGTTTTGTTGATTGGTCAGAGCATTTGCCTGAGAACAGGTATTTTCATCCCTTCCCTTCTATTATTGACCGCCAAACTGCCGGTGCTTTTTTGCAGCATTGTATGGCAAGGCACCACGGTAAAGATGTTGAAGTTAATCCCGACCACTTTTTTCTTGCTCGAACACTCAGTAAGAAAGCCTTAGGACCAATTGTCAAATCAGGCGCCCCAAACGTTGCCATGAATTATGCTTATCATTTTGATTCAAACTTGCTGGGACAGTATTTGGCCAAACTCGCGGTAAAAAAAGGCGTGGCGCATATTCAAGGTAATTTTGTTGCAGCACAAGACGACGAGTCAGGTAACATCAAGACCATCACCTTAGAAGATGGACGCGTATTAAACGCAGACTTTTTTATTGATGCTTCTGGCTTTAGTAGTCATTTGCTACAACAGCATAAGCATATTGGTTTTGATTCTTTTTCGAACAATTTATTTAACGATGCTGCGATCGCGCTACCAAGTGAAGTCAGTTCACCAATATTGCCCGAGACGCAAGCTACCGCCCTTAAATTTGGTTGGGCTTGGCAAATACCCTTAACTAATCGCACGGGTAACGGTTATGTTTTCAGTCAAAAGTACACCGATTTTGACAGCGCTGAACAAGAATTGCGTGAACATTTATTGCACCGAGGACACACTATTGCTGAGACGACTAAGGCGCGTCGTATACACATGAAAGTCGGTCAAGTTAAACAAGCTTGGCATAAAAATGTCATGGCTATAGGCCTTGCTCAAGGCTTTATTGAACCACTAGAAGCCACGGCTTTGCACCTTGTCATGGATTCAATTGACTTGTTCTTGACTGTTTTTAAACGTAATGAATACCAACAAAGCGATATAGATGCCTTTAACCATGCCGTAAGGCAACGGTATGAAGGCATTAGAGATTACATAGTCTGTCATTATAAAGTGAATCAGTTATCTCGCTCGCAGTATTGGCGTGACGCTGCCGATATGCCTGAAATTTCTGATAATTTACAAGCCGTACTCACCGCATGGCGCAATAAACAAGACATTACGCCAGTATTAGAAGCCAAACAAATGCTGCATTACTACCCTGCTGTTTCTTGGTATTGTTTGTTAGCCGGATATGGCTACTATCCTCATAGCACTGAGCTAACAAAAGCAGGAACATATTCCTTTGATGTTGCAAAAGTAAACGCATTTTTACATCAAAGAGCCGAGCTATTTTTACCTCATCAAGCGCTTTTATAAAATCACATATTACGCTTGGTTTTTGTTGTTGCTATCGCATTAGCAGGATCATCAGGCCAAAAGTGCTTCGGATATCTTCCCTTCATTTCTTTTTGTACTTCTTTATAACTGCCTTTCCAAAACCCATCTAAGTCGGCTGTTTTTTGTATCTCTCGATGAGCAGGCGATAATATCGACAAAGTGATAGGTAAGCGATTTTTGCCAACGCTTGGTGTTTGTTGCCAACCATATAATTCTTGCATTCTAAGGGCTAAGGTAACGCTTGTGCCTGTTACCGACTCATCACTATAGTCTAGTCGGTGCTTGTTACCACTGGGGACGCTTATTTGAGTTGGGAAATGATTCTCAAGATATTGACACTGCTCCCATGTAAGCAGCGACTTAATGATATCTGCCCAATTCAACTCAAGTATTTGCTGCCACGAAATCACCCCATTCAAATATGGCAGCAACCATAAATCAAGCGTTTGATTAAGGTGTTCAAGCGAGGTTTGAGGAAAGTCTGTTACATGCTCAGCGTCAATCTGTTTAGCTATACGCACCTTATTAAGCAGTGTCATGGCACTTTTTATCGATTTATTCTTGTTTGAAGAATGAAAAATATGCGCTAAGCCTTTAAGCCTGATTTGCGTCAGTAATATGTTGGTTGTGTCTTGATTTTGCATCAATTCACAGGCCTGTGAACTTATTTCAATCTTACCAATACTGACGATTTGCCTAGCCTTTACTTTGTTTAGCTTAGTATCCCAGCTCTGTTCGGTGCGTGTCTTTTGATTATTTTGCAAATACGCTGACATTACGTGTTCAGGTAGTTCGCAAAATTGATGTATTTTCGCGTTAGCATCGCTATTACTCTTCTCATAAGCACGATTGGAGAAATGTGCGTTTTGGACTATTTGGCTTTGAACACACACAATCCACTTGGGGTAGCGAATTGAAGTAACACCGGCATATTGATTTGTGCCTTGGCTAAACTCGACACCTGTGCCATCGGCCAAAGCGTAGGTATTTTCGCTTCGCAATAATCCTAACTTATCAGGAAAGGCAATCAAAAGCAGATTCGCAACCTGCGAGCTTAAATCTTTTACCGTATTTATACTGCGTAAAACATCAGTAACTTTTAACTTTCTTGCGAGCCTTTTTATCTCTTTTTGAATTTCGCCAGCGACCGCAAATTGCTTATTTTGAATCGCTTGCAAAATAAACTCACACTGATGCACAATTTCCATTTGGTAAAAGTCGTCGCTTACATGGCTTTGGGCTACCTTTTGGTGGCTTGTAAAACTTTTCCGTATGTTTTTTCCTTCAACTAACGCCACTAAACAAGCAATGACGATAGGCTGTATAGTAATGCTAAGTTCGTCAAACATTGCGTGTTTATTGGGCGCAGTGCCTAAGGCTAATAATGTAGACAAACGCGGATGATTCTGAAAATTTGCGGCTTGTTTGCCAAGCGCGCTCAAGTGACTTTGCTCATCCATCAAATGTAAATTTGTTAATAATACTCGTGCATAATCGAGTTGCGCCTTGCTTGGCCTATCAACAAGCGGCAATTGGTCAAACGACGTTCCCCACTCTAGCAGCGTTAGCAAACTCTGACTCACATCAGTCTCGAGTATTTGCGGGCTACTGTCATCGCTCAAGCTAGCCTGCTGCTCAGCACTGTACATTCGATAACAAACACCAGCCTGCTGGCGGCCAGCTCTACCTGCGCGCTGTATGCTTGAGGCTTTGGATATCATTTGCTCACTAAGTTGATTGGCTTTGCGATTGACATTAATTCGCTGCACTTTTTCACGGCCGCTATCCACCACGATATTAACCCCGTCAATGGTTAGACTGGTTTCTGCAATATTGGTGGCTAGGACTATTTTTCGCTTGCCTTGTGGCGGTAAATTAATCGCTCGCTTTTGCTGCTCGGGGCTTAACGCACCAAAAAGCGGATAAATTACCACGTTATCAGTGACCTTAGAGGATAGCAGACGCATAAGTTTATTGATTAAACCTGCGCCAGGTAAAAACACTAAAATATGTCCACTGTGCTCAGTAAGTGCTTCATTAATCACAGACAGCAAAGACTGCTCTAGTGATTTATGAGAGTGTGTGCTTAAGATTTTAACTGGCCGATAAATATACTCAATAGGATAAGAACGCCCTTTTGATATCAAAAGCTCTGCATTAGGCAGCACACGTTTTACTTGTTCGGTATTTAGGGTGGCCGACATTACCAACAACCGTAAATCTTCTCTGAGGCCTGCTTGTACTTCTACACTTAGTCCAAGCGCAATATCTGAATGTAAACTGCGTTCATGAAATTCATCAAAAATAATCAGTCCTACGTCGCTTAGTTCAGGATCGCGCTGTATTTTGCTTGTTAATAGCGCTTCGGTAATCACGCACAATTTGGTGTTTGCCGACACGGCAGATTCACCACGCATCTGATAACCAATGGTGTTACCCACCTTTTCATTTAACTGGGATGCTAAAAAGTTAGCGATAGATCTTACCGCCACTTGCCTAGGCTGAAGTAGCAATATTTGCTTATGTTTAAACGCATCTACTTTGAGTAGTTCAAGCGGTAAAAAAGTGGATTTACCAGCGCCCGGTGGCGCGATAACCAAACAATCTTTGTGCACTAAGCTTTGACGTAAGTCGTGTAAAACTTCTTTTATTGGTAAGTCCAATGATTACGCCCTTACATTCGTTACGCGTAACATTATGCGTATTTGATGAATGCTTATATATTACAAATAAAAACAACAACTTATTTAAAATATAGTGTAAATAAACGTCGCTAAACTTGACTGTTGCGTGGCGACAACAACCGCGCCCAAAAGAGCCAAAATAACCACAATAGGCAACAACCAAATCTTTTTTCTTACCTTAAGAAATGCCCATAAATCTTGGATAAACTCTAGCACTAGAATGGCTCCTTTAAATTGTTCTTTTTAGGCAATTGATCGCGTTTTACCCAGGCTGATTCTTGTCTGCTAAATTGTTTATATTGCAGTCCTTTTCGCCACTTCATTACCAAGCCAGTAGGCACAATCAGTAAGTAATAAGCAAGCGCTAAAATGACACGCGTATTAATAAATCCAAATACCGACGCAATGTGCATCCACACAAGATATGGATAATACAATAAGCGAGGTGCAAATATATAACAGGCTGTCATTAGCAGACTTAAATAGATAGGCCACTTTGGCACAGCTGCGCTAAATATAAACGGCAAAATTCCCATGAAAATGATAGGAAAGGCTAAGCTCATGGTGATCGCAAAGCTTTTAAGCTCATCTACATTGTCTTTGCTAACTACGGGTAGCATGACTATTTGTGTGTACCACTTGCCTATTTTTTTCATGTCATCGCTCTTTACTATTATCGCTCTTTAATGGCGTCGGTCTTTAAATTCATTCTTTTTAATTACATCGCTTGCAGGCTTAACGCTTTTCAATCACCTTTATATCTTAATCTTTTTCAAAACTGATTTGCTTGGCCTTTTCAATTGCGCTTTGCATTTGATTTTCTTTATACAATATACAGTTTTGCATGACCAAAACATCCATCTCAGTGGCTAAGAACCCTCGAATAGCATCTTTGGGCGTGCGCACAGGTGGCTCACCTCTTACATTAAATGAGGTATTTATCACAAGCCCTACGTCACTTAAGGACTTAAATTCACTTA
>CAYURD010000144.1:0-2898 GCA_964446865.1 uncultured Glaciecola sp.
TCGCGAGGATGACGAGGAAGTCTTAACCGATCAGTATTACGCGAAGGCGGGAACCTCATTGGAACTAATCGAACTTAGCTAAGTGCTTGTTTAATCAATAATCAACGTAGAGGTAATCACTTGATTACGACCTTGAGACTTAGCCATGTATAAGCATTGATCAGCATCTTCAATAAATTCTTTTGAGTTTATCTTCGCAATATGCGATGAATCAATGTACGTAACACCAACACTAATCGTGAGATGTTCGAAGTTAGACCCTTGATGCACAATATTTTTATTTTCAACCAAAGCACGCAGCTTTTCAGCCACTAATAAACCTTCTTCGTGACTTGCATCTGTTAACAATACGGCAAATTCTTCGCCGCCATAACGCGCAACAAAGTCCATAGGTCGTGATGCACCGTTTGAAAGTGTTCTAGCTACTTTTTTAAGTACATCGTCGCCTTTTACGTGCCCATAGATGTCGTTATATTGTTTAAAATAGTCGATATCAATTAATAATAGACTCAAACCACGATGGTTACGATCAACATATCGAATAGACTCAGCTAGCTTTTCATCAAATTGACGCCTATTCGCCACGCCCGTTAAACCATCAACCATCGACAAGTGCTCAAGCATCGCAGTTTTTTGTGCAAGCTCAATTTGCTTTCGAATTCGAATGCGCACAAGCGCTATATTAAAGGGTTTGCTAAAATAATCGACAGCACCAAGCTCTAAGCCAATCATTTCTTCTTCAGCGGTATCTTTACCTGTGACAAAAATAATGGGGATGTCGGCCGTGGTGGGATGTAATTTTAAGGTTTTACATACTTCATACCCACTTACATCACCCAACATTATATCAAGTAAAATCAAATCGGGGAGTTGTTCTTGCGCTACACGAATGGCTTCTGCGCCTGTTGAAGTCGCCAGAATATCGTATTCATCGCTCAAGCCTTCGAACAAAAGTTGGATATTAAGGCGTTCGTCGTCGACGACTAAAATTTTGGAAACATTACTGAGCATATAGAATATTAATAGTTGGTCGAATCATTAAATCTCTTAGGTATCGGCTATGTTGCATAAATCTAAAAGCTTCATCCTTAAAATATACCGAATTGTCGACACTGACACTTTGTATATAACAAGCAGTTGGCCGCAAAAGGGTCAATCCAAGGCAAATAAGTGTAGGCGCTATTAGTAAAGACTTCAAATTTTACGTCAACTTTAAGACATTTATAAAAACTTTAATTCAAACAGACAATAAAAAATTTACATCTCGTCTATATTTTATTTGCGCTTTTTTTTGGTCGTAGTATGGTAAATGTAGGATTTGTGAAATTACCCGATTGAATATTAAGTAGTAATATGGAGACTGTTTAATGATCCGAAAAACCAGCACACCTCGTGTGTTAGATACATCTGCCCTTGTCCATGACCCCAAAAGCCTGCTCGCCTTCGAAGATGATATTCATGTATGCCTCACGGTACTAGAAGAACTCGATAATTTAAAAGAACGCCGCGACAAATCAGTGAGTGCTGATGCGCGTGTATGCATTCGAATGCTCGAAGATTTAGTCAGTGGTTGTAATGCTGAGCAAATGCAAGCAGGCATAGATTTACCCACTAGCGAAACTGGTAAACGCGGTAAGCTCTTTATTGGTGTCGATACTAATATTGACATCGAATCATCACTTAAACATGGTATTGGCAGTGATGCCGACAACCGCATTATTAACTACGCATTTCAGCTACAAAAAAAGTTAGGCCAAAACGTCTCTATTGTCTCGCGCGACATCAATATGCGTTTAAAAGCACGAACCATAGGCGTTAATGCAGAAGACGTGTTGATGGACACGCAAATATCAGATATCGATTTGCTATATTCAGGCGTGCAAGCCTTTGAAGGCGACTTATTTGATACATTCGAGTCAGACAAAGACTTCAAATTATCGGGCAATGTATACCAATTTGATCGAGGGCTATTTAACAACGAAGTGCAATACAATATGTATTGGTATGACGAAGCCGGCCACACAGGTTTAGTCACCGAAGTCACCGACGAGCATGTGTTTACAAAACTCTTGCCGCGCAAACAAGAAAAAATATGGGGCATTAGCCCTAAAAACCCACGCCAAGCCATCGCGCTAACCCAGCTCACCGACCCGCATTATGACTTAAACATTTTGCTTGGCCCAGCCGGCTCTGGTAAAACATTTTTAGCGGTTGCAGCGGCGCTGCATCAAGTCATAGAAACCAAACAATACAAAAAGATTGTTGTTGTACGAAGCCGTGACTTTATGGATGACGACCCTGGTTTTTTACCCGGCGATCTCAAAGAAAAATCATTACCCCTACTCGCCGGGATCACCGACGCGCTCATTTCGATGCACGCAGGTGAAGACGAAGGCGCTGTGCAAGCAACAATAGAGCATATTGTTGAAAGAGCTAATATCGAATTTACCTCTATGGCTTATTTTAGAGGTCGGTCACTAGATGATGCATTTTTAATCATAGACGAAGCCCAAAACATGACCCGCGCCCAAATGAAAGGCATGCTATCGCGCGGTGGGCGAAACTGCCGCACAGTCGTACTAGGTAACTTAGCACAAATTGACGATAAATTTGTCACCCCAGCAAGCTCAGGCGCCAGCGCCGCGGTCAATACATTTAGAAACTATGAAAAGGGCTCGATACTAATTTTTGACGAAGTAGAGCGCAGCTCGCTAGCTGAATTTACGGAAAGAAATTTCTGATTAGCATTCCTGCCAAAACCTACATCATTCCCGCGAAGGCGGGAACCTCATTGGAACCAACCGATGTTAATTAAGTGATTGTTCTATAATAGCTTTTGTGTACGTCAACCAGATCCCCGCCTTCGCGAGGATGACGAGGAAGTGTTCGCGAGGATGA
>CAYURD010000144.1:2998-8156 GCA_964446865.1 uncultured Glaciecola sp.
ATGGGAGCAGACTAACAGCCTTTAGCTTTAAGCAAGAAGTATCTAACTCGTTCACGCCTTTTTATGTTATATTCCGCGCGCGCAAAAACACTGGGCGTTTTTTGCACACATTTATAGATACAAAACCAGCAAAACAAATATCGCGGAGCAACATCATTAATTCAGTTACCACCACTTTTACCGAACTCAACTTATCAAACGCCGTTATTAAGGCAACCGAAAAACTCGGATTTGTTAACCCATCCCCAATACAAGAACAAGCCATTCCTGCAGCCATGACAGGCAAAGATGTAATGGCGGCTGCGCAAACAGGAACAGGTAAAACAGTTGCCTTCGCTATCCCAATTATTGAAAGATTACTCAAACAAAAACAGCGCCCTCGGCCTAATCATTGCAAAGCACTTATCCTAACCCCAACACGCGAACTCGCTGCGCAAGTATTGCAATCGGTACAAGAATGCCATCAATTTACCTCATTACACTCTGCAGTTGCCTTTGGTGGTGTGTCAATTAATCCGCAAATGAAAAGCCTACGCCGAGGCGTTGATATATTAGTTGCCACACCCGGTCGTTTGCTTGATTTGTTCTCACAAAACGCAGTTAAATTTACCGACCTAGAAGTGCTAGTGCTCGATGAAGCCGATCGCATGCTCGACATGGGTTTTATTCACGATATAAAACGCATTATTAAACTTATCCCTAAAAAGCGCCAAAACCTGCTTTTTTCGGCGACTTTTTCTGATGATATTGCTGCGCTTTCAAAACAGTTTATCAACGATCCTATCGAAGTATCGGTCACGCCTAAAAACGCTGCTGCACCTACCGTTGAACAATCAATTGTTTACGTTGAAAAAAGCAACAAAAGTAAGCTACTCGCAACCTTAATTGTGGACCAGCAATGGCAACAAGTGCTGGTGTTTTCGCGCACTAAACATGGCGCCAATAAAATCGCTAAGCAGTTAGGTGCAAAAGGAATTAGTGCCTTAGCCATTCATGGAAATAAAAGCCAAGGCGCCAGAACCAAAGCACTCAGTGAATTTAAAAATAATCAACTACGTGTGTTAGTCGCCACCGATATTGCCGCACGCGGTATTGATATAGATTTGCTACCCAATGTTATTAATTACGACCTTCCGCATGTGCCAGAAGACTACGTACACCGCATTGGACGCACAGGACGCGCTGGCGCAAATGGTCATGCAGTATCGTTTGTCACCAATGAAGACGGCAAACAGCTAAAAGCGATTCAAAACTTAATTGGTAAACATATTGATATTATGGACGTACCAGGATTGTCGGCTGACCCAATGGCGCAAGCGCCCATAAAAGCCCCTAAACCCAAACGTCCTAAAAAGCGAACAGGTCGCCAACAAAACGGTAATAATAACGGCCATAATAATGACCAAAACAAAGCTAAGGGTCAAAACAAAGCCAAAGGCGGCCAACAAAACAAGCCAAACAATCGCAGGCGACCTGCAGCCCAAAGCAATAATAATGCTAATAGAGGCTGACATCATTAGTGCATGGGTTTACAATTACTTCTGCACAAGCTACAAACATACATACTTACGTTCAATTTAAAATAGTGTCAAAGTCAATATGAGTGAAACCCAAACCTTCCACGTTGGTCAACGATTTATTAGTAACAGCGAGGCCAATTTAGGCCTTGGCGTGGTAATGTCGGCCGATGCCCGCAGTGTGCGCATTTTATTCCCAGCGGTGCAAGAAGAGCGTACTTACGCAAAATCAAATGCACACGTCACGCGTTTAATGCTAAGCGCTGGCGAAAAGGTAAAGCATGTTGATGGTTTCGAAATCATCATTGATGACATTATTGAACAAGATAATTTGATGACCTACGTGGGCAAACGCACCGACAACGGCGAACAAGCCCATGTTGTTGAAGTGGCTCTTGATCCGCAAGTTAAACTCAATCAACCTGAAAAGCGATTATTGCACGGTCAGTTTGATGACCCAACTTGGTTTGATACTCGTTATAAATGTTGGGAACAACAAAATGAGTTTGCTAACTCGGGCGTTGTTGGCCTAATTGGCGCGCGCGTTGAGCTTATTCCTCATCAAATTCATATCGCCAATCAAGTGGGTAACCGATACGCCCCGCGCGTATTATTGGCCGATGAAGTTGGCTTAGGTAAAACCATTGAAGCCGCGTTAATTATTCACATGCAGGTGATCACCGGGCGTGCTCAGCGGGTCTTAATTGTTGTGCCCGATTCTTTAGTTCATCAATGGCTTGTCGAAATGCTGCGCAAGGTAAATATGCCATTTTCGGTATTTGATGACGAACGCATAGAAGCGGTAAAAGAGAGCCAAGAAAACCCATTTGAACAAGAACAATTTGTATTATGCAGCACCGAATTTATTAGCCAAGCCAAAGTGCTAGAACAAGCATGTGCAACACCTTGGGATATCCTTGTTATGGACGAAGCTCACCATTTGCTGTGGTCTGAACAAGAGGTATCAAGCGAATATCAAGCAGCAGAGCAGTTATGCGCCATCGCCAAGTCAGTGTTGCTATTAACCGCAACGCCCGACCAACTAGGCCACGAAGGCCATTTTGCCCGTTTACGCTTGCTAGATCCTGCTCGCTTTTATGACTACAACGCGTTTATTGAACAAGAACGCCATTACAGCGAACTCGCCAGTGCCGTCGCGCCACTAATAGAAGATAAAGAACCCACACCAACCGAACTCTCAATTTTACGAGCCGCGGTGCCTAATGTTGATTTAAGTGAATATGAATTAAGCATGAAAGAAGACCGCGATCAGCTTGTCGGTCGCTTAGTCGATTTGCATGGCACAGGTCGATTGCTCTTTAGAAATAGACGAAGCGCTATTTCTGGGTTTCCTGAAAGACTAACGCACCCTGTTAAGCTGCGTTTACCCAAAGAATATGCCTTGAGCCTATTAGAACAAGACGACATCATGCATGCCTTGCACCCTGAGCGTACACTCATGCTTGACGATGCATGGCCAAGCTACGACCCTCGAGTAGAGTGGCTTATTGACTTTTTAGAACAAAACAAAGACGAAAAAATACTCGTTATATGTGCCTTTGCTAGCACTGCCTTGCAAATAGCTGAATACATGCGCGCAAAAACCAGCATTCGTCACACCGTGTTTCACGAAGGCATGAGTATTATTGAGCGTGACAAAGCCGCACACTTTTTCTCAGAAAATGAAAAAGGCGCACAAGTAATGCTGTGCAGCGAAATTGGCAGTGAAGGTAGAAACTTCCAATTCTCTCGCCACCTAGTCCTGTTTGATTTGCCTCTTAACCCTGATTTGCTCGAGCAGCGAATTGGTCGCCTAGATCGTATAGGGCAAAAACACGATATTAACCTTCATGTCCCGTATTTTGAAGAAACTGCACAAGAAGTATTGTTTAATTGGTACAGCGAAGGCTTAGAAGCCTTTGCATCAACCTGCCCTGTGGGTGCTGACGTTTATAAGCGCTTACAAGATGACTTGCACCATGCGCTTGCTACGCCGTCTGATGTCGAAAACTGGAAAGATGTGGTGGTGCAAGGACACGAAGTCACCACCAAACTTAAAAAGCGCGTAGACGAAGGCCGCGACAAACTGCTAGAAATTAACGCCCGCGGTAACGCCGATAGCGAAGAAGTATTAGAGCAAATCGTATACGCTGAAAACCCCGTATCGATGCTTAAATTTATGACTCGCTTGTTTGATTCTTTAGGCATTATTCAAGAAGAAAAAGACGCACACAGCTTTATTTTAAAGCAGTCTGAAAATACTCTATTCCCCATCAGTGCTATTGGCGATGACGGTTTAGAAGTTACTTACAAACGCGAAGTCGCGACTCGCCTAGAGCATCTTACCTTCTTAAACCCAGATAGCGCACTAGTCACACAATGCATCGATTCAGTATTAACCGATGTTATTGGGAAAAGTAGCTTAGGCTTTGTGGGTATGAATGACGTCCCAGTAGGTGCCTATTGGGTTGAAATTATTGCTGTACTTAATCCATCAGCCCCGCCTGCATTGCAGTTATACAGGTACTTACCGGCAACGCCTACGCGCATATGCCTAGATGCTAAGTTTAACGTGAGCGAAGAACGCTTTAGCCCAATATTTAAAGTAAAACCAAAAGTGGCTAATCAGCTTATTACCGCCTTAGCTGACCCAATTATTGCGACGATTGACGGGGCGTTAAAAGAAGCGAAGCAAGAATTAGAAAACGTGAAAAAAGCGGCACTTATCAACTTAAACTATGAATTAGACGAAGAGATAAACCGTTTGAGCGCCCTGCAAGCCTCAAACCCGTCTATTCGTCAAGAAGAAGTCGATTATTTAGTCGCCCAAAAAGCGCAGCTAATTGATATTATTACTAACGCAGAGCCTAGTTTAGATAGTGTACGCGTGATTGTGAACAATCCACGCTAAACCATGCTGAGCCATGCCGAGCCAAAATACGCAAACACACGCTTAAGATGGTAAACAGTACAAGCAAACCCGCACACCCGCCAACGCTGACCAAGCCTTTGCTTAACTATTCGCCGCCACTTAACCCACAATTTGACATTGTCTATAAAGACGATGACCTGATTGTGTTCAACAAACCAAGCGGCCTATTAACCGTGCCCGGCAAAGCGCTTGAACATAAAGACTCTTTGCAAACAAGAGCGCAAAGAGTGTGGCCAACAGCATCCATAGTGCATCGCCTAGACATGGCTACTTCTGGCCTATTAATCATGGCCTTACATAAAGAAAGCCATCGCCACATCTCTAAACAATTTGAGTTGAGACAAGTTCAAAAGATATATTATGCAAGAGTGCTAGGCGTCCCCGCGCATTCCCAAGGCGATGTAGATTTACCCTTAATTTGCGACTGGCCAAACAGGCCTAAACAAATGGTCGACCACGAGCGCGGAAAACCTGCCTTCACACATTGGGAACTGATTGAACATAACAACACCAGCAGCCTCATTAAACTAACCCCTAGCACAGGTCGCTCGCATCAGTTACGCGTCCATATGTTAGCCCTAGGTCACGCTATTTTAGGTGACAAGCTGTACGCATGTGAACAAGGTAAAGCTATGAGCGAACGCTTATGTTTGCATGCGCAAAGTATTGAGTTTTTGCATCCTATCACTAACTGTCGACTACAATTTGA
>CAYURD010000145.1:0-8079 GCA_964446865.1 uncultured Glaciecola sp.
GCTCAACATTGTGCTTAAGCAATACATCACCCGCACCATTTACGACGCGTACTTCGCCTGCTTCAGACAATATAAAGGTTTTATCGTGCGAACCATATTCTTCTGCCTTTTGGGCCATTAAGCCTACGTTTGGCACGGTACCCATTGTGGTTGGATCAAACGCGCCATTTTCTTTACAAAACTCGATAACCGTCTGAAATACACCAGCATAGTTACGGTCGGGGATCATAAACTTGGTATCTTTTTGTTTACCATCAGGTCCCCACATTTGACCAGATGCACGTATCGCCGCTGGCATAGAGGCATCAATGATAACATCAGAAGGCACGTGTAAGTTGGTGATACCTCGGTCTGAATCAACCATCGCCATATCTGGACGCGTTGAGTATACCGCTTGAATGTCAGCTTCAATTTCAGCTTTCTTATCTGCTGGTAACGACGCTATTTTTGCATAGACATCACCAAGGCCGTTTTTCACGTCAACACCGATTTGAGCAAAGGTATCGGCATGCTTTGCAAAGACGTCTTTGTAAAATACTTCTACTGCTTGACCAAAAATAACCGGGTCAGAGACTTTCATCATGGTCGCTTTCATGTGCAGTGATAATAAAACGTCCTGTTCTTTTGCGGCGCTTATTTCTTTATCGAAAAATGCTTTAAGTGCTGTGCTATTCATTACCGATGCGTCAATTACTTCTTTATCTAAAAGCGCTACTTTTTCTTTTAATACAGATGTTTCACCAGAATTTGAAACAAACTCGATGCGAACATCTTGTGCACCGCTTACTGTTGTAGATTGTTCACTGCCGTAAAAATCACCGCTTTGCATGTGAGACACATGTGATTTTGAATCTTTTGACCAAGCGCCCATTGAATGCGGGTTAGTTTTTGCATATTGCTTTACCGAGCCTGGTGCTCTTCGGTCTGAATTACCTTCACGTAAAACAGGGTTAACAGCAGAACCAAGCACTTTAGCATAGGTCGCTTTTATTTCTTTTTCTTCGTCAGTCGACGCTTGTTCTGGATAGTCAGGAAGGGCGTAGCCTTTAGCTTGTAACTCTTTAATAGCGGCTTGTAGTTGTGGCACCGATGCACTGATATTTGGTAATTTAATAATGTTTGCTTCAGGCGTTTTTGCTAAATCACCTAGCTCTGCAAGAGCATCTCCAATTCGCTGTTCCTCAGTTAAATAGTTGGGGAAGTTTGCGATAATACGGCCCGCAAGAGAAATGTCGCGAGTCTCAATATCAATACCAGATGATGCTGTAAACGCCTTAATAATTGGCAACAAAGACAGTGTGGCTAATGCAGGTGCTTCATCAGTAATGGTGTATATGATCTTGGATGGTTCAGTAGTCATTAAATTTCCTAAAGCTAGTGAAAATAGAAAAAAGCGATGATTGTTTGGCCACAAGCGCCGTAAAATGTGCGCTTTGTGAAACAGACCAAGCTTGTATAGCCATTGCTTTTTGATTTTGGGTCGCGATTTTATATGAATTTTGCCAATATTTATAGTATCTAAGACCAATTGGTCGGACAAATTTACATTATAGGTATAAAAAATATGACCTATTAGACGTAATACATTGAAATCTTGCGCATTCTCGATGAGTTTATTGAAGGCATGCACGTATTTTCTGTATAAAATTTATTCACAATACCTTACTTAAAGATAATGTACGTTTTGTTTGCCAATCCCTTTTAATGTGTGTTGTTGTATCTTATAAAAGCTATCTAATTGACTGATGCGAAATAGGGCGTCGTCAGCACATATTTCATTTTTCTTTGCACATGCCTCTAAGCGAGCTGCCCTGATTACTGTTTCGCCCCAAATGTCAAAATTAGGGCACTGCACATCAAAAACACCAAACCTTACCAGTCCAAATGCAGCGCCAATTTTGATGTCAACAAAAGACGCATCACGCAGTATTTTGCAAGCATGCAATGTTTGTTTGCAAATGTCTTTTTGACTCGTGCCATCTTGCGTGTGCATTTCTTGCGCGTGTAGACCCACCAGCAAAATATATTGGTCTCCGTTCGTCTTGATACGTTTAGCGTTAAATTTGTGAACAGCAGCATCAAAGATAGAGAACAGTTTATAAGTTGTTTGCCAATCGAGTGTTGTTGATGAATTGCTTAAATTAGTGCAGCTCATTGATGTAAAGTCGCAAATGTCTACAAATATCACACCAAGATGAGCACTACTGTGCGTAGCCGTTTCAGGTGTGTTTCTAGATAACAGCTTAGGCGTGAGTTGACTAGGAAAGAGCTTGTCTAGCAGGGCATCCTGCGTATTTTTAAGACACTGCAGTTGTTGCCAGTTTTCTATCAAGACATGACGGATAAAAAAGGTACAAATCACGCATGATAAAACAAAAACAGCGCTATTTACCATCAACATATCATCAAGAAACTGCTGTGCTGCTTGTCCGTAGGCAATGGTCGAATGCTGATGGATAGCAGGCAAACTATATTGGAAGACTAAAAACAAGAGAACTTGTAACACTACCAAACCAAATAGAAAATATTTTTGCTGCTGGTCGAATAAATAACAGCTAATAAACATGGACAGTAAAAAATAAAACTGTAAATGCACATCTACTTTCCATAAGCAGGCTGCCACGCTTATGTACGTAAAAAAGCTTAGCAACAAAATATATTTTGCTAGCTCGATTTGTTTTTGTTTAAGCTTATATATCACCGCTAAAAAAAAGCCTATGTGAAGAAGTAAATTGAGAATGTGCCATTGCAGTGCTTGATGCAGTGCGTGTGCACCGGAAGGTATCAATAAGAGTTTGCAAGATTGAAGTATTACGACACAAATAAGTGCTTGGGTAATGCGAAGTATTATGGTGTGTCTTTTTTGTTGAGAAGACGCCGTGTCGTCTTTGTGCGAGTGGGTAATTCTGGTTTGTGTATGGGTTTTTGCTAATGCCACGTTCTTCATCCTTGAAGTCAACTTAAGCAGCAAATAAACGCTGCGCAACAAACTTGTATTGATGCGCAGACTATCTCAGTTTTTTATTCGTCTAACAACTGATCTACCAGCCTGATCGCGTCGCCAATGTACGAAGCAGGCGTCATTTTCTTGAGGCTTTCTTTAGCGTCAACGGGCATGTCGAGTTTATCGATAAAGTCCGCAATAATGTCTGCATTCACTTTTTTACCGCGGGTAAGTTCTTTTAGTTTTTCGTATGGCTTCTCAATACCGTAACGACGCATGACGGTTTGGATAGGTTCTGCTAAGAGCTCCCAATTATCATCAAGCTCTTTGGCTAGGCTATCTTCATTAATTTGTAACTTACTGATCCCTTTTAATGCCGCTTGGTAAGCAATAACCGCATAGGCAAAGCCTAAGCCTAAATTACGCAATACCGTTGAATCGGTTAAGTCTCGCTGCCACCGGCTAACGGGTAATTTGCTCGCAAGATGATCAAATATTGCGTTGGCAATGCCTAAGTTGCCTTCAGAGTTTTCAAAATCAATGGGGTTAACCTTGTGTGGCATCGTAGATGAGCCAATTTCACCCGCAATAGTGCGCTGCTTAAAATGTCCGAGCGCAATATAAGCCCATATGTCACGGTTAAAATCAATTAAGATTGTGTTAAAGCGTGCTATCGCGTCATAAAGTTCGGCAATGTAATCGTGAGGTTCAATTTGGGTCGTAAATGGATTATGGTGCAAGCCTAAAGACGCGACAAATTTTGCCGAAAATGCATGCCAATCTGTGTCTGGATAGGCACTCAAATGTGCATTGTAGTTGCCTACTGCACCATTAATTTTACCTAACATTTTGATTTCACTAATTTGCGCAAATTGACGAGAAAGACGAACCGCAACATTTGCCATTTCTTTACCCATAGTTGTGGGAGACGCAGGTTGTCCGTGTGTACGTGCCATCATGGGCACACTTCTGTATTCTTTTGCTAGTGCGATAATAGCATTAATCAGTTCACGGCAATTTGGCAAGACAACCTCATCCACACCGCCTTTGAGCATTAAGGCGTGAGAAAGGTTATTAATATCTTCTGAGGTACACGCAAAATGTATAAATTCATTGATGCTGTGAAGCTCAGCATTAGTGGCGACTTGTTCTTTTAAAAAATACTCCACGGCTTTTACATCATGGTTTGTTTCTTTTTCGATATCTTTGATGCGCTGTGCATCTTGTTCAGAAAAATTATCAACCAAATCATTAAGTAATTGGTTTGCGCTATCAGAAAAAGCAGGAACTTCTGTTATATCGTCGTGATTAGCGAGTGCTTGTAGCCACCTTACTTCAACAAGCACTCTGTGTTTGATTAAACCAAATTCGCTAAAATAGGGACGTAGGGCTTCGCTTTTGCTACCGTAGCGACCGTCTACTGGAGACAGTGCTGTAAGAGATGATAAATCCATTAATAAAACCTTTAGTGATAGTTTGTACTATGTTGTGACGATGTTTATATTGTATTGATGTAAATAAATTTGACGCCCTTGCGTTTACAATTCTCGCAACGCGCTTTTGGCATTGCTAAGTAGCATCTTTCGATTGAGTATTATTTGGCGCCGCTGACCACCAAGTTGACGCCATAAGACTGTCGCTCTTATACCTGCTAGCAGCAATGCTCTCACTCGTTTTTGATTTGATTCAACACTTAAAAACTGGGGATTGCCCGCGACCTGGATTTTTGGCGCCAAAGGACTAACAACATCTGAATAAATTGACGCTAAATTTGTGATGATTTGAATGTTATCAAAATCAACATGGGCAAGTTGACGCTGCACATGAGACACTCTTTCGCCCAATTCGTTAAGCGCATTTTGCTTACGATTTAGTTTACGTTCTAAACTCATAATGGCGGCAATATATCGTGTTATTTCTGCATCTTTTAATTTGTTGTCAGAGTCTATTTGGCTGACTAGCGTGGTAAACCCAATTTTTAAGTTTTGTATTGCGCCAAATACTTGCTGCGTGTTGTCGGGGGAGGTGACTAAAATGCTCGATAAACTCGCTTCAACTGCACTGGCATCGGTTTCACCTTTGCGCGCTATGTCTTGTACTAATTTTGCAGCTTGGCATACGCCAGCAAGGGCCAGGTCTTGTTCTCGGTAACTCATTTTATGCGCGCTTTAGTTGCGGTTGATTGTGTTCATTGGTTTTAATGTAGCCGTCTATAATCCCGCCACCTAGACACACGTCTCCTTGGTAAAAAACGGCAGACTGCCCAGGCGTAACGGCTTTTTGAGGCTCGTCAAACAAGACTTTCGCATTGCCATTTTCCATAGGCACAAACTGACATGATATATCTTGCTGACGATAGCGGGTTTTCACCGTCATGCGGGTAGGTTTGTTGATACTTTCGCGATCAACAAGATGCAACTGACTGGCAATTAATCCTTCAGAGTACAAGCTGGGGTGCTCACTACCTTGCGCGACAATAAGCACATTGCGGTGCACGTCTTTTTCAACGACGTACCAAGGTTCATCCCCATGTTCTTTGTGACCGCCTATTAAAAGACCTTTACGTTGCCCTAGGGTGTGATACATCAAACCGTTGTGTTTGCCAATTTCCTCACCATCTATGGTTTCGATAATACCCGGTTTTGCAGGCAGGTATTTTGACAAGAAATCACTGAATTTTCGTTCTCCAATAAAGCAAATACCCGTGCTATCTTTTTTATCATGAGTCAGCAAATCATGTTGTTTCGCAAGTTCTCGCACTTCAGGTTTAGGAATATGACCGATTGGGAAAAGTGTTTTGGCAATGTGCTCATGACTCAAAGTATATAGAAAATAACTTTGGTCTTTATTGCCATCAGCCCCTCTTATCATTTGCCATTTGTTGTCGACAAGCTTTCGCTGAGTATAATGGCCTGTCGCGATGTAATCTGCGCCCAAATCTTCAGCTGCAAATTCCAAAAAAGCTTTAAATTTTATTTCTTTATTGCACATAATATCGGGGTTAGGTGTGCGACCCGCTTTGTATTCTTCCAGAAAATATTCAAACACTCGGTCCCAATATTCTGCTGCAAAATTGATGGTGTGAAGATATATACCCAACTTATCTGCCACGGCTTGAGCATCGGCTAAGTCTTCTGCAGCCGCGCAATATTCATCATTGTCATCTTCTTCCCAGTTTTTCATAAACAAGCCTTCAACTTGATAGCCTTGTTGCTTTAATAGCAACGCAGATACTGAAGAATCGACACCGCCAGACATACCAACAATGACTTTGATATCGCAAAAGGGTTTGTTTAAGAATGAATCAAAATTAGACATAGATAATGCGCTTTTATTTTACACTGAAATACATAAAAATAATTGCGCAGAAGTATACGCTAAGAAGCGTATATACGCCAGAACGACTGCGTAATATGCTCAGTCAATGACAACATATTCGCCATTGTTAATACCATCAATTGTCCAATTACCAATAGAATAGCGAATTAAACGAAGTGTGGGGTGACCTACGTGAGCTGTCATTCTTCTTACTTGGCGGTTTCGCCCTTCACTTATCGTAATGCTTAGCCATGTGTCGGGGATGTTTTTTCTGACTCGAATAGGGGGTGTTCGGTCCCAAATATCAGGAGATTCGATAATTGTTACTTTTGCTGGTGCTGTTTTACCATCTTTTAAAGTCACGCCTTCACATAACTTATTAATAGCCACTTTATCTGGTATACCTTCCACTTGTACCCAATAGGTTTTTGAAGTTTTCTTTTTAGGCGATGTTATGTCGTTAGCCAGTTTTCCGTCGTTTGTCAGGACTAGCAGCCCTTCGCTGTCAAAATCTAAGCGACCAGCGGCATAGACATTTTCTATATCGATGAAATCTTTTAAGGTGCTTCGGCCTTTTTCGTCAGTAAACTGAGTTAATACATTGAAAGGTTTATTAAATAAGACAAGTTTGCGCTTCTTAGGAGAAATACTCTGCTTTTTGTGCGCGGCTTGTTTAATGGTGTTTTTACGCGATGAGAAATAAACAGGGCGTCTAGAGGATTTCATTAGACCAAATCTGCATAATCAAGAAGACTCTCTTATATAATATTCTTAGCTTACGCGTTAATCGCGCACAAAAAAAGCAGATTAGGGGTCTGCTTTTTTTAAGGATTTGTTTTGACAAATCTATATCAACAATTTAGTAGAAGATGCCTAACGTTCTGGCTCTTCTTCACTGCTTGCAAGCCCGATGTTCTCAGCGTGTAGACCCTTAGGCCCTTGCTGTACATCGTAGGTCACTTCTTGACCTGCTTTTAATGACCGGTATCCATCCATTTGTATTGTTGAATAATGAGCAAAGATATCTTCGCCACCGTCTTCTGGCACAATAAAGCCAAACCCTTTGGCATTATTGAACCATTTTACTTTACCAACTGCCATACTGCTACACCTGTTCCTTGAATTCTTGACTAATCGTCTCCATTAATCTTCTTAGTTAGGTTAAGATGATTTATACATTATGAAGACCTAGTGTGGTATGCAGCAAAAATTACCACTGTTTTATAGAGTAGTTATTTTAAACGGAGCTTGTCAAGCTAATATCCGTTTAATCTTGTAAATTAATAGTTTATTCAATCAATTTGACCAAATCAGTGGTCTTAGACTAGGGTTTTCCCTTATAAGATAATATGAGTAAAGATAATATTATAAACATAGAGCGCGAAAAGCAGCTCGACATTAAACGTCAGAAAACTCAGCCGCCGCCGATGTATAAGGTAATGCTGAATAATGATGACTACACACCAATGGATTTCGTGGTAGAAGTGCTCACCAAATTCTTTTCTATGGACACAGAAAAAGCTAATCAGGTAATGTTAACCATACATTATCATGGCAAAGCCGTTTGTGGCATATATACTGCAGAGATAGCAGAAACGAAAGTGATGCAAGTAACACAATATTCTCGTAAACATCAACATCCGTTGATGTGCACGATGGAACCAGCGCAATAGGGGTAACTATGTTAAATAAAGATTTAGAACAAACGCTTAATGAAGCTTTTGTTTTTGCGCGTCAACAACGACACGAATTCATGACAGTCGAACACTTACTGTTAATGTTGTTAGATAATCCAGCCGCCAGCGAAGCTTTGAAAG
>CAYURD010000146.1:0-3369 GCA_964446865.1 uncultured Glaciecola sp.
TCATTTTCGCCTTGGTAGATCCCACTAATCGTTTCGCCGTTGTTGAGCGTAATCACCATGCTTCCATAGCCCGGCGCAATCGACGCTTGCACGTCTACAATGGATTCTAGTAAGTATTCTCGGCTTCTTTCATTGCCAATGTTACTAAGTTCTGGTCCAGCCTCGCCGCCTGACCAATTCACGATATGACAGCGCATACACTCGGTCGCGCCTCCGCCTGTGAATATTTGTTCGCCTTTTATCGGATCGCCACCAAAAAGACTCGGCGCGTATTTTGTCATAGCGGAAGATGACTGTCTAAACGCATTATAAGCCGCTAACTGCGTCTTTATTTCTTGATTGTTACTCGTGGCGGCTAGGGACAACAATTCAAGAGTTGCGCCGTCTGCTTGTTTACTCTCCATTAACTCGTTTAAGCTATTTAGTATGACAGTATCAATTTGCTCATTTGCACCTTGTTTTAGGGCAATCAAGGCAACCTGCCTGTCTTTGATCTCATCACTTTCAAGAAATCGCTTTGCAATGCTAAAGCCCTCGTTGGCGTTAATTGAAAACAGTTTAGTTAATGCGTGCCCTCTTACCTTTGGATTGTTATCTGAGGTAAGGGTTAATAGCACTTCCTCAATATTGTCAATATTCCTGTCGACTAAATATGTTAAGGCTTGTAAGCGTACCTCTGCCGGATTGGTCGCATTATTAACAGCCACTAATAACACGTCGGTCGGTATATCAATGCTGTTTGCTTGTGCCATACGAATCCCTTGTACTAGGGCATTTCCTTGCACTTTTGCTAATACTCCAGGTAATTTTTGCTGCACCAATGCAGAGATGTTATCTCGTGTTTTAGTCGCCGTTGTGGGCAAACCTGTGGTGGTATCAATTGGATTGATATCATTCCATGCTTCAATTGCCGACAAGGCTTCACTAGCAAGCCTTGTGGGTAAGCCATCACTGGCGGCAAAGTCAAGCAAGCGAACTGCATCGCTTGTTGAGCCCTCGGCATAATTAGCATTGATGATGCGGTGATATTCCCATTGGCCAACTTTATCGCTTGGATACGCTTTAGCAGATAAATTTGTACGTTTTGTGAGCAGCTTAGCAAGTTCACCACGCGCTCGTAGTATGCCCAAATCATTAATCGCCGTTATCGCTTCATCAACTATATCAGGGTCTTTATCATTTAAAAAAGTAGCAATGTCGGCATCGCTTGCACGCCGAGCACACAATAAAACAGCCATTCGTACATGAGAAGATTGGTGCGTATGATACGGCCACCATGTGTTTTTTTGCATACCGCACATTGCCATTAACAAGCCATGGCGTAGAAACAAATCATCATCACCGGCTTTTTCTAGCGCATCTATGACGCTATTAATGCTCGCATCAAAGCCTATTCGACCAATGCCTATACCTGCATACATTGCCACACGAGAATTTGTATCTTGCAGCAGCGAAACTAACTTTTCAGCGCTCTTTGCATAGCGATGGTCGCCTATTGCCCGAGTCGCTTGAATGCGAACTTGCTCGTTAGTATCGTCTAATAAAAGATGAAGCTTTGTGAGTAAATCATCGTTTTCTTCAGCGCTATATGCCATTTGGCTCAAGCCCCAAACACCATGCAAACGCTGCAAATCACCTTGTTTTTGATCATTCGCTATTTTAGTAAACGCTTGTTCGCCCTGCTCGGCTTTTTTGGCTAATTCAAACTGGGCACGTTGACGCACTCTCATGTTTGTATGCTGAATAAATGCCATCAACTCTTCAATCGAATACTGGCCAAAATCACTGGTTAAAATATTCTCTACTTCTTTAACTTTTGGTGTATTGCCGTACTCAGGATGCATAATACGGTAAACAGCACCTTGGTCTTCTGGTTGCCATCCGCCGTAGTTGTATTCCGACACATACAACGCGCCATCAGGACCAAATTCTAAATCTACCGCATTGAAGCCTTTTAAAAATACTTGGTTAGAATCCATCACAAAGCCTGCACCAGCGTCCGAGACGGTAAAGTTGGCAATATGACTTTGTGCAGGAGAGCCTTGATAATGGACAACAAAGAAACTATCGGCCAGCGCTTCACCAAAACTACTACCCGGATTATAAACAAGACCAGATGGCCCACCGGTTAATTTGCCAATCGCTGGCAGCATAAATGCAGGTTGTTTGTCGTTTCGCGGGACGTACATTTCTTGGGTCATCCACGCGTTGGGAATTTTATTGTCGTTGGTATATACAGATGAGCGTAATTTTAAGCGTTCGGTAAAACTCATGATGCTCTGATGGCCTGCATGCCAACCAGAATCTCCACCTTCGACAATATAATTAACGCGCTCGGTGTCTCCACCATCACCGTCATTATCGCCAGTGAATAGATTACCGTAAGCATCAAACGCGAGCTCTTGAGGATTGCGCAGGCCATTGTAAACATACTCTATGTTTGAGCCGTCGGGGTTGCTACGAAAAACGCCACCCAGATTAGGGCCATAAAAGTGCTTACCCTCTTTTGTTTTAACGTTAAAGCCCCTGTCACCAATACTCCAATATAACCTGCCGTCGGGTCCCCAAATTAAACCATGTAGGTCATGTCCATAAAAACTGATACGAATACCAAAACCATCTTGTAAGGAGGTGCGTTTTTCGGCAACGCCGTCGTTATCAGTGTCTTCTAAGAGCCATAGGTTGGGAATATTGGTATAGTAGACTTTACCATCGCGCTCAATTACGCCAGCACCAATACCATCTAATGGTTCATTGTAACCATCTGAAAATACGCTGCTTTTATCCGCACGGCGGTCACCATCAAGATCTTGAATAAGACGAATAATGTCATCGCCAGTGCGATAGTAAGACATTGGGCGTTCGTCTTGGTATTTTTCGTATAAGGCTAAGCGGTCAGCGTTTGAGGTTATATAAATATCTTCTACGGTCTTGTTTTCGTGGCCGCGGATATCATCAACGCCACGTGTAAAGCGCTCAGTCTCCACCATCAACATACGACCTTGTGAATCAAAGGTAAAAAACGATGGATTTTGCGTTTGTGTTTCGTCAGCGAATAAAGTGATTTCAAAGCCTTCTGGCAAGCTAAAATTCGCCATTCTAAGGTCAGCTTCTCTTTCTATTTCTTCTACAGACTTTTGGGGATCGTTGTCGTCTGCTATTGCAGCAGATGAGACAGGCTCACTTTCGACCGGAGTTGGCGTAGTAGATTCGCTGCAACCAAACAGATGTAGTGAGGTTAAAGCAGCAATAAGAGAAAGACTAAAAACACGCATGGTAAACCTTATTAATCGCTATATGTTGGCTATTTATTCAGCTCAGGGCTGCTCACTAAGCTCAGGGCTGCTCACTAAGCTCAGGGCTGTCAAA
>CAYURD010000146.1:3469-7947 GCA_964446865.1 uncultured Glaciecola sp.
AGCTCAGGGCTGCTCACTAAGCTCAGGGCTGCTCACTAAGCTCAGGGCTGTCAAAATCAAGCTCAATGATATTGTCACTGTCTTTTTGTAAAGTAAAATAAATTGTGTCACTAACGGCACCCTCAACGATTAAATCAACCTTATAGTCACCATAAAAACCGCGTTCGCTCACTTCGCCAGCAGCGTTGGTGGTCAAATCGAATTGGCTCCACCATGTGTCAAAGACCAAACTTTGCCATGCTTCTTGATTGGGTTTAGCTCGCCAACTCTCGTCATACATAGCCGCGCTTGGGCGCCAATGAGCGCCAGCCCAAAATCCCCATACTTGTACACCAACTGTAGACGGATGACTAAAAAATATTGTCAAAAAGTCGCGAGTATAATCACCCTGCATTGCTTCATCGGTGGTGGTAATATCAAATTCGGTAGAGCGAATATCGAGGTTAGGAAATGCTGTTGCATATCGGTCTAACACGTCATACACGCGCGCAATTGATGTGGGCGTTGCACTGAAATGACTTTGAATACCAATCCCTTCTATTGGCGCGCCATTGGTGATGAGGTACTCAATCGTATTAAAATAATGGTCCTGATGAGCAGTATTAGTACCGCCGCCTGATACAATCGAATAATCATTAATGTAAAGCACTGCATTAGGGTTTAACTCGTCTGCTAACACAAACCAATCGACCATTTTGTCATCACCAAATGCATCCATTAAGTAATGATTATCAAAGGGTTCGTTTAAAACATCCCACTCGTCAATTAAACCCGCCGTTTGCTCGCTTACATCGGTAATATGCGCATTCACTGCATCAAGTACCGCGTCGTCTGCATTTTGTGGCTGGTTTTCAGGCATATATTGCTGTACGCCTTCGGGCATATTGCGTTTAGAGGGCCAAACCATGACATGTCCGCGCGTGTAAAAGTCATTATCTTTCAACCAATTTGACGCGTCTAGCGCATTTTGTTGAGAAAAGACATTGCCCCAATCACCTGCCCATGCAGGCCATTTAAGCGCGTTTTCTAATCCGCTCTGATTAAAGTTTTCAAGTAACTTCTGGCGGTAAGTTTGGCTATCTTGATCGTCACCAACAATCAATCTTGCTGCCGCAACAGAGCCGAAATGATAAGCGTGTTCAATCATCTCAACTTTGACTTGTGCATTATCAAGCAAGGCATTGTTTTTGCTAAGCTTAAGCGTAAAATCGCCTTTTCGATGCTCTTCTATTCTTGCAAGAGCAGGTGCTCGCCAATCGGCATCTGGCTCCCGTCCTACATAAGTCGGACTGGTCACAGGTAGGTCGCCCATGGCAATACTGTCTTCATAGTTAAATAACTGAAGATTAGCAATATGGACGGTTTGTGATTTGTTGCCACCGCCAAAGCCTATTTTTACTGAAATTTGGTTAGCATCAAAACTGTCTGACACCGTAAATGGCAAAAAGTAAGATTGCCAATCGCCACTGCTGCTGACATTAAATTGAAGATATTTAGTAAATGCGGGTCCTGGACTTTCTACAAACATTGTCACAAAACCAGTGCCTGTTTCGTCTGTTGATTCAATCATTTTGAAATCGAGATACATTAGCATTGTATCGTTAGCCTGAACCGCCTCGGTAATGGGTACTTGCACTTGTGCAGAGTAAAAAAGACCGTTGGGATTACTGACTTCTATTTCGATGCCCTTGCTAGCGTCATCATGTTCAACGTCAACTTCTCTAGCATTGCCAATTGGCGAGCCTTCATTATCTCCGCGAATAAGCGTGAAACTTGTAGTAGGTGTATCACTAATCATTAACTTCCCGCCAGACGGGATCGCAGGATCAGCAGGAGTGGGTGTCGGCGCTGGTGTCGGCGTCGGTGTCGGTGTCGGTGTCGGTGTCGGTGTCGGCGTTGGTGTCGGCGTTGGTGTCGGCGTTGGTGAAACAGGTGCTGGCGTCGGCGTGCTCGAACTTGAGCCACCTCCTCCCCCACCACAAGCGCTTAAAGTGGCTACAAATAAAAGAATACCCAACGACGACGCAACTCTGTTAGACGATCCTTGTTTTATTTGTATACTCGGAGATTTAACTCCATCGACACGATTACTAATCAACACAATCTACCCTTTTATTTTCGCTACAACTTCGCATTAGCATAGCCTTGAGAGAAGTTTTAAAGCTATGGGTAAATCGGTGTTCAATAAAAGAATTTCGGCGTTTGATAATTTTTTGTTAACGATTTTTTGTCAAAAGGCCTTGTTTTTTCACAGATAAATTAGAGTGTTCAAATAGAGAAAATGTGCTAATTGTCGGATCTTATCTCTAATACTTGTTTACGCAGCTGTGAGGGTAAAATGCCAAATAGTGCTTTAAATTGTTTACTAAAATAACTGTGTTCTGAAAAACCGCACTGATACGCAATCTCCATTATGGGCTGTTGCGTTTCGGTAAGCATTCTTCTTGCGTTTTCTAATCTAATTTCGTTTAAAAACTGTTTAGGCGTTTTTGACAAATATTTCTTAAATCGTCGTTCTAATGCGCTAACCGACAAGAAAGCAAGTTTAGCTAACTCCTCGATACAAATATCGGTATGAAAATTCTCTTTAATATACTCTACAGGCGCCCGAATAGCGCTTATGGTCGACAGGTCTTGCGAAGAACGTTCCAAATGTTGAGTCACACCATAAGATCCGATGATATTCTCGTCTTTATCAAACAAAGGACGTTTAGTCGTACTAAACCAAGCGAAGCTGCCATCTCTGCCAAAATTGAGCTCGATACGATTTGTCACTAACTCCCCTGCCATCACTTTCTGATCATCCATAATATATTGCTTGGCTAAGTGTGGTGGCGAAAAATACATATCGGTTTTACCAATAATTTTATGCAGTTGCTTTATCCCAAACGTGTCCATAAACGTTTGATTTGCATACATAATTTCACTCTCTTGATTTTTTACCCAAAAAAGCGTGTCAGGTAATAAATCGTACATGTGTAAAATTTGTCCAATGCCAATGTCGTTTAAAAATGCCGAATCGTCCAAACCTAGTTTATTTTTCATTGCAAATACAGCTCTCTAATAAAATCCTTGTCTATGTTAACGCCGATTATGTTGCATGCACAACCGAATTTCTATTAACAATCATTGAAAAAGGTCGTTAAAGTTGGTAACAATAAATTTACAATTGTTTTTCGGTTGAATTTTAAACACACCCTATACTAAATGACACAACATTCACTATTGCTCAATCACTAAAACGCAATAGCGGCACCAAAGGAAAAAAGTATGAAACAAATCAAAGGCCCGGGTATCTTTCTTGCTCAGTTTGCTGGCGACGAAGCGCCCTTTAACAGTTTAGATTCTATTTGTGAGTGGGCTTCAAGCATCGGATTTAAAGGTATTCAAATGCCTTCTTGGGACAAACGTTTGTTCAACTTAGAATTGGCTGCCGAAAGTGACACATATTGCCAAGAAGTAACTGGCACACTCGCTAAGTACGGTTTAGAACTCACTGAACTGTCGACGCATTTACAAGGGCAGTTAGTTGCGTCTCACCCTGCTTACGACACCATGTTTGATGGGTTTGCAGATGAATCAGTTCGTAACAACCCACAAGCACGCACCGAGTGGGCAATCAATCAAATGCACATGGCCGCAAAAGCGAGCGGTCGTTTTGGTCTTAAATCACACGCGAGTTTCTCGGGCGCGCTATTGTGGCAAACCTTTTATCCATGGCCACAACGACCCGCAGGTTTAGTTGAAGCTGGCTTTAAAGAACTTGCCAAACGTTGGACACCTATCCTCAATGCCTTTGATGAGAATGGTTGCGACGTATGTTATGAACTGCATCCTGGCGAAGATTTACATGACGGCATTACCTTTGAGATGTTTTTAGAGCAGGTTAATAATCACCCGCGCGCGAACATCCTATATGACCCAAGTCACTTTATGCTTCAACAACTCGACTATTTGGCGTTTATCGACATCTATCATGAGCGTATTAGAGCCATGCATGTTAAAGACGCAGAGTTTAGACCATCTGGCAAAATGGGCGTGTACGGCGGCTATCAACCATGGATTAACCGTCCAGGTCGTTTCCGTTCGTTAGGTGATGGTCAAATCGATTTTAAAGATATTTTCTCAAAACTAACTGCTTATGACTTTGACGGATGGGCAGTCATGGAATGGGAATGCTGTATGAAACATCCTGAAGATGGTGCAAAAGAAGGCGCAATTTTCATTAATGACCATCTAATTCGCCCCACCGACAAAGCCTTTGATGACTTTGCAGGCAGCGGCGCAGACGATGAACTAAACCGCAAGATTCTTGGTTTAAAATAAATAGAGTAAGGAAATAATAATGACAATAACCGAACAATTAACCGACGCACAAAAATCGCGACTCTTTTTATTAAGTTGTATCGCACTCACCGTGACTGCCATGACCTTTGGTATTCGAGCGGGTATTTTAAATCAGTTGGGTACTGATTTTG
>CAYURD010000147.1:0-7900 GCA_964446865.1 uncultured Glaciecola sp.
AATGTCTGTGTTGTGTCGCGGGAATGACGTGGGTGTGTCGCGGGAATGACGGGGTTGTGTCGCGGGAATGATGGGGTTGTGTCGCGGGAATGACGTAAGATGTGTCGCGACAATGACGGGGCTGAATTGTAGAAATGAACTTTATAATAGCGAGACCTTTTGACAAGGCACTGAAAACACAGGCTTTGTTTGCAAAAAACGGCTTACAGAGCACCATCCTTCCTGCGATTGAAATCGAACGGGTTATAGACGATGCTCACCTACAAACGCTAAACAAAGCATCACCAAACATCATCATTGTTACTTCAAGTTACGCTGCTGATTGGCTAAATGAACAAGTTAGTAAGCAAGCGCTTACATTCGACATAAATCAATTATTTATAGCTTGCGTAGGCACTAAAACTGCCAAAACCTTAAGTCTTTTTTTACAAAAAGAACGCATACTTTGCGCAGAACAAGAAAATTCTGAAGGCTTGTTAAAACTGCCCTGCTTTTCAAATATCGAAGGCGTATCTATCGTTTTGCTAAAAGGCAAAGGTGGCAGGCAGTTAATTATTGATACTTTGACAAAAAACAAAGCTACATTGGCTGTGATTGACGTATATCAACGCACTAAAAATATGCAAGCGATACAATCATTTACTTTTGAGCAATCTACAATACAGTGTATGATTGCAACAAGTGTAGAGATTGTCACCGCATTGCTTGAACATTCAAACAAGAATAACTTGCTAAATATGCAGTGGATTGTCGCGAGCGAACGCATAAAAGACTATGCTTTTCAAAGTGGAATTCTTAATATTGTTGTGAGCCAAGGCGCGAGTGATCAAGCCCTTCTGCGTAGTGCACAAAAAATAGTAAATACAGGAGCTGTGAATGACTGATTCAAATAAATCATCAGACGAGAGCAAAGCAATATCTACCGAGATAGAAGATGCCATGGTGATTGAATCAAACGCCTCGCCCAAGCAGCCAGAACACGCTTCACAAGATGAAACTCAAGACGCTCCTAAAAAAGCAAAAACAGGCGCACTTTGGTTCTTTACTTTAGTCAATTTTATCCTTTTGTTGTGTTTAGGCGGCGGCGCTTATTGGTATTACACCCAAATAGCTGGTAACGAATCACAAAAACAAAAAGCGGTATTAAGCCTTGAGCAGCAACTTAACGACCAGCGTCAAAGCAGCGCTAACGAAGTCAGCCAGCTTAGCCGAAACATTACGGCCTTAGAAAGTGAAATTGACAAAGCAAAGCGAGACAACGAACAAACATTTGCACAAGCGCAAGCGAATATAAATTCAAATGCCGCAATGAACGACGCACTTGGCAAACGCCTTGGTGAAATGAGCGGCCGCCGACCATCAGATTGGTTATTAGCCGAAGCAAACTACTTAGTCAATATGGCTGGCCGAAAAGTCTATTTAGAAAATGACGTTCGCACAGCCATGACACTGTTAAAAGAAGCAGATGCGCGCTTAGTTGACTTAAACGACCCGTCGTTATTTCCTGTGCGTGCGCTGATTGCCGGTGATTTACAATCGCTTAAGCAAGTAAACCCAACCTCTACCGATTCGATCGCGCTTGCCCTAGCAGGTATGTTACCTAAAGTCAGTGAACTGCCGCTCGATAAATTACAATTACCAGAACCTGAAGTAAAAGACCTAACACTAAGCGAAGATATAAGTGACTGGCGACAAAACTTAGCACTAACGTGGGAGGCGCTCGTTGACGACTTAATCAATATTGATTACCAAGATAAGCCGCTAGAACCCTATTTAGCCGAGCGCCAGCAATGGCTTATTGAGCAGCAGTTAAAACATGCCCTTACCCAAGCGCAAACAGCAGCCTTAAACGAACAAGTAGAGCTATATCGCTCGTCTACACAGCAGGCAATTGGCTTAATTGTAGAACATTACCAGCTTGATAACGCACAAGTTAGTCAGTTTTTAGTGGCCTTGCAAGAGCTACAAAATTTAGACTTTTCTCGCAACCTACCGCAAAAACTTGAATCACAAGCCTCATTAAAAGATATTATTGAGCTGCGCATTCAAGGCTTATTCAATAATTCTTTAGAGCCATTAGACGCTGAAGCCACTGAAGAAGAGCCAGGTACGCAACTATGATAAAGATTATTGTCATATTAGTTTGTTTACTAATAGCCATTCTATTTGGTTACCATCTTGAAAGCATTCAAGGGCGCGTCATTATTGATTTGTCGGGCACTATTATTCAATTATCTTTGTTAGGTAGTTTTATAGTTTTCTTGCTTAGTTTTGCGGTCGCGGTCGTTGCTTTTTGGCTTATACGCAAATTAATTCGGGCAGTTTCAGGTTCTCGCACTTGGTTAGGCGCATTTTCGTCCCGCAGCCAACAAAAAGCGTTTTACGCTAGCATAAATGCAATGCTAATGAATGAGTCACAGCAAGCTCGAAAGCTCATCGCTAAAACCGTTAATGGTGATTTTAAAGGTAGCAACTATCTGATTGCAGCAGAACTAGAGAGTCAGGCGGGTAACTCTGAACAAGCACAAGCTTATTTAATTCAAGCGATGGATTATCCTGACGCCGAGCCCTTAGCCATTATGAAGCAAGCCGAGCTTAAGCTGAGCTCAAATCAAGCCGAAGAAGCCATGAATTTACTGTCAAACATTGAAGGTAAAATCAGAAATTCAAAAGCCTTTGTCATGCTAAAACTCAACATACTGCAAGGCTTAAGCGATTGGCCACAAATAGAAAGCCTTGCCAAAGAAAACAAAAAGTTACTAGGCGATGACTACGTTGTATGGGCGAGTCAATGGACTCAAGGCGAGTTTTCTGCCATTGCCAGCAAACATGGCGCTAATGCACTTAAACAGCACTGGCAAGAACTAAGCCGCGCAGAGCGCAAAGATGTGGCTAATCAAGTCTCATATATCAAACTATTAATAGAACAAGGGCAATCGGCAGAAGCCGAAAAAGAACTCCTTAACTTTGCAAGCAAGCGCAAGTATCAAGGCTATTGGGATTTGTTTAAGCAGTTAAATCACGCCAATCCTGTCAAAGCCATGAATTTTATAGAGCACGAAATCAAAAAGTCACCCGATGATGCTGAGCTTTATTCTGTATTGGCTAATTTAGCCTACAATACCAATGATATTGAGTTAGCACACAAAGCGATAAATAAAGCTGTTGAGCTGCACGATTCTCCATTAGATAAAGCGCTGTTAGCGGCTATTTTAGAGAAAAAGAGTGAATTTCAGCAAGCTAATACGCTTTACAAGGGCCTGTTAAAGTAGAGCAATCTGCTCGTGTTTGTCTAGCGCAACACAATGTTTGTCGATGCATAACTACGCGAGGAAATATCTTGAAAAAGCCCATAATGTATTTGTTCATCATGCTCATCACAAACAGTGTCTTGGCGAAAGAAGCCGAGTATATCGAAGTAAAGCAAGATAACTTACTGCATTTATCCTTAAAAGACGGCATTGTTTCAATTCGACTTGCGCAAGATATCGCACCAAATCACAGTAATTATATTCGTAAATTAGTAAACGAAGGCTTTTACGATGGCTTGCCATTGTATCGCGTGATAGAGAATTTTGTTGTACAAGGTGGAGATGCTGCACAAACCAAGCCCAGTAAAGTCAAAAGAGCAATGACGGCTGAATTCGAATGGCCTATTTCAAAAAGCACTTTATTTACATTGGTCCAATCACCCGATTTATTAGCAGAGCAAACTGGCTACATCAACGGTTTTGCTGTTGGCCGCAGTATCAGTGAAAACAAAGAATGGCTGATACATTGTCCGGGCGTAATTAACCTAGCGCGCAGCAATGACATTCACTCTGGCACCACCGATTTTGCTATTTTGTTTGGGGTTTCACCAAGACATTTAGACCGAAACATGTCAGCTTTTGGTCAAGTAATAAGTGGTTGGAACATATTGTACAAAGTAACACGCGGCCCATTTGATGAAAACGCACCTCCAGATACTATTAAGAGAGCATATATGGGAAGTAGCTTGCCTCAAGATGAGCAAGCTTCTTATATGATTGAGAATACAAACAGCGCTCAATTTAAAGCACGAATTGCCAAACGACGATTGTATGAGAATGATTTTTTCAAACATAAAGGCAATGGTAATTTAGACGTTTGTTATGTAAAACCCCAAATCATTACTCAATAAAAATTTTGCATTCAAACTAAAAAAGGCTTGGATATTTCCAAGCCTTTCTATTGTGCACTATCTAAACCTATACAAACCTGTCGAACTTAAAAATTGAGAACAGATTCAGCTAGGCAGGTGTGACTTCCGTGTCTTATACCTTAGCAGATAATCTCGTTTTCTTTCGAAAAGCAACAAAAGCAATCATGGCAAGTGAAAACATAGCCATTGTCTTAGGCGCACTTACATCAACGGCAATTGGCTCACCAAAAATAAAGTCGTCAAGCACATAACCATCACCACTGGGGCCTCTAAATCTGCCGTTTTCTGCTAAAAAGCGATCGCCGCCTATTATTCTGACAATGGCAATTTCGGCACTATCAAAAATAGCACCCGAAAATGAAAGTCTGTTATCTAATTCACCAAGCGGGTTATTCGTCCCAATAATTTCATTCGCCAAATTTAAAAACTGCATTTGAACAGTGTCATTAAAACTCAAACCAGAAAAAACTGCACCAAACCCCCTAACGGTCGCTTGGGTTGTTTGATCAGTAGGATCGAAAAATTTAATATCAAATGTGGTTCCGTTTACCGGTGAGAAAAGTCTTTCGCCGCTGAAAGCCGGCAGAGCATCTGGAAATCCAAATCCTGCAGGCTGACCTGAAGCTATCGTCGAAGAGACCAAAAAGCCAGTTGTGCTTCCTGTTGCTTCAAACTCTATGCCCCGTGCACGAGGTGCGCTATTGCCGTTGAAAAAATCTCCAGCAAAGGGATTAGGATCGGCCAAGCCATCTGGCAAGGCATCCCAGTTAATTTGTCTTCGACCATTTGGATTGCCTGCAACAGGTGCATTGCCATTGTTTGGCCCTAGTGCGTTTCTAAATTCATCGACTACGGACTGAATTTCGCTTGGCTCGTTGCCAATTACATTAAAAGTTGAAACAAGTGCAGCGTGCGAAGAGCTCACACAAGCGCCTAATAGTAATATAGTTGACCCTAATGTTGATATTTTCATTCCATTAATCCTTGATGTGTATTTACAGTATGTTAGAAAAACGTCTTACACATAGCATTACGCCATCAAAATTATGAAAGTTGCGCGAGTTCTCATTTAAAATAAAATCGCCTCGTTATTACAGGCGATTTTGGATAAAACAGCTTTGGATAGTTAAGTGCGGATAGTTAAGTGCGGATAGTTAAGATGGGATAGCTAAGCTCGTATACTTAAGCCCCATATTTTTTACGAAGAATAGCTCTATCGACCCAAGCAGCGCTTCGCCTCGCCATACGCTGCGCTTTTTTCAACCACTTTCTAGCACTTGGATATTGCAGACTCAATATCATTAGCCCCGGAATAATTAACACTAATGACGGGCCTGGGATAATGATAAAAATAGCGCCTAAAAGAACTAAAGCACCGCCAACAATGGTAATAATGACTTTTTTCATGTGATTAACCCTTATTTTGTAATGACTGCGCCAGCAATATCCGAATGATAAACGTCACCAGAACCATCGTCGATAACGTTTAAACTATTAGCGCCACGTACCGAGATATCACCTGAACGGTCTGACACCACAACATCACCGCTGGCATCACTTACGTTTATATCGCCCGACCTATCATCAATTGTCACATCGCCGTTGGCATTTTCGATCGTTAGGTCACCCGAGCGATCATCAATTTTAACACCGCCGGTATTTTTAATTCGCACATCGCCAGAACGGTCTTCAATCACGATATCTGTTGTCACGTCTGATATGAGCATATCGCCAGAAGTGTCTTTAATATCTAACAAAATGTCTGCGGGTACAGTCACTGTTAAATCAATATATCCACTTTTTCCACTCCAATTACTTGTTTCATTCTTAGCAACAAGTGTTGCTGTGCTGCCTTTGTTCACAATGCTTAACTCATAAGACTTTGATTCATTAGTACGAATACGCGCGTCAACGTTAATGGTGGTTTGGCCCTCAACACCACGTATGCGCATATCACCTGCCCTAGCATCAATAAATAGTGTGGTAATGTCACTCGCATCGTGTTCAAAAGACTCTTTGAGCTTTATGCTGCTTCCGGCAAATTCTGCGCCATCCGCTTTAAGATGGACGATACAGCCAGAACTTAAGACGGCAAAACCAAGGATAACGCTTAAATTGAGAATCGATTTTTTCATGACAGCCCTTCTTTATTTTATATATTGTTGTAAATGCTTAGTCGCATGTAAATATGCAAACGTTATTACAATATTAATGCCAAAACGTAATTCATTGAAATACATGCACTTTTATTTAGCATGCACAATTAAACCAATTGCAAGGTGAGCAAATTTACTAGAAATTAGCGTGTCTCACTCATATTTAAACGCAACGACAGCAATCAGGAAGTAGGCAAATACCTTAAATTTTTTGACAACAATGGCTTAACAACTTTAGTATGGCTAAGAGTCAATTTGAGACAAATACATGAGCATTATTTTGTATGCGATCCCGGCTTTTTTACTATTAATTGCCATTGAATTAGTTGCCGAAAAAGTCAAAAAAACCAACTATTATCGCCTTAATGACGCGATAACAAGTTTGAGTATTGGTGGCATGAGTCGCGTTATTGGCGTCCTCAAAAATGCCGTGCCTTTCACCATATATATTCTTATTTTTGAACACCTCGCTATATTCTCGATTAGTACAAGTGCGTGGATGTGGATTGGCGTGTTTGTTTTGTACGACTTTTTGTATTATTGGAATCATCGCTTTGGTCACGAAATCAGCCTATTTTGGGCTGCTCACGTTGTTCATCATTCGAGTGAAGACTACAACCTAAGCACTGCTTTACGACAGACCTCTGGTAGTTTTTTCAATTTTGTGTTTTTTCTGCCATTGGCGTTACTAGGCGTTGATCCTGTGATGTTAATCACGGTGGGTTCGATTAATTTGGTGTATCAATTTTGGGTACACACTCAGCATGTTGGCAAACTCGGTGTTTTTGAATGGATATTTGTAACGCCCTCCAATCACCGTGTGCATCATGCACAAAATCAGATTTATTTGGACAAAAACTATGGCGGTGTTTTTATTATTTGGGACCGATTATTTGGCTCTTTTCAAGAAGAGTTAAACGACGAAAAACCAATTTATGGAGTGCGTAAAGCACTGAACAGTTGGAACCCTTTTTACGCCAACATTCAAGTATATAAGCAGCTTATTCAAGACAGTCTTTATACCAAAAGCTGGAAAGATAAATGCAAAGTTTGGTTAGGGCGTACCGGTTGGCGGCCTGAAGATGTGAGCAAAAGATTCCCACTAGCTAAAACTGATTTAGCAAGTTTTACACCTTATCAAACACAAATTTCGGCGCTCACCAAGTGTTATGCACTGTTGCAATATATATTAATAACCGCTTTAGTCATTTACTTAATGTTAAATGTCAGCCAGTTGTCTCTTTATGAACAAGGCGTGATTGGTGTGGTGATTATTTTTGCTAGCATAAATTTAGCGTGGATAATGGAAGCAAAGCATACAGCGCTTTATTTGGAATGGCTAAAACTAGGACTACTTGGCGGGCTTTTGTATCTTATCGCTTGGCTTAATGTGGCAAGCGTTTTATTTATACTAGCTTGTACTGCACTGTTGATTATCTTACATCGGCAAAACGCACCCCAAACGACGTCGTAGTAAGTTTGACGATAGCTAAACACCGCTAAGTAACTTTGTAGCTTAAAAATATCACCGTCATTCCCGCGAAGGCGGGAACCTCATTGG
>CAYURD010000148.1:0-7872 GCA_964446865.1 uncultured Glaciecola sp.
ATTCAAGCCTCTGATGCTGTCATGGTGGCTCGCGGCGACTTAGGCGTTGAAATTGGCGACGCTGAACTTGTTGGGGTACAGAAAAAGCTAATCGCTCGTTCTCGTCAACTTAATAGAGTCGTTATTACGGCGACACAAATGATGGAATCAATGATAGAAAGCCCTATGCCAACACGTGCAGAGGTTATGGACGTGGCGAATGCTGTTTTAGATGGCACCGATGCCGTGATGCTATCAGCTGAAACTGCCGCAGGTAAATTTCCTGTTGAAACTGTCGCCGCCATGGCAAGAGTATGTGAAGGCGCTGAGACTCATCCTAGCGTGAAAATATCTAAACACAGAGTGGATGAGCACTTTAGCAGTTTAAGCGAGACAACAGCGATGGCAGCCGTTTATGCGGCTAATCATTTGTCATCAATTAAAGCGATAGTTGGTTTGACTGAAAGTGGTACAACGCCCAAATTAATGTCCCGTATTACGACATCATTACCCATCATTGCGATGTCACGACACAGCGCAACGTTAAACGTAATGGCGCTTTATCGAGGCGTAAAACCTGTGTATTTTGACTCAACAAACTCTAAACAAGGCTTTATTACACACGATGTAATTAATACCCTTAAAGAAAAAGGCTTAGTTGAAGTTGGCGATCAATTCATATTTACATATGGCGATCAAATGGAAACCGTTGGCGCGACCAATGTTTGTAAAATCGTAACCGTTTCTTAATTCAAATTCCTCCTTACCATATGCCCATTGTATCCATAATGGGCATATATCAATCTAAATAATTATCTTTTGTGACACTTTTTCGTATATGTTTAGTGAACTTAGAACTTTTCATACACATACAAAAAGAGGCGTGCGAAAGTGAGCAATCAAAATAATCAGAAAAAATATGACCTAATCGTTTTTGGTAGCACAGGTTTTACCGGACGTTTAGTCGCCGAATACTTGCAAAATACCTACTCAGAAGACGCTACAAACAGTGAAAATGTGTCTTGGGCAATGGCTGGCAGAAGTCAAGCAAAATTAGAAGCCGTTAGAGATGAAATGAACATTTCTACATCCATTGATTTGCTTGTAGCCGACAGTGACAACGATGCTAGCCTTGAGCAGTTAGTGAGCCAAACAAAAGTCGTATTAACAACTGTTGGGCCTTATCAACTATATGGAGAAAAGCTTTTGCAAGCATGTATCAACGCTGGTATTGGCTATGTGGATTTATGCGGAGAGCCTGCTTGGATGCATCAAATGATTGGTAAATATCAATCTCAGGCAGAATCAAGCGGTGCGAATATCGTATTTTCCTGTGGTTTTGATTCGGTTCCTTTTGACTTAGGCGTTTACTTTTTACAGCAGCACGTCAAAGCCCAGACTGGGCAAGCGCTTAGTTACGTAAAAGGCAGAGTCAGAAAAATGCAGGGGACTTTTTCAGGTGGCACGGCGGCCAGCTTACAAGCTACTATGATTGCAGCGAAAAAAGATCCAAGTGTCATGCAAGCGCTTCTAAACCCATACTCTTTAGCAACATCTGAAGTACTAATCGAACAGCCCCGCGGAGACAAACCGCATTTTGATGAGTCTTTACAATCATGGGCGGCACCTTTTATTATGGCCGCGATTAATACTAAAAACGTGCATCGCTCTAACTACTTGCTTGATTACGCATATGGTAAAGACTTCAAATACGATGAAATGATGCTAACGGGTCCAGGCGAGAAAGGCGAAGCTATCGCTAATCATGTTGCCAACGATAAATCTTTAGCTAGTAAAGACGGACCAAAGCCAGGTGAAGGGCCAAGCAAAGAAGAGCGTGAAAATGGTTTTTACGATGTGCTCTTTGTTGGTGAACACGAAAACGGACAAGTTTTTAGCGCAAGCGTTGCAGGTTTTCTTGACCCAGGCTATGGTTCAACGTCTCGCATGATTACTGAAAGTGCGATTTGTCTTGGAAACATGCAAGATGATTTGGCAGGTGGTTTTTACACGAGCGCCCCTGCAATGGGTGAAACGCTCATTAAGCGATTACAAAATAATGCCGGCTTAGTGTTTAAAGTAGAGTCTTAAATTTTTACTTTTTTGACATCAACGACAGTCACACATACCGAGCGTATCTTGTGACTTGTCGTCAATGCTTAAACTATGACCAATGTTCAACAAACTGATTGCTATCTCTTGTTGGTCTGTCCATCGTTTTTAAAGGACTAGACCCTAAATATAAGAATCCAAGTATTTCGTCTTCATCTTTGCACCCAAGCGCCGTTTTCACGTTGACATCTTGCGCATACCAACCGGTTCTCCAAATACCCTGAAAGCCTTGCGCAAGCGCAGCCATTTGCATAGATTGCACCGCACATGCGGTAGAGGCAAGCTGCTCGACACGTGGTACTTTATCATCTTGTTTGTAATCACATATAGCGACAATAACCATAGGCGCTCGCAAAGGCAATTGAGGGGCTCGTTTGATAGAAGCTTCGCTTGTTTCTGTGGGATGATTCGCGTGTTTACTCATTGCAGCTTGCTCAAATATACTACCAAGTCTTTGCAAGCCTCCATCCACGCACACAATAAACCGCCAAGGCGTCAAGCACTTATGGTCAGGAGCAGCTAGCCCTGCCTGCATAATATTTTCAAGTGCGTCATCTTGTGGCGCTGGTTCCACAAGACGAGGTTGAGAACGTCGGTTTAACAATAAGTCTAATGCTTGCATGTTGTTGCTTACCCATTTTTTGTTCAGTGGTTAACATTGAGTGTGTGTGCTTTTTACTCACAAGGTCGATATGTTACATCTTATTACAAATTACAACTAGCACCCGATCACCACTTTCGTATATATTAGCGGTGAGATTTTTTATAAGGTTAAGATAGATGTCAGAAAAGAAAAGTTTTACTAAGTCCTTATTTGTTGGGATTTGGAACGGTCTAAATTTCAGCAGACGATTAGTGCTAAATATCCTGTTTTTGATAATTATTATTTTTATCATCATCGGCATTTCAAACTCAGGCTCTCAAGCGCCTAAAGTGGCGAAAAATAGCGCCTTAGTGCTCAATCTTAAGGGTAACATCGTTATCCAAAAGACGTGGGTCGACCCTGCAGAAGCTTTTTTATCTGAAGCATTTGGTCAAGGCCAAGAAAACCCTGAGATCTTGCTCCGCGATCTTATCAAAGTCATCGAAAATGGCGCTAAAGACAAACGCATTAACGCCCTTGTGATGCAGCTTGATGGTTTTTCTGGCGGCGGCATGGACAAACTTAAAGAAGTTGGTGAAGCACTTGATGCATTTAAAGAATCAGGCAAGCCAATTTACGCTACCGGGGACTTTTATGGTCGTCCGCAATATTTCTTAGCCAGCCACGCCGACAATGTGTACGTGCACCCAATGGGCGCGTTATTGATGGAAGGCTACACAAGATACGGAACTTACTTTGCCGAAGCGCTTGAAAAATTAAAAGTGTCTACTCACGTGTTTAAAGTCGGTAAATTCAAATCTGCAGTTGAACCTTATTTGCGCAACGATATGTCACCTGAAGCAAAGCTAGCCAACGAGGCATGGTTAAATGAGCTGTGGCGCATGTTTAAAGAAGATGTTTCACAAACCCGCGGGTTTGACGAAGCTAACTTTGATGAAACTTTTGATGATTTGTTGACAAAGTTTGAAGCTGTTGAAGGCGATTTTGCGCAGTATGCGCTGAGCAACAACTGGGTAGACGGTTTGCGAACGCGAGCTGAGTTCCGTAACGAAATGATTGAACTGTTAGGTGCCGGAGAAGACGAAAATACCTTTAACAGCGTGTCTTACAGAGCGTATCTTAAAATGCTTCAGTCACCCTTCCCTACGGTTAACAATTCAGAAAATACTGTCGCCGTTATTGTGGCAAAAGGTACAATTTTAGATGGCGAACAAGACCCGGGTACAATAGGCGGCGAAAGCACAGCAAAATTACTTCGCAAAGCCCGCTTAGATGACAAGGTAAAAGCAGTTGTGTTACAAGTTGATTCTGGTGGTGGTAGCGCCTTTGCCTCAGAAGTTATTCGCCAAGAAGTTGAATTAATTAAACAGGCTGGCAAACCGGTTATTGCCTCAATGAGCAGTGTGGCAGCATCTGGTGGTTACTGGATATCAGCAAGCGCTGACAAAATATTTGCTGAGCCAAGTACGATTACAGGTTCAATTGGCATATTCGGTATGCTAACGACTATCGAGAATTCACTATCTTATTTAGGTGTGAACAGCGATGGCGTTGCCACAAGCGAGTTAAATGGTATGTCACTTGACCGCCCATTGGCTGACGGTTACAAGTCACTCATTCAAATGAATATCGAACGCGGTTATAAACGCTTTATCACGCTTGTTGCTGACGAACGTGGAATGACCTTAGAAGAAGTTGACGAGATTGCTCAAGGGCGTGTTTGGGTTGGCACACAAGCACTAGAGCTTGGTTTAGTTGATGAGCTTGGCGGATTGTCTGAAGCTGTTGCAGCCGCGGCTGAATTGGCTGAGCTTGAAGAGTTCGAGAAAGTATACATCGAGCGTGAGCTTAGCGAAGATGAGCAAATGTGGGCTAATTTGCTACAAAACGCGCAAGTAATGCTTAGCGGATTAAATCTAAAAGCAGACCGCAGTCCGTTAATGCAAATTGCTGAAGACTTCAATGAGAAAACGAAAGTGCTCACCGAATTAAACGACCCGATGGGCGCTTATGTGCTATGTATCGAGTGTAATATGGTAAATTAATACCAAGCGTGCAATAGCGCAATAGCGTCATTGCACTGCCCGCTTTTTATATTTTTTATATGATGAAACGCGAGTTTATCCCGTCTAAAAAAGAGCCAAGTCTTGGCTCTTTTTTTACGAGTCAAAAGTCTCAATGATTGGAAGAGAATGCTAAGCGATCAACTAAAACTGCAAGCACAAAATAAACTACACATTTTGTTTAATGATGCAATACGCCACCCTCATGTGCGAGAGTTTAACAAAACACTATTATGTCCTGAGTTGATGTTTGTTCAACGAGGAAAGATTGCTGCCAGTGCTCGGCTGCAAACTAATGTCATCAATGTTAATCCACAGTTATTTGTTGATAACGTACAGTACTTTTTAGATACTATATTTGCCCATGAACTTGCCCATATATTTGTGCATCAATGCTATACAAATAAAGGACGTGCAAAGCGCGTAAAACCGCACGGTATTGAGTGGCAAAGGATGATGTTGGAGGTGTTTGCCTTGCCCGCTGACGTCACGCATAATTTAGACGTGTCTAAAGTAAAAAGAAAAGGCTATATGTACGCATGTGAATGTGGCGAGGTTGAACTGTCAGCAATACGTCACAACCGAGTACAAAGAGGCGAACAGCAATACAGATGCCGAAAATGCCATACAACCCTGGTCATCATCAATAATTGCTAAGGTCGATGATACGAATGACACATCTTTATGTGACGAATTAAAATAAGGTTTTAGTGAAGGCTTTGTCTAACTCTTTAAAGGCGGTTCGCAACACAATTGCCAGCTCTTTGAATTTAGGCTTTTCACTCATTGCATTCAACTGACAGTTTTGACTTTGCATTTGCGCATATATGTCTTTGTACCAACCGTAAATGTGAGGTGGTAATTCTTGCCCAGAACGATGTCCTAACCACAACAAGCCTTGTATCGGTAAGCTGAGGAAAAACAGCGCCATCGTAATCGCCTGAGGTAATACTTCAGTGCCTAGATAGTACACCTGCATTCCAAGCGTGATAACCGCAACAGCAGGCATGACTTTCATTCCGTATTTCGTGGCAGAAATAATCCGACACTCAGGAAAAAGTGCATATAATTGTTTTTGCATTGGCCAAATGCGCATGTATTCTTGGCCGTCTTTTATAAAGCGTGGCAACTGACTTATCATGATAGCCTGTTCTCCCGTTCATTCAATAATTGTATGGTAGCATACCTAGTTTAATTATCGACAGGCTTTACACTCAATTTAGTAGTAAAGCTTGTTAATTTCACTAGGTAAACATGGACAAATTTCGCTACAATAGCGACTTGATTTTGCGCTTTTCATCCGCATATACCACACAAAGAAAATTTTTATTTTGGAGATATAAATGGCCGACACAAGACATGTGCCACTACTTATTTTGGGCTCAGGCCCAGCTGGATATACCGCAGCCGTTTATGCTGCGCGCGCAAACCTTAATCCTGTACTTATTACGGGTAGCCAGCAAGGTGGACAGCTCACAACAACGACTGAAGTTGAAAATTGGCCAGGTGATGCGAATGATTTAACAGGGCCCGATTTAATGGTTCGCATGCAACAGCACGCCGAAAAGTTTGATACTGAACTAGTGTTTGACCATATTGTCGACACTGACCTTAGCAAAAAACCTTACACATTAATTGGCGAAAATTCGAATTACACCTGCGATGCATTAATTATATGCACAGGCGCTTCAGCCAAATATCTTGGACTTGAAAGCGAACAAGCTTTTATGGGCAAAGGCGTTAGTGCTTGCGCAACATGTGATGGTTTCTTCTATCGCAACCAAAAGGTCGTTGTTGTAGGCGGTGGTAATACCGCTGTGGAAGAAGCACTCTATTTATCAAACATTGCGTCTGAAGTGCACGTTATTCATAGACGTGAGACGTTTAGAAGTGAAAAAATACTGGCTGACAGGCTTTTTGATAAGGCTAAAAACGGTAACGTCGTATTACACTTAAACAAAACGCTTGAAGAAGTCGTTGGCGACGATATGGGGGTTACTGGTGTAAAAGTAAAAGATACGCAAAATGGCGAGATAAGTGACATCGAAGCAATGGGCTGCTTTATCGCCATTGGACACTCTCCTAACACCGGCATTTTTGACGGCGAACTTGATATGAAAGACGGCTATATTATTGTAGGAAGTGGTCTTCAAGGCAATGCTACGCAAACAAGTGTGCCAGGCGTATTTGCAGCAGGCGATGTTAGTGACCATGTATATCGACAAGCTATTACATCTGCAGGCACAGGGTGTATGGCCGCGCTTGATGCTGAAAAATACTTGGATGCACTTGAAAAATAGTGAAATTTGCCGATGATAGTCTTTACGCGTAGTTAACGCCCAATATGTTTATGCATGTTCAGCAAAATGCATTTTTCTGAACATGCTATACACTTAAGACTAGAGAATTTATTTGCAATATTTAATGGCATTTTCAGATGCTTGAGCTATTTAAACTTAATCAATCGATCAGCTTTCCCTCCGTCGAATTTGCACTAGACGAACCAAATGGCTTACTTGCATTTGGCGGAGACTTATCGCCCGAGCGTCTTGTAGAGGCCTATCAGCATGGAATTTTCCCATGGTATAGTGCGCAAGAGCCTATTTTGTGGTGGTCGCCTACCCCACGCGCTATTATTTATGCAGACCAATTTAAAGCGAATAAAAGCTTGAAAAAGAGCATCCGAAAGCACGGTTATTATGCAAGACTTAACACCTGCTTTGACAAGGTTATTCAGCATTGTGCCAGCGTAAGTAGGCAGCTCTCAAGCGAAGTGCAAGCAGATCCTGAACTTGATGGCAGCAGCACTTGGATAACAAAAGAAATGTTAGCCGCTTACCAGAACCTGCATCAATTAGGCTATGCGCATTCAGTTGAAATTTTTAATAAGCATCATGAGCTAGTGGGCGGTTTATATGGCGTGGTAGTAAGTGGTATTTTTTGTGGTGAATCTATGTTTCATCTTCAAAGTGATGCTAGCAAAGCGGCATTTTTGGCATTATCGCAGCATATGACGGCCAATAATATGACGATCATCGATTGCCAGCTCGTTAATCCTCACTTGCAACGACTTGGCTGTGTCGAAGTCCAAAGAGATGAATTTACTATGCTACT
>CAYURD010000149.1:0-7708 GCA_964446865.1 uncultured Glaciecola sp.
TTTCGGGAATGACGGATTTTTTCGGGAATGACGGATTTTTTCGGGAATGACGGATCTTTTCAGGAATGACGGACCATTTCGGAACGACGGATCTTTTCGGCAATGCCGGCATTCTCAAGAGTACAAAAGGAAAAAAAAGGGCTAACAACTGTTAGCCCTTTTTAAAAACAAAATATACTTACCAAATACGCACACGATCTTCAGGCGCTAAATACAAAGCATCACCTGGTTTAACATCAAACGCTTCGTACCATGCATCATGGTTACGTACGGCTTGCGCTCTAAATGCACCCGGTGCATGCGTGCCGCCACGTAAACGGTTAAGCAATGCTTCTTCAGTAAACTTAACGCGCCATACTTGTGCCCATGCCATAAAGAAACGTTGGTCGCCGGTAAACCCGTCGATAACAGGCGCTTCTTTACCGTTTAAGCTGAGTTTGTACGCATGATAAGCCATTGCTAGGCCGCCTACATCACCAATGTTTTCGCCAAGGCTGTTAGCGCCATTTACAAATTGGCCAGGTAGGGCTTCGTATTCGTTGTACTGCGCAACAAGTTTTTGCGTTTTAGCTTCAAATGCGTCGCGGTCAGCGTCTGTCCACCAATTGCGCTGCACGCCTTTAGCATCAGACTTAGAGCCTTGATCGTCAAAACCATGACCCATTTCATGACCAATTACGGCGCCTATACCACCATAGTTGACTGCAGGGTCAGCATTAGGGTCAAAAAACGGCGCTTGTAATATAGCCGCTGGGAAAACAATCTCGTTAAATGAAGGATTGTAATAAGCATTTACTCGTTGAGGCACCATAAACCAATCATCACGGTTGGTTGGTTTCATTTCATCTTCAACACTTAAATTACGGAAGAACTTACGCATGGCCATGACATTACCGACTAAATCGTCACTTGCCATAGTTAAACCTTCAAATGATTGCCATTCATCTGGGTAACCAATTTTAGGATTAAATGCGAGAAGCTTCTCGCGTGCGTTCTTTTTAGTTTCTTCGCCCATCCACTCCAGACCGTCAATACGTTGACCAAGTGCAGTACGCAAGTTTTCAACTAAGTCGACCATCTTTTCTTTAGAGCTTTCAGGAAAATGTCTATCAACGTAAACCTTACCAATGGCAAAACCTAGCGTTTGTGTACTTGCCATAGAACCAACAGCACGCTTCCAGCGAGGGCGAGGCTCTTGTTGACCGTTTAACACCGTGCCATAAAATGCAAAATTAGCGTTGTAAATTTCATCCGATAATAAAGAAGAATTACCTGAAATTAAGTGATAGCTTAAATACGCTTTCCACAAATCTAAAGGCGTTTCGTTAATGATTTCAATTACATCGTTCACCGGCTCTGGCTGAGAAATGTTTAACTCAGTTGCTTGGTAACCAGTGGCATCGATAAACGTATCCCAATCAAAATCAGGATATTCTTTGCTTAGGTCGCTACGCGCAATTTGATTCAAAGTAAGATCGCGATTACGGCGCTTTTCACGCGGCCATTGCGCACCGGCAAGTTTTGTTTCAAGGGCAATAATTTGCTCTGCAAGCTGCTCGGCATTTTCCATGTCGGCAAATGACAACATAGTAGCGATACTTTTTTGATACTCATTTTTTATATTGTTAAAGCGCTCATTATCTTCAAGATAATATGCTCGGTCAGGTAGCCCTAAGCCGCCAACACCTACCGACATTTGATATGAGTCAGGGTCTTTACGGTTAAAGCCTAGACCACCGCCAATTGGCGTATTAGTATTCATTAACCATGTACTACCAAATATTTTTGTCAATTCTTGTACATTACTAATATTGGCTATTTGCGATAACATTGGCTTGATAGGTTCAATGCCCTTTGCATTAATACCCTCAATATCCATATATGAGTTGTAGTAGTCAGAAATAAGCTGCTCTTCAAAGCTCAGTTCGCTTTTGCTAGACACATCTTCAATAATCGCTTTAACGCGGTCTTCGCTTCTCTCGGCCAGTACTGAAAAAGCGCCATAACTGGTTTTGTCAGACGGAATTTCGTAGTTGTCATACCAAGTGCCGTTGGTGTATTTAAAAAAGTCGTCTCCTGGCTTTACTTCTTTATTGACGGCGTCTAAATCGATACCAAATGTACCTAATTCAGGTGTTTGAGGCATACTAGACTGTGCTTCTGATGATGCAGCACTCGTGTCGGTATCGTTTGCTTTTTCAGCGCAAGCGCTTAAGGCCAAAGACCCTACAATCGCTAGTGCGAGAATTGACTTCTTCATAATTATCCTTTCTATCGTTTGTGATTTTGTAAGCTTTTTTATTGTTATGTGATTGCATTTTTAGCAACGTTAATTCGCGCGTTATTTTATGCGCCTTGAGTAACTATTCAAGTAGTAATCGAGTTTTGTATATATTTGTTACAATTTAGTTTACACGAATATCGTTTGAGCTACTGACTCAATTTTGAAATTATCGATTATTGTCTTTCTCTTTAAAGGGTAAAAGCGTTGCTGATTGTTGCTGATACTCTTTAATGTGCGGCGTTTCACGCTCAAGAAAATCTCGTACAGCATCGTCAAAAGCACTTTCGCGCATTTTATGATTTGAATAGCATAAGCTAGGTTCAAACCCTCGTAATATTTTATGCTCTCCCTGCGTGCCAGGGTTAAATAAACGTATATTGCGCTCAATGCAAAATTCGATGCCTTGATAATAACAAGCTTCAAAGTGCAAACCAGACACATCCTTAAGCGCCCCCCAATAACGACCATATAAGCCGTTTTCGTCAAACAAGAAAAGTGCTGATGCGATTGGCATGTTTCTAGGTGGTTGATTTTCGCTAGTAGCTGGGCTTAGCTCTTGGCTATCATTTTCTGTTTCACTACCATCCATTTCTTGGAGTGAAGCTTGTTCGTGCTGCGTTGCAATGACTAGCATGAGTTTGCTAGGCATTTCACTTAACAGCGACATGAAAAAATCAAAGGTTAAATAACCAGTGTGACCGCTTCGCTTTAAATAGGTCTGTTTATAACACTCATAAAAAAATAACATATCAGGCTCATCAATAGCATTGCCCGACAATCGTTTAACGCTAACGTTTTGCTTTGCGATACCTTTACGCTCTTTTTTGATGGAACGTCTGCGTCGTGCGGTTAATGATTCCAAAAATTCGTCAAAGCTTGCGTAGTCTCGGTTAAGCCAATTAAATTGCACGGATTGACGCTGAAAAAATCTATGTTTTGCGTATTTGTCTGAGGTTGTTTTTGATGGGAATAGAATATGCAACGACGAAATGTCCAGTTTCTCTAGCATCGAAGACTGCTGATTGACGATATACTCAATGACATCATCACCATCTACACTTGGTTGAAGTAGTATTCTAGGGCCAGTGACTGGCGTAAAAGGAATGCCAATAACCAATTTAGGGTAATAAGCCAAACCATGCTGTTGGTATGCATGGGCCCAGCTGTGATCAAATACGTACTCACCATAAGAATGTGTTTTTATATAGGCGGGTAAAAATGCGAGTAGCTTGTCACTATCGTCTTTTATAACAATATGTTTTGTTTGCCAACCAGAATCGCCTCCTACGCTATTAGAGGTTTCTAGGGCTTTTATAAAAGTATATTGTAAAAAGGGGCTTGAGTGTTTGGCACTTTGTTCGTTAGTGGTGTTCTGGTTATTTTTATTTGAGCTTTCATCAAAAAAGCAATCTTCGATGGCCTGTAAGTCAGCAAAATCTGCTTCACTTATGTCACTAATACTATCAATACTTGTCCATTGCCAATTCATTGCTAAAATACAAAACCCTACGATTACCTTAATTATAAAACAGATATGAGTATTGAAGAGGCAAAGATCATAAATCAAAGCATTAATCGCATGTTGGCAAGGCGGGAGCATAGCCAACATGAAATAATGCAAAAGTTATTGGCAAAAGAGCTAAACGAAAACCTCTGTTGGCAACAGCTTCAATTATTCGTTGAGCGTAATCTACAAAGTGATGTTCGTTACGCAGAATCGTTTACACGAACGTGCCTGATAAAAGGTAAAGGCCCAAATATCATCCGCCAGCAGCTCAAACAGCATAATATCGAAGGTAATACGATTACTGACTGTTTAAAAAACGAAGAATACGATTGGTTTGAGGCGGCAGCAAAAGTGCGTGAAAAGAAATATGGAGAAGCGCTACCACTGCAATTTGCTGACAAGCAAAAGCAAATGCGATTTTTACAGTATCGAGGTTTTGAGCAGTCACAAATTAAAGAAGCCTTTGAATCAGATGACTATTAGCATTATCAAAAATCAATAATTTTACCCTAGGCAAGGCTTAAATTATGTGCGCAATAATGCTATTGTTGCGCGCTCGCAATGCCTAGCACTGTGAACGATGTAAATATACGTTTATTTTTTATGACAAAGAATGGCTATTGTATTAATAGCATAGGACATTTAATGACACGCTCCACCGCTGATATAAGACGCGCTTTTCTTGATTTTTTTGCCGCTAGGCAGCATCAAGAAGTGCCCACTTCTTCACTTGTTCCAATAGACGATCCTACCTTGTTGTTTACCAACGCTGGGATGAATCAATTTAAGGATGTGTTTTTAGGAACAGAGCAGCGAAATTATTCACGAGCAACAAGCTCACAACGTTGCGTGCGAGCAGGCGGTAAACACAACGATTTAGAAAATGTTGGCTACACTGCGCGCCATCACACCTTTTTTGAAATGTTAGGTAACTTTAGCTTTGGCGACTATTTTAAACAAGATGCCATCAAGTTCGCTTGGTCGTTTTTAACCGAAGAGCTAGCACTGCCTAAAGACAAACTGCTTGTCACGATTTATCACGAAGATGACGAAGCGTTTGATATTTGGCACAAGGAAATTGGCGTACCGAGTGAAAAAATAATACGTATTTCGACCTCTGATAACTTTTGGTCAATGGGTGATACTGGCCCGTGTGGACCATGTTCAGAAATTTTTTACGATCATGGTGAACATATTTGGGGCGGTCCGCCTGGGTCACCTGAAGAAGACGGTGACCGATTTATCGAGATTTGGAACTTAGTCTTTATGCAGTTTAATCGCCAAGCCAATGGCGATATGCAAGCATTGCCAAAGCCGTCTATTGACACCGGTATGGGACTTGAGCGCATTGCCGCAATATTACAAGATGTGCATAGCAACTACGAAATCGATTTATTCCAAGCCTTAATTAAGCAAGCCGCAAATATTGTTGGTACTGCCGATTTGAGCAATAAGTCATTGCGCGTTATTGCCGATCACATTCGTTCGTGCAGCTTTTTGATATGCGACGGTGTTATGCCGTCTAACGAAGGGCGCGGTTATGTATTAAGACGTATTATTCGCCGCGCAGTAAGACATGGCTATAAACTAGGCGCAAAAGACGTATTCTTTTATCGTTTAGTGCAGCAGCTTGTGACTGAAATGGCTGATGCATTTCCAGAGCTGGGCGCGCAGCAAGCCATGATTGAAAAAGTGTTAAAAGCGGAAGAAGAGCAATTTGCCAAAACGCTAGAGCGCGGCATGAATATATTAAATGACGCCTTAAGTAAGCTTGAAGGCAAACAAGTGCCTGGCGAAGTCGTGTTCAAACTTTATGATACCTATGGTTTCCCCGCTGATCTAACGGCAGATGTGGCGCGCGAACAAGATTTAACGATTGACCAAGAAGGTTTTGATAAAGCCATGCAAGCGCAAAAAGCCTTGGCACAATCGGCAAGTAAGTTTAGTGCCGATTACAATAATATTATCAAACTAGAGCACGAGACTTCATTTACGGGTTACGAAAAGCTTGAAGCAAATGCAAGTGTTAAGGAAATCTTACTAGAGCAAGTATCCGTTGACTTAGCGGCAGATGGCACGGCTCTAGTCGTGCTCGACGAAACGCCTTTTTATGCCGAGTCGGGCGGCCAAGTTGGCGATACCGGTAGCATTGAAGTAAACGGCAAACAAATGCAGGTGCTCGATACACAAAAAATTGGCAGTGCCTTTGTGCACAAAGTACAATTAACGGGCATGCTTAAAGTCGGCGATACTGTAAAAGTCATCGTAGATAGCGCACGCAGAGAATCGGTGAAGCTAAACCACAGTGCGACACATTTATTACATGCTGCTTTGCGCAACATATTAGGTGAGCATGTCACGCAAAAAGGCTCCTTAGTTGATGCTGACAAACTACGTTTTGATTTTTCACATTTTGAAAGCATCGCAAGTGAAACGCTTACCCAAATTGAAAACTCGGTTAACCAAGAAATACGTGCTAACCATGCGCTTAACACTCAGTTAATGGAACTTGAAGCAGCAAAAGAAGCAGGTGCGATGGCCTTGTTCGGCGAAAAGTACGATGACGAAGTCAGAGTCGTTAAGATGGGCGATTTCTCAACTGAGTTATGTGGCGGCACGCACGTAGGACGCACCGGCGACATTGGTTTATTTAAAATTGTATCGGAAGGTGGTATTTCGTCGGGTGTTAGACGTATCGAAGCGATTACGGGTCAACAGGCACTTGATTATATTACTGCTCAAGACGATGCCTTGTTTACATTAGCTGGTCTGGTGAAGTCTGACAAAGCAAGCCTAGTCAAAAAGACCGAGCAACTATTGGCGCAAGTTAAACAAAGCGACAAAGAATTGGCGCAGCTCAAACAGCAGTTGGCAGGCCAACAATCTAAAGATTTCTTAAGTGACGTGATAGACGTTAATGGCACAAAAGTACTCGTCAAAAAACTTGAAAACGCTGAGCCCAAAGCCTTACGCACAATGATGGATGACTTAAAAGTACAAATTAAATCAGGCGTTATCGTGCTTGGTTTAGCGACCAACGGCAAGGTCAATCTTATTGCGGGCGTCACAAAAGATTTAACTGGCACTATTCATGCAGGCAAATTAGTGAGTCATTTGGCGCAGCAGGTAGGCGGTAAAGGTGGCGGCCGACCAGATATGGCGCAGGCAGGCGGCACCGATGTAAATAAATTAGACGATGCCTTACAGTCAGTCGTACCGTGGTTGTCAGAAGCTGAGTAGCCGTAAGTAATACGCAACGACTCTACACGATTTATTTTTGATTTTATGATGAATGTCTGGCGAAACGATCAGGCATCGTCTATAGTTGATAAAACGCATCAAAAAGACGTAATTTGCTGATTTTAGAAGTGTATTTTATGATTGCTTAATCAATCTGTCATTATACAAATATAGCTTTAAGGTCAATTTTAAAAAATGCTGTGATATGTACAGAAATATTTCAGCGTTTATAAACTGTTAGACAATAAAGAATACTCAATAGGAGCTTTACATGCTAATTCTTACTCGCCGCGTTGGCGAAACTCTCATGGTTGGAGACAATGTCACGGTTACTGTTCTTGGTGTGAAAGGAAACCAAGTCCGCATTGGTGTGAATGCGCCAAAAGATGTTTCGGTGCATCGCGAAGAAATTTACATGCGCATACAGGCTGAAAAAGGCAACGGTAACGTCGCAAACAGTTAATTGGCAAGGTTTTTATAAACGCCATAATTAACTAAATAAAAGGCTCAGTATTCGCTGGGCTTTTCTGTTTTTGCAGGTTTATTTTTGGATTTTGATTAAAATTGTATCGATTGACATTTAAGTCCCAAAAAAGCATTGACTTACCGTCTTGATTCAGTAAACTTGCGCTCCACAATTTGGAGAGGTGGGTGAGTGGCTGAAACCAGTTCCCTGC
>CAYURD010000150.1:0-7663 GCA_964446865.1 uncultured Glaciecola sp.
AAAACCCGCTATTCAAGGACCACAATGACCAAGAGTTCATAGTTATTGAAATTTCCCGTCTTAAGGTGGGAAATTTCTATCTGACCAAGCTTCCATGATAGCTGTGAGTTTATTTGGTAGCCTACTAGAGAGTAAGTCCTAATCCGTTATTTCCTATTCATCAAATTAATAGGCTTACCAGCATAACTAATACTTAAAACACATACCTCTTCACTCATCAAAGCCGAGTATTCTCAATACAGTTTGGGGATGGCGTTGCGTTGTGACGTTTGCTTAAGTTTTTGCCTCTCGGTAAAAACCATCTTATTCGACAGAGGTAATCATGTTCGCAACATTAATAGTAATAATCAGTGCCATCATGTTGATGACATTTAAACTGGGTGGTCATCTAACTTTTTTTTACAATGTACCAAGTCTGGTGATTGTATTAGTACCCGCGCTTATTGCGCCATTTTTAATGGGTAGTAAACATGATGTGTTAAATGCTTGGACTGCTTTGTTTAATCGCGAGAGTCTTGTTAATTGCAAAAATCCAAAGCAATACATAGCGATGTTCGATGCAATGGGCAAAACTGCCATGATGATGGGCTGGTTTGGCGTAGTGAGCGGGGCGGTGAGTGTTGGCTCTAATGTTGAGCCTAGTGAGTTTCCAAAGGTGGTAGGTCCTATTTTCGCCGTGCTGATTCTTACTTTGTTGTATGGTGTGATGGTTAAAATATTCTGTCACTTTGCATGCTTACACTTTAGCTCAGTCGATTATGATTCGAGATCAACTCAAACACTCAATAAACAAGACGAGCAAGTAAGTCAGCAAATTTCGTTGCTGTAAACGTCAACTTTCAAACCTTTTTCTTTGCGCTTCGTCCAAAAAACGAGGCGCAAATAACAAAAACCTACAACTCTCAAAAAAACAAAATTGACTTACAAGCCTTTATTTAGTTGAATCAAACACGGAATCAATAATAACAAACGGCCTTTATTGATATCTTCTCATTCAATAAAGCGAGTAAAGCATGAAAGAAAACACCATCGCCAGCGCCACTTTTAACCCAAAAGTAAAAACTTATTGGACCTTGAGCGGTGTCCTTATATGCGCGTTTACTTTTGTTGGCATTGTCTTTATTCCTGTTGTCGCTATTTTGATTTGGCTCATATCTGGACGCATGCTGGCGGCAATGTCGGCAACCTTGCTAGAGCGAAAGCTGGTGGTTAAACGTGGCATTTGGTTTGTAGTCGAAAAATCTATCCCGCTTGAAAAAATAACCGATGTTGCATTAAGCCAAGGGCCTGTAATGCGCATGTTGGGCCTTTATCGCCTGAGTTTTGAAACCGCAGGTGCATCGGGTCAAGGTGCCTTGGTTAGCTTGATTGGTATTAATGATGCAGAAAGTTTTCGTGAAACGATTTTAGAACAAAAAGACAAGCAGTCCGAAAAAACTCCCACCGTAACTACCGCGCCTAGTGCTCTCAACGAAAGTGCGCCGTCTGCAGATTTACAAGCCTTAACCCAAAGCGTACAAAACATCGAGAAGATGCTGCAAAAATTGATGGCTGACAAGATTGCAGACAACACGTTAAATAACACGACAGATAAGTAAAGCACCAAGCGCCTCTTGCGAACAGAGTCAAAAACAAGAAGCGAAAGGCTTACTTAACAAGCATCTGATTTTCATCAATACTCAAATGACGCTTCATATATGTCTGCAATGCATTTGACATATTATCCTCAAAATCACCGCCCAAATGTTTAGCTAATGAATACTCCAAAATATACAAATAAGCATCCATTTGCAGCGCCGTTCTTGGACTATGACCCGCTTTAGGATCGATAAATAAGCTAATACTTTGCTCGCCATTCCATAACAACGAGGCATATTCTCTAACGTGATGAACGTCTACTCGATCATCAAATTTTCCTGCCCAAATATACAATGGCTTCTTGATATTTTGCCAATGTAAGTCAGGTGATTTTGCGCTTAAACGCGCGATATCTTTTGGGTCGCTTATATCAGCTGCATATTTAGCAAAGAACAATCGTAATCTCGCGTTTTCTCTGCGATAGTCTTGTTTATCTAAAAACTGAATAGATTTTGCTAAGTCTGATGGTGGTGCGCCAGCAAAACCAAAATGAAAAAGGTCGGGCGTAAAACTTAAAGCCGACAAGACCGAAAAGCCGCCAAACGAGTGACCAACAATGCCAAGTTTAGTCGCATCTCCAATTCCTTGAGACAGTGCATATTGCATGCTATCAATAATATCTTGCTGAACTCTTCCGTCCCCATAATCTTTGTTAGCCGATTCAGCGTAATAACGCCCTAGCCCTACCGAGGAACGAAAATTGGGTTGAAGGACAATATAGCCGCGGCTAGCAATAAACTCTGCCATCATATCCTTTGCCCCATCGTCTCTTCCCCAAGGGCCGCCATGAGGCATCACGACTAAGGGTAGTGTGTTCGGCACACTATTTTTAGGCATCGTTACATAAGCATGTTGCGACATACCATCAGATACAGTGTAGTTAAGTACATATTTGTCTAAACCAATATGAGTGTTTTGTAGGCGGTCTTTCTCATCACGTAAACTCAAACGTTTAATAAGTGGCGGTTCGTTTGATGAATGCGCAAGGAAATAAACCGAACCACTAACAACACCTGCACTATTGTCAAAAACAAGCCAGTGTTTACCATTATCGCTCATTTGAATATCGATAAAGCGTTTTGAAGGCTCATACTCGGTATGGTTGTCTAGATACTGATGCAAAACTTGCAAACGAAGTCGGTTGGTATCATCTAATCCATAGTGCGTTTTGAACTCATTTTTATATGCCACAATAGACGGCTTGCCTTCATGCGTCGTAAATACAAAATCAGCATCAAAACGGCTTGCTGATGTAAGACCAAGTTCTTGTGAATAGCTAAGCTCTCGCTTTGTAAGTAACGAAGATTCATCAACACTAGGTTTAAGCAAGTATTCGTGTAATTTGGCCTTGTCGCCTTCAAATCTTGCGAGCATATATAAGCGATGAGTTTGAACATCAAGCGAAACCATTTGACAAGGGTCGCCAATATCGCAGCTTAATGTAGCGAGCGCATTCTCTTTAATATGATGTATTTGCTTGTTTTGAGGGGCTTCAGCCCATGCTTTATAATCGATATTATTTAACAAAACATGAATTTCTGTTTGATTGTTTCGATATACTTTTACCGCAGCAAGACGAGGTTTAACGATAGTCGCTAACTCATGTGTATCAGAGACATCATCTAGAGGTGACGTAAATAGATAATTCAAAATTTGATACGGTGAGCTAAATAGTACCTTTTCTTGTCCATCATCATTTATTTGCACCAGTTGGTAATGCTTGCTTGAATGTATCCATCTATGAACAATAACGCCCGTACCCAAAGCAGGCGACACGCCTAAAAATGCTTCACGCTTTTTAGAGGAGAGCTTAGCGATAGTAATAGGCATCTGAGATTGTTCTGCTTTTACAAGCGCGATACTTCTATCAAATAACACAACAATGTCTTTTCCGTTTGCGCTCCAATATGCCTCGCGCAGGCCATTGCCAGTGAATATTCGCTGCTGTTTGTCGTTATTTAAGGATTGAGTCCACAGCACATCAAATTGTTTTTCTCTTTTGATAAACAATATGTGTTGGCCATTGGGACTTAGCTTTATATTAAAAAGCGAACGCGCTTTGGCGACAGTTTCACGTTTAATGAAGCTTGATTGAAGGTCTTTTGACGGTAATGTCGTATTGGCAGCCGCATTAGCTGCTGACACAAAAAGTATTTGCGCAAACAATACAGTCAACAAAGCGCACTTCGCTACCTTCTTAAAGAAGCAATAAAGTAAAAGTGTCATCTTTTAATCGCCTTAGTGTTGGTTGGCTAATGTATCTGCTACAGCAACCTTGTCCCGCTTCAACTTTTTGAAATACACGCCCTTAAACGGGTTTAAGAAAAAGAAGCTAAGCAATGCAGGCACACTCATTAATGCGACCAAAATAAACCATGTGATTGTTTGCGCTTTTGACAGATTATGCAAACGACACAAAAACAGAATGCAAACTAGGCTTAAGACATAAAAGATGGCCGCTAAAACATTTATTTGCTTTCCAAATTCTTTGGGGTGGACATCCAGTAAATAATTCAAAGCCCGCGTCTCGGGAGACAAAGTAAAGAAAAGCGCAGAGCGGCCATAGGTAAGACTGGGCGACATCATGTATTCAAAATGGCGTATCCACGCAGGGTGATTGTACTTTGTGAATCTTCGCTCGCCCACTAGAGTAAAGTCACCATCGTAAGTCGCTAGGTATACTTGAGCGCCTGGTTGATCGTAACCAAAATAGTTGGCTGAAGAGTTATAAAGCGCGTAGCCGTTTGCTAACTTAAAGGCGTTAACTAGCTGCCGATTGCGCTTAGGGCCAAAACGAGGAAACGAGAGTACTTCTTCTAAAACAGTAAATTCGTCTTCAAAATTAGCCTGATCAAAGATAATCGTTCTTTTGTTTGTGTTTAAAGACGGCGCAGTGCCTCCTGAATAGGTATTAACAAAGTACTCATTATCTTGAAGCTGATAGCGTAACTGAAGCTGCTTTTCAGCAATATTCACTCGATAAAGTGCAGTTGATGTCATTAAATGATTACCTTTGAGGATAACGGGTACGTGATTAAAACGTCCATCTTCTGGCACTTCTTCCATGGTTTTGTAAAACTGATTTTTACCGAGCACACCAATCATTTCTTGAGTTAAATCATGGTAGCCAAGAAACAACATATGATCATGAGAAAATTGCCATTGCGTATCCGTAAAATTCTCTCGAATAAATAAATTAGTCTCGTCATCTACATGTAGCTGACCTTGGTGAGGGAATTTACTAGATGTCACGTAAAAGAAGTCTTGATCTGCCAGTTTTGCCTGCGTCTTTATCTGCTTGGCTAGCGCTGATTCTTCATTTGCTAGAAAATAATCAAGCTTATCTTTACTTGAGAACTTTCTCTCATATCGCAACGTGCCTTTTTCAGGATTTGAATCGGGATGGGTACCTGCTATTTGCTTAGGAAGATGATAGCTAACGACCGTCGACATCAATAACACAAGTAGTAAAGTAAAGCTCATAGGAATGCTTAACAGGCCTATCGCTAAAGGCTTTGACAAATAACGAGAGAGGTCAGGTTTAAAGCTTTTTACATTGAGGTATAACAGCGCAATATTAAAAACAATTAAAGGAAAAAGCTGAGTAAACATGTTGTGGGTTGTAGGTGCAAATACCACAACAACTAAAGAGGCAAGCAATACGATGCCCCAACTTGCATTAAGTATAATTAGGGTACCGATTTGATAGACCATTAACATGGAGAAAAACAAGAATACTAAATAGACGTAGTGTCGAGTGTCGACCACAAACACGTTAAATGCGTCGATACTCACTATCGCTAATAGCCACGGAAAAATCGCCGCCACCAAAATAATGCCCATACCTGCCAATAACAATGCATAAAAAATATGCTGAGTAGCGATTGGGCGGTGAATGAGGTACGTCCAGTGATTTTTGCGTTTGTGCAATGCCATCTGCAATAGACCAAACAAGAAACTTCCACCTAATAACAGCAAATTATTAATTGCGGAAAAAGCAGGATGCGGCGCCAACAAAGGCCTTTGAATGCCAATGTACGTTAACCCACACAAGAACAATATTGCCCATAGCCATGCCCACTTTTGGTACCTATAAAACTCATTTTTAGCGAGTGTTAACATAATCTTTCCTTAAAATTTTCGTGCCTTGTGATATCTGCGCTTTAGGGCTTAGATATTAAATTGACGTATTCTCTGCAGCTTTAGCCATTGTTTTCTTCTTAGCAGGGCCATTGTGATACTTGCTCAAGAACGCATTTACCGCCTGATTAAGCGAAACAGGCATGTGGCTAATGTTAGTCACACCACCTTGAGCAAGTATGTCTGCCAAGTGCTCATAGTCTTCTCCAAAAAACATCAAATGATGATAATCATCTATGCGTTTGACACTTAACAAGCCTTCAAGCGTTTTAGGGTCTAACGAAGTCTCACCAAAGTCGGCAATAATGCCTGTGACCTTCTGTACAAATTCTTCGGGAGCGCTGTTGTTGGTCAGCCTGCCTTTTTCCAAAATAATAAGCTGGTCGGCAACACGTTCAACTTCTTCCATTTGGTGTGAACAGTAGATGATGGTGGATTGATGTTCTGATTCGCTAAACATAAGCGCTTCTAAAAAAGACTGTTTTGCGACTACATCTAAACCAAGTGTTGGCTCATCTAAAATCAGTATTTTAGGGCTTTGCGCAAGTGCCATGGCCAAATTAAAGCCAGCACGTTCGCCTCTTGAAAGTTCGGATATCTTTTGCTCAAGTTGCACATCAAAATAAGCAATCACATTTTGATAAACCGTTTCATTCCAATTGCTATAAAGCTCTTTTTGCATGCTTAACAAACTCGAAACTTTCATCCACGCGGGCAAGGTATGCTCTTCATTCACGTAGCCAATTTGCCCTCGGGTTTGAGGTGTTAATGCTGATGCATCTTCACCTAATACCATCGCTTTACCGTGCGTAGGCGTTTCAACCCCCAACAAAATACGAAAGAGTGTTGATTTGCCAGCACCATTACTGCCAACAATGGCATGAATGCCGCCTTCTTGAATGCTCAAGTTTAAGTTGTTAACCGCTGTTTTATTGCCAAATACTTTGCTTAACGCGTATATCTCAATGCAATTGTTACTCATTAGAATTATCCTTTTGGCTCTATCTTGTTAAGTGCTTGGCGTACTGCTTCAATAACGTCTTCTCTCGAATAATCGAGATAAACGACTTCGTTGACCAAGGCACTCACTGCCGTTTCTAGCCGCTTATGCTGCTCTTCTTTGCTGTAGCGCTGCTTAGGCTCACTAACAAAAAGCCCTAAGCCTTGGCGTGCCTCTAACAGACCTTGATTAGTAAGCTCGCCATACGCTTTTGCTACCGTATTTGGGTTAATGGTGAGCTGCAAAGCTAAGCCTCTCACACTCGGTAATTTGCTGCCTACCGCTAATTCACCACTGGCAATTTGCAGGCGTAAACCGTCTACAATTTGCTTAAAAATAGGCCGGTTGTCCCCCGGCGTTATTTGTATATTGGTCGCTGACATCTTCGACATTTTGTTTTTCTCATGCATGAGTTTTTGTGGGCAGGTAATTGGAAATTGAGCAATGCGGTCGACATTTTGCGCTCTACTTTCAAATTACCACTGTACCACTTGTAATAATACAGTAAGTACACTTGGGAGAAAGATCAAGCTTTTTTTATTATTGAAGTTAAAACTTCGTCATTCTCGAGACGTCGGGAATCTCCTTGGAACTGCGCTTTTCTTAGTTAAGACCTCGTCATTCTCGAGACGTCGGGAATCTCCTTGGAACCAATCGGCATTGGTTAAGTTACTGGTTTAAAACTATTACAAAACAGTCGCTTAGCGCGGATTGCGCAGTTCCAAAGAGGTTCCCGCCTTCGCGGGAATGACGGGGTTTTGGCTTAACCGAACAGTATTACGCCTTCGCCACAATGACGGGGTTTTGACTTGACCGAACAGTATTAGGCATTCGCCACAATGACGGGGTTTTGACTTGACCGAACAGTATTAGGCATTCGCCAGA
>CAYURD010000151.1:0-7471 GCA_964446865.1 uncultured Glaciecola sp.
AGACATCTCTTGTAGCTTAAGGAGGTCGTGGCCTTCGCCACGATGACGTGGATGACGCAGATAACGGGGGATGACGTAGATAACGGGGATGACGCAGATAACGTGGATGAGAAGTGTCAAGACTGTGTAAATGTAGTGTAAATCTATTTCAATTCTATTGAACTTGCGTCATTGAATTCCTAACATGCGAGCAGATTCGCGCTCACCTAGCTGTTGCAAATCATACATGTAACGCATTAGGCAGCTATGATTAGGAGAAGCAATTTAATGCAAATCATAAATATTAGCACCCCAAAAAATACACATCGTCGCAAAGCTAAGCTAGCAGTTATAATGTGCGTTTCGATGCTTTTGTCTGCGTGCGGAGGTGGTTCAGGAGATAGCGCAGAAGATAGTATTGAACCTGCTCCTATTACACCTCCACCAAGCACAACACCACCTGCATCACCCGCACCCGATTTATCAGGACAATTTGAAACGCCTGAAAAAACATCTCGTTTTTTGACAATAGCGACCTTTGGACCTAAACCAGAAAATGTCCAAAATTATATCGGAACTAGTGCATCAGATTGGGTGCTTGAACAATTCGATGCGCCTGTCTCCCCGTTTTTGTCGGGTGTTCAAGAGTATTATGAAATGGGTAGTCCGCAGCAGGGTATGATTGCAGACGCATTTGACCAAGGCGCCACTACATATGTTTTTTGGCGAAACGCGGTACACGGAGAAGACCAGCTTAGGCAACGCATGGCATATGCACTTTCGCAAATTACCGTTGTGTCAAATGGAAGCGGCGGCCTTTTGGGGATACTTCCGCAGACCGTCGGTTACTTTCAAGACATATTAGCCGAGCATGCCCTTGGCAATTATCGAGATTTACTCGAAGCGGTCACCTATTCACCAGCAATGGCAGAATATTTAACGTACTTAGGGAATGAAAAAGGCAATGCAAGCAGCGGCCGTGTGCCCGACGAAAATTACGCCAGAGAAATATTGCAATTATTTACCATTGGTTTAGTTCAGCTTAATCCTGATGGCAGTGAAATTAGAGATGCCGATGGTAATGCGATAGAAACTTATGACAACAATGATATCACCGGATTGGCAAAAGTTTTCACTGGGCTCAACAACCCAGCTCTTCGATTTTCCTCTGGCGCAGACATAGTTCGACGCAGTGAGCAAATAAGACAGGCTATCACAGAGCCTTTACTCATAAATGAAGAAGCTCATTCAAGTGATGAGAAAACATTTTTAGGTTTGACTATTAGCGCAAATACGCAGGCCAAAACATCAATTGAAATGGCTTTAGACCACATCATGACACATCCAAATGTAGGGCCATTTGTGTCAAAACAGCTGATTCAACGATTTGTGACCAGCAACCCTAGCCCTAGCTATATCGAACGAGTTGCTTCTGCATTTGATCAAGGTACCTATGCATTGCCTAATGGCGTTGTTGTTGGTGATAGTCGTAAAGGCGATTTAAAAGCGACAATAAGCGCTATCTTATTTGATCCTGAAAACACCTTAGAATTTGCGATGTCGAATGACACCTTTGGTAAGGTACGCGAGCCTATTTTACGTTTAAGTCATTTTATGCGTGCGTTTAATACCGACATGTCTACACCAGAGTATGTTGCGCAGCTTTATGACACTTCCGCGCTAAGTACTTTAGGCCAGCATCCTTATCGGTCTCAATCTGTCTTTAACTTCTATCGCCCCGGATACAAAGCGCCTGGCACCCTATCTGCAAACGAAGGTTTAGTCGCGCCAGAGCTTCAAATATTAAACGCATCGAGCATTCCCGGTTATATCAATTTATTGTCACATGGCACTTTCCAATTGCAGCGCGAGACCTTTGAACAATTTAGGCCTATCTTTTTGAGATTTAGCGCAAGTTTTGATGCAACGCAAGCACAGCAAACATTTGTGCCTGACTATCAAGAAGCGATTGAATTGACTAACGATGCAAGTGCGCTTGTAGACTATTTAGATGCTTTGCTGACATACGGCAATCTTAGCGACTTTACCAAGCAAGAAATAATTGCCACCTTAAATCAATATCCTCGTGATGATTTGCAAGAGAGCGGCGGACGCGCAAGACTAGTTGGTTACGCGGTGCTTTTGCTCATGTCATCTCCCGACTATCTCATTCAACGTTAAGGCTAGCTATTATGAAATTATCTCGACGTGATTTTCTGCGCTATAGTATTGCTTCTTCAATCGCTGGCGCTGCAGCTCTTGGTATGCCTGGAACGCTTAGCGCTCAGTCTACACAAGCTAACGATTATAAAGCCTTAGTGTGCGTATTTTTATTTGGCGGCGTAGACGGACACGATTTACTCATACCCTACGATGTAAATTCTTACAACAGCTTCGCAAACGTAAGACAGCCCCTGTTAAATGCTTATGGTGGTAGTCGCTCAAGAGAGAGCCTGCTGCCGCTGTCGCCAATTAATGCTTCTGAATTTGGCAGCAGAGAATTTGCTTTACCACCTGAATTGCCCTTACTAAAATCACTATTTGACCAAGGCAAAGCATCCATCGTGAGCAACGTGGGGCCACTTGTTGAGCCAATCAATGCGCAAGCTTTTTTATCAGGCTCAGCAAATCTTCCCCCTCGACTATTTTCGCATAATGACCAACAATCTATATGGCAAGCAAGTGCTCCCGAAGGGGCCAATTTTGGTTGGGGTGGTTTGTTTGCTGATGCCATGTTAGCCGCAGGCGCAAATGGTGGCATTAGCGATTTCACCACCTTAGCAACCGCTGGCGTGGGACCATTTTTGACGGGTAATATCGCATCGCCTTATCAAGTTTCATTAAGTGGTTCTGCTGGTATTACCGCACTTGAAAGTGCAGGCCGTACTACCTTAGGAAGTGATTTTGAGAGCTTTGTTGCCTCAGCTCGAGCTCGGTTTCGCGCACAAGGCTTTAGTGGCAGCAATATATTACAGCAAGACATTGCAAACATGTTTAAGAAAGGGATAGATACAAATGCTGTATTTGACGCAGCGAGATCTTCTGCTCCCTCGCTTGTTACCGAATTTCCCTCTTCATCACTTGGCAGCCAACTTCGTACTGTTGCTGAAACTATGTCCATTAGAAGTAGCCTCTCAGCCAATAGACAAATATTTTTTGTCGGTACGGGTGGGTTTGATACGCACTCCAATCAGGCGGATGACCTGTCGGCATTATTTTCGCAACTTGATGCTGCTCTAGCAGCGTTTGACTCAGCAATGACTGAACTCAACTTGTCAGAAAACGTGACCACTTTTACGGCATCTGATTTTGGAAGAACACTCAGCGTAAATGGAGATGGAACCGATCATGGATGGGGCGGTAATCAGATTGTAATGGGCGGTGCCGTGCGAGGAAATACGATTTTAGGCGAGGTACCGCCGCCAATGCTTGGACACGAGTTTGACGCCGGCAACGGAAGATTAATCCCCCAAATAGCCGTTGAGCAATATGCCGCTCAGCTGGGCAATTGGTGGGGATTATCGCCTTTGGATATTGCGAATGCGTTGCCAACACTGAGTAACTTTGACTCAGTGAATTGGTCTTTATTTCGTTAGCTTACTGCTTTGTTTTAAGCACTTCGGCTTTTACTTCTTCCAAAGAATCTTTAAAACGGGCATGAATTGTATTAAACGCTTCACCATTAGATTGGCCGGCCATAGACGCTAGTTCTTTCATATTTTCTAGCGCTTTTTCAATGGCTGTTTTAACAAGCGCTGCTTGCTCGGCGACTTTTGCTTGAGGTTCGCCTTCTAATGATACTTGTTGCAGTACTTGTTGCATTTCTTGCACGGCGGTATTCATGATCTCGCCTTGACGTTGAAATACAGACTGCATGCCTTCTAACGCAATTTTGTTTGCTTGAGCAAGTGCTTCAAAGTTTTTACGCTGACTTTCAACAATCGAGTTGCCATCAACGCCGGGTATCTTAAATTCAGAAAATGCTTTTGAGAAATCCCCCATGACTTTATTAGGATCGAGTTCATCAAACATCTTGGTAGGATCAAATGCAAAAGGGTTATTGGCTTGTTTATTAGATGACATGTTTGGCTCCAAAAAATAAATTAAATTATGACAAAACGTAAGAAAACAAAGACTTTTATGCTTTGTTGCCATATTTACTTTCATAAAAGTGCGTTAATATCATCCACAGTATCAGGTAAGCCTATAAGCCACAACAAGCCTATAGTCTGACGTCAAATATTATACTTTATATATGAGCTTCTCAGAGAGGCATCTCCATTGAGCTTTCCAACTAAGAATGGAACCAGATTGGCAAACACAATACAAACAAAAATAGTCAATGCCTTTAAAGCAAATATCAAACCTGCGATTTATTTGCAGATCTTAGCTGTGTCTATTGCCCTTTGTTATTTTTATGTGCCTGCGAGCGAACCGGTTTTTTCCTTACTTGGTAATTTAAAAGCAAGTTATGGCTCTTTATATGCAGTGATATCAACCGCTATTTTTGGCGGTCTTATTCCGTACTTGATCATGTTAGCCACTAAACAAATTCATTTTAAGCCTGTTGCTCAGCTCGTGTTTTATTGCATACTGTGGGCGATTTTAGGCTTTATTATTGACCATTTTTACCAATTTCAAGGCTATCTGTTTGGTAACAATGGTGACGTAAGCACAATCATTAAAAAAGTGGTGCTTGATCAGTTTGGATTTAATGTCTTAGTCGGTGCGCCGTTTGTCACCATTGCATTTTTGCTACGCGATAATCAATTCAATATTAAGTCGTGGCTTTCGAGCATTAACAAAAAGCTTTTTACCGAAGAGATACCCGTTGTGCTTGCGAGTACTTGGATAGTATGGATACCGTCGGTATCTGTAGTTTATGCAATGCCTAGCAATCTTCAAATACCGCTTTTTAATATCGTGCTATGTATGTTTGTATTGATAGTCGCCATATTGAATAACCCAAACGATCAAGCCAAAGACTAAGTCCATCATTAGTACTTTTGTTTGGGATGCAAGCTTTTCCCTAGTATGTGCTTGTCTTTCACAATGACGGTCGACGCATTACCGACTACTAAAGGATCGGCACCTTGTATCAACTGAGTATTCTTATTCGGGTAAGGCAAGCTAGATAAAAAATGCAGCATACAGTTTAAGCGGGCACGTTTTTTATCATCCGATTTAACAACCATCCAAGGCGCATCTGCGGTATCGGTGTAAAAAAACATGGCTTCTTTTGCCTCTGTGTAATCATCCCATTTTTGCATCGCTTCTTTATCGATGGGGCTTAGCTTCCATTGTTTTAAAGGGTCAGTTTCGCGCTTCACAAAACGTGCTTGCTGTTCTTGAGGTGTCACCGAAAACCAGAACTTATATAAACGTATGCCACTTCTCACCAACATTCTTTCAAGCTCTGGGGTTTGACGCATAAATTCTAAATAATCGGCCGGTTCACAAAAGTCCATAACCCGCTCTACGCCTGCTCGGTTATACCAAGAGCGGTCAAACAACACTATTTCACCTTCGGTGGGCAAATGCTTAATATACCGTTGAAAATACCACTGCCCTTTTTCAGTTTCAGTTGGTTTTTCAAGCGCGACTACGCGACAACCACGTGGATTTAAATGCTCCATAAAACGCTTTATGGTTCCCCCCTTGCCCGCGGCATCGCGACCTTCAAATAAAATGACCACTTTTTGCCCGGTTTCTTTTACCCACTTTTGTACTTTTAATAACTCAACTTGCAGTCCTTTTTTCTTGGATTCGTAAGTGCGTTTTGAGATTTTAGTCTTGTAAGGGTATTCGCCTGACTGAAATGTACTGGCTATATATGAAGGGTCGCTCAGCAGTGCCTTATTGGCAGAAGTATTAAGAAGGTTGCCATCATCGTGAGGCGTGATATCTAGAGATTTAGCCGATGAAGGTGTTATTTGCTTTGGCGTTTTGGGCGTTTTTGTATCAGTCATTTTCTTGCCTACGATTTGTTGAAGGCACTATACAGTAACAAACCTCCTAAGGAAGAAAAGTGACAAAGACCTCACTATTGATATAGATCAGCTAAATAATTTTACCAAAGAATCTACTTTGTCGAGCCTTATCTCACATAAGCACTTTGTGATGGCTTTGCATTATGGTAGCGTATAGCCCATAAAAAGGGCGCCAAATGACCATAATAACGCCCATCATATAAAAGGGATTACACCATGCCAAAAGCCAGTGAAGTCAAAAAGAATGCCTGCATCGAACATAACGGCAAAACTTACCTAGTCAAAGATATTAATAAACTCACACCAAGCGGTCGTGCTGGCGCTAGCTTATACAGAATGCGATTGTACGAGGTGGCTACCGGTATTAAAGCTGATGAGAGCTTTAAAGCTGACGAAATGATAAACACAGCAGATTTCTCACGGAAAAAAGTGATGTTTTCGTATGTTGACGGCAACGAATATGTGTTTATGGATAACGAAGATTACACGCCTTATTCGCTCGACAAAGAAACCATCGCTGAAGAGCTTTTATTCATTAATGAAGAAACCGAAGGTTTGCAGGTTTTAATTGTTGATGACAGCCCAGTTGGCCTTGATTTGCCAGCATCTGTCGATTTGGTCATTACCGAAACAGACCCTTCAATCAAGGGCGCGTCGGCAAGTGCACGCACCAAACCAGCTACCTTAACAACCGGCTTAGTTGTGCAGGTGCCTGAGTACATTGGCTCTGGAGAGAAAATCAAAATCAATGTGGCTGAGCAAAAGTTCACTAGCCGAGCGTAAGACAATCCCAATTTTTATCATTAAATTACAGGAGTTATCATGAAAAAAGTACTCGTGGTCATATTACTACTTGTTGCCCTTATTGCCGGCGGCGCGTGGTACTTAATAAGCGGTGCGGGCGGCTTTATTAAAGCCCAAATTGAACAGCAAGGCAGTACCTTTTTAGGCACGCAAGTTAGCGTATTTAACGTTGATTTGGCCTTGTCAGATGGTCGCCTCACAATTAGTGATATTGACGTAGAAAACCCTGCTGGCTTTAGCCAATCGGATGCGTTTAGCTTAGGCTCTATCACGCTTGATTTAGGCGATGTTTCAGGCGAACCCTATGTTGTGCAAAACGTTCAACTTAATGCCCCTGAGGTATTGTACGAAGTCGACGCATCAGGCAAAGGTAACCTACTCGTGCTCAAAGAGCAGTTGATGGCAAACTTACCTGCATCCGACGCGCCACCACCAAGCAACGAACAAGGGGCTAACCCTCTGGTGATTATCGAACAAGTGATTGTTAGTGATGTTCGCCTAAAGCTTAACTTCGAAAAGCTCAATACAGGCGACATTGACCTTGGCGAAAAAGCCTACGAAGTGACTCTTCCTACTTTTAACGCTGGCTCCATAGGCAAGCCTAATGGTATACCTGCTGATCAAGCTGGCGCAGCTATTGCCAATGCAATGCTCGACAATATAATTGACGCAGCAAAGGATCAAGCTAAAGAACGGGC
>CAYURD010000152.1:0-7407 GCA_964446865.1 uncultured Glaciecola sp.
CCTTAAAGCGCAAGCTTCCGTGTAACTAAAATGTGCTTTCGGCGTTTTTTGACGTGTTGCTGCCATAAGTTTACAACGAAGAATCGTCATTCCCACGAAAGTGGGAACCTCGCACAATCAGCGCTGTAACAAGTTCAGCGTGCTTTTTACGAGGTTACCGTTTTCACGGTAATGACGATTCTTCGTAGCAAGTGTTTAGTCCGTTATTAACCTGAAACCAGTCGAAAGAATAAAGATTTTTAAAGACAGCTTACCGCTAAAAAGCGACTAAGATAGATTCGAGGAGCTAAAAAAATTCAAGCAATGTTATCGAGTGTGCCATCTCTGTTCATTTACTTTTTATCAAACATTAGAAAACAAATAAGGCAGAATTACGGTTTTTTCCTATAAACCTCGCACAAAAAGCTGAGAGTTTTTTTGAATAATGTGGCTACCTTAAGCGCTTATAGCGGGCAACCAATTTCCTAGGCTAATACCAACAAGCCCTGCAAAAAATACCAAGCCAATCATAATTAATACTGCGCTAGATATAAAAATAATCAATTTTTGTTTTAAGCTTTCTACACGTCTGATGAATTCAAAAATAAGCAAGGGCATAATGTAAGCGCAAACACTAATGCCAACCACTGTAGGACCAGTAAAATCCTCTGTATTGACACCTAGCGAGCCAAAGCCTAAAAACCATGCAAACATAATCAGTCTAAAAAATAGAACGCCATTTGCAGCTAGATATAGTCTAATCGCCCATACTTGATGTGCCGCGATATTTCTTTTTCTTGCTGCAGTGACGGCAAAAATGCTGCTTACAATCACTATTAACCCGCTTAACGCGGTTAAGCTATGAAGAAGAGGATTGCCAACTGTTCCTCTAGCGGTAATTAAATACAAGCCAGCAAGGGAAATAATACAAGCTAGCGTGACAAATACGCGTCCGTTGATCCTATGAAAACGAGTATATTTTTGTCGAATGCTTGGTATCAGTTGAAGGCTGCCGCCCACAATCATAATAATTGCCAGCAATACATGCAGAGCATACATGACGTTTCCAAAAACGTCGTTTTCTACGTAAGCGCTTGAGTTAAACGTGTTCCAATTTTCCATGTTAGCGCTCGCGGCCGAAACGCCATAGCCAAGTATCAGGTACGTGACAAACACGAGTTGAGAAATGAATAAACTGACAAACCAAAATTGCTTAGAAAATCGCAATGTTTTATTTGATACAGACAATGATGATGCAGATGTTAACGACATAGTGATTACTTCTTTATTAGTAAATATAACAACAACGATATTGCCTAAATATAAGGTCTACGTCCTACCAGATTCCGAATTTGTATACAGAAACATCTGGAAACAAAGCAAAATTGATTCGATTGGTCGAGCTATATAAACTGTAAATTCAAAGCTCCTATGAATGAGTCGCTAAGCGGTTAACCATGCAGATGCAATAGGTAGCCAAGTAAATTTTCTGTGTATAACTCTACAAAAGCGTGCCGATATTCTTATGTTACTCAATCTATCAAATTCTGAACTTGCTTATTTTTGTCTGTTTTTAGTCTGTTTTACTTTTTTGATAGGACAAGTATTGGTCAAAAAAAAGCAACTGGTTCACTTTTTGTTTGCTATATTTTTGGCGTCGCTTTGCATGATGACGGTGCAAAAAGTATCGGCTTCATCCCTAGGTATTTATCACTATTTGATTGGTTTCGCCGCATGCGCAACGTGTAATGTTAGCTGGCTTATTGCACGTGCACTCTTCAGGAAAGAAAATGCTGTCACCAAACGCCACATAGCGATTGCCTTGTTTATCGCATTATTAATTATCGCGAATCAGGCTTGGCATATGATAAATGAGCTACATTCGAATAGCCTTATGTCCACCACATCGATGTTGCAAATCAAGCAAGGTTTAAATGAAGTAATAAACTTATTTTCATCAACGATTTTATTACTCTCTTTTTGGGAAGCATTTCGAAATTTTTCGTCTAAAAGCAAAGCAGAAAAAATTCAAAGAATTGTCTTTTCGGGTGCGTTTTTTACGGCGGTGTTTGCTTGCACTTTTGTCGTTAAAGTGTTTGTTTTGCCGCAAAACCAAGCAGACGCTATGCCTTGGTTTATACTTTTTTCTACTATCATCAGTATTATTGCTATTCAAACAGTTATTTTTTTACAAAGCAGAGTGCCTGTTAAGGAAACAAGCACAACTGTTGACTATGAGCATCATGGCAATGTTCAAAGGACGCAAAGTAATATAAGTAATACCGACAGATTTATAAGCGATGATGATAAAAGGGCCATTGCAGAAATTAGCAAACTGGTTAACGAGGACAAAATTTACTTACAATCTAATCTAAAACTTCTAGATTTCGCTATTGTTGGCTACGGGGCAGAATACCGAGTGTGCCGATTAATAAAGAGTCATTTTTAGAGTCCTAATTTTAATCTTTTTATAAATGACCATCGGGTTGAGCACGCTAAAAAACTGCTTCGATCTTCAGACACAAAGGGCTGGAGCATCTTGGTGATTGGCCTAGAATGCGGGTTCTCCTCTTTAGTAAGTTTTAATCGGGCGTTTAAGCATTTGTCGGGTAATAAGCCAAGTCACTATCGAGCGCACGCGCCTACCAAATAGCCTAGCGCGCGCGATTACCGGATAACCCTTTAACAAAATCTCTTCTCTAAGTAAAAAATCGCGAACAGTTGCTTTTAGCCTTGTAAAGAGCTTGTGGCTGAGTTGGTGATAAGCTGGCATAAGTAGGTCTATGTCGATAGCGCTTCTAAACTTAAGCATGCAGTGTTGAGTTGCATACCTGCCGCAATTAATAGCTTAAAATCATTGCTAGGCTTATCAATCGTTTCCTTATTAAATCTGTTCAATACTCTGGGTTTTTAGAAAGTAATTCAGATGTAAAACAGAAGTATTCGAACGTAAATCCAAAAAATTTACCATTTTTTAAATTGGTCGACCAATGCTTGTTTGTCAATAAATCAAAGTGCTGAAGAATTTAATGTTAAATTTTTAAATTAATAATGTATATCTTCGCATAATTGGTCATTACAAAATAATTGTCCTTGTCGATTAGGGTTTACTATGAGGGCTGAAAAGAGTAGTTTTCTTTTTTAAAAAAATAACAAAAACATAATTATATGTATTAATTTTGGATCAAGTTCTATCTACATTGGGAGAAATAAATAATGAAAATTTGTAAATTATTTGTTGCAAACCTGATAATAAGATCTTACCTTATGTAATTAAGTGGTTAATTTATTTAGATAAATTGGTTAACCAATTTAAAGTCTCAACATTGGAAGATCTATGACTATTCAAAAATTTTACGCTGTTACATTGCTTACTTTAGTTACACAACTTAGTTTCGCTGCTAATGTACCTCTGAACAATCCGGGGTTTGAAAACAACTTCAGCGGTTGGGTAGAAACTGAAAGTGCTTCGGTTTCGAATGATGAAAGAAGTGGCGCTAAAGCTGCAAAAATAAATAATAGTGTTGGGCAACTTAGACAAAAAGTGGCGGTTAATCCAAATACCAATTATGTGCTTAGTGGTTATATCAAAGGCGGCGGTAGATTGGGTGTAAACACCGGCAATAGTATTGAAAGTGACAAAGTAAGTGGTAAATCAAATTACACTTTAGTTAGCGTTAGCTTTAACTCGGGAAATAGCACTGAAGTAGACATCTTCTTAAAATACAACGCTCAGCAAGGTCGATTTGATGATATTTCACTTGAAAGTGAAGGTTTAACAAATGGAGGAAGCGTTGTTGTTCCAGCAAAACTTGAAGCTGAAGATTATACCGGCTTTTTTGATACTACCGCCGGCAACAGCCGCAACACATACCGCTTTGACGATGTAGATATTAATACAACTAACGCCGACGGTGGCGGTTATTTTGTTGGCTGGACAGCAAACGGTGAATACTTGGAGTATCAAATTACGGTACCAGAAAGCGGACGCTACAAAGCGATTGCGCGCGCTGCTACCATCAGAAACAACTCACAATTCACGGTTGCAATTAATGGCAACCAAATCGGAGGTACCCAAAGCATTCCTAATACGGGTGGATGGCAGTCTTATCAAGATATTGAAGCTGATTTAGGCAATTTGAGCGTAGGCGATTATACCCTCAGATATACCTTCGTTGGGGGAAGTTCGAATCTAAACTACATTGAAATTCAAGAAGAAGCAGGTGTTAGCTTAGGTTCAACAGTATCGATTCCTGGCAAAATTGAAGCCGAGAATTTTGTGGATTACTTTGATAAATCAGCTGGCAATACGGGCGGTGGTTTTAACACAAACGTAGATGTGGACATAAAAAGTACCGCAGACACAGGCGGCGGTTTCCAAGTAGGCTGGTTCCAAACAAACGAATGGCTAGAATACTCAATAAATGTAACTCGCTCAGGAAATTACGAAGCAAACGTACGCGCAGCCACCACAGGTACCGGCAAAAGCTACACAATTTCAATTGACGGTACTAATGTGACTGGCACACAAGGGATCTCGCAAACCGGAAACTATAATATTTTTGCTAATAACATTGTTGATTTAGGTTTTTTATCTGCGGGAAATCATACTCTGCGTTTTACCAACAAGAATCAATATTTTGACCTAAATTTCATTAGCATCAGTGAAAAAGATGATGGTCCAGTTAACCCTCCTTCTGGCGACTGTAATATTGACATGTCCATTTGGGGCTACACCCTAAACGATGGTGTATCACGTAATGCCAAAAGTGATATACAAGACCTTGTAGATAATAAAAACTTAGGTGGAGACGAAATTGTATTTAACAATGGATGCGTAAGCTTTAAGGCAGACAACATAGCAGGAACATCTAGTGGTTCTTCGTTTGTTCGGTCTGAACTTCGCGAATTATTGACTCGCTACACTAATACAGGGCCAGGTGTAAAAACTATTCAAAACAACTGGGTGACTTCTCGTTATAACAAAAGCGACAAGTCTAATGCGGGTGGTGTAGATGGTAAAATGACAGCTACGCTGAAAGTCAATACTGTTTCAGTAGACCGTAAAGCCGACGGTAGCGACAACAACAATGACCAAGTTGGTCGCATTATTGTTGGACAAATTCATGGTATTGATCATGAGCCTGCCAAAATCTACTACCAAAAACTGCCTGAACATTCTAAAGGCTCAGTATTCTTTACTGTTGATGGTTCTGACGGCAAACCTTCTGACCGGATTAACGTGATTGGTTACACCGACAAAGACTATTCAAGACATATGGCGGGATCAACAACACTAAGTAATCCGTCAAATGGAATAGCCTTAGGTGATGAATGGAGTTATGAAATCGACTTGTCGGGTAATCAGCTGAAAATCACGGTATGGCACAATGGTAATACATACACCACCGCTGATTCAATTGACTTAACCAAACAAAATAATGGTTTAATGCGCAGAAGTGCCGACACTAATGCGATCACCATAGACAGCTATTACGATGATGATTGGATGTATTTTAAAGCAGGTATTTACAACCAAAATAATAGCGGTACCACCAATCCAGCTTATGGTGAGGTTAGCTTTTCACAAATTGATGTTGAGCATTACTGAGGTATAGTGCTCAACTTGATAGAGGCCGCTTTTCAATAAAGCGGCTTTTTACTCACGATGACGCGGGGTATATCAATTAGGCAAATTCTTCGATAGCGAAACATTAGACGATGAAAGATTTACGTTGCATCGTTTTTACTTGCCGCTTAAGAAAGGTCAACGATTATGGACCTACCCAGCTTACAAGGTATTACTAGAGCTCTCATCCACGTGGTTTGTCTGCCGACTCTTTCATAGGATAGAGACCGTTTATCGATAAACAATAGAAAGGTCCAATACCGTTTAAATTTGGGATCTTAAAGTCTTTGACACCGTCACCACCATAAGATGTACCAATTAATCCAAATAGGCTAAGTGCTTCCCCGATATTATATGTTTTGCCATTGGCAGCGACAGAACCTGAAGGGCAGGTGCTTTCGCTTTCATAAACTTCCCCGAGATATCGTTGACTCTCGAAATCTTTAGTAAATATGATGCATTGAGTGAGCGGGCCGCCTCGCAAATCGGGAAGAAAGAATGCATCACGCACTCCCAAGCTCTCATCATAGAATTTGGCAAAAAGAGCAGCATTTACGTTGAAGTTATACTTTTGCCCTTCAGCAGGCCAAGAGCCCGCTGGGCAAAAACTGCGAGCCATCATGATTCTATCACCAACCATGCGCTGGACCTGTTGCGCATTTGCAAGGTGTGTCATTAGCAAAAGTGCAGCAGACAATACCGACAAGATATAAACGGAAGTTGTTCGAGTCATTACGAGTATCCTAAATTGCCGCTGCAATGTTTGAAATTGGGCAGGCTGTTAAACCGACACTTCGTTACCAGTCGGTATCGCTATTGCTATTGCAAAAGTATAGTAGAGGAATGCTCAAACACACTATTTCCATTAATTTTATTACCTTCATACACCTGCAGCGCTATATATTTAAGAGCTGTATTGTAATCAAAGCCAGTTTTTTACAATCCAAGTCAAAAAGAGTTGACTAAATTTCATTCGTCAATATACTGTACGAATAAACATGTATAATCATATTGAGGGGATCAAAATGAGCGCATCGATAACTGCTGATACAAAACCAACTAACAAGAACCTAACATTTAGCATAAAACAAACCCGCAAAAGCACTGGCTTAAAGAGTATCGATCAGCTAATTGCTCGCTATAACATTCAATTGCCAACATTGTTTGAAAACGCTATCGATAACGCATTTCAAAAAACCACAATGCTGTGTGGGCAAGACGAGCGAATAGACTTTATGAACTTACCTTATTGCATTTATAGAATCGTTAGCGACGCATCAGAGGATGAAAGATTTACATTACATCGTTTTTATTTGCCGCATAAAAAAGGCGTACGATTTGCGACTTATTTAATAGATGAAAATGGCGATATGGTCGAAAGCGTCTGTTATCAAAGGAATATCAAGTATACCTCTGCTTTTAAAGTAATCCGCGCTGAGATTAATGCCCATACAATTTCGCAAGAAACACTTGCGGCTTAGATTTATATAAAGACGGATAATTAAGAAACCTACCTCGCTATTTTAACGTCATACCTGCTATTTCAACGTCATACCTGCTATTTCAACGTCATTCCTGCTATTTCAGCGTCATTCCCGCTATTTCAGCGTCATTCCCGCTATTTCAGCGTCATTCCCGCGAAGGCGGGAACCTCCTTGGAACTGTTTGATGCTAATTAAGTTATTGTTTTATAATGGTTTTCGTGAAAATCAACCAGATCCCCGCCTTCGCGAGGATGACGAGGAAGTCTTAAATTAAAATACTATGTGCCTTCGCGAGGATGACGAGGAAGTCTTAAA
>CAYURD010000153.1:0-7314 GCA_964446865.1 uncultured Glaciecola sp.
CTATTTTTCGTAAACATCAACCAGATCCCCGCCTTCGCGAGGATGACGAGGAAGTTTTTAGCGAACAGTATTATGCCTTGGCCAAAATAACGATTTAGTCGCAGCGAAAGTTAAGCAGTAATTAATACCAAAGCGTTACCTCTTTTTTACTCTTTTTTAAAAACTATTTTTTCTCGCTTGTTGCTGGTTGGCCGTACTTAGGTGAGCGCGGGCCATGCAAAAGGCCATTGTATTGTTCAGAGTAGGCTAAACGGCTTGCGGCGATAGCTGCAACGTCAAATCCGTGGTCTGTTACGGTGTCTATAATCTGGCTAACGGCGGCTTCTATTAGCATACCGGCTAGCCCACCGCTATTGCCTTTATTTTCAGCGCTCGATGCTCTGGCGGCGTGTTGCCATAGTGTTTGGCCTGTTCTCAAATCAACTAATCGGGCGGTAACGGTAACCGCGGTTTCACTTGAAATGACAACGTAACTGGTGCCGTATTCACTAATAGTGATGTATAACGCGGCGTCAGCGTAGAATATCTCTCGAAGTTTACTATAGGCTACATCGTGGACATCGTTGGCAACGGTTAAGCCGTTGTTTTCGAATGTTTGACTAACAATAGCCACTGGATATACATAAAAACCTGACTCAGCAATAGGCCTGACTAGCTGGGTCATTACTGCATAGGGCGCTATGACTTCGGTAGTGTTGTTAATGGGCGGTAGTATGAGTATTGAGTGCGGATCGGCATTTCTAAAAGCAGTATAGTCGTGCGGATCGGGTCTATTCACGCAAGCACTTAGGAACAGTAACACGATGGCGATGGTCACTAATTGGAAGAATCTCATTTTCACTCTCCTTGTCGATTAGTTAACAAAAAATCGATGAACTGAGTGGATTCTGGAAAAAGCGCTTTTTCAGTCGATAAATGGCCGATAGCCGTTGCTTCGTCGCCCACTTCAAAATACAGCATGCCCAAGTGAGCGTGTAAGCCCGGTGGTACGGCTTTTCCGTTGTTTGAGGCTTTCTCAAGTGTTTCTTCAAGTACGTCTATTTGTTCGCTAATACTGGTGTCGTCTGCCTTAAAGAAATTGTAGACGGTAGATGGGTACTCTCCGTAATAATATAACGGTTCTGTTGTTTTACATGCCGCTACACCAATACTCAACAAACATACAACGACTGCTTTTTTTAACGTCGTATTTACTGCACCAATTGCCATCTAATTAAATACTCCACACACCAGATTCTAGGTCGTCAACCATGTTATTTACGGCTTCTCTTATTGCTAAGTCGAGTACCTTACCATTTAGTGTCGCGTCATAACTGGCAGTGCTACCAAAGCCGATAATTTCACGTTCGCTTAAGCTGAATTCGCCGGCGCCAGTCACTGAATAGGCAACTTCAGAAGTGGTGACATCAACGATATTGAGCGTTACTTTAGCGTAGGCTATTTGTGATTTTCCTTTGCCCAATAAACCAAATAGCTGTTTGTCACCAACGGCTTTTCGGCCAAATTCGGTAACATCGCCCGTGATAACAAACTTAGCGCCTGATATGTTTTGTTTGTTTCCTGTCAGGTTTGACTCACTAGCCAGCATGGCCATGTTGTCACGATCTAGCACGGTAAATCTGCGAGTTTGCTGTAGATGCGACATTAAGGTTGTTTTGGCTTGATTGCCTAAACGGTCAACGCCATTTGAAAATATGCCATTTTGAAAGCTCGAACGGTTTACGAATTTACCCACTGCCATTTTGCTTTTAGGGCCAGCGTAGTTGGTGTTATAGCTTTCTACCTTTTCAGTCTCGATGACTTTTGATGAAGTGCTTGCACAGGCGCCTACGAAAAGCGTTAATCCAACGATTAACAGTGTTTGGCTAAGTTTTTGAGTGAACATGATGTATTCCTTATTGAGTATAAAACGGTCAAGGGAATATTCATGGTTCTTTGCTAGCGGTGAGAACGAGTGAGACTTCCTTGCCAATGATGCTTTATACCTTGTAGAGCCCTAAAATTCAAGGATTCGCAAGGGATAGTTAATTTGATCCTCGTCATTCTGGCGATGGCCTAATACTGTTCGCTTTAGAAAAAACATCGTCATTCCCGAGACATCGGGAATCTCCTTGGAACTAATAGATGCCGGCTAAGCGTCTGTTTTTAATAAGCTTTGCAATAACATCAACCAGATCCCCGCATTCGCGAGGATGACGAGGAAGTCTTAAACGAACAGTATTACGCCTGCGCTGGGATGACGGTTTTTTTGCGGTAGCGACGAAGTTTTCGCAGCAATGACGAGCCTAAGCCTTACGCCCAAAAATACCCTCAAGCTCTTCCAATGACTTGCCTTTTGTTTCAGGTAATAACCATAAAACCAAAGCAAGTCCAATGGCTGCGAATATGCCATAGATTGCGAATGTCATAGCGGCGCCTAGGGCAGCAAGCTCAAGTGGAAACACCAACTGCACCGAAAAGCTCATTAAACTGTTGACCAAGCCAACAAAAGAAATCGCGACCCCGCGCAGTTGATTTGGGAATATTTCAGAAAATAGCACCCACATGACAGGGCCAAGTGATATAGCAAATGATGCAACAAAGCCGAGTATGCCGACCAGTATCAGCATGGCATTCATTTCAATACTGCTACTAATCAGTAAGCTTTCGTGGTCGCGCGCGGCTTCTTTGCCGATTGCTTGTTGCAATGCTTGTTTAAACTCAACGTCATTATCAAAAGTTTTGTTAACCAACATACTTAGCTGGGCAGGCTCAAAGCTTTGCTCTATGTCTTCAACACTTTCAATTTTGCTCAAGCTATTGGAAGTAATGGTATATGTCGCTTTTGAAAAGCCATAGGTACACAAGGCCATGCTGACGATAATGCCCGACAAACCCAATATTAATAGTGGTTTACGCCCCCATCTATCAATAAGCGCCATGGCCACAAACGTAAATATAACATTAATAACACCGACTAATACGGCCTGCAAAAATGCAGCGTTAGTGCCAATTCCACTTTGCTCAAAAATAGTCGGCGCATAAAAGAAAATAGCATTAATACCCGTCACTTGCTGTGTGATCCCTACTATTAAACCAATGATGAGGGCTAAGCGCATTTTAGGACCAAACATATCGCCTAAACGGGTCCATAACGAGGCTGGCTCGCTTTGAGTGTTTTGCCGCATTTTTTGCAGTTCTTGCTCTGCTTCGGCTGGCTCAAATAAGCGTTTAACTACTTTTTGTGCCTGTTCGTGTTTGCCGTTAAAACTTAACCAACGAGGTGTATCAGTAATTGTAAATAAGGCTAAAAAGAACACCGTAGCCGGGATAATTTCTAAGCCTAGCATCCAGCGCCAAGTATGTTGCTCTAAACCAATTGCACTCACCCAAGCGGCGCCTGAAGTGCTTAAATCTAAAATAAAATAGTTAGTAAAATAGGCAGCCGACAAGCCCAATACAATGTTCAATTGGTTAATTGACACTCGTTTGCCACGCGAAGCCGTGGGTGAAATCTCCCCTATATACATTGGCGCAATCATAAGAGACGTAAACGCAAGCCCGCCAATAGCCCTAGCAACTACCAACATCACATACGAAGTCGCAAACGCCGACGCCAAAGCAGAAACAAGGTATAAAAACGCGATGCACAATAAGACCTTTTTGCGGCCTAAATAGTCACTTAGCGGGCCAATGATCATCGTCCCTGCCAAACCTGAAAGTGTGGGTGCAGCAACAACAAATCCAGCTTGTATGGGCGTTAAATTAAACTCTGTACTCACAAAACCAATCACACCCGAAATAACAGACGCATCAAAGCCAAAAACGAATCCGCCCAAAGAAACAACGATAGCGCAGTAAAGGGAGTACGAAATGTTTGGTTTTTTCATGTCAGTCATGCTTATTTTCGCTTGTATATGATTTCAATTAAGTTGTGTTACTCACATACTCAATAATTGTTGGCGTTTTATTAACAGTATGTAAACAACGCTACTCAATTGTGCCTAAATTACTACTAATCAAATGATAAACACGGCGAACTGGCACAAATTCACGGTCAAGCGGACAAGACGCTAACATTAATTGTCGTTAATCAGTACGAGTTGTAAAACATTTTCAGAATAGACTTCGCATTGGTCTTGTCTACAGTCCGTTTAATCGACTTTTGATTGCGTCATTGTCGATCTGACATAAAGTGCAGAGCGGTGATAAAAAATAAAAAGAAGCCGATATGCACTTATATTGAGTTAAATAGTGCTGCAATTGGAGTATTAGCTAGTAAGCAAGTAATAAGAAACGCAGTAATTAGTAAGGCAGCACTTATCAAGGTAAAGCGCCAATGATGCTAAAATTACCAATGGCACAACATTAGGAAGCCACACATGAACACACAAGCAAATATCGGCCATATGCCATCTGGCGAATTCGTTAGCATTAACAACGAACGTTTTTATGCTATTAAAAATGTTGACCAAATGGATACGTTTTTTATTAGCCTTATTTCAAACAGCGATCACTGGATGTTTATCGCGTCAAACGGTGCTTTAACCGCCGGCAGAGTGTCTCCCGAAACTGCGCTTTTCCCCTATGATTGTGTTGATAAAATATATGATGGCGTCGCTAACACAGGCAGTAAAACAATTGTTCGTGTTAATAAAGACGACTCCTTTCGCACTTGGGAACCCTTTAACCAAGAGCAAAATGCCTTATATACGCTTACTCGTAATCTCTATAAAAATACGCCGGGCAACAAACTCATATTTGAAGAGATAAACACAGACCTTGGTTTACGCTTTACTTACACGTGGGAAACTAGCGATGCTTTTGGCTTTGTACGTAGTGCCGAATTAAGCAATTTTAGCGAAAATACAATCGATGTAGAGTTTGTCGATGGCTTACAAAATATACTGCCCGCTGGCACACCCAAATTCACTCAAACTATTTCGAGCAACTTGGTCGATGCCTATAAATTTAATGAACTAGATGAACAAAGTGGCTTAGGCTTGTTTACCTTGTATTCGGCAATTACCGACAGAGCCGAACCAAGCGAGTCTTTGCGTGCTACGACCTTATTCTCGTTGGGATTAAGCACTCCCACCATATTGCTGTCGAGTAAGCAATTAAAGGCGTTTAAACTAGGTCAAACTATTGCGAGCGAGTCGGTATCGCGTGGAATACGCGGCGCATATTTTGTGTCTAAAAGCTTACAACTTGCGCCTTCGTCATCTGAAACATGGCAACTAGTGGCTAACCTTGAACAAGATCAAGCGCAAATAGCGAGCTTAAGTCAACAACTCAACGACAAACAAGCACTAGCGCAATCGCTAAAAGACTCGATTTTAGACGGCGATAAAGAGCTTGCTAACATCATGGCAAGTGCCGACGGGTTTCAGCTCGTAAACGAAGAAGTCGTGGGTGTTCATCATTATGCCAATACACTGTTTAACGTATTGCGTGGGGGTATTTTTAATGATCAATACAACATCACTAAAAGTGACCTACTAGGAAATATTAAACATTTTAATCACCTTGTGTTCGCGCAACATCAACTGGCCTTGCAAGCGCTTCCCGATACATTTTCGTTAAGCGTATTGCAGCAAACGCTACAAGAAATAAACGAACCACAGCTTATGCGCTTGTGTAACGAGTATTTACCCATCTATTTTGGTAGACGACATGGCGATCCAAGCCGACCTTGGAACCAGTTTGTGATCAAGTTAAAAGATGAACAGCGCCAGCCCTTATTAACTTACCAAGGTAATTGGCGTGACATTTTCCAAAATTGGGAATCACTCACGTATAGCTATCCTGAATACGTTGAAGGCATTATTGCTAAATTTGTGAATGCCTCAACCATGGACGGATACAACCCTTACCGTATCACCAAGGAAGGCATAGATTGGGAAATTGAAGAACCAGATGATCCATGGAGCTACATTGGTTATTGGGGCGACCACCAAATTATTTACCTATTAAAATTGCTAGAAGTATCACAACAGTTTCACCCTAAAAAACTCGGGCAACTACTGCAAAGTGATATATTTTCGTATGCGAACGTGCCATATAAAATTAAGTCGCTCGATGAGCTAATTGTTGACGCTAAAAACACCGTCGAATATGACAATGACTTAGCCGCTAAAATTGAGAAACGCTGCCAACAGCTTGGTGCCGATGGCAAGCTTATTGTTAACTCAATGGGGCACGTTTACCAAGTCAATTTACTCGAAAAACTAATGGTTCCAATGCTTAGCAAGCTGGGTAACTTGGTCATAGATGGTGGTATTTGGCTTAATACACAGCGACCAGAATGGAACGATGCAAACAATGCATTAGTCGGGCAAGGCGTATCGGTAGTCACGCTTAATTACTTGCGCCGCTATGTCGTGTTTATACAAGATTTACTTAATGGCCTTGATACAAGCGTTGACGCTGATCCTGACAAAAGCAGCGAGCTATCTATAGAAGTCGCTGTTTGGCTTAACGGTACAAGCGAAGCCTTAGCATCAATCTTGCCGCTGCTTAAAGGCCAGATGATCAGCGCAGAAGACCGTTATACATCTCTTTGTGCCCTAGGTAAGGTATTTAGCGACTATCGAACAAGCGTGTACGAGCAAACCGGGTTTAGTGGCAAGCAAAGCGTAAGCATATCTTCGATTCAGCAACTGCTCACTCGTGCACTGGTAGCAATTGATCATACCATTAGTACCAATAAACGCAGTGATGGTATGTATCATGCCTATAATTTATTGGACTTAACGGGCGAACGCGCAAATTTAAGCTATTTGAGCCCAATGTTAGAAGGACAAGTAGCGGCCTTGTCTTCAGGTGCACTGTCTGCATCACAAAGCGCTGAAATTGTAGCAGCATTATTTGCAAGCGACGTGTATAGAGACGATCAGAAAACCTTTATGCTATACCCCGACAAAGCACAAACACCGTTTATGTTTAAAAATAACGTAGATGCCACGCTGGCAAAAGCCATTCCTAGCCTTGCTGCAATGTTGGCTAACGCGCATACCTCGCTGGTCCTCGAAGACGCTAACGGTAACGTACGTTTTAATGCGGATATCAAAAACAAAGGCGACCTAAGCGATAGAATATTTTTACAAAAAGACGCCTACCCCAGCTTGTCGGATGATGCACAAGCCATTTTTGATTTGTATGAGAAAACGTTTAATCACCTTGCCTTTACAGGTCGTTCTGGCGGTATGTTTGGCTTTGAAGGACTTGGCAGTATTTACTGGCATATGGTCTCTAAACTATTACTCGCACTGGGCGAAAATGCTCAGCAAGCGCTTAATACTAGCGTAGCGTTAAGTAACAATAACGAAGCGC
>CAYURD010000154.1:0-7274 GCA_964446865.1 uncultured Glaciecola sp.
AATTGCAAGGGTTTCTCCTTCAAACATATCAAATGAAATGGGCCCTAACTCAAATGTATGCTCTGGCTTAAATAATCCTGTTTTGCTTTTATGCATGTACGACAATTTGTTTACCGATAATATTTTTTGTACAAGACTTTCCTTTACTTTGTTATCTTTTATATTATGGCTTTCGACATTGTTTTTCGGCAGAGCTACTTTGTCATCGCTAGTGGGCATTTTAGCCATATTCTCAGCATCAGTCGGTAAGCTATCATCTTTAAGGCCATTGCTCGCTTCGCTAACGCTATTTTCACTGCTTTCAACTTTCTTATCAGTCATCATCAACCCCACTTACTTCTTTACCTTGCTCTTTTGCCTCACGAGCAAGTGTATCGTCTTGTGCATCAAGGTGGCGTTTGTTGAGCTCTTCGTCACTGTATTTTGGTTTGAGTTTAGCGGGTAAATGCAAAGGAAAATGGCAACTATAATGATGCTCTTGAATACTTCGCATAATAGGCACTTGCACACATTCTTTACGTGCGTTTGGACAGCGTGGCCCTAAGCGACAGCCTGCAGGTAAATGCTGTAGGCTTGGAATAGTGCCTTTAAGTGCTTTTAAAGGAGATTTTGGCGCTAAATTATTTTGAAAGCTAGGGGCGCTGTCTAAAAGCGCTTTGGTGTAAGGATGCAACGGCCGCTTAAGCAAAGACTTCACCTTGCCCGACTCCACGGTTTGCCCACAATATATGACTGTCATGCTAGTTGCCATGGTCGTAATCGCCAGTAAATCATGACTCACAAACAATATAGATAAGTTCTTAGTTTTATTAAGCTTAACCAACAAACGTAACACTTGTGTTTTTGTGGTGCTTTCCATACCACGCGTTGAGTCATCGGCGATTAAAATGGCAGGCTCAGATGCTAATGCCATTGCAATCATTATTTTTTGGCTAATATCGACGGGTATTTCGTAAGGGAAGCGATTTAGCCATCGCTTGTGGTTTTTAATGCCGACTTTATGTAGCAAGCCAACTGCAATATCACGTCGCTGTTTTTTACGCTCCCAAAACCAGCCTTTATCAACAAACTCGGCGGGTATGCTTTCTTCTATTTGCTCACCTATTCGTACGGTCGGGTCTAGGGATGATGTGGGCTCTTGGAATACAACGGCTATTTCGCGGCGCATTATTTTTCGGCGCTGCTCGTAGGTCATGTTTAACAAATCTTGACCGGCATAGGTTAAGCGGTCGGCCTTTACTTGCCAATGATCAGGTAGAGCACCAATAATGGCTTTAACGACTAAGGTTTTGCCCGAGCCCGATTCGCCCACAAGCGCCTTAATTTCACCTTCTTGTAATTGAAAGCTGACTTTATCGAGTGCTCTTACGGTTTCGTCGCCCAAATCCATATACAGCGAGAGGTTTTTGATATCGAGCAAAGCCATTAGCGAATCAACCTATTGCGAAGCGCTGAGCGTAAACCCTCGCCCACGACATTGACCGACAGTACCATTAAGAATATAACCAGCCCCGGCAGTGCAATAAGCCAAGGCGCTTCGTAAGCTGACTCTAAGCCTTGTGACAAAATCTGCCCTAATTCAATACTTGGGTCTTGTGCGCCTAATTCTAAAAAGCCCAAAGCTGAAATATCGATAATGGCAATTGACAAGGCGATGGTCGCTTGTACAACGATTAATTCAAACATGCTGGGCAATATAGAGGTAAAGAATATCCGTCTTGAACTGGCGCCATCCAGTTTATCAAGCAGCACATAATCTTTGTTTAGTTCTTCTTTCACAAAACTTCGCGTTTGATGAATAAACTGCGGCACGAGGGCAAGGGTAATGGCAAACATCGCGTTATACAAACCTGTGCCCATTATCGCAACAATCACAATTGCGATTAGTAAGGTTGGAATTGACATGATTGAATCAAACAAATGATTCACAACGCTCGATTTAACGCCACTAAGTAAACCAGCAAGCGCGCCAAAGCCTACGCCAATAAAGGTGGCAATAAAGACAATCCCTAAGCTACTACCAAAGGTAACGCGTATACCATATAGCAAACGAGCAAATACATCTCGCCCCAAGGCATCTGTCCCCAAAATATGTGAAACTGTGCCATTACCTTCCCACGCTGGAGGAAGCAAAATTGTGTTGGTGTTTTGTAGGTAAGGGTCATATGGCACTAATACAGGTGCTAACAAAGTAATCACGAAAAAAACCAACAAGACAACCAATCCCACAACGGCTAAATGACTGCGCTTGAACTCGACCCATATATTTTGCAGAGGCGATGGATGAAACTCTTCTTGGTATAAGTCAAACCGCTGCACGTGCTGTCTCGCTCTTAGATGGGTCGATTGCGCGCGTAATAAACTCAATCGTAATGGTTAAGGTCAAAACAAAAATAGCCACCACTAGCATGCCCGCTCTAATGGCTGAGTAGTCTTGCTGTGCAATCGCTTGAATAAGCCAGTTACCAATGCCTGGCCACGAGAATATGGTTTCGATAATCATCGCGTTGGTAAAAAGAGTGGATATTTGTAAGGCTAAAATGGGCAGTATGGGGATTAGCGCATTTTTAAAACTGTGTTTAATAAATATTTGCCACTGAGTAAAGCCTCTCGATTTTGCCGCAATAATATAGGCTTTTTGCATCACGTCCATAATAGAGCGACGCGTAAATCGTATAAATATCGCCGTCGTAACAACGGCGATAGACAATACCGGTAAAGTACCATGCCTAAGCGCATCTGCATAAGCAGCTTGCGGGTTAGGGATGTCAGACAACCAAATATCAATAAATATAAAACCCGTTTTATGTGGTATTTCAAAGAGCAAATCTATGCGCCCACTTATGGGCAGCCACTCTAATTGCAAACAGAATAGGATGATGAAAATAAGCGCAAGCCAAAACACCGGAAACGAATAACCAACGATGCTAAAGGTCACGACTGAAAAATCCACCGGATTATGATGTTTCAGGCCCGCTAAAAAACCAACGGGAATTCCTACCAGTGTAGCGACTAGCAAAGCAAAAAACACAAGCTCTAAGGTTGCAGGGAAGGCCACCGAAATCTCGCCAAGTAAATCTAGCTGCGTTACGCTACTCACGCCCCAATTACCTGCTATTAAATTCTCGACATACAATTGAAACTGAATAAATATACTTTGATCAAGCTTGTAGGCTTGCTCTAAAGCGATTCGTTGTTCATCTGATTGCGGCACAATGCCCGAAATATTAGTCAGTAAGTCGCCTGGGAACATATAAGGCAGCATAAACGAGAGCACTAACAATGCCAAAATGGTCAATACCATTAAATTCACATAGCGCACAAACAGCTTGATCATGGCTGGCGCTCCACATTATCAAAGCGTATCCCACCAAAAGGGTTTATTTGCATGCCATTTATGTTGGCTCTAATTGCTTGATATTGAAAAGCATGGGCAATGGGCATTAAGGGCATTTCAGTAAAGATTAATTCGTTTGCTTGCCAATACAACATCTTTCTTTCTTCAAAATCATCGGTTAATAAAGCACGTTGAATTATCTCGTCGTATGTTTCGTTACACCACATCGCACGATTAGTGCCCGACGGGATAGCGTCACATGTAAGTAAAGGTCGATAAAAATTATCGGGGTCGCCATTATCAGCATTCCAGCCAATTAGCACGCTGTCATGAATACCAAGCTTTAGGTTTTCTCTAAAAATATTCCAGTCATAACTCACAATATTTAAGGTAATACCAATGTCTTTTAAATAACTTTTTATCAGTTCAGCCATTTTCATCGCATTAGGGTTATAGGCTCGCTGTACTGGCATTGCCCAAATGTCCATGGTGAAAGAACTTGGCATACCTGCTTCGTCTAATAGTTCTCTTGCGCGTACTGGATTGTACCCAAACTCCCGAGCATTTGACTGATACGCCCATGATGCGGATGGCACAATGCTTTTTGCGCGCGTGGCTTGCCCAAGATATACCGCTTCTAACAACGACGTTTTATCGACCGCGAGCACTAAGGCCTGTCTTACTTTTGCGTTATCAAATGGTGCTTTGCTTGTGTTGAATGCCCAAAAACCAACATTCAATCCGGGTTTTTCGAGCAAGACTAAATCTTCTCTTTCACTGATAACTGCAAGATCACTTTGCGAAGGAAACGCTACCGCATCACATTCACTTGTGATCAGTTTAGCCATGCGAAGCGACGATTTTGGGGTAATGTCAAAAATTAGCTGCTCGCTGCCTTGTGTGGGCAAAAAATAATCGGCATGGCGTATAAAGCGGATGTACTGGTTTTGTTTATACCTGACGAACTTATAAGGGCCGGTGCCAATGGGTAAGGTATCGATTTTACTCGGTTGTCCCTCTTTTAAACGCGCCATGGCATATTCCGCCGACAGTATAACGGCAAAATCGGTGGCTAAATTAGCTAAGAATGAGCTGTCGGGTGTAAATAAGGTGATTTCTACTCTGTAGCCATTAATTCGTTTAACGTCTTTGATGGTTTGATCAAGCCCTAAGCTATCAAAATAGGGATAAATACCCCCATTTACATCATGATACGGGTGACTGGCGACTCGCCATCTATCGATGCTAAATATGACGTCATCGGCGTTAAATGTGCGTGATGGCGTAAAGTATTCCGTGCTATGAAAAGCCACTTTTCGTCTTAATTGAAAGGTGTAGCGAAGACCGTCGCTACTCACTAGCCAACTACTGGCAAGGCCAGGTTCAATGCGACCATTTTCGGGGTTAAATTCTAATAAACGGTCATAAATTTGATGGGCAGACGCATCGGCAGTGGTGCTTGATGTATCTAGCTGTGGATTAAAGTAAGCGGGATTACTTTCAGAACAATAGGTAATAGCGCTTTTAAGAGATGGGTGTTTTGAGCTTGGCTTAGAGCAAGAAGCTAATGTAATTAATAAAACACAAATCACAACAATACGCATCAACAGCACGCTTAAGCTGATGTTTTGCTGCGGTAAGGTCGTAAATTGTAAGCTCATACGGCAAATGTCATGAATTTTCTTAAAAGGTAAAACAACGGGTGTCTAATATCAAGTGTGCGCGGCGACTATTTAGTAAAAAGCGACTGCGCGCAAAGCAAGTAGATATTAAGCGGATTCGGCATTATCCAAGAGGTTGTACTTTTTTAAATAGCCTCTTAACTGATGATAGGTCAGTGACAGCTTTTCTGCTGTCTTTTTTTGGTTAAACTGCGAGTCTTTTAAGGCTTGTTTTAACATATTGATTTCATAATCTTGTGATGCTTGCTTTAAATCCATCGGAAACGTAAACGCGTCAGGTGCTGATACCTCATTCCATGCGCTCAATGCGTCGCTCGACGTTGCTTCACTTATGGCTTGTTCGGCACCGGCAGTACTAGCTATTGCCGGAGTTGGCGTTTCTGTACTTCTAGCTTTTATACGCTTACTTGGTCGATATTTTGATTCAAATGGGTCAAGCACAATGTCATGCACAGGCACGTTTGGCGGGGTTCTATACACCGCTCGCTCTACAACGTTTTTAAGTTCGCGAATATTGCCCGGCCAATCATATTCAAGAAGTAAGTCTCGCGCTTTTTTACTAAAGCCAGAAAAGAGCTCTAGTTCTAATTCACGCGCCATATTAATCGCAAAGTGCTCAGCTAGCATCATGATATCGTCTTGACGCTCACGTAAGGGGGGAATGGTGATGACATCAAAGGCTAAGCGATCTAACAAGTCAGCTCTAAATTCACCTGCTTCAGCCAAACTTGGTAAATCTTCGTTTGTTGCGGCGACTAACCTCACGTCAACTTTTACGGTGCGAGTACCGCCTACACGCTCAAACTCGCCATATTCGATAACTCGCAACAGCTTTTCTTGGATTAGCGCTGATGTGTTGGCCAATTCATCTAAAAACAATGTGCCATCATGGGCATATTCAAAACGTCCTTCGCGGCGTTTACTGGCGCCTGTAAATGCGCCGGCCTCATACCCAAATAATTCAGACTCTAATAGATTATCATTTAGCGCAGCGCAATTAAGCTTAACGTAGTTTTGTTCCCATCGTTTAGACAAAAAGTGCAAGCGTGCCGCAATCAGTTCTTTACCTGTGCCGCGTTCGCCTATCACTAAAACGGGTTTGTCGAGCGGGGCGACTTGGGATATTTGTTCAAGGACTTCAAGAAAACTATTGGCTTGTCCAATAAGGTTATCGTTTTGCTTAAATATACTCATAAAAACTCATTACATTTTTGGTCAAAATCACTAAAACTTAGTGTACTTTAAAAGTGTCAGAATTGCTCGATTATCTTAAAAATAAATGTTATTCAATTAAAACAATAGTTTAACTGGCTTTTCAAAGTTGGCAAGCATATTGAATATAGTGTTACCAAGACAGTAATTAAACAAATTATGATTTATCAACCGATTAGTCATTGATTGCTAAACAGTAGCACTAAACCAAAGGGGTATTATACCATGGGAATTTTTTCACGCTTTACCGATATCATTAACTCGAATATCAACTCTTTATTAGACAAAGCAGAAGATCCAGAGAAAATGGTTCGTTTAATCATTCAAGAGATGGAAGATACACTTGTAGAAGTGCGCTCAGCTTCTGCGAAGACCATCGCTAACAAGAAAGACGTTGTGCACCAAATCAATAAGCAAACGCAGGAAGCGACGGATTGGGAAGCAAAAGCTGAGTTAGCCCTTAGCAAGAACAGAGAAGACCTAGCACGAGCTGCCTTGCAAGAGAGACAAAAAGCGTCTGAAGCCGCAGCTACATTAAGCGCAGAGCTTGAATTGATAGAAAACGAGCTTTCTAAGCTGCAAAGCGAAACAGGTCAACTGCAAGAGAAGCTAGCAGATGCTAAAAACCGTCAAAAGACCATTATTATGCGTCAAAAGACAGTAAGTTCGCGTTTAGAAGTAAAAAAGCGCTTAGATTCAGCTACGGTTGATAATGCAATGGGCCGCTTTGAACAATTTGAACGTAAAATTGATGACTTAGAGTCGCAAGTCGAGTCTTATGATGTAGGTAAACGTTCGCTAAAAGATGAGTTCGCTAACCTTGAAGGTGATGCTAAAATCGAAGATGAATTAGCAGCCCTTAAGCAAAAAATGGGCGGCAGCAAACGTAAAGCGGCAACTGTGTCTGAAGTGAAAAAAGCTAAAAAAGCGTAATAGAGAACGCTTAGTAAAAAGCTTAATAATTTAGTCACTTCGTTAAAAGCGCTTACATTGCAAAGATACTTGCCACAGCATGCACCTAACAAACAGGCATAGTGGCAAGT
>CAYURD010000155.1:0-7261 GCA_964446865.1 uncultured Glaciecola sp.
GACCTAACCCATCATTTTGGTGACCTAACCCATCATTTTGCTGACCTAATCCGTCATTTTGGTGACCTAACCCGTCATTCTGGCGAAGGCCAGAACCTCCCACCTCTTCAGGAAACCCGTTAAGTAATGACACAACAGACTCTCTCAACTCAGCAGTCACCGTATACTCAACACCATCAATGTAAAAACAAAAATACGCATCTTGCTCGTCTTTTTGCTCAAGATATATCGGTTTCACACCAGGCATCAATTCAAATAACGTACGATCTTGAATCATCTGATTCACTTCAGATACTTTGTAAGGTGCTATATCTAATTGCTCGGCAGTGGGAAGCTCTTGACGTGACAAATACTGTAATAGCATATGGGTCGCTTGTTCTGAATCTAGCAGGGATTGAAGATCTTGTTTTACTTTATTTAGCTCTCCTTCACTAATCTCAGATTTACGTAAGCCTTTACTTCGTAATAGTGAAATGTCTGGGTCGCTGTAGCGCGTTTGTATCTCTCGAAGTTCGTCGCTTTCATCAAGCATGCCGGTTAACACTTCAAGGTTGGTAGGTGCTCTAAAACCAAGAGAATAGTTAAGACATTCTTCAAGCGCTATGCCTTTGTGCGGGTGCTTAGGCGGTATATAAATCGCATCACCAGGTTCAAGCTCATAGTCTATGACCGCATCAAAGCTCTCTATTTGTTTGAGTAATGGATGTGGCACTAGCGTGTTAAATTGCGCTTGTATCGCACTCTTGTCAGCGTTTGATTCGTGTTGGGTAACACCAGCGGGTAAACCGACTTGCCACCGTCGTCGGCCGCGCCCTTGCACAATAAAGACATCATATTCATCAATGTGCGCCCCTACCCCTGCATTGGCGGTCGAAAAACTCACCATCACATCATCAAAACGCCAGTTAGGCAGAAAATCTACTTTGTTAGCCAACTCGCTGACTTCGCCAATGTATCTATCGACACCTTGTACTAATAAGCTCCAGCTTCCTTTGCATACGCTTTCAAATTCATCAAATGGACCTTGTGTCACAGTCCATTGCCCAGCTGGTTGCGCTGGTGTTGTTTTTTGAGTCTCAACAGCTTCGATTTCAGATTCCGCTTCAGATGTTTGAAAAGATACAATGCGACTATCGACCCCACTCTCTTGTGCAAGTCCAGCAAGATCATGCTCATCGATAGGATCGGTAAAATCAGGCATAAATTGCTTAAGCAAACACGGTTTTTGCTGCCAAAAATCACGCAAAAATGTTTGCTTATCAAAACTGTCGAGGACAAAGTCCTTGTTCATGGTACTTATCGCTTTTGTAAAGGCTACCACTTGGCTTTTGCATCACTTTCATATAATCGCCATACAAAGCCTAAGGCAAAACTGTAGGTTACGTCATCTTCGAATAAAGGGCTATCTTCGTTTGCCGCACCTGCATGAAAATTAACCGAACCACCCAAAAACCCACGAATATTTTCACTCACCGGAAACGAAATACCCAAAGAAGCACGTGAACCTAAATAGCCACCTTCTGCATCAAATGCAGCGCGATTATCGGTCACAAACGCTTGGTCTACCTCATAAAAATAATCTTGTAACTCTTCAGTGGCGTAAGTCATGCTAAACGACATGTTCAAAGCGGTTTTTTCAAATAACACACCACGCTGTTGATACGAAAGCTCTGGTTCAATGACATAACCACGAGAATCTATCCCCGAAAAGTCAGTTGAGAAAACGGCACGTGTTTGCAACCGCGCGTTTAGTCTCCCTTTACCACCGTTATCAAAGTCATAAGATTTGACCTTATAAACAAACTGCGGACCTACTTCAAACAAAAAATCGAGTTCCGGCATGCCTTCTCGCACCGTGTTGTCATCGCTATCAGCTGAAAATGCGCCACCAAATGACAAGTCGACTTCAAAATCTTTCTCTTCAACAACAACCGCCCTAGCGCCACCGCCACCCCCGACTCTAAACACGTCGCCGCGGTAAACGATATAAGGCGCCGCTAAAGCAATAAAGTTTCGTTCGCTCGAGCTTGGATAATTAGCTGTTTCACCTAAACCACCGCCAACACCAAACTCCCACAAAGGCTGGGCCTCGGTGGGTGCTTCAAATCCGGTAAAGTCGCGATCTGGCGAATCTAAAAGGGGGTCAGTGTTACTTTTATCGTCTGTCCCTTGTGCTAAGGCGAAAGTCGGCATAAAAGCGCTTAGCAAAATCGCTGCTGTCATAGTTGCAGGAACAGATAATCTAAAAAAACGAGTCAACAGATAAGCCACCGATATTTTCCTATTAAAAATCAATTACACATATCAATTACGAATATTGATGCCAATTAGACTGCACTTTTCTGATAAATGCGTAACAAGCGCTTTTTTTATTGGCGCAAGTATTTGATCATGCTGGTATTGCAGCTATTTATGCGTATATTAATACCATCAAAATAATAACTGAGAATTTTATATGCGCCCTGTTTTATCGTTGAGTTCTGCTTTCTTATTAATCGTGATGGTGATACTTACACCAACAAGTCATGCCAAATCTCGCCCCGCCCCTTTGGTGTCAATTCCTACTCATGATGCGTTTTTTGAGCTAATTGGTCGTCATTGCGGGAAAGCATTTGAAGGAAAAGTTGTGTTTGATAATGACCCTAGCCCTGCTTTTGATAATAAACTAGTCATGCATGTAAGAGCTTGCACCGATCAACAGCTACAAGTACCTTTTCATGTGGGTGATGATGCATCGCGCACATGGATAATCACCAAAACTGGCAGTGGTTTAAGTTTAAAGCACGACCATCGCAAAAAAGATGGCAGTGATGACGAGTTGACGATGTATGGCGGACACACGCTTGATGCTGGGCACGATAATGTGCAGTCATTCCCCGCTGATCAATATTCAAAAGAGCTATTTGTCAAACTTGGTTTCCCGCAGTCAAATGGAAACACATGGCAAATGTATGCGTATCCCAACAAGTTTGTTTATCGCCTAATACGCCAAGGAAGAGAGTTTAGAGTCGAGTTTGATTTGACTAGACCTGTCGACTTGCCCGTGACGCCCTGGGGATATGCAGATTAGTTTTCGTCTGAAAAAATAAATACAGTCTCCTATAGAAGGACCTATTGGAAAATGAATACTCACGATCACTCGTTTAAAGCTGGGAGACCAACTAATGATGCGACCTGTTGAGAGAGTTATCTTTGATTCGCCTTCCCCATTAGCTGGTAAAATCAAATACGATTATCCAAAGCTTGGCTGGAATTTTCTGTGCATATCAGTCGCACTTATTTTAGGACCATTAACTTTTACAGCAAACGCTTTCTTAATATTCGTCTTTTTAAGTTACACAACACTGCTGATAGGCCACAGCGTTGGCATGCATCGCATGATGATCCACCGAACGTTTAAAGCAAATAAACTAGTCAGAAGAACGCTCATTTACATCGGCGTTTTGGTGGGTTTGTCGGGCCCTTTCGGTATCATTAGAATTCATGATTTACGTGATTGGGCGCAGCGAAAAGAAAACTGCCATGATTTCTTCTCTCACAAACGCTCATATCTTAAAGATTTATGGTGGCAACTGAGCTGTAAGTTCGTTTTCGAAAAGCCACCTGTCATCGAAATAGAAAGCCAGCTTAAGGATGATAATTTTTTAGTGTTTTGCGAAAAAACATGGCGATGGCATCAAATCCCCTTAGCTATCATTTTATATGCTTTAGGTGGCTGGTCGTTTGTGGTTTGGGGCATATTTGTCAGAATATCGGTTAGCGTAATAGGACATTGGACGATTACCTATTTTTGCCATAATCCAGGCAAGCAGAAATGGAAAGTAAAAGGTGCTGCGGTTCAAGCCTCTAACCTTTCAGGTTTGGGTCTTATCACTTATGGCGAATGCTGGCATAACAACCACCATGCTTTTCCGGAGTCTGCAAAAATCGGTTTAGAAAAAGGGCAATGGGACCCTGCATGGTGGTGTATTGTATTTCTACAAAAACTGAATCTCATATATGATGTGAAATTACCCAGAGCTCGGCATAAATGGGATGATTTAATCGACACATCTGCCAATAATTAGTTTGATTGTCTGCGAGTTCGATTCATGCAGTATGACAAACTACTCAAGGAAAACGAATAAATGAAACAGCTAAGCAGCGCCTTTTTCTTGTTTATGTTTATCACCAACGCTTTTGCATCTAGCCCAGTGCAACTGGGCGCAAGCGATTCGATTAGCTCAGCCATATTAAAAGAAAAAAGACCTTACATGGTTTACTTACCGCCATCTTATGAAACGAGCGATAGGAATTATCCGGTAATCTATCTTCTCGATGGTGATGTTCATCGTTTCAAAGGCTTTGTCGGTGTGCTTGAAGCCTTAAGCACTGGCACGCTTGAAAACCAAGTTGAGCAGGCGATTGTTATTGCCATCCCTAACACAAATAGGTCAAGAGACTTAACGCCTTCAGTACTTAAAGAATGGACATTTAAGGGGCGCGTATTAGACAGTTTTGAGCAGACCGGGCAAGCCCATACCTTTTCAAGGTTTCTAAAGAATGAGCTCATACCCACTATAAATTCGAAGTACAGAACATCTCATCAAAAAGTCCTAGTAGGTGAATCATTTGGCGGCTTGTTTGCAAGTTACGCCTTGCTGCATTCGTCTTCAGTATTTAGTGATTATTTAATTATCGACCCTACTGCACTTTGGGATGATAATTACTTGAATCGTACTATCCCTCAAAATCTTAATAGCGCGTCGCACACATCAAACGTTTTTTTCGCGTTTGCAAATAATGAGCATTTAGGCGAAATAGGTAAAACTAACTATAAATGGGGAAGTGAATTTGCGGCTAATTTCATCAGTAAAACCAGTGGTCGCGCCAGGCAGCAACAATTTAATCAAGAGACGCATGGCACCGTCGCTTTACTAGGCTGGTACACAGGTTTGACATTTCTTTTACCCAACAAATCTTAATATTTATCGGTTATAAAACGTAGTACGAAGAGCAAAAGCCCTTCGTACAAAGCACAGTGATTACTGCTGACCCATTTGGTCAAGTGACAAAATGCCCATGTTATAAAGCGTAAAGCCATAAATATCAGCAAACTGCTCTATTGTTTTACTTATTGGAGTGCCTGCACCGTGACCAGCGTCGGTTTCAATACGAATAAGAGTCGGATTGTCGCCCGACTGATATTGCTGAAGCATGGCGGCAAACTTATAAGAATGTGCCGGTACCACTCTGTCATCGCGATCGGCCGTGGTGATCATGGTTGCCGGATACTCAGTGTCAGCATTAACGTTATGTACCGGTGAATAAGCTTTCAAATATTGGAACATTTCTTCGCTTTGTTCAGACGTACCATAATCGTATGCCCAACCTGCACCAGCGGTAAAGGTGTGATAGCGCAACATATCAAGTACGCCGACGGCAGGCAATGCAACCTTAGCTAACTCAGGCCGCTGAGTCATGACTGCGCCAACTAATAAGCCGCCGTTTGAACCGCCACGCAATGCCAAATAGTCACTGCTTGTATAATTTTCAGAAATTAAGTATTCAGCCGCAGCAATAAAATCATCAAACACATTTTGTTTACTCATTTGAGTGCCAGCTTTGTGCCATGCTTTACCATACTCTCCGCCGCCTCTGATATTGGGCACAGCATAAACACCACCAAGCTCTAACCATGCTGCTACGGTTGAACTAAAACGTGGCTGCAAACTTACGTTAAAACCGCCATATCCATATAGTATGGTCGGGTTTTTGCCGTTGAGTGTTGTATCTTTATGGTGAGTAATAATCATAGGCACTTTAGTACCGTCTTTTGAGCTATAAAACACTTGTTTAGACACATATTGGCTGCCATCAAATTTTGATTTAGGTTTGTTGAACACGACTGAAGCACCTGACTCAGTGTTTAAAGAATAAATAGTTGTTGGCGTAAAGTAATTGCTAAAAGTATAGAAAACATCGGTATCGGTTTCTTTTCCACTAAAACCGCCGGCATTACCTACGCTTGGTAACTCTATTGTTCGCAACTGCTCACCGTCTAGAGTGTATTGATAGACTTTAGAAACGGCATCAACCATATACTCAGCAAATATAAAACCACCGGCAGTGCTAGGTGATAGTACGTTTTCAGTTTCGGGGATTAAATCTTGCCAATTACTTACATCAGGGTTACTGGCATCAGCCACCACGATTTTCATATTTGGCGCATTTTCGTTTGTGACTAAAAATAGTTTATCGTCTTTGCTGGTAATCATGTAAACGTCAGAAGTGATGTCTTGTTTGACAGTTTGCCACTGCGCATTCTCTTTACTCAGGTCTTTTAAGAAAGCTCTATTACCTGATGTTGAATTAGCTGCAGACACCATCAAATATCGGTTATCTTCACTCACACTAGCACCTACATAGCGATGTTTTTCAGCATCGGTATGACCAAAAACCTTTGCGTCATCTACCTGCTTAGTGCCAATTTTATGATAGTAAAGCTTATGTTGGTCTGTTTTTTCGCTTAGTTCAGAGCCTTCAGGTTTATCGTAGCTAGAGTAATAAATACCTTCATTTTTATACCACTGCATGCCACTAAATTTAATGTTTTGCAGAGTATCACCTATTTGTTCCATGGTGTTTGTGTCAATAATAATCATTTCTCGCCAGTCACTGCCACCGGTAGAGGTAAAATACGAGGCCATTGAACCGTCTTCTGAAAATGCCAAGCCAGCGAGTGATACCGTCCCATCTTCACTAAACTTGTTAGGGTCAATAAATACTTCCACGTCGCCATCGCCTTTTTGACGATAAATAACACTTTGATTTTGCAGGCCGTCATTTTTACTAAAGTAAGTGTAGTCACCCTCTTTAAATGGTGCAGACACGCGTTCGTAATCTAGTAAGTTTTTAACGACTTTACCAATCTCATCACGATAAGGAATATCGGCTAAAACACTTTGTGTAAGTTGGTTTTGTGAGGCCACCCATTGTGCTGTTTCTGCACTGGTATCATCTTCTAACCAGCGGTAAGGGTCAGGCACGTCTTCGCCAAAGTAAGTATCAACGACTTCGCCTTTTTGCGTCACCGGGTATGTGAGCTTGGCAGATTCGCTTTCTGGCATGGCTGGATCCTCTGGTTTTGGTTGGCAGGCGGATAATATGGCTATAGCAGATAGCGCTAGACTGACTTTAGTAAACATATTGATAGTTTGGGTTTTCATTTTGGTTATCCTATCTTTAATTTGTAAGCAAGAAGCATACGAGTTGAAAGCGC
>CAYURD010000156.1:0-7132 GCA_964446865.1 uncultured Glaciecola sp.
GGTTCCCGCCTTCGCGGGAATGACGGGGTTTTGGCTTAACCGAACAGTATTACGCGCAGGCTGGAACCTCGTACAATCAGCATTAAATCTATAATAAACAAGTACTTATTTGTGTTTGCCATGTTCCAAGGAGATTCCCGATGTCTCGGGAATGACGATGTTGTGAGTTCCAAGGAGTTTCCCAATGTCGTGGGAATGACGAAGTAGTGAGTTCCAACGAGGTTCCCGATGTTTCGGGAATGACGATGTTGTTAGTTCCACGGAAGTTCCCGATGTCTCGGGATTTACGATATGGTGAGTTCAAAGAAGGTTCCCGCCTGCGCGGGAACGACGATGGAGGTTATCGGGAATGACGAGGAAGTGTCACGGGGGTATAACTAAGCCGCAGGCTTAACAAACTTAAGCGTCATACGGTCAGACTCACCAATTTTCTGGTTCTGCTCGCTTTTCTCCGCAATAGGTGAGCTGGCTTGTAGGGCCCAAACGCCGCGTTCCCATTCGGCTGTATCTTTTGGATTGGCATTGATTTCGCTTTTTGCTTCAAGCACAAATCCTGCAGCTTCAGCCATTTCAATCATTAGGCTTTCTTTAACATAGCCACGCATGTTTTTAGTGGCATCGTTGTCTGAATCTGGACGTTCTCTGTGCTGAACAATACCCAACACGCCGCCAGGCTTTAAGGTTGCGAACGATTCAGCCAATAACTCTTTTGCGCCACCGCGAGCAATGCGCCCGTGCATGCCTCTAAATACTAATACAGCATCAACGCTATTTGGCGCCGCAAAAGGAACGCTTTGGTTTAAAAAGCGAGCTATTGCATGTGTGCCAAACAATCCACTTTCGCGATCAATAAATGACTCACGCCATTGCATGCCACGCTCATAGCGTTCGCCTTGCGCAGGTGCGCCATTAAGTGCGATATATTTGCCTTTTTCTGCCACTAATGGAGCTAAAATACGCGTGTACCAACCGCTACCGGGGCCTACTTCGGCAATGGTCATATTTGGCTTGATGCCAAAAAACATTAATGTTTCGGTCGGATTACGAAACTGGTCGCGCTCCATGTCGCGAGCTGTTCTTACATCGCTATTTTTAACTGCTTTTTCGATGGCCGCTTTTGCGCTGCCATGATGGTCGGCAAAGGCAATATTACTGCTTAACAGCATAAGTGCGCTTGCAGCGCCTAAAAGTAATGGTTTGATCATATTATTATTTCCTTGATTCAGCATGGCTGAGGTGATTTTTATATGTTTACTAACCTGCTTTTTTACTTAATTGGTGGGTTTTTGGATGTTTCTTATTCACCGTCAGTTTTTTCAGGCTCAAGCGCGGCAATGCGTGCTTCTAATGCTTCAAGCTTTTCGCGTGTTCTAATTAACACTTGGCTTTGTACGTCAAATTCTTCGCGACTCACAAAGTCTAGTTTGGTTAATTGAGACTGAAGTACCTGTTTAACTTTTTCTTCTGTTTCGCCCGCCATTTTTTTCACACCGGGTGGGATAGCATTCGAGATGTTTTTTGCTATTTCTTCAAGTTTTTTGGGGTCAAGCATAACTAAGCCTCTTTGTATAAATGAATAGTGTACATATATTTTATAAATACATATTTAATGCTGATTTATGACTACTAGTGTAGCGGTATAAGCAAAAGAAAACACGCCCATTTGAACTTGTTTTGTTATAATTTGTTTCTGGTGTTTACCTTGCGCAAATTCACTTACTCATTTAGTGGCTAATTCATTAGCTATCAAAGCGAAAGGCATAAATCGTGAACGCGCACTGTATACAATAAAAAGGATATACTAGCAGTATGAAGTTAAACCCCGCCCAACAAGCCGCGGTTGAATATATAAGTGGCCCTTGCTTGGTGCTCGCGGGTGCGGGCAGTGGTAAAACGCGCGTCATTACCAATAAAATCGCTTATTTAGTTAACGAGTGTCAGTACAAACCCTCGCAAATTGCTGCCGTTACATTTACGAATAAAGCAGCGCGCGAGATGAAAGAGCGGGTGTCACAAACCTTGGGTAAAAAGGCCTCAAGAGGTTTAAAAGTCTCTACCTTTCATACCATGGGTTTAAACATTATTAAAAAACATGTCACCACTCTAGGCTATAAAGCTGGCTTTTCGTTGTTTGACGATAAAGACAGCTATGCACTGTTAAACGACCTCACCCAAGAGCAGTACGACGGCGACAAAGACGACTTAAGGCATCTGCAAAGCACCATTTCAAATTGGAAGAACGAACTTATTATGCCCGACGCCGCCATGCAAAAGTATGGCAAAAGCACGGGCATAGAGGCCGAGCATGCCGGGTATTATCAAGAGTACGCGCGCCATATGAAAGCGTATAACGCGCTTGATTTTGATGATCTTATTCTTTTACCCACATTATTGCTGTCGCAACATCAGCACATACGGGAAAAATGGCAAACGACTATCCGTTACTTATTAGTGGATGAGTATCAAGATACCAACACCAGTCAATATCAGTTAGTCAAGCTATTGGTGGGCGAACGAGCCCGATTTACGGTGGTAGGCGATGATGATCAGTCTATTTACTCGTGGCGTGGTGCACAGCCAAAAAATTTGAGCCTACTAAAAAGCGATTATCCGTCATTAAAACTGGTGAAGCTTGAGCAAAATTACCGAAGTTGCCAGCGCATTTTGCACAGTGCGAATATCCTTATCCAAAACAATCCACATTTGTTTGATAAACGATTGTTTTCAGAAATGCCGCAAGGCGATAAGTTAAAAGTGTTGGTGGCCAAAAACGAAGAAAATGAAGCAGATAAGGTGATTGCAGAGCTAATGGCTCATCGGTTTATGAATGATACCTCGTATAGTGATTACGCCATATTATACCGCGGAAACCACCAATCGCGCTTGTTTGAAAAAGTGCTCATGAAAAACCGTATTCCGTATAAAATTAGTGGCGGCATGTCGTTTTTTGGGCGCGCCGAAGTGAAAGATATTATGGCTTACTTGCGTATTTTGACTAATCAAGACGATGACAACGCGCTTTTAAGAATTATCAACACGCCACCAAGAGGTATTGGGCGGGCGACATTAGCCAAAATAGGCGAATTTGCCAATGTGAATAATATTGGTATGTTTGAAGCTATGTGTCATCCTCAAATTGCCTCAGTGTTGGGCGCTAAATCGGCCGATGGCGTAAGTGCCTTTTCAAAACTGATTGTGATGACTAGCGACAATGCCACTCGTGGTGACACTGGCGCGGTAATGCGAGACTTTATCAAATCGCTTCAATATGAAGAGTTTTTATACGCACAATCAGCGAATCCAAAAGCGGCTGAAATGGCAATGAACAACGTCTCGACCTTATTTGGATGGGTGCAAGACCTGATTAAAGGCGACGCCCTTAACCCGCCGATGACACTTGCCGAAGTTGTGCAGCGCTTAACACTTCGAGACATGATGGAACGCGGCGAAGAAGACAGCGACGCCGAGCAAGTACAGTTAATGACACTGCATGCCTCTAAAGGCCTTGAGTTTCCTTATGTGTTTATGGTGGGCGTTGAAGAGGGATTGTTGCCGCATCAAGGCAGTATAGACGAAGACAACATAGACGAAGAAAGACGCTTAGCTTATGTGGGTATTACCCGTGCACAAGAGCAGCTTTACTTCACGATTGCGCGTGAGCGTCGTCAAAACGGTGAATTTATTGAGCCAACACCATCACGCTTTTTGTACGAATTACCTAGCGACGATTTAGAATGGGAATGGCAGAAAAAAGAAGATACACCAGAAGAGAAAAAAGCGAAGACTGCCAAAGGAATAGCGGCGCTAAAAAGCTTGTTTGATGATTAGTTTATTTAACTAACTCTGGCTTGGCTAATTCTTGGCCTTGCCCAAAGTGACAGCCAACTTCAATCAGTTCTTGTAAAATCATATCGTCGTGCACGCCATCGCCAATGACGCCCATGCCCATTTCATCAGCAATTAAAATAATAGAGCGAACCAAGCGATGATATTTGTCAGACATGCCAAACGAATTCACTAGGTTGTCGTTAAGCTTAATATAGTCAAAATCGTATTTGAATAGATGATTAAGCGAGCCAGAGTGACTGCCAAAGTTGTCTAATACCAGCGTGACGCCAAGTGATTGGAGTTTGCTGAGCATGGCGGGTAAATATTTGGTAAAGCGGGTGAGGGCTTGTTCAGATAGCTCTATGACCAAGAGTTCACTAAAAATCTCATTCGCTTCAATTTGCGAGACCAAATCTTCAAACGAGGATTTTTGCAGTAAGTGTTCTACCGATAAGCTTAAGCCAATTTTTTGGGTTTTATAGTCGGCGTCTAAACGCCATGCGTGAAGCATTCTAAATGACTGCTCCATTAGCTGCTTGTTTACCGCGTAGGTAAGCCCGCATTTGTCTGCCAGTTGCCAAAAGCTCTCTTGGCTTTTGCATTTTGGATGATTAGGCCAACTTACATCGCATTGATGAAACAGCACCGACTCATCGTGCAAGTTTTTGATCGCTTGTAGTGAATAAACAAACTCACCTGCTTCAAAAGCTTTGCGAAAAGAACGCTCGTCGTCAATTTCTTCCATTAACTGATTTCGCATACTCATGTCGAACAGCACGTATCGGTTGCGACCTAGGTTTTTAGCTTGGTACATTGCCGCATCGGCATCGCGTAATACGTCGTCGGCTTGGGTGTATTGTGAGGTGATTTCAGCTATGCCGATGCTGGCACCAGAAAATACTTCTTTTTCTTCGATGACAAAACCCGCACTAATGGAATCTACAATACGCTGCGCGACATTTTCGACATCGCGCATATTGTGAAAATTATCGACCAATACCACAAATTCGTCGCCGCCCAGGCGTGCAAGTAGGTCGTGATTGCGTTTGCACACGCCTATGCGTCTTGAAGCTTCTATTAAAAATTCATCGCCGGCTTGATGGCCAAGAGTATCGTTGATGGTTTTAAACCTATCCAAATCTATAAACAGCAGGGCATACTTGTGTGATTTATACCGAGCTTTACTGGCAATAGCTAATTCGAGCCGACTATTGAACATCACTCTGTTGGGTAAGTTAGTGAGACTGTCGTGGTGTGCGTCGTGTATGAGTTTAAGCTCAACTTCTTTGCGCTGTTCAATTTGCTTTTTTAAAGATTGGTTAGTCTTGTTTAACTCATTGGTACGCTCGAGCACTTTGTCGCTTAACTGCTGGTTGTATTTAATTAATTCGTTCGCGGCGGCGCGGCGTTCAATAGCGACCGAAATATGCCGAGAGACAAACTGTAATACTTCTAAGTCTTTGTCTTCATAGTCGTCACCTTCACCATAGGTTTGAATAGCTATCACGCCTTTAACGTCGCCGTCGACTTCTAGCGGTGCGCCCATCCACGAATTGCCTTCTTCAATCATACGGATAACAAATTTTCGCTCCACTTCGTTGCTATCGACTAATTCGTATATTTTACGGCTATCGACAAGCGTAGCTTGGTTGCTGCGAATGACATATTCGGTTAGCCCGTGAGTGAGGTCGCGAGTGCTATGAAAATCGCCATCACGGCCCACAAAATAGGGGAATTGTAACTGCGTTTTATCGTCGTTAAGTATGGCGATATAGCAGTTTTGAGCATTAATGAGCTGCTTAAGAATATTATGAAGTTTGGTATAAAACTCGATGATATTACCATCAGACGTGGTCGATAGCTCCGATATTTGAAAGAGCGCTTTTTGCAGATTTTCCATGCGAGCGCGTTCTTTAATTTCGGCTTCTAGCGTTTCGTTGGTATGACGAAGCTGCGCGGTGCGCTCTTCAATAATCGATTCGGTAAGGTCGCGCTGAATAACGCGGTCGCGTGCGGTTACTATGTGCTGCGACATAAATACTAGAATTTCGAGATCGTGGGCGTTGTAGCGCACACTTTCGGTATAGCTTTGCACGACCATCGCACCAATTACTTGGCCATCTCTAATAATGGGGACGCCAATTAAATCAACGGGCGGTGTACCTAATATTTCAAAACCGTGCTGCTTTTGTAGGTCGCTAAGGTTTTCTTTGGTGACGACTAAGCTTTCGCCTGATCGTAATATTTGTGCGGTAATGCCGCTTTTGACTTTTTCATACGAAATGGTTTGCACGGTTTCTTCGTCAAGTTCGTCAACAAAGTAGGCAAATTGTATTTTGTCTTCGTTTAATTCGTAATAGGCAACAAAAAAGTTATCGGCTTGCATAAAGCTAGACACGATATTGTGGAATTCACTGTAGAGATTATCAAAGTTTTCGACCGAGCTTGAGAGCTCACTTATTTGGTATAGGGCTTTTTGAATGCGTTCAGAGCGTTTGTACTTTTCAGTCAAACTTTGTAGTTGAGGGACTAATGCCCTCAACTCTTCTTCAGTTAAGTCACCAATTTTCGCGCCATCTTGCATAAATCAAAAAATCCACTTATTGGTGATTTGGGGAAAGCTCTTTAGGCTTTAAATCCCTTCAATCATATAGTCTATTGCTGCTTTGATATCGTCGTCAGAGCAGTCGCCACATGTTCCCATGGGCGGCATTGCACCAATACCATTTAGCGCGTTTTGCCAAACTTGGTCATATCCTTTCTCGTCAAGACGAGGTTGCCAGTCGGCGGCAATTTGCGTTTTTGGCGCACCAAGTACACCAACCGCGTGACATGCAGTACATGCAGCGCTGTAAATTTCTTTACCTGTGCGTGGGCCCGCTGCTGCCGCCGCACCTGCTGGCGCTGCTCCAGCAATTTGTACTTTACCGACAGGTTTAATTCTATCGATTAATTCACTATTTTCTTCTTGCGCGATAGTTCCTGCGATAAAACAACAACTTGCGACTAAAACTGCGATTAAAGCTTTTACCTTCACGATGTTCTCCTGCTAATAAGAGGTATGACTTGGTTTATTGATAACCGCGTGATTATAACCGTAAATAGCCTGTTAACAACTCTTACTTACATCTAATGTCTTAATTAACAGCAATTTGATGCAGATCTTAGTTTACGTTTTTGTGTATTTTAAAGCTTTCAACATGGTAGAAAAACGCAACTTTTTGTTTGTTAGCTCGTTAACGGCATTTTTTGATAATCTTTTAGGTAAAAGTGTTTGTTTGAGCAGTTTTTGAACACTTGCGTT
>CAYURD010000157.1:0-4707 GCA_964446865.1 uncultured Glaciecola sp.
GTGATCGTGATCCCTATAATCTTTATATATACCGCGTTTACTTATTATGCATTTAAAAATTAACGCTCACCTTCTACTTTTATCACAGAAATATCACTTTTTTATTACATTTTTTAAACATCTTGTTGATTTTCAAATACAAAAAAGTTAGTTTAAATATAAAGCCCATTCATTTTTAGTAATTTGATTGTTATTCGTTACCAAAAGTTGTCGTTTGAGTAAACACACACACACTCAACAACAAAAGGAAATAACATGAAAGCATGTTTAAAATTTAGTCCGATTGCTATGGCTGTGTCGGTTACGCTCGCTTCATTGAACTCTGGACTTGCATACGCACAAGAGAGTTCCAACGACGAAGAGGAAATTGAAAAAATCGAAGTGCGTGGATTCAAAGGCAGCTTGCTTCGCTCAGTAAATAACAAGCGTTTGACTGCCGGTGTAAGTGATTCTATATTCGCTGAAGATATTGGTAAATCGGCCGACCAAGACATTGGTGAAGCGCTACAACGCATAACCGGTGTATCTATCCAACGCGGCGGTGGCGCTGAAGATGGAGGCGACTCTACCACTGTAACCATTCGTGGCGCCAGCCCCGACTTAAATATAATCAGCTTAAATGGTATCACTCTGACTAGTAGCACTGAAAACCAAACCGTGGATTTGAGCGCGTACTCTTCAGACATATTAAATTCAATTCAAGTATTTAAAACTGCTGCAGCGGATCAAAATGAAGGTTCACTTGGTGCATCAGTGCTTTTAACCACCATTAGGCCTTTAGATGTCAGCGAAGATAGAAGAGTACTAGAAATTCAAGGACGATACAGCGATTTTGTAGATGAAAGCGATTATAAAATTTCGGGTTCGTTTTCTAAAAAGTTCTTGGACGATTCTTTAGGATTTTATATTACTGCTTTTTCAGAAACTCAGGCTTATCGCAAAGACCAGTTTTTTACTAATAACTATGATGTCAAAACCTTTGATACTGCATTAGATGCCAACACTGGAGAAGTATTAACGGGGCCAATTACCGGATATGTTAACGGCCAAAATGGCTATGCTCTCTTTGTTAACGACTTAGAACGTGAAGGGTTTACCACTGCTATACAATGGCGTCCCAGCGACAAAACTGAACTAATACTCGACTTTACGGTTTCTGATCAATTTTTAGTAGAGGATCAAAACTCTTTTCGGCTCTTAGGTCCGCAATCACAATATACGGCTGATGATCCTTTGGTAACGACCGATGATCCTTGGTTGATTTACAATCCGACTAATCAATTGTTTGAAAAAGTGTTGTCTCGCTCTGCAAGAGGCAGAATCGCGCAACTGGAGTCAGGTGTTCAAACTACCAACCGCATATTTAGCCTAAACCTCAATCAAGAAATCACCGAAGATTTACAAATGAGTATTGTTGCAGGCTATGCGAAGACCGTGGCAGACGATGACTACTATACCTTTATCAATACCAATAACTTTGTTCATGTTAACGACACGCTCTTAGAAAATTTGCCAATTGAAACGCTTGAACCTGTCGGTTATGACTGTACTTCGGGACGATGTCTCGCTCGGTTTGGTAGCGGTTTAGTCGATTTTGGTCCTGGGCAAACAGGCGCAGAAGGGGAAGATAATGCAGACAATTCTACCACAACCGGCTTTAACCCAGATGATTTAGCATCAACACATTTACAACAGGTCAACACCCGCGACCGCGATTTAAGCGATGAACAAAAACAAGTCTTTGTAGACTTTGACTATTTCACGGATTGGGGGCCGATCTCGACGATAGAATTTGGTGCAAAATACGAAAAACGCAACAAAGAAGTGTTTAACCAAAACAACTTTTTTGACAACGTACCGCAACCATGGGTGCCAGAAGGCGACAACAACCCTAGCCTAGGTGTCGGTATTTCGTCTGTTCAACTTTCAACTGTCACGCGAGGTCAAACACCCTTCGGAGATAATTTCTTATCTAATTTAGGCTACGCGAGAGACAATGCAACGGATGGTTGGTATACAATAGACGGCGCGGCAGTTCTTGACACTTTATTTGCTAACCGAGACGTACGGACAAGACCAGATTTATCGAACGATCGTCAAATTGAACTTGAGCATCAAGCTCTCTATCTTAAACTCAACTTCGAATTTTTAGACGGTGACTTGACGGGTAACTTTGGTATGCGTTACGTCAAAAACGGAGTCGAAAGCGCTGGATTTTCAGGTGTAAAATATAACACTGGAATTTTTGCCTCAAGCTATGAACTGATCCAAATAGCGGCAGATTCTTCTTTGCCAGCCTGTACTCCTTCACAATTGTATAACAATGGCGTGAACTTCGATGATGGCGCAAATTTAGCGGGCACATTTGATGCCAATGGCGTGTGGGGACCTGCCCCTGGACAAAGTTGTTTTGATGCGAATTTTGACCAAAGCGCGCAAACTCGCTCGCGCTACTGGGATGTAGGCAACCAAGTTCAAGACCCTGACCAATATATGGCAACAGGTTCAAGTGAATACAGTAACACGCTGCCTAGTTTGACTGTAAACTATGATCTTAACGAAGAAACCGTGATACGTTTCGCGGCTTCCAAAACGATGGCTCGGCCAAGAATAGATTCGTTAAGACCAAGTTACACCTTAAATTACGCATTATGGAGCGGTGGGAATTCAAACGGCACCATTAACAATCCTGGATTAGTTGCACTTGAATCAAATAACATCGACTTATCGTACGAGTGGTACTTTAATGACGGTGGTATTCTGTCGGCCGCTGTCTTTTACAAAGATATGTCTGATTTTGAAGAACTTGCTGCAGTAAGTGCCCACTGGTTAGATGTGTCTACTTTAGACCAAGCAGGTTTAGAGGCACTTGATCCACTTGAAGCGTTGATCGCTAAAGAAGATGACGGTTCATCCAAAAACGTATTTAATGAGCCTAGCTGTATGCCAAACTATCGTCACCGTTGGCAGTCAAATGCCGTCGATTTAGTGACCGAATGCGATATCATTGATTTGAATCTACGTCGAAATGGTAAGGGTGGTTCTAACAAAGGCCTAGAAGTGGGTTACACGCAAACTTACGACTTTCTGCCAGGAATATGGGCAGGTCTTGGTATGACGGCTAACTACACTTACTCAGATTCAAAAACAGATGCAGAGATCATTGGGTTTGATACGCAACTATCAGCCTTACCTCTTGAGAACGTATCAAAACATCAATACAACCTTTCTACATACTGGGAACAAGACGGTAATTTGATACGTCTTGCCTATAACTACCGCTCAGACTCACTTGCTAGACGTTCATTTAGGCAAGGTGCGCTATGGAATGAGGGCGGGGGCACACTCGACTTATCGGCGAGCTACAAATTTAATGAAGCAATATCATTTACGTTTAACGCAGTAAATTTAACCGAACGTGTATTTAGACAGTATTACACCAATATTTCCGACGAGCGCTTCCCTAAAGAAGGCAACGCTTTAGATGGAGAAGCGAATAAATCGCGCACCATAAGGGAGTGGGTGACAGGCACTACCTATCGCTTAGGTGTTCGAGTAAGCTTTTAATTAAAAATGAAGCGTGGCGCTAAATCCAAACTCAGGATTTAGCGCCTTTTTCTTTTTGGAAAAATTATGGAAAACACGTCAAACAATCGCATAAAGAAGTTTGTAATTGTAGGTGGTGGCACTGCGGGATGGTTTTCTGCCGCGATCTTAAAACGGGCGCTTATCAATTCACCGTGTCAAATTGAACTTATTGAATCTCCCAACATACCAACAATAGGCGTGGGCGAAGCAACCATACCATCAATTATCGATACCTTGCGATATTTAACAATCCCGCTACCTGAGTTTATCAAAGCAACACAGGCAACGTTTAAGCTTGCAATTAAATTTACTGATTGGCATACACTAGGCGAGCATTACTGGCACCAGTTTGGGTATGTTGGTGGGAAAATGGACGATCGGCCCTTTTATCAACATTGGCTTAAATATGCCAATCATGATGGAGAACATGCTTTCACCGATTTTTCTCCTTCAATTGCGATGGCAAAACGCAATAAGTTTCATATCAATAATCCTAAACAACATACTAATTTGTCGCCATCTACTTATGCCTTTCATTTTGATGCCGGGCTTGTAGCAAAGTATCTCACTGACTTTTGCGTTGATTTGGGTGTGAAACACACAAAAGCTGAAGTGGAAGAGACCGCATTGAATGATATGGGCGAAATTAGCCACCTCAAATTAAAAAACGGTAAAACTGTCGATGGCGATTTTTTTATTGACTGTAGTGGTCAGTCTGCCGTACTGATTGGAAAGGCCTTACAAGTGCCTTATATCAATTGGCAAAAATACCTGCCCGTTGACAGTGCAGTGGCCGTTCAAACACAAAAATTATCTACCCTAACCCCATATACTGAGGCGATCGCTCATCAGCATGGTTGGCGTTGGAAAATACCTTTACAGCATCGCACCGGTAACGGATATGTATTTTCGAGCCAATATTGTGACGATCAAAGCGCTGTTGACCTCCTCAAGCAGCATATCAACGGTGACATGCTTACTTCACCAAGACTAATTCATTTTACTACGGGTAAACGAGAGAAATTTTGGCATAAAAACTGCCTAGCAGTTGGTTTGTCTTCGGGGTTTTTAGAACCATTAGAGTCGACATCAATCTATCTTATCCAAGCGGGCATTAGT
>CAYURD010000157.1:4717-6826 GCA_964446865.1 uncultured Glaciecola sp.
CCATTAGAGTCGACCAGTATTAACCTTGTGCTCAAAGGTATGCTTGATTTTATAAATCAAATGCCAGACAAGACATGCCAACAAGCCACAATAGACGAATACAATCGTTTAATGGATATTGAATATGAATGCATACGTGACTTTTTAGTTTTGCATTATTGTCAATCATCGCGTAACGATTCTGCCTTTTGGCAAAGCTGGCAAACACGAGAAATCCCTCAATCTTTGCAAAATAAATTAGCGTTGTTTCGCGCGCAAGGACGCTTATATAATAACGACCTTGATTTATTTACCGCAGACAGTTGGTATGCGGTGCTAGAAGGAATGAAAGTGCGACCTGCAAGCTATGATCCCTTGGTAGACACGTCGGATTTTACGCGAATCAATGCGTCGTTAGCAAAATATATTCACGACCTGGATAAAAGTGTTGATGTGCTACTTAGCCATGAGCAATTTTTGGAAAAAATAAGCGGCGCAAACATCAAACCATACTGAAAAACAGTTGTAACAGTGGGTAGAATATAGTGTTGATTGGCCTTGGGCCTTGTACAGTAAAGCGGATGAAAGAACTTGCTAAATAAGCTTTTAAAATTTAAACCCAAGTCGCTTTTTCGCCCGATTGCAGCTGTCAACGAATAACTACAATAACAAAAAAGAACATACGCAAGTAATTTCGCAGCGAGGGAAGAATAGTCCAAGGCTGATTAACGAGGGAACTAATATCTAAGTTTCCTAACGGGGTAGAAGGCCATGCAAAATTATTAGAAAAAAAAGGTTTTGAAATAGACATACGCAAAAACGTACTATTGTAATGGATTATGAGGTTACACTTGGCAAACTTGCATAAAAGTAGCGAGTTTGGGTTATAAAGTGAGTGAGTTATTTGTCCCTGTCAGGAAAAAATCAACTAGAAGTCATAAGTACGTAAGGTTTTTTGAATCCGAACGGCGTAAATTAATTATTTGTAAAAAGAACAATTAATGCGCTAATTTCAATGTAAGGATAAATTATGGCACGTATTTACCCATCAATATCTCTGTTGCTTTTTGTATTAATAGTAGCTAGCCAAAGTCATGCTCAAGACGACTTATCGCTGCTCAAAGGAAACTATACAATTGCATACGGATCATCTGAAACTGATATTATTGAAATTTTCTCACTTGATAAAGACGGTAATTCAAACGTAGAAAGTACACATGCCAAAGGCGGTTACCTAGCTTACTCACCTAGCGGAAACAAATTTGCTTTTTATGCAAAATATGATGACAGAAAGACTTGGTCCATACACACGATGAATATTGATGGTAGTGATAGGAAGCGATTAACTCATGCTAAAAACAAATGGGATAGCGCCCCCACATGGAGCCCCGATGGAAAGAAAATTGCTTTCGCTAGAGAGTACATAGATTCAAAAGGAGTCTCACAGCCTGAAATTTGGGTTATGAATTCGGATGGTAGCGAACAAGCTCAAATAAAATCACTAAAAGGCAGCGCGCCATTTTTTACTCCAGAAGGTAGAATAGTGTTTTCTGCTGAGTTCAGCGAAAAAAATAGCGAAATAAGCATCGCAGACGCCGACGGTAGCAACTTAATCCATTTGACAAATAACGAAGCTAAAGAATGGCATCCAGACGTATCCCCTGATGGAAAGCACATTGCTTTTATGTCTGATAGAGACGGAAATTACGAAATTTTTGTTATGAATATAGATGGCTCAAATCAAAAACGACTAACAAATAATGACGTTGATGACTGGTACCCTTCTTGGTCACATGATGGTACTAAAATAATCTTTGCGTCGTACAAAGACTACGATAAGGATAGACATATCTTTATAATGAATAAGGATGGCTCTGAGGCAAGAAAAATAATATCTAACACTGGTTATGCGATTTTTAAGCGTTAACCACGAGTGAGTAGATTAAAAAAGAATCTCTTTAAGATGATCATTCAACAGAAAACGGGTAAGCCAGTGCAATTTGAGATCACTAAACCTACTCGTGAAATGTTAGCTTCATACATTAAGGACAAAACACTGGCCTTTAATGATTATATATTTCAATCGAGAAAAAATAAGACGAATCACCTTTCAACAAGACAATATCAGCG
>CAYURD010000158.1:0-5252 GCA_964446865.1 uncultured Glaciecola sp.
CCGCGAAGGCGGGAACCCCCTTGGAACTGCGCGATTTTAGCTAAGTGTATGTTTTGATGCGTTTTGCAAAAACATCATCCAGATCCCCGCCTTCGCGAGGATGACGAGGAAGTCTTAACCGATCAGTATTAAATAAACTTAGTCTTCCTTAACCAAAATCACTTTACGATGAGGGAATGGAATTTCAATACCGGCAGCATCTAAGGCCTTTTTAACTTGTTCAGGCACAGAGTAACGAATATCAAAATAGTGCTCGCCTTTGCAAAATGGACGAACAACAAAATCAACCGAGCTGTTATTTAGCTCGCTAACTTCAACAAACGGTGCTGGATCTTTTAAAACGTGAGGATGAGCGCTTAGCACATCATCAATCACTTTGCGGGCTGCATCAATATTTTCGTCATAAGCAATACCAAAGGTCATATCGACACCTCTGATGGCATGAAACGAATGGTTAGTAATTTGTTGTCCCCAAATTTCGCTATTAGGGATGATGATTTGCTGATTATCAAAGGTTTGCAGTACGGTGGTAAACAAGTCGATTTCAGTAACTTTACCAAACTGACCCGCTGCATTAATGAACTCATCAACTTTGTACGGACGGAATATAAGCAACATAACGCCTGCCGCCAAATTTGACATTGCTCCTTGCAAGGCCAGACCAACGGCTAAACCTGCGGCACCGATTAAAGCAACAATAGAGGTTGTTTCAACGCCAAAACGGTTTAACACCGCAATAAAGACAAAGGCAAGAATAATATACCTGACGATACTGCCAAAAAATCTAAATAAGGTATCGTCTAGTTTTTCATATTTTTTGCCTATGGCGTGAACAGCTTTGTACGCCTTTCCGGCAATCCAAAAGCCGATAATTAGAATAACAGCGGCTAAGAGAATATTTGTCGTCCACGCAATCGCGCCTGGCAAATATTCGTTAATATCAAAATTTTGAATCATCTCGTTCATAGGTAAGCTCTCTGTTTTTTGTTTTCTTGTGTTATTTTTTAATAGTTATTGAGGTGAGATTAAGCATGCATTGTTGTTTAATTGTGCAAGCACAATAGTGGTTATAGCATTCTTTTTTGATAAATAGTAGATAATAAACGAGTTAAAACATGAAGATAAACAAACTCAAATTAGTCGTTTTAGCGTATCTAATTAAACAAAGAGCAAAACATATAGAGGCAGATTTTTGTTAAGGTTTGAAAAATATATAGGAATTGATTGGTCTGGTGCGAAAACACCAAAATCATCCTATTCAATAGCAGTAGCGTCTAGCACAATAAGTAATGAATCTGCGCCTGAAGCCATGACAAACAAACAGTCCAGAACACAAGTATACGAGCTTATTGTAAAGAGCATAAAGGATAGCAAAAAAACACTTATCGGGATTGATTGTAATTTTGGTTACAACTCAGCAGTTGCGAAGCAGCAGATTGGTGAAAACGCAAACTTCCAAACGCTTTGGCAAACTGTTGAAGATGCAAACAAAGAGCACGATAATTTTTTTGCTGGCAATATGTGGTCGCTTCCCCCGTTTAACCAGTATTTTTGGACGAGCGGTAAACAGCCAGAGTGGTTTAATGCAGCCAAGCTTCAGCGACAAACTGAAAAAGCAGCGGCAATGCAATCACTCGGTATTCCCGAAAGCCCGTTTAAACTTATTGGCGCAAAGCAAGTTGGTAAAGGCGGCTTAGCTGGGATGAGAATGCTGTATCAGCTAAAAAAAGACTACGGTAATAAAATAGCTGTTTGGCCTTTTGAGCAAGATATAATGAACGAAGCTGTTGTTGTAATAAGCGAAATATACCCGCGCTTATTTATCAAACATGCAGGGTTTGGCAATAAAAAAATTCGTAATATTAGGGACTTAAACGCAACATTAGCGCATTTTGGTGCGACAGCTTATCCTGAAGAATTCGCGCTTAATGACCATCTTAGCGATGCCATCATAGCTTGCGCAGGTCTAAAATGGTTTTGTGAGCATCGCGTCCCTTTAGACATAAAACTGCCCAGAGACGCGACGAATATTGAAGGTTGGATTTTTGGTGTTGGCTGTTGATTGTTTTGGTATCAACAACACGCTGCTTAGCGCTGTGCAGCTACTCTAACGTTTTCGCGAGCCTGTTCCAAAGCTGCATTAGCTTCGTCTTCACCTATCATCTTGTATTTTTCATACCATATGGTCGAAACATCATCTATGCCGGCAAAGTTTAACCAGTCGGTAAAGTGGGTTGATGCGTGGTCAGTTCCAAATTGTTTTGGTACGCCTGAACTGTATATAGCGGCTGAATACACTGCGGTCGCTCGCTTATTCTTAAGTAAACCGCTATAACCCTCTGCTGGATCAAACCCGAAAAGAGTACCCGGCATACTTAATAAATCAATATAGAGCTTCAACTTCCAAGGTACGCCAAAGTTCCACATTGGGATACTAAATAAGTAATCATCAGCGGAGTCAAACTGTTTGAATAATCGAACCATCTCGTCATAAAGCGTCTGCTGCTTTCCGTCCATTGGAGCTTCTCCAAAGAAAGACATTTTCGAAGCAGCGGCATCGCCATCAAATTCTGGTAACTTAAGCTCAAAAAGGTCAAGTTCTTCAATCTCTGCGTCAGGATACCTTTCTTTGTAAGCAGGTAAATATGCATCCGCAATTTGGGTTGACTTAGAGCTCGTACCGCGTGGTGAACACTTGATGTAAAGTAGTTTTTTCATAATAAATCCTCAAATATAAGTAATAAATAAAATTGGCGCCATTCCGATAGCTTGTTGGTTTCTGCTCACTTGCAGATAAGTGCTTTTGAGCACTGTTAGCTAACTTTATATGGTGTATTAAAGTAAAAAATAAACCTACTAGTAAGTAAGCAGCTATTTTATGCTTTCACCATCACAATTAACTGATCAATAATCGAGCGATAAACACTCGTGTCATTCTTTACACGAGACAGCAACATACCACCTTGCAACATTGAAAAGATCAAACAAGCCATTGAGCTTGAATCCCCAGCAAATTCAAAGTCCTTAGCCTGTTGCCCTTCGATTAGAATTTTAGCAATGCCACTTTCGTTTGCGCGATAAAAAGCAGCTAATTGCTCTGATAAAGCAGGATTGAGACTTTCGACTTCGGCGCCCATCATGCCGCCCAAGCACGCTTTGTCTTGAGCACCGCTAGAAAGCGTTGTTTCAAATAAAGCGCAATATCGACGCATCTTTGTTTCTGGTGCTTCGGGTGAAGTAATAATCTGTTCCAACATCCCAAGAACATAACCGCTATAACGCTCCAACAAAGCTAAAAGCAACTCCTCTTTTGTCGGAAAATGGTAGTGGACGCCAGCCTTTCGAATGCCAATCGCCTCGCTAATGTCGCGATAACTCATAGCATTAACCCCAACGCGTTGGATTAGGTCTTGAGCAATCGTAAGAATATGTGTTTTGGTATCTAATTTTTTCATGCTACTAACTTACTAGTAGGTAAGTATTTTGTCAACTATTTTTTTAAAAAAGTTTTCATTACACTTTTACGGAGCGATTTAGTGTCGAAGAATTTTCAGAAAAGTAGTTAGTAGTTTGCGGGACAGTTTTTAATCTCACTAGCGCCCGAACCCTTTAAATCAACCTGCCAGCAGTCTTCGTAAATAGAACAATAGCAAATGCTCAAATTAAGTCGTTTAGCTGACTGCTGGGCAAACATAATGCCCGGCGTAAAATCATTGTCACTACCATTAAATTCTTTTAACGGAACACTTATCAGTTCAATTTTTTCACGAGAAGACACAACGCTACCGTTAGGGTTTGATACACGATATTTGTCGTAGCCAAAGGCGTTTTCTTTGCCAACAAGATCTTCGATTATTTTATCAAATCTCCCCGCTTCTTTATCATCAACAAATAATGCTAAATCTTGGATCAGCGCCGGGCCAACACCTTTATTTTCAAGCACAATACTGTAACGATTGTCGACATAGCGGCCACTTATTTGCAAATATGGCCAAACAGATGCTTTTTGTTGCATCCGCATGGTAGACACTTCAAGCACCGAGATGCTGATAGCAACCAAAGAAAGCACAACAGCAACAACCGTGGCAATCCCGTTAAGGTCTAACTTGTCTTTTTTCTGGTCTGTGGAGGGTGTTTTTGTATTCTCTGATGGTTCCATGAATATGCGGCGTCTTAATTTGATTGTTTTAAGACTAGACCCGCATATGGAATATAGCAAACAAGTGACTTTGCTTAATAGGTTTAATGCTACTTCAATAGCTCATGGTCAGCTGGTAACTGCTTCATTATCCACATGACCAAACGATGTTTTAAGCTGGCTAAATCTTCTTTGTCTTCGGGTAAGGGCGTGATCAATTTATCGTGCACTAACAGGCGATACAAACTTTCAATTTTTTGCTTACTTGCATCTGTTGGTGAAAAGCCTTTATAGCCCCTATTTTTGGCATATTGCTCAGCGACCGCTAATGCTTTTTTGAGTAGAGCACTTTCATTTTTAATTTTTTTCATACTGTAATAAAGCGCCTTTATTTGTAGATGTATGGAATGAGGTCTACCAACACTATCTATTATTTAAAACGGAATTTCAACAGGCCCTAATCTACTTTTTTGGTTTTTCAATGTGTACTTTATGACCCGAAGGTTCAAGACTACTCTTTGAAGTCATTTGTTCAATAACAGAGATTGCACTAACGGCAATTAGTGGCACAATCGATAAACCCGCAAGCCACATTTCGTCTTTTTGCAGAAAATTAACAAACAAGTATGATGATGGAGACATCACAAACACTAAAAGTATGACAAACTTGTTTTGCTCAAATCTTTGCAAAGCGCGCGGCGTTGCTTTGCTAACTTGATGAAAAAAGAGCCCGCAATGTGGGCATCCAAAAGAACGTTTTGTATCACGCCAATCTTCGCATAATGCATCCTGATGACTAAATTTTTCTTCACAACTTGGGCACTGGGGCATATCTTTTTTACTCTATTATTATTGCAGTTAACACAATTAATATTCATAATTTTTTGCTATTATTACAGTCTGGATTTAACAATATTTATTCCTAAATGTTAAGCCAAAATTCTACAAAGGATGACTTTCTGTTAATAGGCATGTTTACAAAATCGCGCATTCCTTTTTTGTTTTTGATCACCATTTCTTTATGGTGGGCTTTTTATTATCAAAGTAATAGCCTGCTAAATGATTTTGGCAAAGCAAACTTCGAATATTTGTATTTAATTGATGCGCTTATCGT
>CAYURD010000158.1:5352-6808 GCA_964446865.1 uncultured Glaciecola sp.
ACTAAAACCCCGTCATTCTCGAGGCGTCGAGAATCTCCTTGGAGCATACTAAAACCTCGTCATTCTCGAGGCGTCGAGAATCTCCTTGGAACATGACGATGCTCGATAGGGATTGATTGTTTTAGTTAAAAGTTTAACTGTGGGAGGTTCTGGCCTTCGCCTAATACTGTTCGTTTAAGACTTCCTAGTCATCCTCGCGAATGCGGGGATCTGGTTGATATTCATGAAAAACGCATTAAAACATACACTTAGCTAAAATCGCGCAGTTCCAAGGGAGTTCCCGCCTTCGCGGTAATGACGGGGTTTTGGCTTAAGCGAACAGTATTAGGCCTCTGCCAGAATGACGCGATTGCTTTGTCAGGAGCAAAAAGGAAGGCTTTAACTCAAACCCGCTTGGTATTAATAAACAGTCAACTTACGACACCAACCCTGCCGTTTATCATTATTGGATTGTGGTCGCCTTTTATTATCTTTAGCGTTTTGTGTGCAAATCAACAAAGACACTAACCATAAAAAATAAAGGAAACACTATGTTAAGTTACAAAAAATGCCTGCTCTCAACGGGCTTAATACTGCTCAGCGCATTTGCAAACGCCAACAAAAACGATATCCCCTTAAGTTATGCTGCAATGGATGGTATGCATGTTCGCTCTGATGGAATTATTTTAGGCGCGGGTGGGTTTAGAAGCGACCAATTACTCTACATACAACAAAATGGCGTAACCTTCGACTATATTTCTGGTTTTGCGGGACCTATCGATATTACTGAAACGCCAGATGGCAACTTATTTGTCACTAATTTTAATAACGCCACCGTATCAAAAGTCACGCCCGATGGACAAGTAGAAGAATTCGCTCAGGTGCTTGTTGGACCTTCAGGGATTACCTCAGATCCAGCTGGAAACCTCTATGTATCGCACTATGGTGTAGGCAACGGTGACGGCGATACAGTTCTGAAAATAACCCCCGAGGGTGAAGTATCAACTTATGCAACAGGCGGCTATTTAGACGCGCCAATTGGTACCGCAATTGATGAAAATGGTAACTTATACGTCGCCAATTTTAACAATGGTCTCATTATCCAAATAAACAGCGAAGGCGAACAAACGCTTATTGGCGAAATTCCATCTGATGAAGGATTTGCCATAGGTCATTTAGCTTATGCCAATAATCGACTATTTATTTCAAACCCCATTGGTGGCAAGGTTTTTAAGATACGCATAAAACAGCGAAGAATCGGCCCAATGCGAGAAGTTAACGCAAGTAAGCGTGTTACTTTCCCTAACGGCATTGCTTTTAATCCTGTTAGCAACGCGATATTGGTTGCTGAAGTACAAAAAAGTAGCAAGCTCGTGAGTATTTCGTTAGGTAAGCGCCCAGAAGAATAAATGAGTTAAAACACCGTCATTCTCGAGACGTCGAGAATCTCCTTGGAATCAAGCACAACCCCCGTCAT
>CAYURD010000159.1:0-6668 GCA_964446865.1 uncultured Glaciecola sp.
CCCATGCGAGAGTAGCACATCGCCAGACTTCCAATTCTCTCGAAAGAGAAAAAAAAGCCCGCATCAATGATGCGGGTTTTTTGCTTTCTTGCGATCAATTAGCGATTTTTCTTAATTGCTCTCTTTATTTTTTTACTAAGCTTTTTATAGATCGATTCCATATTATCGATTTTAGGCTGTTTGATTTGTTTAATGGCCGCGTCAGCAAGAACGGTTTCGTCTTGTTCAAATAGTAAGCCAGCTAAACGTAAATGCGCCCAATCTATAGAGGGAAGGCCAGTTAAATCAAAGTCAGCTATTTTATATAACTCTATATAAGTTTCTAAATGCTTTACGCCAATATCCAACTGACTTTCACTTACTAATGCAATACGACCAATCTGATAATGACTATTTAGTACTGTCGACTTTTGTTGTTCATATTTTTCTTGCGCATCATCTTCCGTAATTTCGTCTGTTGGTAAAGAGCTCACTTTTAAAGCTGTAATGTTTTTATAAGTTTCGATGGCATGATCATACTTTTCGTCGCTTACGTAAAAATTCGCTTTTTGACTCATTAAATCAAAAGATTCTGGGAACTTTTCCAGGCCAGTCTTAAGCGTTTCAAGTGCTATGTCTTTCTCATCAACATTCCAGTGGTAGCTTGAAATAGCTGAGTAACCAAGTTCTTCATCTAGCGCTGCAATCGCTTTTGCTTGCACAAGTGCCTGTTCCATATCGCCGCCTGCAATAGAAGGCGCTGCCATATAAAATGTCATTAAACCTTGTAGATACTTAGGCTCATTTGGAGCCAATTTAGCTGCCGTTTCTAAGCTTGCTTTCGCTTTTTTTGCGTAGCCTAATATACTAAACACACTATTTTGAGCTTGTCTGCCCATTATATCGGCGTGCATTAAAAACATGTCAGGGTTTTCACTAAACGTTTCAATCGCGTTATCAGCCGCTTCTTCTGCATCATCTAGATCTATATTAGCTAAGCTATAGACGTAGAGCTGAAAATGCTCAGGTGTGAAGTTACCTATGCCGACATTATCGAGTTGCTTAACAGATTGTTTAAATTCACCATTATCATAAAGAAACTGGATATCTTCTATTTCATTATTTTGTGCAAAAACACTACTGCTAAATAACAAAATTATGACGATTTGAGTTAACAGAATAGACTGTAAAGTTTGCTTTGAGGGTTTGTTGGAGAACATGCGCCGCCCTTGTTAATGTTTATTGAACAATAAACTCAAGTGTAGCGCGTTTGTTTCAAGGAGTTGTTAGATAAAATGTAACAAAAAGTACGGTTTAATTATTAAACGATAATTTGGTTTTGGCATTACTCGGGGGCAACCGTACCCTCATTTCCATAAAAAAGATTCATTTGAACGGCGTACGCAATTTCAAATGCTTGCTGTTGAAAAACCTTTAAACCAGTTTCAGCAAATGCGACGGTTACAGGGTTTCTTTTTAAAGAAGCTTTAAGTGCAGTTGGGCTTATCAACTCAACATCGAGTTCATCAATGAGTTGAATAGCGGCTTCCATTTTAAAGCCAAATGCACCGCCAGCAAACTTACCTTTTTGTGGTCGCTCTTTAATAACGACTTTCTCGACTTTATAATCTTCGATTAATTTAGCGAAAGTTGCTTGAAAGTAACGTAGGTCAGAGCTTCTATTTTGTTTGCTAAATTCGACTTTTCTTGCCCGACAATCTGGAATAGAAAAAAGTCCATCTTGATAGTGAAGTATACAAATAACAGCTTCACTTCCTTTAATTTCGACACCACAAATTCTCATATTGACTCTTATATTGTTGTAAACATATCAATTATTACAGATTAACTGTTCAAAAAACACTTTAAAAAGAATAAATGTCAGTTAATAACGATGGCATCTCTTCCTAATTCTTTCGCTCTGTACATCGCTTTATCAGCAACGTTTAATACGTCATGCTCACTGTCGCACTGAGTTGCGTCTGTAATGCCAACAGAACACGTTAATTTAGCACCTATTACCATGGTTACAGACTCGTGGTAGGCGAGGTCTTCAGTAAATTCTATTATGAGTGATTGTGCTTGCTCAACGCTGGTAAATGGGAATATAAATAAAAACTCTTCGCCACCGATTCTGGCCACTAAGTCTGAAGAACGAAATGTATTTATGGCTAAATCCGAAAACGCCTGCAATATTTTATCGCCTGCGGCGTGTCCATATTGATCATTGATTTGTTTGAAGTAGTCTAAGTCGACTAAGGCCACGGACAAATCAAATTTCTCTCTTTTGGCTAGTTTTAATTGTGTAACAAGCGTGGTAAATGCGGTTCGTCTGTTGGCTAACGACGTTAATGAATCGGTATTGGCTAGGGTCGCTAACTCTTTTTGTAAACGTCGTGATTGTAAATACATGTATAAGCTGCCAATAGTAAGCGCTAGCAGTAAAAATACAATAACGAATAATAAATAGGATTGTTGTTTGTTGGCCGATAATTCTGCATTGACACTTGCGTTTTCTTCGGCAAGCAGAGTATTTTCATCGATCGTCTTTGTTAATTCAAAATCTGCTTGAAGCTGTGTGTATCTCTCGCTATCTTTTCGTTTGTTGTACGCAGCACGATTTTCTTTTGCAAGCTTTTGTAATGTATATGCTTTTTCGAAATCACCCTTTGCACTGAATAGTTCTGCCTGCAAGTCCAACAAACTAGCGTATTGTGTTTGCATAGATTCCTCATTCGTAATAGGCAATGCTATATTGCTAAGCGTTATAGCATGATCAATAGAGTTATTATTCAGTGCAATTTGAGCAAGCTGTCTATAAACGCCAACAAGTTGATATGGATTATTTGACAGTGTAAAAAGTTTTAGCGCTTTAACAAGACTGTTATGTGCAAGCTTTACTTTTCCTTGTTTTAAATAAATGTCTGCCAACTCAGCAAGGGTATATGCTTGACCTTGACTATCATCCAAGTCTTCTGATATTTGTATAGATTGCGTAAATATATTGAGCGCTAAATCAAGTTGGTCCAAATTTTTATGAGCGCGGGCAGTACCAAAAAGGGCATCGCTATATTCCAGCATGCGTTCAGCTTCTTTAAAATAAACGGCTGATTGCATAAAATAATTGATGGCGTTTTTATCATCTAGCATATATTCATGAGAAAGTGCGATGTAATATGCTACGTTGTCGGCATGAACTGAGACATCGTTATTAACAGCTATTTTGTAAGCGTGTTGAAAGCTAAGCAATGCATTATCGTATTCGCCTAAGGTCAATTCTGCGACACCCTTTGCGATATTAGCGCTTTGTTGCAAATCGAATTGATTGTTTTCCTTTGCCCATTCATACGCTTTGTTAGCATGTATCATCGCTATTTTGGCATCGCCAGCTAATTCATACGCGGTGGCAAGCCTTGTTAGCAGAGAATAGTAACGCCAAGGTTCGTTGATTTGGCTAACGTGTTGTTTTGCAAGCAATAAATGCTCGAGTGATTTGTCAGCCATGAAGACATTTAAATAAGCGCTGCCTAATAAATAGTGTAATTCGAAAGATGAAAAGGGGGAAGATTCGTTGTTATCGCTTGTAAAAGGCTCATATTCGCTAATGATAACTTGTGGAATTATAGACGCTCGGTCAATTTCATTTTGAAAAGACGCAGAAAAATCATTACTAAGCGCTATGGAAGAATGCACGCACACGCAAAAGCCAACGAATATCGAAAATAACTTACTCAAATACATTGCCCATTAAAACATCGATTGTTAAGTATAGCATTAAGGTGTGAAAAGTTGGATTCAACTTTAGTTTGAAAGTTTTGGTTGCCTGAGTAAGCTAGGGCAAGGTCAATGGTTTAGTGTTTTTTAATATTTCGCATCATTGTTTCTGGAATGTTTTGTAGCGCTTTACCCAAAAAAGTGTCGTGAGTTACGTCGAGCAACTCTATGACCTCTAGTAATAACTGATGTGTTCTATCGTCACCAATATGTTGGCACTTAACTGCTAAGTCGGCTACTTCAACTTTTAGGTTTTTAAGCTTGTCGTCTATTGCTTTCATTACACTCTCCGCAAGTTACCTAAGATAAAAGAGCTGAAGGGATAAAACAATCAATCATTTCCGACTCAAGAATGTTTTCGCATCGGAAAAATTTGGGTAAACAAACCCGCAATCGCCACATTCTCTTCAAATAACAAATTGTTTATCACAGTAGGGATCGAAAACTGCTAAACTTATCGTTATTTAACTAAGCGAAACAAAATGACAGTTGAATCTTCGGGCAATATAGCCAAAATGCAAGTCTCTACCAATAGCGAAGGCCTAGCCACTTATCATTTACCCATGGGCGATACACTCATAGACATGAGCGCATTAATTGGAGGTGATATTCGCTTTCAATATGCCGGTGAAATAAACTGCGTGCACTGCGATCGTAAAACCAAGAAGAGCTTTAATCAGGGTTATTGTTACCCGTGTTTAACCCGTTTAGCGCAGTGTGATACTTGTATTATAAAACCTGAGCTATGTCATTATGCTCAAGGCACTTGTAGGGAGCCAGAGTGGGGCGAGAAAAACTGTAAACAAGACCATTTTGTTTATATTGCTAACACGGGTCAAATTAAGGTGGGTATTACCAGACACGTCACTCAAGGTGTTTCATCTCGCTGGATTGACCAAGGTGCAACGCAAGCAATGGCTATCTTCAGGGTGCAAGAACGCTTGCTCAGTGGCTTACTTGAAATTGAGATTGCTAAGCACATTGGCGATAAAACTAATTGGCGCACTATGCTTAAAGGTGAACCCGATCAAATTGATTTAACCGACATGCAATCAAAGGTCAATGAATTGATTAAAGAGCCACTTAGTCACTTACAAAGCCAATATGGCCTGCAAGCTTTTCAAGCTCTTGAACCTAACCCGATTACTATTAAATACCCAGTACAACAATATCCGGTAAAGATTAAGTCAATCAATCTGGAAAAAGAGCCCATTTTTGAAGGTCAATTACTAGGTATAAAGGGACAGTATTTAATGCTTGATGGCGATCGGGTTATTAATATGCGCAAGTATTCTGGCTATAATTTAAGCTTGCAAGCGTAAGTGCTTTTCGCTTCATCTGCACATACATTAAGAAGAAACACTGAAAATGAAAGCCTTTGAAAAATTAGTACTCCCTTCTACGCTCGTGTTGAAAAATCGTATATTCAAAGCGGCGATGGAAGAAAATATGGCGACGGCAGAGCAAGAGCCAGGTATCGCTATTTTTAACCTATACAAAGCTTGGTCGGCAGGTGGCGCTGCTGCCATTATTACGGGTAATGTAATGGTAGATCCTTTGGCGATGACAGGACCTGCAGGAATTTCTTTACACGCCAACAGTAATCTTACCCCTTTTAAAAAGTGGGCTGAGCTAGGCAAGCATAATGATACTAAAATCATTATGCAAATTAACCATCCCGGACGTCAGACCTATAAAAATATGGGAGGAAAAGTACTTTCTCCGTCTGATGTTGCGCTTGATTTGGGTAAACACTCTTCGTTGTTCAGCCAACCTAAGGCAATGGACAAATGCGATATTGAAGATGTTATTTTGCGCTTTACCAATACCGCAACACTTGCAGAAAAAGCAGGCTTTGACGGTGTGCAAGTGCATGGCGCTCATGGCTACTTGTTATCACAATTTTTATCGCCCTTGGTGAATAAACGAGATGATGAATGGGGTGGTGATTTAACCAATCGCAGTCGTTTATTACTTGAGATAGTCAAAAGCATAAAAGCAGCTACCTCTTCATCGTTTTCTGTTTCTGTTAAATTAAATTCTGCTGATTTCCAGCGGGGTGGTTTTGACGTTGATGATGCTAAATCCGTCGTTACATCTTTAGAAAAACTGCAAATTGATTTTGTTGAACTCTCTGGTGGAAGCTACGAAGCACCTGCCATGCAAGGAAGAACCGCCGATAGCAGAACACTAGCAAGAGAAGCATACTTCTTAGAGTTTGCAGACGCGATCGCAAAGCAAACGGAGCTAACCGTCATGACAACCGGTGGCATTAAAAAACGAGATGTCGCAGAAAAAGTGCTGCAATCATCGGTAGATATAGTCGGCATAGCAAGTGCTATGGCATATCAACCAGACTTACCAAATCAATGGCAACAAAACCAATGTAACGAAGGGTTTATCCCACAAGTAAATTGGAAAAATAAAACGTTTGCCGCGTTAGCGACAATGGCGTTGGTACGCAGGCAGTTGCAGCGTATGGGTAAGAATAAAAAACCTAGTAAAGGACATTCGGCATTGTTTAGTTTGATTAAAGATCAAGTTAGGCTTGCTCGTTTGACTAAGCGATATCGACGTTTTGTATTGGGTGAGCAGAGCTAGATTAGCCGCTTTTGTTTATGGTTCTTCAAAAGATGGTACCAGAGGCCGGACTTGAACCGGCACACCCTCGCGGGCGGCGGATTTTGAATCCGCTGCGTCTACCAATTCCGCCACTCTGGCTTTGGTATCCATGCCTTGCAAAGAATAACTTTCGTCGCGATTCTTTGCAAATCTTTGCAAGCTATTTTTGGCTTGTTAAAGTCAAAAGGCGCTTTACCTTTCAATGACTTGCCACATCGTTATTGTTAGACGCGATTAGTTTTGAATCCGCCATGTCTACCAATTCCATCACACTGGCATTGTGTATGGTATCA
>CAYURD010000160.1:0-6643 GCA_964446865.1 uncultured Glaciecola sp.
AGATCCCCGCCTTCGCGAGGATGACGAGGAAGTCTTAACCGATCAGTATTACGCGAAGGCGGGAACCCCCTAGGAACCAATCGATATTCACTAAGCACATGTTTTACATAGCTTTTAATGATATCAACCACCCCCCCGCCTTCGCGAGGATGACGAAGAAGAATTATGCATACGTATGTTTACGCGATTTATGTAGCAAACACGTTATAATCTTGTAAAAAATAAGCCTTCCAAAAGCGCAAAGTGTTAGCTTGAGGCATTAACAAAATAAAAAAGAGTTACCCATGCTAGCCATTCAGCAAAATCTATCAAAACGTTTTTATGCCTTACTTAGCCTTCCTGCGAGCGCAATGGGGTTTGCTCTATCTGTGCAAATAGCCGCATTGAGCTGGTTATTAACTACGCAATACGGACTAGATTTACACGATGTTGGTTTTGTGTGGGCTGCAGGCCCAATAGCGGGGATTTTAGGTCAAGTCATTGTCGGCGTTATTAGCGATAAAGTGTGGTTTTGGAATGGTCGTAGACGCCCTTTCATTCTTATTGGTGGTACTTTAGCTGCGCTTAGCCTATTGGCCTTACCTAATATTGGCATTATTTCATCAAGTATGGGGCTTGAAGGCATATTAGGTGTCGCGGTACTTATTGCCCTTGTTTTGGACTTATCAATCAACATCAGTTTTAATCCTACTCGTTCGGTCATTGCTGATGTGACACCTAAAGGTCATGAGCGCACTAAAGGTTATACTTGGATGCAAACCGTCTCGGGCTCGTTTGGTGTGCTTGCGTATGTCATTGGCACCTTTTGGAACAATTTTGCCCTGATTTATATTGGTGTAGGCCTCGTTCTTATTATGTCGCTTATTCCCCCATTTTTTATAAAAGAACCGATAGCCCTCGGTGATAACGATTCAGAAACGAACGATCAAAAACTAGGGTTTATAAATGGCTTAATGATTATCCAACCACTTTGGGGTTTTTTAATATACTCGGTTTACGCTTTTGCATTGCGTTTATTAGACATCACGATAGAGCACTATTGGGTTGAAATAGCCTGCGTTATCTTAACCCTTTTCTTTATCATCAAATCCTTAGCTGCAAAAGATGTATCAAATGCTGATGGCACAAGTGAAGTAGGCTTTAAAAAAGTATTAGCAGCGCATTCATTTACATGGCTAGGCGTGCAGTCAATGTTCATCTATGTCATTGGCTTTGTAAATCAGAACCATCCGAGTTTAAACGACACTGAAACAGGGCAAGTGATTTCCGCTAGCTTTTTAGTGCTTAATTTGGTCGCGGCAATTTTGCCTGCCTTATTACTTGAACCGCTGGCAAAAAAACTGGGTAGGGTAAAACTACATACCTATTGCATCGTGACTATGGCCATTGCTTATTTGGCGCTATCACAACTAGGTTCAAGCACCGTTTCTATTTATATTATGATGGGCTTTTTAGGAATAGGTTGGGCAGCGACTATTAGTCTGCCCTTTGCGATTATGTCTTTTAAAGTCAACCCAAGCAAAATGGGCTTATATATGGGCCTGTTTAATCTATCTGTTGTGCTTCCTCAATTAGTATCAAGCTTGGGTATTGGTAAATTTATGACGCAAGTAGAAGACAAAAATATGCTATTTGTGGTGTGCGGTGTATGTTTAGCTATCTCAGCCATTTGCTGGTTTTCGGTAAAAGAAGACCAAGAGCAAGCCGAGCATTAACATCGCGCCGGTGCCAGCGTAAAGCTGTACACCAAGGTTTTTGTCGTTGTTTGCAATCACTATAGCAATAAGTGCCCAAATAATTGTCAAGCCATATGCCCGCGCATGTGGCTTTTGAAATTGAATACAAAACGCAAGTAATACTGCGACACTTAAGCCTACATACGCAGCAAGATTTGCGCTTAATAGACCATAGCCTGCTAATATAATACCAAGAGATACCGAACTTGCCGCCGTTAACCAAGCTGCATAAATGGCAATAGGCGTTTGTAATAACCAGCTATCTTTAACGTCTGTTCTTAAAAAGCCAATTAACGAGCTAATCAACATAATAAATATAAGCACTGTTGCCCATTCTGCGCTCGCCAAGGCAACGGGCAGCCAAGTTGAACCTACTAGCACGCTAACTATTAAAGGGACTCGATAATTCTGCCAATGCTCGTCATTAGCTCGTTTTACAAGACCAAAAATAGCGCTTATTAGTAACCACAAATAAATTAGCCCCCAAATAGAAAAAGCATATCCGGCTGGTTGTATAGGCGGTTTAACTTGTGGGTAAGGCAATTGATCAGAACTAAAGCCACTGAAATCAGAGACAAAAAAAGGAGAAAGCACAAACGCGAGAGTGCTTAACAATATCAAAATAGCTTTTATGTTTTTCATGCACTATAAACGCGTGATAGCTAGCTTTGGTTTATTTAATCTATCAAAAATCTGGTGGCGATCCAAAACACACGCTATGATTAACGCTTACGAATGAAAAATAAATCTTGCTTGCCTTTTATTGTGTTCTTTTATGGTAAAAGCATAGCAATGACACAATAAGGTCATCATGCAAAAACGTCTATTACTACCGCTCTTTTTTGGGTTTTTCCTTAGCACTCACTTAGCAGCTCAAACAAACGAAAAGTCTGACTTAGACATTCTCGCCGAAAAAGCAGCTAAATTACGCGATACTGCGCAAAAAAGTGACCTATCGTACAAATTGTTAAGCTCACTAACCACACAAGTAGGCGCGCGTCATCCGGGTACACCAGGCGAAGCCGCCGGTATAGAATGGGCGATGAAAGAACTAAAGCAATTGGGCTTTGATAAAGTGTATAAAGAACAGTTTTCAATGAAAGGCTGGCTCAGAAAATCAGAAAATGCAAGCGTCACTAGCCCTTCCCCACAAGACTTAGTGATCACTGCGCTTGGCTATTCGACCTCAACGCCTGAAAATGGATTAGAAGCTGAAGTTGTTCAATTTGAAAGCTATGAAGCCCTCGAAAAAGCACAAGACAATAGCTTAAATGGCAAGATTGTCTTTATAAACCGAAGAATGAATAAAGCCAGAGATGGCTCGGGTTATGGCCCCGCGGTAGTCGCTCGTAGCAGCGGAGCATCACTTGCGGCGCAAAAAGGAGCAAGTGGTATTTTAATTAGAAGTATTGGTACCACTGGCAATCGTTTTGCACATACAGGCAACATGCGATATCGCCCTGAGAGTAAAAAAATCCCAGCAGCCGCCCTTGCCGCACCCGATGCTGATCAGCTAGAACGTTTGTTTGAAATGGGCCACACCGTCAGCGTTAACATGAATATTCAGACGCATGATTTAGGCGATATAGAAAGCTATAACGTGATTGCAGAAATTACCGGCCGAGAAAAACCAGAAGAAGTCGTCATCATTGGCGGACACTTAGATAGCTGGGATTTAGGCACAGGCGCATTGGACGACGGCGCCGGTGTCGCTATTACGATGGCCGCAGCTAGCATTATTAAAGAGTTTGCAGACGAGCCCCCTAGACGCACAATAAGAGTCATATTATGGGGCGCAGAAGAAGTCGGTTTAATTGGCGCAATCGCTTATGCTAAAAAGCACGAAGATGAGCTCCATAACTTTATTATAGGCTCTGAATCTGACTTTGGTGCGGGTCCTGTTTATGGTTTACAAACAAGCGTAGGCGAAGATGCGCGACCCGTGATTGATGCAATGGCCGAAGTACTAGGCCCTTTAAATATTGTTCGCTACCCTGGTGAAACGAGTGGCGGACCAGATATGATCCCTTTATCTCGGCGCGGCGTGCCGGCCCTGCGATTGATGCAAGACGGAACCGATTACTTTGATTTTCACCACACCCCTAATGATACATTTGATAAAGTTGACCCTGAACATATGCAGCAAAACCTTGCGGCTTGGGTGGTGTTTGCTTATATGGCAGCAGAGTGGGATGGCTATTTTAGATAGCTCAAAATAATAAATAGGAGTAAACATGCTTAGCAAAATTAAAATGTTTGCCACAGCGATAGCCGTATCTCTGTTATGTGTGTTTATCGCATTTGCCGTATTAGACGCTATTTGGCTTGGCTATATTGCGACCTCTTGGTATCAAACAGAGATGAAAGGCTTATTGCGAAGTGAATACATCACGTGGCCTTGGGTCATCTTTTACTTAATGTACGGCAGTATTACCTTTGTGCTAACTGTTGTGCCTAATCGTGATAAGCCTTGGTATTACCCAGTGATAGATGGCGCGCTTTTGGGTATTGCTAGCTATGGCGCATATAACCTCACAAACTATAGTATTTTGGAAGGCTTTACCCTAAAGATCATGATCATAGATTGGACATGGGGAACGTGCTTAACGGCAAGCTGTGCGCTTGCCGGATGGCTTGGTTTTACGCGTTTTGCAAACAAAGCCTAATTACTTGTTGTGCAAGCTTCATTGTTCCTTTCAAACGTTTCGGGTAAGCATTCACCCGTAATACACTGAAACAAATCATTTCCCCAAGCATCATCGTCATGGTTCCAGATTTGGAACCAGCCACCGTCGTCCCATACTGCCGTGGGGGATGTGATTGTGCGACTACTCGTATGCTCGCTCACAAAATCGTTGTACCAGCTCGTGATGTTATTACAGCTTGCACTTTGTAGGTATTGATTCCAACTATTTCCCCATTCACCAATGTAGATAGGCATCCCGTTACCGACAGAATTAACCCACGCCTCCATGGTTTGCATTGGATTAGTGATATTTTGATCATTCCATGCAAAGGTTTTATTACTTTGACCATTAAATTCCCACGGATCATAGTGGTGGAAAGTCGACATTAAGAATGCATCTTGACCTGAACCAACTTGGTCTAAATTTGGCCATGTGTTAGCCATTTCATGAGCACCAAACCATTGATTGCCACCAATGATGATTATTCGCTCTGGGTTTACTTCTCTAATCTTGTTATATGACAATTCGGTCATTCGCCTAAGTTTAGCTGGCTCCATAGGCTCGTTATTAGGCCCTTGGTGTGGCTCGTTGAGGATCTCAAACAATAAACGATGACTACGATTTTGAAAAATATCGACATTGTCTGCCCATATTTGTTCTAACACTTCATATTTGTCTTGGGCTTTAAGAGTGCTTTCGTGATGTGCGTTAATTACCACGTACATACCTGGTTTAGACAATGCGTAGTCTACTACCTTAATTAATTCGAGTAACCTGGCGTTATCTCGGTCAACAACACCTGTATCAGTATCTTCTACTAAGGTATTTCCTTGGATAGTCTCAGTCCACGTAATGGGAATACGCACATTGCGATAACCGTTTTTGTAGTATGCATCTATTTTGGGTGCGGCATTATCTAAACTTGGTTCATGTTGATTGCTTTCAAACATCTGCCCCAAGTTAAAGCCTGCCCCCATTTGAGTGGCCGCTGTTTGCGCTGAAAACTCTGCAACAAAGTCTATGTAATCTATGTTGACTTGTGTATTGGCATTTGCAGAATTTAACAACACTTGAACCGCAGCGTTCATGCTGACATCATGAAACACTTCGATTGTCTGAATAAGATCATCTGTATCAAATACATCTATATTGGCGACTTCGGTGCCCTCAACAAGTATCGATAAGCTTGCATCTTGATTCGCAATATAGGCTAGCGATAGTACTTTTGCATTTTGTTTTGCGGCAACAGATATACCGTCGCCAACTTGCGTGAGTAAAGTAAGCGATTGTGATGATGCCATATTATGGCTCACCGTACTTGCTGTACCAATTAAGTTACCCGCAAGTTCGGCTTCAATTCGAGGTGATAAATCTACTGTCGTAATAGTATATGTTGTGCTGAAATCGCCGACTTGCACAACACTTTGCACCTCGCCAAGTGACATGCTAGAAGCCGGTATTCTTAATACTACCTTGTTGCCACTACTGACGTTTGACGCTGCACTTTGAAACGCGCCACCATTGATAGAGTATTCAGCGTTTGTAACCGAAATAGCCGTGTTATCGTCAATACCTGTAATAGCAATTGCGTCTGACTCAACCATAGTGCCAGGCTGAGCATCTGTAAAATAGCCAAAAGAAAACACATCGGGGGAAGTGTCTGGTGTTGGAGTGGGCGTCGGAGTTGGCGTCGGAGTGGGCGTCGGAGTTGGAGTAGGCGTAGGAGTTGGTGTTGGAGTCGGCGTCGGCGTCGGTGTCGGCGTTGGTGTCGGCGTTGGCGTTGGTGCGGGTGTATCTGATGAACCACCACCACTGCCACAAGCTTGTAAAGTTAAACCCATTAAAACTATCAACGAAATTCTTTTCATGTTTCTTCCTACTCTTCTTTTTTGACTCTACCACTGATGTTGCTGTATGAGCTGCTCAGACACTTAATACTGTGTTATTTGTAACTGCTTTAGATACGCTGCCCTGCACACTAAATTGAGCGTACATGACAATTATCAAGATTGTTAGCGCTAACATTTTAACAAAATATTATCATTTGATTAATTAGTCAATAAAAATTTATCTTGTATTCTGAGCCGAGCAATTTTTGGGTTGATTGGGGGAGGTTCTGGCCTTTGCCTAATGCTGATCGGTTAAGCCAAACCCCCGTCATTCCCGCGAAGGCGGGAACCCCCTAGAAACCCATCGATATTTGATAAGTACATGTTTTAT
>CAYURD010000161.1:0-2026 GCA_964446865.1 uncultured Glaciecola sp.
TGTACGAGTGTTTTATCGTTTAGTAGGTGTATTTCGACATAGTTGCCGGCACCGGCGATGTATTTTATGTCTTGTTGATCAATCAGTTTGATTTTACCGACTTCTTTAAGGACTAACTTTTTGTTTTTATTAAGTATGGTCGTAACAGTTTGTTGTACATCTTCTTGCTTTTGTTTTTGCACATCTTCGCTGGCTTGGTGGTATTGTTTGGCTTTGTCGAGCGCTTGGCTAAAACGATCGTCTTCAAGGGGTTTTAATAGGTAATCAATAGCATTTACTGTAAACGCATCAATTGCAAACTCGTCATAAGCAGTGACAAAAACAATCGCGCTGTGTTTGGGCACATGTTTGGCAACTTCTAGGCCGGTTTTAGATGGCATTTGAATATCTAAAAAGACAATGTCAAATTGATGCGCTGCTAATAGTTCAATAGCATGTTGTCCATCTTTTGCTTGCTTTATGGCTATGTTAGACATGTTTTCTAATAGCATAATTTCTAACGTTTGGCGGGCAATGCTCTCATCGTCTGCTATCAAAATATTAAGCATCGACTTTCTCCCTATTCGGAATGGTGATACTGATGCAGTATCGACTATCGCTAAGCTCTTTACTTTCAAATTTGTAGTTGTCTTTATAATAACTTTCAAGGCGTTGCTGGCAGTTGATCAGACCAATACCAAAGCCGTCATCAATGCTGTTTTGGCAGATTTGATTTTCGACCCTAATATTGATGCTATCTGGATCGCCCGTGATAATAATATCGACATTGTTTGCATCACTGCTTAATTGAGAACCATGTTTGATGGCGTTTTCGACAATAGTGTGAATAAGTAAGAAGGGCACTTCAGCTTCTAAACAAATGTCGTCTACGTCGATGTTTACCAATAACTTTTCGCCAAACCTCAACTCTTGAAAGCCGACATATTTTTTGATGAAAATCATTTCGTTTTCTAAAGACGTAGTGGTAGAGGATTGTTCACTTAGCACAATTCTAAGCATATAGCTTAATTCTGCTAGGGCATCGGTCGCGGCTTTCGCTTTGTTCATGCGCGTTAAACCCGAGATTGTGTTTAAGGCATTAAACAAAAAGTGAGGGTTAAGCTGTGAGCGCAAAGATTCAAGCTGCGTTTTATATAGCTTTGAATGTAACTCTATGTTTTGTTTTTCTTTTTCTTGTACTTGTTTGATGTAGTACAGAACATAAGATACGCAAACAACTAAGGCGTATAAGGTAAAATCAAAAATCCATGTATTAGAACGTATTGTCTCGAGTACCGCTTCTAAAAAACCTGTTTTTCCGCGTACTTCGCCCATAAACGCTAAAGTAAACGCCACACCAAGTGTTACGTAAATAAGAAAAAATACTAGAAAGCCGCAAAAATGCATCACGGTCGTCTTTAGTGCGCTTGGCTTTGTTTTTTTAAGCGCCAGCGTACCAAATAGTATGAACGGACTTAGCAGCCCCCATAAAACATACCAGTACCAATAAAGAGACAAGACTCTTGAATATGAGACATTCGGCGAAGTATTACCAGCAACAAAGGTAATCGCAAATAAAAACAAGGTCCAGAAAACGAGGCTAATGCCCCAGATTTTTAATAACGCAATTTTGCTCATTGACTAATACTACTTAAGCCCTCTGTAATGGCAGTTTATTATGCACGTGTTGCACTTGGCTTGCCAGTTACTGAAAAATTTTAGAAAAAGAATGAAATAAATCAGATGAATATCAGTGGTTTAAATTTTCCTCATTAATACGAGATATCAATAATAAGCATTTTGGCCATAATAAATAGGGTATTCACATCACCATTACCCCCGTTCGTCCCAAAGTTTTATCTGAACTCAATTAGTCATGTACTGGACGAGGTTCCCACTTTCGTGGGAATGACCTAGGTTGTTTGAGCAGTTTATACGAAGAAAGGTCATTCCCAACTTGATTGGGAACCTCGCAGCGCATCCTCTGAATTTAATTAGTCATGTACTGGACGAGGTTCCCACTTTCGTGGGAATGACCTAGGTTGTT
>CAYURD010000161.1:2126-6527 GCA_964446865.1 uncultured Glaciecola sp.
TTATACGAAGAAAGGTCATTCCCAACTTGATTGGGAACCTCGCAGCGCATCCTCTAAACTCAATTAGTCATGCACTGGGCAAGGTTCACTTTAGCGAAATCTTACGCACTACATTAGGTGCTACTTGGCTATCATCGCCAATCGTTTGCGAGTCATTGACGTAGAGTGTCGTGTTGTCGCTGCTTATGTCTATACCGTTTGGTAAGGAAAACTCAGCAAGCTCTACATCTCCATCTTGCCGACCTTGCTTGCCTGAGCCGGCCACGAGCTTAAGCTCCCCGCTCATGGTTATTGAGAAAACCTGATGAGTTGCGCTGCTAACCACATATAGTTGATTGTTACCGAAAGTGATGTGTGCATTGCCGCCGTTTGGTTTTGTCTTTCCATTGGGGGTGCGTGCAAACTCACTGATGCTGCCATCGGGGGTAATTTTATGGATGATGCCATGTCCGTAATTAGTCACATAAAGATTGTCGCTATCGTCCATAGCTAGCCCAGCCGGGCAAGAAAAGGAACTGGAACTCACATATAAGCTCAGTTTTCCATCGCGCTGTTTTACGATAGTGTTGTTGTTACAGTTAGCGACATATAAGGTGCCAGTAGAATCAAATTGCAAACCTACTGGGCCAACCAACTGTTTCCCTGATGCAAATACGCTTGTCTCTCCTTTATCGTTAATTTGGTAAACCTTCCCGTCAATATAACTGGCTTGATACAGCACACCATCTGGACCAATAACATTGCCGCTTGCTCCTCTAATGCCTCTTGCAAAAACAGATAATTCGCCACTACTGTTGAGTCGATATACGTTCACACCATTGGGCATGATGGTTTGTTCTCCGTAATCGGCCACATAAATTTCTCCATTTGGCCCCACTACCAAGCCGCCGCTGGCCTGAAATTCAGGGCTGATGGTGCTGACTTCTGCCGAGTAGGCATTTTTTGTTTGAGTGACTACTAAAAAAATAAATAATAAAAACAACGGTATACGAATAAACATTGTGAGGCCGGTAAAACGGGAAAGTGAAATCATCATACAAACCTAAGCAATCAAACCTATGTTTTTGTGAGCAAGGGAGACCTTGGTGTCGTCAACCTGAATAATTTCAGGGTGAATGGGATTACTCAATATTCAGGTAAAGACAATCTTGCTTAGCATCTTTCTTAAAACACACTAAATTACAGAACTTTTGCGCTTATTTCCGTTTGTCCCGCTTATCCAAGGATTCAGACCTTTTGTTACACCAATATCCCCATTGACGGATATCTCCTAGTGCTCGCCCGAGTCAGAACCTAGTTTGTATGGGTGTGAGAATCGTTTCTTACATACAACAACAATAATTTCGCATTCTTCAAAAGTAATGTGATTAGGGAGACATTCATGTTTAAAACCAACAAAATTTCATTGGCCGTAAAGTTGGCGACTGCAGCCACACTGGGCGCCTTAACCATTAGTGCAAACGCATTTGCACAACAATCAAGTGATGAAGAAGAAATTGAAAAAATCAGCGTCACCGGTTCGCGTATTAAATCAGCAGAACTGACCTCTGCATCACCTTTGCAAATACTCGATGCTGCTGATATTGATGCATCGGGCATCGCGAATATCCAAGAGTTACTGCTAGATAACCCAACATTTGGTACACCTGCGATTAGCCGTACCAATTCAAATTTTAGTACCGCAAGTGCAGGGGTTGCCACTATAGACTTGCGTAATCTTGGGGTTGCACGCACCCTTGTATTGGTGAATGGACGTCGCTCAGTGTCGGGTGTGCCAAGTTCAAGTGCAGTCGATTTAAATACCATACCTGCACAATTTATTGAAAGGGTTGAAATCTTAACGGGTGGCGCATCATCAGTATATGGCTCAGACGCAGTGGCAGGTGTGGTCAACTTAGTCTTAAAAAACAGTTTTGAAGGCCTAGAAGTTGATGCCCAGTATGGTGAAAGTGCAGAAGGTGATAATACCCAAAGCCAAGTGTCAATTACTGCCGGTACTGAGAGCGCTAACGGTAAAGGCGATTTAATGTTCCACTTGAGTTACACCGATCAAGGCGGCGTATTCTCAAGAGATAGAGACCGCTCAGATACTGATATTTTCAGTGAATTTAGATTCTCAAACGACCCAGCCGATGCCTCGGTTCCGCGCACGCCGTTTTTCTCATCTTTTCCACCGCAAGGGCGCTTTGATGCAGGTGGAACGCGATATACCTTTAATGCAAACAATCAACTTCAAGAAGGTTTTAGTACCAATGGTAATGGCACTATTGGCCCCGATGGTTTTAACCGCAATGCATTTAGAACGATAGCTATTCCAACCGAACGATACTTATTCGCGTCTCGCGGCGGCTATGAGTTAAATGATGATCATCGCTTGTTTTTTGAAGGTACTTATGCGGGCACAACGACCAATACACAGCTAGAACCTTTCCCATTTGCATCAGATAATATTTATGCAGATGGTGTTGTGCCTTTGCAATTTAACGTAACTGATGATGACGGTAATAACGTATTATTGACCAATCCATTTGTCCCTAGTCTTATTTTAGAAGCCGCTACTGTCAACGATGCTGGTTTAAAAGAGCTCGATTTTTTTGCTAAACGCTTGTTAGATGTCGGCAATAGAGGGGCCACCGCTGAACGCGATACTTTCCGCTTTGTTGCTGGCGCAGAAGGCGTCGTTTTTGACGATTACTTTTATGATGTTTACTACGTTTACGGTAAAACCAAAGAGGGACAAAAATCGGGTGGTTTAGTTAACGTACAAAACTTCAGGTTTGCGCTTGAAGCCGCAACTGACTTGTTAGATTTTGATGGCGATGGACTAACAAACGATGCAGTATGTGTGGATGCCACTGCGCGCTCATTTGGGTGTGTGCCGATTGATATTTATGGGTTTGGTTCTATTAGTGAAGAAGCTCGAAATTATGTAGTCGCACCAGCATTGTTAAGTACATCGGTAACCCAAGAAATTATTGGCGGCAACATCTCGGGTGATTTGTTTGACTTGCCAGCAGGTCCTTTAGGCGTAGCCGCGGGCTTTGAATACCGAGAAGAGACCTCTCGCTCTGAGTTTGATGCGCTTCAGCAAGCTGGTTTAAATGGTGGCAATGCAATACCCGAAACAGTCGGCGCATTTGATGTTACTGAGTTTTATGTCGAAGCCAACGTACCCATCATCGACAATGTTAATGTCCGCGGTGCAGTTAGAGCATCAGATTATTCGACCGTTGGCAGTACAACAAGTTGGAATATCGGCTTTGAATGGGCTATTTTGGACACTTTACGATTTCGTCTAATTGAAGCGCAGTCAACTAGAGCGCCAAATATCAGAGAGTTGTTTTCACCTCCAACGCAGACCTTTCCGAGTGGTTTGAACGATCCTTGTGTTGCCAATGCATCTCCACGCTGTTTGGCCGATTCTGGTGTTGCCGCTAACATAGCGGCAAACGGTACTTTTACATTAACGCAAGCTGATATCCAAGGAATTAGCGGATTTAACCGTGGTAACCCTGAAGTATTCCAAGAAAAAGGCCGTTCTACCACTATCGGTTTGGTATGGTCACCTGAGGGCTCTTTAGATGGTTTAGGCGTGACGCTAGATTACTTCAATATTGAAATAGAAGATGCGATTGTGTCTACGCCACGACAATTTATATTGGATCAGTGTTATGGCGGTGGTGACGAGAACTTTTGTGACTTTGTTACCAGACGCCCAGCAGCAGTTGGTAGTAACAACGCTGGTAGCATAGAATTTATTGATAGTGCAGTGTCTAATAGTGGTGGCTTTGGAACAGAAGGGGTTGATTTAACCTTTAACTACAGTACTGAGTTAGCGGGTGGTGATGTATTTGCCCGTTTGGCTTACACATACGTGATTGATGGTTTTACTATTCCGTTGCCAGGCGCAGACCAAGACCCATTTGTGGGCGAAATTGGCGCGTCTGAACACAGGGCTAGCTTAAACCTAGGTTATACAATTGGTGATTTAACCGTAAATACGGGTATTACCTATACCGGCGCTGCGGACGAGGACGATCAGTTCTTGGCGGCATTTGGATTAGAGCCGGGGGCCATCAGTTTTGGTTCAGAAACCATTGTTGATATGCAGGCTAGTTACTTTATTACTGATAATATGTCTGTTTATGGTGGTGTTGATAACCTGTTTGATAATGAGCCACCTGCGATTATTTCAGGATTATCGAGCGGTAATACAGGTGTTGAAACCAATGCAGGTACTTACGATGCGATTGGACAGCGCTTTTATATAGGCGTACGTTCACGCTTTTAGGAGGTTTAAGCGCATTGTTTAGGCAATGCGCTTGTTCATTTGGGCAGTATCACAACAGCATCACAACAAAAAACCAAGCAAAAAGATAATTATAAGCTATATTCTTGTAG
>CAYURD010000162.1:0-6470 GCA_964446865.1 uncultured Glaciecola sp.
TCACAATAAAGTTGATACAAAGTAGCAATAATAGATTCGACTTCTTTGCTGGCTAAGCGGTAGTAAATAGTTTGCGCATCTCTGCGCGTTTTGACTAAGGCATCTTGCCTAAGCACGCTTAAGTGCTGAGACAATGTAGATTGGGGAATGTTTAGTTCACTCTTTAACTCTGTCACCGAGAGTTCGCCTTGATTCAACAAACAGAGTAATAGTAAGCGATGTTTATTGGCCATCGCTTTTAACAAGATGGCAGCTTGCTCGGCACTCTCTTGCATTGCGTCAAGTCTCTTAGTGTTGACATCGCTTTTTGCTGTATTCATTGTTTTAGCCGCTATGTTGACGCATTTAGCTCTTCAGTCGAGCGCCTATCATCATGCCAATAGCCATAGTGGCGACAAAAATGAAAATCTCGATTGTTCCGCCACTTAGATTCACTAATGCTGGCCTGGACATATACCACTTAACCCCCAGCCTATGCCAAATAAGACTGCGCCTACTATAAGCGGTTTATCAATAATTGTGGCTTTGGGTAGGTCGCAATTTTGACCAAAAAAGGTTTTGTTTTTCCCTTTGACCAATAAAAAATACAAAGGTAAATAGACCGCTAGCCCGCCGCCCATTACAAACATTAAGGTTGGGTCCCATTGGCCAAATATGTCTAAAAATGCGATAACTCTTTCAGGGTCGACCATTGTTGAAATCACTAAGCCGAGGCCCATTATTAAGCCTGCAATCAGTGATATTAGATTCATTTTCATGATGTATTCCTCTTATATCACATGTCGAATAACGGCAACGGTCGCCACAGCGATGACCATAAAGATACAAGTAGCTATAATAGAACGTTTAGACAGTCTGCCAATTCCGCAAATTCCATGACCGCTTGTGCAACCAGACCCAAGCTTTGTACCGATGCCCACTAAAAGACCCGCCGCAGCTAACATAGGCAAAGTGCCATTAATACTTGTTGGTAAGGTAAAGCCAATATTGGCAGTAAATAAAGGTGCAGCGATAAGTCCAACTAAGAAAAACAAGCGCCAACGATTATCTTGTTTAAGCGATGTAAACACTTGGGAAGCAATACCCGAGATGCCGGCTATTTTACCATTAAAGAAAAGCAGTAAAAATGCGCCTAGGCCAATTAATGCGCCACCAAACAGCGCTTGAAGATATATTTCGTTCATGTTTAACCTAATGTAATATGTATATCGTAAAAATACGATATAACAAAAATACTGTCAAGCTAACTGCTACTACTCTTTATGTTTTAGTTAAGTTAAACGTCTTTTAAATATTCTTGTTACTCACCAACCAACGCCATAGTCTTTACTCACATCTCTTACGCTAAGACCTAGCTCTAGGGCTTTGATCGTATCAAAGGATTGGAATTGCACTTTGCAGTTTGCTTTTATCATTGCACGCCAAATATAGCGTAGGTTATTTGCTTCTCTACCTGTCCAAAACGCTTCTGTTTGTGTTAAATAAGCAAGCACAGGCTCTACATGTCCATCATAATAAAGGTATCGAATAAGATTGATATCGGGCCCAAACGAGCTCATGACTGCTGAATCGCCAATTTCAATAGAGGCGAGCAACTCTTCAAATGCCACTTTAGTGTCGCCTTGACGGTAAGCTAGCCATGCTCGGGCAATGCCGAGTGAGTGGTTTTCGTTGCTGAAGTTATCAAAGATTGAACCTGCTATTTGTTGATCTACTCGTAGATTGTCACCGTGCGCTAGCAATTGGTTAATCTTTAATTGTACGTCTTCTAATGAGTCAAATTGCGCGCTGTATTTTAAGTGCCTCGATAGGTCACTAATAATGCGGTAAGGGTTTGTACTCGTTTGCAAACTATTGTTGTAATTACGCAGCGTCTCGCGAGCCATGCGGCGATTGCTTGCTTCAAAGTAGGTAAAACGTTGCTCTATGTATTGGTGATATTCAGGATCGCCGCAGCCTAACTTATAATCAGCAAAAGCGGTCGGATGCCATATATTGATAACAAGTATTGAGACAAACGTGACAAAATTTTTCATGGTTTCTCTGTATAAATCGCTGTAACTTTCCGTAAGTACAAAATTTATACCGAGTGTTTTTAATCTGCGATCAATGAAGCTAATTACAAAAATAGCATGTGTGTAAACAATTAAGACCTATAAACACACAAAATAACTTATCAAACGACGCTGTTTTCATTACACTTACACCAATTCCCTATTTATCTTTCGAAATTCACTATGTCAAAAACACCAAACCGCACTCATTCGTCCGTTATCGTTGATGGAACCGCTCAAGCACCTAGCCGTTCTATGTTGCGCGCGGTCGGCTTTAAAGATAATGATTTTAAGAAATCTCAAGTCGGTATCGCTTCTACATGGAGTATGGTAACGCCATGTAATATGCATATTAACGACTTGGCAACGCATGTATCGCAAAGCGTTGACGACAATGGCGGCAAAGGCATTATATATAATACAATTACTATTTCTGACGGGATCTCGATGGGTACCGAGGGCATGAAATACTCGCTTGTATCGCGAGAAGTGATTGCTGATTCAATTGAAGCTGTATCGGGCTGTATGGGTCACGATGGTATTATTGCGATTGGTGGCTGCGACAAGAATATGCCTGCATGCATAATGGGGCTGGCGCGTTTAGACCGTCCTTCAATTTTCATTTACGGCGGTACAATTCTTCCAGGCGAAAATCACACAGATATCGTGTCGGTGTTTGAAGCAGTGGGTGGACACGCTGTAGGCGATATTCCTATCACACAACTAGAACACATCGAAAAAACAGCCATCCCTGGCGCTGGCTCTTGTGGTGGTATGTATACCGCTAACACAATGGCATCGGCTATTGAAGCTTTGGGCATGAGTTTGCCGAACAGTTCTGCACAAAATGCGGTTTCAAGCAATAAGGTTGATGATTGTAAGTCAGCTGGCGCGGCAATTTTGCACTTGCTAGAGCATGATATTAGACCTTCTACGATTATGACCAAAAAGGCGTTTGAAAACGCGATAAGAGTCATCATTACGCTAGGCGGCTCAACCAACGCTGTGCTTCATTTAATTGCGATGGCCGATACCATTGGTGTAAGCGTCACATTAGAAGACTTTGAACGCTTAGGTGCAAACACACCAGTGATTGCTGATTTGCGTCCAAGCGGTAAGTATCTTATGTCTGAATTAATCGAAATAGGCGGTATTCAGCCACTAATGAAAAGAATGTTAAATGCTGGGTTATTGCACGGTGACTGCATGACGGTGACGGGCAAAACAATGGCCGAAAATTTAGCGTCTGTCGAAGACTACCCTGAAGGCCAAGATATTATTTTGCCCTTTGAAACGCCAATAAAACCCGATAGCCACTTAGTGATATTAAAAGGTAACTTAGCCTCAGAAGGTGCGGTTTCAAAAATCACGGGTAAAGAAGGACTTGAGTTCACCGGCACGGCCAAAGTGTATGATTCTGAAGAGCAAGCATTCAAAGCAATTATCGAATCTGAAGTCGTTGCCAATGACGTGGTCGTTATTCGCTACGAAGGGCCAAAAGGCGGGCCGGGCATGCGTGAAATGCTAAGTCCTACTTCAGCAATTATGGGCAAAGGCCTAGGTAATGATGTTGCCCTTATTACTGACGGCAGATTTTCAGGCGGCAGCCGCGGGTTTGTTGTTGGCCATGTAACGCCTGAGGCCGCTGTTGGGGGTAATATCGCGCTTGTTGAAAATGGCGATACGATTACCATTGATGCAGTAACAAAAGAAATTACCTTAAACGTGAGTGAACAAATTCTGCAAGAGCGCCGCGCCAAATGGCAGGCACCTGAGCCTAAATATAAGCGCGGTTTGTTAGCTAAATACGCTAAGACAGTAAGCTCTGCATCTACGGGTGCAATTACCGATAAGTAACTAAAACCAGTCGTTTGTGTTTGTTTTTAGATAATCGATGCGCTCATGTAGGTTTGCTATGTAAAAGGAGTAACATATGACCAAATATCTACTGGTAATTCCAATGACGCTTGCAATGAATATCTCTCATGCAAACCAAAATGAATGCGCGTTTATTAGTAACAATTCTGAGATAAAACTAACAATTAGGTCGTCAAATGATTTCTTAAACTGCTTTATATTGGAAGATCTCCCTACTCAATCTGAAGTAGCTTTTGTCGTAAGCTCTTCAACTAACACAAAAAGTACTCTAATTTTGTTCGAACGTTTTCAAAATACCAATGCGTCTAAAATTTCCAGTCATATCTCCGACGATTTCGGTATTATTGCTACACATCTTGACACCTTAAATAGGCAAATTGGGTTCAGATTGAGCCCAACACAAAACCTTGATACTAACAAGAACTTACGAATTGAATATAACGTTGTAGATAATAACGCGATCGTATTGTTAGGTCTGGAAAATTCAGGGTCTACTTCTGAGCTATCACCTCTACCTGAATAATTTGAACCAAACACAGTGTTCCGCTCGGCCATTCTATTAAAGAAACCAATGGATAATAGCCAGACTAAAAAATACAAAAAATGCATAGAGCAATACTTGGCATATACAAATGACTATGTTAGTAGACGCAAGCAGAATTCTCACACACGAATAACCATTTGCGACACCTAAAGCTAAAGGCTTTAAATCGGCAAAATAATCAAAGTAAAAAGCAGTAACAAAGCGCTGCACTCCGACGCTCAAATTTTCTCTGCTTTGTTTACGCTCAGCTGCAATGGCGCTGATAAACAAAGTGAGTCGAAACGGCTCGAGCCATTTTAAACATGTATACCTTATTTGGGGTATGAGAAGAATTTTTTAATGTCATATTATCTAGAACGTAGCTTATTAAGCTAATAATTAATTGTGAAGCTAAAAGGAGCGTCAATTATGGAAACTGTGGTATCTCATTTCAAAAAAAAACTGGCTATTATAGTCCTATCAATCAGCGTATTAGTTCCTGCTCATGCTAATTTAATCGTCAACAGCAGTTTTGAGAGTGGCGATTTTAGTGGTTGGGTAGTCACTGGCACGAGTATTCAAAATGATGTTGCAAGAGATGGAGATTTGCTACTGAACGCAGGAACAGTATTTGGCGATAGCTTTCAAAATGTTAGAACGGGTAATTTTGCAGGTAACGCTTTAGTTTGTTGCAATGCTCAAAGTGTTCAAGCTGAGAGGATTTTGCTGTCTCAATCGGTTGACGTTAATCAAAATACAGATTACGACATTGGTTTTTGGCTTAGCAATGATAGCGACAGCGACGTAGGTTTATTTCAAAGTAATGAAAAACTACAAATCTTTGTTAACGGTATAGGCGTCTTGACTGAAGAATTTATCCAATTGAACAAAGGCAATTTAAGTAGCGACTTTACCTTGTTTTCAAGCATGTTTAACAGTGGCACGGCAACAATGTTAGATCTTACGTTTGCAGTGACTGCTAGTGGAACAGAACGTTTCAATGTTTCTTTTGATGACTTTTATCTGCGCCCGACAAGTGTTTCGACACCTCACATAAAGTGGCTCTTATTTTTAATTTTTTTATGGATACTCCTACCTCTCAATTTTAGTAAATCCTAGCTAGTTGCCGCATTCCAAAATCTAAATCTAGTCTGATATGAATAGGTAGCTTTCCACCGTAAAAAGGTGTGTCTACCGAAGTTAAAAAGATAACGCCCATTCGGCGCTGTTGTTGTTCGCTACGAAGGACCAAAAGGTGGGCCAGGTATGCGTGAAATGCTAAGTCCTACTTCAGCAATTACCGATAAGTGATTAAAAACACTTGTTTGTATTTATTGTTAGGTAAACGATACACTTTTTATTGTCGCACACACATGCAGAGTAAACTGAATATGACGACATAACGTTAAACAGTTATGTCGTTACTTTTACTTCGCATATTATGTTTGAATATATTCAACTCCTATTAATCGCTACCATAATTGGTGGCATGGTCACCTTCCAGTTGTTGTTTGCGCCGCTTATATTCATAAAGCTTCCAACAGAAATCGCTCGTCCTTTTATTCGCAAGTTTTTCCCATTTTATTATCTTTACTTCATTATTCTTTCAATAGCGTTATCGCTTGTGACTTACTTTACGATGGTGCAAGACCATAGTAAGACGATTCTATCTATTTTTAGTGCCATAGCCTTGGGTTTTATTGTATCGCGTCAAATCTTTATGCCGCTGGCAAATAAAGCGACTGATGAAGGGCGAAAAAAAGCGTTTTCTTTACATCATAGGATTACGGTATTAATTAATACGCTGCAACTGATAGGTATGCTGATTGCGCTTTGGTTAATTGTTTGATTATGAAAATGATAGCTTATTTGCAGATGAATAAAAACGAAACCGATGGATAACAGCCAGGCTAACAAACATAAAACGTATATAGAGCAATACTTGGCATATACAAATGACTATTTACCTTCGCTTGCATCAACCACAAGAAAAGATTGGCCAGTTAAGTTTAATC
>CAYURD010000163.1:0-6102 GCA_964446865.1 uncultured Glaciecola sp.
TTCTTTGAAAGTATTTTCGCAAATACCCTGTCATCTTTAACACAATCACTTTATTTGGATAGGCACATGACATTTAATGCTAACGTAGTTAATGCAGTAAAAAACGCAGCAAGCAACATAGCTTCAAAACAGGCACTTAATATCGCCAAAGCGAGTAGCCTATTAATATTGAGTGCAGGCTTATTATTCACAAATGCAGTGGCTCAACAAAATTTAGCAAGCCCCCAAACGCCTTCAAATCTTACATCACAAGCGAAAAATGCAGAATACGATGCCAAATTCAGTATTTTAGAAAGCTCTCGCAGCTCAGTTGTTATTTATGAATTAGTCAACATTCGTTTTTCTGCCAATATGATCGACAGTCGAGATTATTTGCAAGGGTTTACGCCAATATTGAATCAGCAAAGTAGTTCTAAAATTGCACAACGTAGATTGCCGGTGCAAACAAGCAGTCAAGAACGCTTAACTAGCCAACAGTTGAATTCATATTCAAATATCGAACTCATGCTGACAGGTGATGAAACTATTTCTTTGCATGAACGCGCATTAAAATCTACGATTGCGCTACAAAATAAATTTGAGAAATCGCAGGTCTTAGCATTAACATACTAAAAAAGGTGATGCTTGGTAGGCGCATTCCCACATTCTTGTTACAGTAGTTATTTGTGCCTAAGGAATAACAAATGTTCACCGGATTATCAGCCTTCCCATTAAGTCCGTTTACACAAGAAAAACTTGATCTTGTGGCCTATGAAAAAATTATTAGCCGTTTAGTAGACGCTAAAGTCGATTCGATATGCACAATGGGGTCCACGGGATTATATCCCTATCTTAATGATACAGAAGTTAGTTTGCTTGTTAAAAAGACGGTTGAGCTGTCGACAGGCATACCTGTTATGGCTGGTATCGGCGCACTACGTTTATCTGATGTTTTGACAAAACTCGAAATAGCTCAACAGGCCGGTGTTAATGCAGTGCTCCTTGCGCCTGTCTCTTATCATCGTTTACATGATGAAGAAGTACTATCACTATATTCAAAAGTAAATGATGAATTGTCAGTTCCACTTTGTATATATGAAAACCCAGGCACAACTAACTTTACCTTTAGTAAAGAGCTATATATAGAATTGTGCCAGTTGCCAAATATTGCTGCAATTAAGATACCAGGGATGCCTTTTGCTGAAAAACACGGTGCTAGTATGCTGAGTGAATTGAGAAGTATTGTTCCTAAACATATAGCCATTGGCGTTAGCGGAGACAAATTTGGCGCTCGAGGCATGGCAGCAGGATGTGATTTATGGCTAAGTGTCATTGGCGGCTTATTTCCCAACACCGTCAAAAAGATAATGGCACTTGTCGAAGAGGGAAAACACCAACAAGCGACTGAATACTCAGACAGTCTTAGCGAATTATGGAATATGTTTGTCATTAACAAAGGCGGTATGCGCGTAATGGCAAGCGCAGCGAACATTTTAGGTTTAACGACACACGATTGCTTACCCGACCCCTTACAACTTTTAAATAAGAAAAGCACTGAGCAGCTTAGAAGCTTGATATCAGCGCTAGACCTTAAATAAGTTTCAGCCCTAGACAATAAACTGCTCATTACAAACAGCCCGCTTTTTAAAAAAGGGGGATACAATTTAACCGTGATTTGTGCTTTAATAATGCGCTAATTAAGTTGTAGAGTTTTAGCAGTAATGTCAACAAGGAAAGTTCCCACTGGTTCACGAACAAGGCTGTTCGTGTTTATCATCATTTTTGTAGGCCTGCTCTTTCTCGCCATATGGTGGGGAGCTCTTCATTTGCTGAATAATCAAGAACACATCGATGCTTCGGATCCTTCAAACGAAGGGCAAAAGTCCGCATTAGCAATTACCGATTCACAAAATAATATCCCTACCATCGCGGTATTACCGTTTAAAGATTTTTCTGCTAATAGTGACCAAGCTTTTTTTGGAAAAGGCTTATCTGAAGAATTATTAAATATACTCAGCAAATATGGAAATTTACAGGTCATTTCTAGAACGTCTTCATTCTCGTACATCGACAAGAAAGTAGACGCAAAAACAATTTCGTCACAATTAAATGCCAAATACCTTGTAGAAGGCAGTGTGCGTAAATCGGGAGACAATATGAGAGTCTCTGCGCAATTAGTAGACTCTTCAAAAGATATGCAGATATGGTCACAAACCTATGACCGAACGTTGACTAAAGAAAATATCTTTCAAATACAAGACGATATCACTCAATCCATAATAAAATCGTTGTTGGGAGAAATCGATTTCAGCGCGGTCAAGCCCGATATCCGTAAGTTATCTCTCTCATCATATAATTTATATCTAGAGGGCAGAGACAACGCGTATAACCAAGAGCCTAAATCGATTGAAATTGCGATTAACAATTTAGAGCAAGTTATCGCTAATCATCCTGAATTTACGCCGGCTTATGCTTACTTGACACACGCTTACATGAACAAATCTCTGTTAATTAGCAGTGATTTTATGAAGTATGCAACAAAGGCAGGCGATACGTTTTACGCTGCACAAAACTTAGGTGACCCTAGTGAAGAACTACACGCCATTGCTGCGAGGTATTTTCTTCAAGTAAGCTATCAAAATCAAAAATATGCAGATTATGCAGAGGCTTCGGCGCGAGCTGCGATTGAAATGAATCCAAATTATATGTTGTCTTACAAGTATCTTGCTCAAATTCTCAATGGAAAGGAACTTTATCAAGAGACTCAGTTTTTGTTAGAGGACGCGCTCAAAATAGACCCGCGATCACCTGTATTGCTTGATGTTTTGTTTGACTCGCAGTTAGAAGTACAAGATTATGTTTCTGCCAAAGAAACGGTCGATAGCTTGTTTGACATCGCTCCTCAAAAAGCAGAAACACTGGAAAATCTCGTTGCTTATTATGGCAGTCAAAATGACTTTATAAGGGCTCACGGATATGCACAAGAATTATATGCGCTTGCTCCTGAAAGGCGGCAACGGCGTAATTTGCTTTACGTATACGAAAGCTTAGGCCTGCATAATATTAGGGAAGTTTATGCTGATTCTGCCTTTGCTAAAATTGACGTCGCTATTGATTTAAAAAAGTTCGAGAAAGCATCAATAATGCTTGAAGAAAAGGCCGTAGGAGTAGAGATAGTAGAGTGGTATTTTCGATTTGAAATTGGACAATACAATAAAGCACTAGCGTTGAATGAGATTGAGCTGGCAAAAGAAGATATCTGGACCAAACCAGTCAGACGAACTTATGCTAAGTTTTTACTTTTGTGGAACACATATTTGCGTCAACGGCTAAACATCGACTATACGAAACAGTACCGCAGGCTTGAGCAAATTCTTCCTACTTACACAAATAAAGATGAATTGAAAAGCGAACAAATGAACTTGTACGCAATTCTTTTTGTAATCGAAAACGATAAAGAAGGCTTACTAGAATTACTGAGAGTATCACAAGCTCGAAACAAAACGATTAACTTAGAAAATCCAATGTTTGATTACTATAGAAATTTGCCTCAATTCAAAGAGTTACTCAGTCAAGACCAACAAGAAATTAAGCGACAGCGACAAGCTGTATTAAAAGAATTGCGGGCACCTAAACCTTCTTGGATAGTCCCGGCAGAAGTAAAGCAAATCGCATTATTTGACAAGGCTAGTTAATAAATTTTTGCGATAAAGACGTATAAGTAAACAGAGAGTTAGATGGAAAATATCCTCATTGAATTAAAACGCCGACACGTATTTAGGAATATTGCGGGTTATGGGGTGGTAGCATGGTTAGCAATGCAACTTGCAGCAGCGCTCGAGACCTCTTTGCACCTACCTAACTGGTTCGACACGATTGTCACCGTTCTAGCCTTAATAGGATTTCCGATTGTCATTGCTATGTCATGGGCGTTTCAATTTACTAAAAGCGGTGTAATTAAAACACCACCTGCGCTTAATAACGAAAATAGCGGTCAAATTCACAATACAAACCTTAGTCTAATCGTTTACAGTCTAACTACTGCGCTAACGATCACAATGCTGTTTTTTATTTGGCAGCACCTTGTAAATAAAAAGGTATTTAAGCAAGACTCGCTTCCCAATACACTCACAAAAGTCGAGTCGCCAATTGAGCAAGCTAAGAACCAAGAAGCATTGCAGAGAGTAAGTGATGAAAATCAGATCAATTCGGTAACAGAACAAGATGAAATACCCGAATTTATTTCAATCGCGGTAATGCCATTTGAAGACTTCTCTCCCGAAGACGATCAAGGATACTTTGGTAAAGGCCTCGCCGAACAAATTCTTAACTTACTCAGTAAGACTGATAACTTACGAGTAGTATCGAGAGCTTCATCGTTTTCATTTGACGGCACAGGTTCAAGTGTCCAAGAAATTTCAAGAGCACTGAATACAGATTACATTATAGAAGGAAGTGTGCGCAAAGCTGGGAATATCGTCCGCGTGACAGCCCAACTTATTAACTCATCAGATGATAGCCATATTTGGTCTGACACTTATGATAGGCAACTTAGCGTATCAAACCTGTTTGACATTCAAAGCGAGATAACACTTGCGATTGTTGACGCACTAAAATTGAAAACCTCGTTAGGGGATTACAGTAACGATATGAATACTCTTTCGCTTGATTCATATAGTTTATTCTTAAAAGGCCGTGACAAATCATATCGAAGTGTAAGTGAAGATTTATCAATAGCCATTGATAGCTTAAATCAAGTTATTGCCCAATACCCTAATTTTGCGCCTGCATATGCACACTTAGGCGAGGCATATTTAACCAAACTATATATTGCCAGTGACCCAAACGAAATCGAACAGTTATTTGATCAAGCCGAAAGTGCGATTGGCAAGGCAAATCAAATAGCATCTACGAGTGCTCCTGTGCTTACGGTGTTATCTCGGTTTATAGAATTGAGTTTTTTTGATGAGCCTAGACGTTTTAAAAATGCTGAAAGTTATGTAAGAGCGGCAATAGACAAAGACGCCAACTATATGCGTGCGTACTCTCAATTAGCATCGATATTAAACACACAAAATTATTACCATGAGAGTCAATTCTTATTAGAAGAGGCGTTGAGTATCGATCCTTTGTCTTATTCGCTTATACATAGGATGTTTGATGCTCAGATTGGACTTAGAAATTTTCTTTTTGCAGAAGAATTAGCAATAAGACTGTCTGAAATAGAACCTGACAATCCTGAAACTTTACAAAATTTAGTAGAGCTTAATCAGGCTTGGGGCGACTATAGCGTCGCACACTCTTACGCTATGGATTTGTATTCTATGAATCCGACCATACAGACTAAATTCAATCTTAATTACATTTATGACGTGCTAGATATTAAAAATAATGCGAAAGAATACAGTCAGTTGACGTCAACTAAAATATCTTTAGGCCTGAAACCTAGAGAGATAAAATCAATCGATACCCTATTAGAGTCCCAAGAAGCGTCTTCATCGCAATGGCCTATTAATTATCTTTCAAGAAATTATGAGTTGGCGCTTTCACAAAATCAACTCGAGCTTGAGAAGGAGAACATATGGACTTCACCCATTCGCAGCCCCAGTGTCGCTTCTACTTTATTAATTAACACTATTTTGCGTAAAAAACTGGATTTAGATATTAGTAAGCATCTAAAAAGACTAGATAATTATTACAAATCCAAATTTGATGTCGATCAAATGGACACCATGGAACTTAGCAGCCGTATGCGGCTTGCTTATTTAAAAGACCAACCAGCAGAGCTTTATAACTGGAGTATGCATATTGTAAATCGAGGAATAATAGAGATTAATCTTGATGAGCCCATTTTTGATGATTATCAAGAGAGCGCCGAATTTCAACAAATAAAAGACCGCGTCCAAAGTATTAAAAAACAACATCAAAAAGCAATAGAAAAGCAACTACAAAAACCAAAAGAAAATTGGATCTCGTTTGAGGGTTAATGTCTAAAATCGACAATCTAGTCTTTATTTAGCTGAATACATCTGCGTCAAAGGCATAGTTTTTGCTACGATACTTCATGAAAACCACAATGACTTACCCAGGAGTTTCCAACACCGTTTTCATACAGGTTATTCC
>CAYURD010000164.1:0-5899 GCA_964446865.1 uncultured Glaciecola sp.
ATAAAAGGCAAAGAGAATTTTATCCTACACGAAGCAGACTACACACAAACGAGATTAGCCGTTTGGTTTGGCAATGAAGCAAGAGGTATTAGTGACAAGGTTGTCGCTAAAAGCGCATTTTGCGTCTCTATACCGATGTTTGGCATGATTGAGAGTTTAAATTTAGCAACAACGAGCGGCATAGTTTTGTATGAAGTCACCAAACAAAGACGTGAATATCAGTCAAAATACAAACGAGCTAATCACAATAAACCTATTAACACCTAAGCTAGGCATCCATTCGAGCAGTTTCAATACCCGATAATGGAGTTCACGAAAAACCATATTAATAGACCAACAAGTGTTAAACCAAATAATGTTGTTAGCCAAACATTATCTTTATCAGTGTCAACTCTATCGGTATCACGTTCGTTTAACATCTTTTCGATGTGAGTTGTTCTAGCATCGCCACTTAGCACATCACGGATATAGTCGAAAACACTAAATACGATAGTTGACAGTAAACTTCCACTCAAACAAAGTTTAATCCATGTAATACGTTCACTAAAAATTCCTGAGTACCAAGTTTGCTCGGATAGTAATATAGTGTTTTCAATGATTGCTTCTCGACCAAGCGAAGACAAAAAGTCTACGATTAATATTACGACAAAAAGAAAAGCGGTAAAATTTATAGCACCTAAAATATGAAGTAGCAAACCAGATAGTTCTTTACCACTTACCCGCTCAACAAGGCGAACAAGCATGCATTTTTTCAAATATTTATGAGACTTAAATAGTATTTTATTATTGAACATATGCATCTCCAAAATAGTCTCGTCTACTTTTCTCGTTCGATCACGAACCACTTAAGAAAAAAAAGGGCTAAGTCACTGACTTAGCCCTTTGATTTGGTGCGGAAAGCGGGACTTGAACCCGCACGTCTGTTAAGACACCAGCCCCTCAAGCTGGCGTGTCTACCAATTCCACCACTTCCGCAAAAGTTGTTTAAGTATTACTGAGGGTTGCCGTCTGTTTCTGGCTCACCTTGTGGTGCATTTTCTGCGGCTTCTGCTGCTGCTTCTTCAACAATAACAGGAAACTCATCCGATGATATTGAGCCTAAGGCCGGTGTTTCAGGGTCAACCACTGGCGCGATGGTTTCGAATTCGTCAACTTGTTGATTTTCGCTTGATGTAATACCACCAATGACCAAGCTAACTGCAAAAAATAACGTCGCTAGTATAGCAGTAGTGCGCGTCATAAAATTACCAGAGCCGCTAGAACCAAAGATGGTGTTAGAGCCACCCGCACCAAACGATGCACCCATATCGGCACCTTTACCTTGTTGGATCAACACCATAAATACTAAGGCGACGGCAACAATCAAGTAAACCACTAATAAAACTTGGTATAACATAAAATTCCTCTTATTTTGCCGCGTTACAAATCGCGGAAAAATCTTCTATTTTAAGACTAGCGCCACCAATTAGACCGCCGTCGATATCTTCTTTCGCAAATAAGGCATCGGCATTACCTGCGTTTACGCTGCCGCCATACAACAAGCGTGTTTGGCTAGCATTTGTATTCCACTTTATGATTTCACTGCGTATAAACTGATGCACATCTTGCGCTTGCTCGGGTGATGCTGTTTTACCCGTGCCAATAGCCCAAATGGGTTCATAAGCGATAACACAGTTATCTAAAAATTCTTTTCCACACAAATCAAATACGGCTTGCAATTGCTCAAGAACATAAGCGTTTTGTTGCTCAGCTTCACGCACTTCTAAAGGTTCACCAATACATAGTATGGGCGTTAAGCCACCTTTCAATACGCTTTGCACTTTTTGAGCAACCAATTCGTTTGACTCATTATGGTCTTGTCTGCGCTCTGAATGTCCAACAATGACATATTCTACGCCAAGCTCAGCTAACATCGAAGTCGATACGTCACCCGTATGAGCACCCGATTCGAATACGCTGCAGTCTTGCGCGCCCAATACATAATCGCCCTTACCTGCCGCTGACAAATAGGGTGAAGGAACACAAAGTACGGTGTCTAAAGCGCCCGAAGCATCAAGCTGCTTAATAAATGTACTCACTAAAGCTAACGAGCCGTTCATCTTCCAGTTACCAGCAACCATTGGTTTACGAGTGTTTGTCATGTGAATTTCCATTTAATATAGCTATTTAATAAAATAGACAGCAATTAGCATAAAACACGCACTTTAAAGCGGCGGTGATATTAACTAACCGTGTCCAATTATACAAGCGCAAAGCAGACAAAAATGGCCTTTATCCTGCTTTTTTTACTTCCTCGGCGATATACTCTGCCCATTTGTCAGAATCTTTTTCTGACTTAGCCTCAACCATTACTCTTATTAATGGCTCAGTACCACTTTTTCTGAGTAATACTCGGCCTGAGTCGCCCATGGCATCTTCGGCTTTTTTCACCGCCTTAACCACGTCCTTATGATTTACTGGGTCTTTGTTGGGATCTTTAAATTTAACATTGATAAGTCGTTGAGGAAACTTCGTGAAACCTGAGTTTAAAGCGCTTAACCCAAGATTTGCGCGTAACATCGCCCCTAACACTTGCAAGCCAGCAATGATGCCGTCCCCTGTTGACGCATAATTTAGGTTGAGTACATGGCCAGAATTTTCGCCGCCAATACACCATTCTTTTTTAAGCAATAGCTCCATCACATATCGGTCGCCTACATCTGCTCTTTCAAATGGTACACCCAATTGTTCTAAGGCTTGTTGCATCCCCAAATTTGACATTTTTGTGCCAACAACGCCACCTTTGAGCTTGCCTGCACGCAGAGCGTCGCGAGCAATAATATATATAATTTGATCGCCGTCTAATATACCGCCATTTTCGTCTACCAGCATAATGCGGTCGCCATCGCCATCAAGCGCAAAACCTAGGTCAGCTTTATGCTTTTTGACAGCATCAACAGTGGCTCGCAGTGAGGTTGCGCCTACCTTATGGTTAATGTTTAATCCGTCTGGCGCTGTACCAATCTCAATAACAGTCGCGCCCAATTCACTCAATACATTTGGCGCAATGTGATAAGTTGCCCCATGTGCACAATCAACCACAATTTTGAGCCCTGCTAATGAAAGCTCAGACGGAAATGTTCCCTTGCAGTATTCAATGTAACGACCGGCAGCATCATTAATACGACTGGCTTTGCCCAGTTTATCTGACTCTACACAGGTCATGGGCTGAAGCATCTGATTTTCAATCGCTAATTCAATGTCGTCGTCCAATTTATGACCTGTAGACGAAAAGAACTTAATGCCATTGTCATAATAAGGATTATGTGAAGCAGATATAACAATACCCGCTTCAGACCGGAAAGTTTTAGTCAAATACGCAATAGCGGGGGTTGGCATAGGACCCAATAAACCAATGTTTATACCAGCAGCCGACAAACCAGCCTCAAGTGCTGATTCAAGCATGTAACCACTTATGCGTGTATCTTTGCCAATAAGCACTTTATTTGTGCCTCGACCGGCTAACACTTTGCCTGCTGCCCACCCTAACTTGGTGACAAATTCTGGATTGATTACACTTTCACCCACACGACCACGAATACCGTCGGTACCAAAATACTTTCTTTGTGACATTAACTGTCCTTGGTTAATCTACTGTGTTTAGTTTATCGACGATTTTCATTGCATCTATAATCGCCTCAACATCATGGACGCGTATTATACTTGCACCAGACATTGCTGCAACCGTACTAGTGGCAATATCGCCTGCTAGCCGTTGGTCAACGTCCTTTTCTAATAGCGTGCCAATCATTGATTTACGCGACATACCGGCCAATACAGGCAAGTCAAATTGCGTAAAGTGCATAAGTCCTTTTAACATTTGATAGTTATGATCAATGCTTTTGCCAAAGCCAAAACCAGGATCAAGAAGAATTTGTTGATATTTGAAGCCTGCATGTGTCAAACGTTCAATTTGCAACCTAAAAAATTCAATCACTTCATCAACTACTGACGCATAGCTTGGGGCATTTTGCATGTCTTGTGGGGTACCTTGCATATGCATAATACAACTTGGAATATTTTTTTCTTGAGCAAATTTTGCGGCAGTTTCAAGTGCGTTTGGTAAGCTAAGTGCCCTAACGTCGTTTATCATCGACGCGCCAGCATTCACCGCTTCAATCATCACCTCAGGCTTAGAGGTGTCTACCGACACAATGACATCAACTTGCTTTGAAACGGCTTCAATAACAGGAATTACGCGGTCTAGCTCTTCGTTTATGCTTACTTCACTCGCACCCGGACGTGTAGATTCTCCACCAACATCAACAAAGCTTGCACCTTGTTCAGTCATAAGAGACGCTTGTTCGACTGCTTTGTTAAGTGAAGTAAATCGCCCGCCATCGGAGAATGAGTCTGGGGTTACGTTGAGTATCCCCATTACTTTGGGGCTGTTAAAGACGACTTGGCGATCTCTAAACCACATCATAGGACTTTCCTATTCATTGTTCTGAAATCGGATAATACCCTATAGGACAGAAAAAATATGCTTAATTACAAATATTTTACAAAATGCGGTGGAAAAAACGAACAACACCGACTTGCGCCGGTGCTGTTTATGGTCTACCAAAAGGTATTGAGGAAGACAGATTTAAGCGTTTGATTGTCGCTTAAGACGCAGCATCGCTGGGCTTGCCATCGTCTGCTGATGTATCGTCGTCTTTTTTACCTACGTCCATTGATGCTCCGCCTGTAGGCTTGTTGCCTGAATCAGCCTTGTCGGCTTTGTCCCAATCCGCTGGGGGCCTTACATCTGTTCGAGCCATCAAGTCATCAATTTGCTTCGCGTCAATAGTTTCATATTTCATCAGTGCATCTTTCATCGAATGCAGAATATCAATATTGTCACGTAGCATTTTTTCTGCACGTTGATAGTTTCTATCTAGCAAGTCTCTAATTTCAGCGTCTATAGTTCGTGCGGTTTCATCAGACACGTTTGCTGACTTACCCGCTGTGCGACCTAAGAAAACCTCACCTTCTTCTTCAGCATATAACTGCGGGCCAAGCTTATTCGATAAGCCCCACTGCGTGACCATCTTCTTCGCAATATCAGTAGCGCGTTCAATGTCGTTTGATGCGCCAGTGGTCACCATTTCATCACCGTAAATAATTTCTTCAGCAAGTCGACCACCATATAAGCTAGAAATCATACTTTCTAGGTGACGCTTGGTGTAACTCACTCTGTCTTGCTCAGGCAAATACATTGTGACACCTAGCGCTCGACCGCGTGGAATAATTGACACCTTATATACAGGGTCATGTTCTGGTACTAATCGACCAACAATCGCATGTCCAGCTTCATGATACGCCGTCATGGTTTTTTCTTCTTCAGTCATGACCATGCTCTTACGCTCAGAGCCCATCATGATTTTGTCTTTCGCTTTGTCAAACTCTTCCATCGCAACCAAACGTCTGTTTGTTCTTGCTGCAAATAAAGCGGCTTCGTTCACTAAGTTGGCTAAGTCAGCACCAGAGAAGCCTGGTGTACCACGTGCGATTACCGATGCTTCTACGTCATCCGCAATAGGCACCTTACGCATGTGAACTTTAAGTATTTGCTCTCTACCACGAATGTCAGGTAAACCTACCGTAACCTGACGGTCAAAACGACCCGGACGAAGTAGCGCTGGGTCTAGCACGTCAGGACGGTTAGTCGCTGCGATGACAATAATGCCTTCATTACCTTCAAAGCCGTCCATTTCTACTAGCATTTGGTTAAGTGTTTGTTCACGCTCATCGAGACCACCACCTAAACCTGCGCCACGTTGACGGCCTACCGCGTCAATTTCGTCGATAAAGATGATGCACGGCGCTGCTTTCTTGGCCTGTTCGAACATGTCACGAACACGCGATGCACCCACAC
>CAYURD010000165.1:0-5739 GCA_964446865.1 uncultured Glaciecola sp.
TAGTTTTTCAATAACATCAACCAGATCCCCGCCTTCGCGAGGATGACGAGGAAGTGTCACACGAACAGCTTTAAGCCTTCGCGAGGATGACGAGGATGTATTACACGAACAGCATTAGGCCTTCGCGAGGATGACGAGGATGTATTACACGAACAGCATTAGGCCTTCGCGAGGATGACGAGGAAGTCTTAACAGGTATGACGGGTGATGTTGGCATTAACGCAATAAATTGAGTCTTTAACTATTTATCTCTTAGCAACTGTCCATCGTCTGCTTTCAACAACATTTGTTTACTATCTTTTAAACATTGCTTGGCATAATCACCAAACCACGCTTCTACATCTGTAAAGCAGTCAATAAAAGCTTGTTTATCTTGGTTTTTGAGTAACAAAATAGCTTCACCAAAGCGCTGATGAAAACGTTCGAGCAAGGCGATATTCTCGATGTCATTAAATATAATATCAGCATAAAGTGAAGGGGCTTGCGCAAACAAACGGCCAACCATGGCAAGTTCTAATCGGTATATAGGGGAGCTAAAGGCAATAAGCTCTGGTAAATCAGGGTTTTCTTGTTGTAGATGTTGTCCATAAACAAAGGTATTGAAATGGCGCATGACTTGAATAAATGCCATGGCCTTGTCGTGGGTTTTTGCCTGCGTATAGTGCAGTTGTGCGCCCCACACAATAAATTGTTCAATTAGCCATTCATAGTGTGTTTCTTGACGGCCATTACATACCACGACTACTTGTTTTATCATGCCTGGCGCATCTGGGCCAAACATTGGGTGTAAACCTAGGACGGGGCCATTGTGTTTTTTCAGCATCGCATCAAGCGGTGCTTGTTTAACGCTTGTGACATCTGCCAATATGCAGTGACTGGGCAAATCGGGTAATTCATTAATAATATGAACTGTCTGATTTATTGGCACTGCCAAAATAACCAAATCTGCGTCTTGTAAGAGAACTTCGCGCTGCGGCCAGTCGTCTTTTTCAATAACAAGGACTTGATAATCACTGCTCTCAAAAAGCGTGACCAACACTTTACCTAATGCGCCATTACCACCCACAATGACGACTTTGCTAATATCTGCATTGGTCTTTGCATATTTAGCATGCTGCGAAAAATACGAATCGCGCATATTACGGCGTAAAATATCTTCGATTAAGTCGCCCGAAACGCCCAACGCTTCAGCCTGAGCTCTGCGCGAAGCAATTAGGCTTGCTTCTCTTTCTGGCACATATATGGGCATGCTATTGGCGCGTTTAACCGCGCCAATTTTTTGCGTAACGGCTTTGCGAGCCGCTAATAGCTCCACAAGCTGAGTATCAAGCTCATCTATTTGAGCACGATATTGCTCAAGCGCTTTTAGGTCGTTTTTATCAATGTTTGACGGTTTACGCATTTAATGCCATATGTTTGTTAAGCAAGGTCAGCACGCTTTTGTTGACGTAAAGGCAGCACAGTAATCAACTTAGTGCGTGTTTCATGAATAAGCTTATGTGTTTCATCCCAACTAATACAACCGTCGGTGATAGATACGCCATAATCTAATTCACTCACTTTTTTGCCGTTTGAGCTTTGATTCCCTGCGTTCAAATGACTTTCAAGCATGATGCCAATAATGGACTGGTTACCTTCAAGGATTTGATTAACCACGTTTTGTGCCACTAATGGCTGACGGCGATAGTCTTTGGCAGAGTTTGCATGACTGCAATCCACCACTAATGACGCGTTGACGCCATGGCCTTGAAGAGATTCTTCACAATCGGCTACACACACCGAATCATAATTAGGTTGTTTACCACCGCGTAATATTATATGACCATCTGGGTTACCTTCAGTCTTTATTACGCTTACCTGACCATCGCGGTTAATGCCCATAAAGCTGTGACCTGAAGCCGCAGACTGTAGCGCGTTGATAGCAATATTTAAACTACCGTCGGTGCCGTTTTTAAAGCCAACAGGCATTGAAAGGCCACTGGCCATTTCGCGGTGAGTTTGTGATTCAGAAGTACGCGCGCCAATCGCCGCCCAACTAAAGAACTCGGCTAGATATTGCGGGCTAATTGGATCAAGTGCTTCGGTTGCAACCGGTATTTCAAGTTCGGCTAAGTAATTTAATAGATCGCGAGCTTTGCGCAAACCTGTTTCGATATCAAATGAATCATCAATATGCGGGTCGTTAATTAAACCTTTCCAACCGGTTGTTGTACGCGGTTTTTCAAAATAAACGCGCATTACAATATAAAGCGTGTCTTTGCATAACTCGTGCAGTTCTTTTAAGCGTAAAGCATATTCTTTAGCCGCTTCAACATCGTGTATTGAGCAAGGCCCGCAAACCACCAATAAACGGTGGTCTTTGCCATGAATAATGTCTGAAATGATACTGCGCGCTGATTGAACATAAGCGATTGATTTTTCGCTAGCAGGCATCTCGGTGGCAAGTTGTTGTGGCGTGACGAGGACTTGTTCGCCCGACACATGTAAATTATTGACTCTATCTTTTTGCATTATGTATGTATTCTTAAATTTAAGGGTGATAACAATTGCTGGTGCTGTATTTGCCATTGATAACATCAATCAAGCGATAAACTCCTTGCTGAAAATTTGGCAGCAAACATCAACATATAAGCGCCAGCACGTATGCTGCCGCCTATTAATGTATTTAACCAGAGAAACCTATTGTTATTATTTTATCCGCTCATTGAAGGGCAAACCTGACCAAAAAACGTTTTCTGTCACTAATGTGGATCTCGAGCGACGTATCTTCAAACGAGCCAAAACCGCGTATTAGCGAGCGTTTGGATACCTATTCAGAGTTGTAACAAACTTAGTGTAAATGAGCAAGTGAAAAAGCCGGCGAACAGGGATTTTTACTGAATATCTTATTATTAACGACTAATGTCTACTGCTAACTTTCTAAAGCATGCAGTTTACTGTGTTGGGGCAAGGCAACAAATTATCGCTCCTTATTGTATATTGTAATATAAAGTGCTTGATGGTAAGAGTTTTGACAGGATTAAACACGAGATACTGTCAGTTTAATTTACACTACGTTAGACAATGCGTATTTTTTACAAGCTAATCAATAACTAAGCACTTGGCATGGAAAATGCTGAAAGGTAACATTGTCCGCAACCAGCGTACTAGCGATAAAATAATAGTACGTAGGCGCGAAACAGTCCGTAGTAATAAAAAAGGAACGTAGTAAAAATGAAAAGTATAAAAATAATATTGAGTTTTATGATAATTACGCTTGGCGCTAGCAATGCGCTAGCAACAACGATACTAGTGTCTCAAGGCTCGGGTAATGCAGGTTACGGGTATGGTTTTGATAGATGGAGTACGTTTACCTCAGAACTTGACGCTAAGGCTAGTTCAGTAAATGTTGTTTCGGATTTATCTGACGGCGCTAGTTTGCTCACCTACGACGCATTAATGGTCGATCAGAGATGGACAAACGGCATGTTAACAAGTTCTGAGCTGAGCAATATTGCTGCGTTTATAGCAACAGGTAAACGAGTTTTTATGGTCGGAGAAAACGATAGTTGGACTGCTTGGAATAATCAAATATTAGGATTAGTTGGCGGCAGTTACGGATCTCAGCTTGATTCCGTGACACCAAATTTGGCAATTTCTGCTAGTGAAATCGTTGATGGCGTAACAAGTATTAGCAACAATTATACGATTGGCAGAGCTATTGGTGGAGAGTCTTTGTTTGAAGAAAATGTTGGTACGCTCTGGAGTGGTAACGTTTTGACATTCTTAGACGTAAACGTTTTCCAAGATAGTAACCTCGATGAACTGGATAACGGCTTATTTATGAGTAATGTCATAACTTGGTTAACTGCAGACCTTGACGCTGATCCAACACCTGCTTCATCGCCTGGTACGGTAGCGCTATTTGCATTTGGTGCGATGCTTATTGTGATGAGACGAAAAAGTATTTAGTAGTACCGAAAAAGCAGTCTAAAAAAAGCCTAGTCATCAAAAATGACCAGGCTTTTATAAGTTAACTACTTTTATATCTTCACTAATTTGGCTGTAAAATATTACCCTACCGGCGTATAAATATAACTAGACTGAATACCAAGCGGAATTCCAATCGACCAATAAATTAGCAAGAAGATGGTCCACGCTATAATGATACAAATGCTATACGGCAACATCAGCGACAGCAATGTTCCAATACCCGTGCCCTTCACATAACGCTGGCAATATAAAACCACAAGCGGGAAGTAAGGCATTAGGGGCGTAATAATATTACTCGACGAGTCACCAATACGATAGGCGATTTGCGTTAAATCAGGTGATATACCCAGCTGCATTAACATAGGGACAAAAATAGGCCCTAACAAAGCCCACTTAGCTGACGACGAACCAACAAACAAATTCACAAACGCAGTTAGGAAAATAATCCCAACAATGGTCACCATTGATGGTAATTGCAAGGCCTGAAGGACTTGTGCACCTTCAATTGCGAGCAATGCGCCTAAATTCGACTTACCAAACGCGTCAATAAATAAAGCACAGAAAAAGGCCATCACAATATAATAGCTCATGCCATTCATCGCTTTGGTCATGCTGTCTATCATGTCTTTGGTCGTGCTATACACACCAGCCATAAAACCATAGACAACACCTGGTAATAAAAACAACAAAAATATTATTGGCACTATCGATTGCATTACTGGCGCTTGAATGGTTGCCAGTTTCCCTTGAGAATCTCGCATTGGCGAACTTTCAGGTACCAGTACTGCTACTAGCACGATAATCCCTGCTAACATACTCAACGATGCCCAACGAAGTGCGCGTGTTTGTTTATCGTCTAATTCTTCAAACTTAGGAATATCACTCGAATTCCCGTCTACCACAGTGTCTTTTAAACGAGGCTCAATGACTTTATCAGTCAAATACCAAGCAATACTAATAACGAGAAGCGATGAGGCAGAATTGAATAACCAATTGTTTAAGGGATTAACCTGAATAGTCGGGTCGATTATCTGCGCCGCCTCTTGGGTGAAGCTCTGTAGCAGTGGATCGATAGCGGAGGGAATAAAATTAGCACAAAAACCACCACTTACGCCAGCAAAGGCCGCGGCGATGCCGGCTAGTGGATGTCTTCCCATCGCATAAAAAATGACGCCCGCAAGAGGAATAACCAACACATATCCAGCATCTGTCGCCGTATGGCTAATAATGGCAACTAGCACCACCATTGGCGTTAATAAGGTTTTTGGAGTCGCATCTAACATGCGCTTGAGCCCTGCACTAATGAAACCAGAATGCTCTGCTACCCCTACACCTAACATGGCAACTAACACAACGCCAAGTGGCGCAAAACCAGTGAAAATAGTCACCATTCGAGATAAAAAGTCGGCTAAGGAGTCACCGGTAAGTAAATTTTGGATAACAATCGCTTCTGAGGTACGTGGATCAATCGCATCCCAAGTAAATTGCGACATAATCGCTGACAATACCCATACGACCACCAAACAGATAAAAAAGATGATGGCTGGATCAGGTAATTTGTTTCCAACAACCTCGACTTTATCTAATGCGCGGATTACCCACGTGGACTTGACTTGCTGTGTTTGCTCCATAAATGGACACTCCTTTTTATTATTGTTGTTACAGTGTAGCTGATATAGATATTTTTGTAGGAATTGTGTTGCTTGTCGCCTACTAAACAGTGTTTACCTTACATGAATTATTAATAAACACTCAAACATTTACAAG
>CAYURD010000166.1:0-5673 GCA_964446865.1 uncultured Glaciecola sp.
TGCAACAAGCCGCAGCGATATTAGCGTACGAGAAAATGGTGGCTGACGGCGTTGATGCGGCATATGCAGGTGCGCTTATCCAATATGGTTTGGAAGCAATTACTGAAGCATTGAAAATCGGTGGCGTCACAAACATGATGGACCGTTTATCTAACCCAGCTAAAGTGGTTGCGCACGACTTATCAGAACAATTAACCAGCATGATGCGCCCATTATTTGAAAAACATCAGGATGACATCTTGTCGGGTGAATTTTCTCGTACGATGATGGAAGACTGGGCAAATGGCGATGCTAACTTACTCAAATGGCGCGAAGAAACCGGCCAATCAGGCTTTGAAAATGCCCCTGAATACAGCGGTAAAATAAGTGACCAAGAATTTTTTGATAAGGGAATATTGCTAGTCGCTATGATCAAAACCGGCGTTGAAGTTGCTTTTGATGTAATGGTCGAAGCAGGTATTTTACCAGAATCAGCTTATTATGAATCGCTACACGAAACACCGCTTATTTCAAATACCATCTCGCGTAAGCGCTTGTATGAAATGAACGTTGTTATTTCGGACACCGCTGAATATGGTAACTATTTATTTGCCAATGCTGCCGTGCCGCTATTAAAAGAAAAGCTTATGCCACAAATTACCCTTGAACATATTGGTGGTGGTTTAAGCAATACAAGCAACGAGGTAGATAACCAAAAGCTTGTGGCTATCAATAAAAAGGTCCGTAGCCATGGCGTTGAATCAATCGGTGAAGTATTACGCGGATATATGACTGACATGAAGGCGATTGTTTAGGCACTTGCCCAGGCCCTTGCTTAGACCAAGCTTAATCAGCAAAAGTCATATATTCACAACACAGTTCTGTCGTTAGGTGCTTTAACTAAGCTCCTTTTGCCCGGTCAATTTGGCCGGGCTTTTTTATTTTCTGACTATCCATTTTTTCTATTTACAAATACCTCTCGAAAAAACCACACTTGCCGATATCCCCACTAACACATGCGTTGAAAAATACGCGTTCTTTTCTTTGTTAACGAGGGTTTTACTTTGAATTTCTTTACTGCTATGTCAATAAAGGCGCGCTTATTTATAGGATTTGGTTTAATTTTGCTACTAATGTTGTTTTTAACCGTTTTTGGCATAATAAAGGTAAATACTATCGACAGTGCATTAACCGAAATTACCGATGTAAATTCAGTTAAGCAGCGTTATGCCATTAATTTTAGAGGCAGCGTTCATGATAGAGCAATTTCGATACGAGACGTAGCAATCACCCCCTCACTCAGCGATGTTGACGACCTAATAGAAGAGTTAAATACCCTCGATTTATTTTATAAAGAATCAGAATCTCAGATGCAATCGATGTTGGCCTCGGGTGTCGAATTTTCTGCAGAAGAACTCGCTATATTAGATGAGATAGCCAACATTCAATCATCGACCTTACCATTGGTGGATATGATTATTAATTTGCGAAAAAATGATGATATTGAGCTCGCTATTGATATTCTCATTAGTGAAGCCAGACCTGCGTTTTCTGATTGGTTAGCCGCAATAAATAAATTTATCGATTATCAAGAGCGCGCAAATCAAGTAGCTTCGCCTGTTGCCAGAGAAGTTGCCCAAAGCTTTCAAAGCCTGATGTTAATTATTTTAGCCTGTGCCATTGTGGTCAGTGCTATTATTGCTAAGCTAATATCGTCTAGCTTATATGCTTCGTTAGGAGCAGAGCCATCCACCGCTGCAGAAGTCTTATCATCAATCTCAGAAGGTGACCTAAACACACAAATCAAATCTTGCCAACCTAATAGTATGCTCGCGCACATGGGTAATATGCAGGCTAAGTTAAGCGATATTGTTAAGAATATCTTGGTTGCTTCAGATAGCTTAAATGAACAAACTGAGGTCGTTGCACAGCGTTCTCAGGCAGTTACTGGAGCCGCTAAAACGCAAGGAGAGCTAACCATTAGCACCACGACTAGTTTGGATCGTATGAGCGATCGCTTAACTGAAATTCAAGACATTGTTGCGCAAACCCAGACTAACTCTATACAAACAACCGAGTTTTCGAAGCGCGGCAAAGAAGCGATAGAAAAAAGTTCTGGCGAAATGGAAAGAATCGCTGAAACAGTCAACAGCACCGTTACCCAGGTACGCAGACTCGAAGATGCAACAAAAGAAATTGGCAATATTGTCAGTGTTATTTCTAGTATCTCAGAGCAAACTAACCTGCTTGCACTTAACGCTGCCATTGAAGCGGCAAGAGCGGGAGAAACCGGCAGAGGTTTTGCCGTGGTTGCTGATGAAGTACGTCAACTTGCCCAGCGCACCGGCAGTGCAACAAGTCAAATCGAAAGTATGATAGTAGAAGTACAAAACGAAACCGCGAATTCTGTTGCAGCAATGGAAAAAACTCAGCCATTAGTAGAAAGCGGTAAAGCACTTACACTAGAAACAACTGAACTGCTTCAAGAAATTGATCAGCAAGCCGCCAAGTCGATGGATAATGTCACTAGCGTGGCGCAAGCAACCACCCAGCAAGTTGATGCGATTAGAGACGTGGCCAATGCAATGAGCGAAATTAACACGATGTCGCAAGACTCAATCACCAAGCTCAATGAAAACATTGAAGCAACCCAGTCTTTGGCGGCTATTTCTGAAGAGCTTAATCAGAACGTAAAATTCTTTAAGGTGTAAGATTTAGCTAGCTTGCATAGGTGCTTTACAAGTAAGTAGAGTACCTATGAACATTAGCCAACAATTTACCCTGAAATGCTAAATTCTTTAAATGGACTTTTACGCCGAAACTACGTAATAAAAGACACTTAATCACTACATTTTGTGTCACCATGCGTCTGTTTAAGCAAAAAACTAATCTTACTAACCCAAATATATTCAATGTGCTGCGATATTGTGCAAAGGCCATAACGACATTTGGCCTCGCGTTTATATTTATTACATCAATTAATGCTGACACAAGATATAACTACAGCCTCGATAGTAGCCCGCAAATCACCAATACCCACTCCGATAAAGCAACGGGCCCACACATTCAAGTCGCCATGATAACTGACTACCAAAGTGTCACTTCAGGTCAAGAAATTAACATAGGTATACGTTTTACCCCAGATGAAATGTGGCACACATACTGGCGAAACCCAGGTGATTCAGGAGAAGCACCCACAATAGAATTACAAAGCAATAAAAATCTGCGCTACGCTGATATTCAATGGCCAATACCCAGCGCAATTCCTGTCGCTCATTTAATGAATTACGGTTTTGATGGTGAAAATATATTAACCGTACCCGTCAAGCTCCCATCAAACCTCAGCACACTCGACGATGTAATTATCACTGCCAAAGTATCGTGGTTGGTGTGCAAAGAAGATTGCATACCTGGCTGGGCAACATTACAACTTACGCTACCCATTCAAGAAAAATCAATCATTAGCCAGCACAAAAAGCTATTTGAAAACACCTTCACAAAGCTACCTCAAGCTCAAAAACTCGCCGGTTTATACGAAGTTAGCGAGACCCAAATCGTTATTGAAACCTCTTCATTACCGCAAAGTAAATGGCACCTATACCCTTTTAGAAGTGATATTATTGACCACGCTAGTCAACAAACATTACTTGTTGATGAAGATAAAACGCGCAGTATCATTCCAAAATCACCTTACTATAACCATAAAGGTGAGCAACTTGAGTGGCTTATTAGTGATGGTAAAACCGCTTACTATTTGACGACCGACTTTAATCAAATCAGTGCAAATGCAGCAAACGGCCAGCAAAGCATCTTACAGGACACTCAAAAAACACAAAACAAACAGTCGCTTTTTATCTATGTATTAATGGCTTTCGCAGGCGGTTTAATCCTCAACCTTATGCCATGTGTGTTACCAATATTGTCTATAAAAGCGCTTGCGCTTCAGAATATTCAAAGCGGTATGTCGCATAAACTCGCTTACCTGTTAGGCGTCCTTTTTTGTTTTAACGCCTTCGCACTGACCATTGTTGTTATGCAACAAATGGGACAACAAATTGGCTGGGGCTTTCATATGCAATCCCCAGTTGTTGTTGCATTGCTCGCATTTTTATTCACATTCATAGCCTTGGTTTTATTAGATGCACTAGTGGTAGCGACTCGATTTGCTAGCTTAGGTCAAAACTTGGTAGAAGGTAATACCCTTACTTCGCATTTTGCCACAGGCGCGCTAGCGGTCATTGTTGCATCGCCTTGCACCGCGCCTTTTATGGCGGCGGCACTTGGTATCGCTTTTATTAGTGAGCCCTTTGTCACCTTTATTTTGTTTAATGCCTTAGCAATTGGCTTTGCCCTTCCTTTAAGTGTTTTGTTTTGGTCTCGAAAGGCACTCAAATTCTTACCAAAGCCTGGCGCATGGATGGAAACATTTAAGCACTTTTTAGCCTTCCCAATGCTGTTAACCGTTGCATGGTTAGTGTGGGTCTTCGCAGGTCAAGCGGGCAGCTATTTGCAATTTTTACTCATGCTATGTTTGATTATTTTTAGCATGTTTGCGTGGGCGCTAGGACGTTCTGGTCACATTGTTATCAAACTAATATGTGTTGTGGGTCTGATGATAAGTTTCGCAGCGCCAATCACACTTTCTTTTAATTCGTCAGATCTGCAATCGAATGCAGGCAACAATGCATCCTCAGAAATCGGCCTAACGCAATCCAAAGCGTTTTCCCGACAAGTACTTTCAGACCTTAGGAATGACAATCAGGTTGTGTTAGTTAATATGACAGCCGACTGGTGTATTACCTGTAAAGTAAACGAGCAGGTTGCCTTAACTAGCAATGATGTCATTGATGCGCTAGCGCAAGAAGGCGTGGTGTATATTGTCGGTGACTGGACCAACAAAAATACAGAGATTCTAGAATATTTAAGCCAATATGAGCGTGCCGGCGTACCATTATATGTGGTTTACGCAGGTAATCAAAAAGGTAAAGTATTACCCCAAATATTGACTCCCAACATGGTCATTAATGCCATTAATACAGCAAAAGAGGACTTACAAAAATGAAACTCAAAAACACGTTTAGCGCATTACTCATTGGGCTACTGGTTGGCCTGTCGGCTGCCACTTCGGCTAAAATTACAGTAGATGCCCCCGCACCTGATTTCACCTTAACAAACAGCAAGGGCGAAACGGTATCGCTAAGTGACTACAAAGGTAAACATGTTGTCCTTGAGTGGACTAATCATCAGTGTCCTTATGTTGTAAAGCATTATGCAAGTGACAATATGCAGAGTTTACAGCGCAAATACGCTGAACAGGACGTTGTATGGTTATCGATTATTTCCTCTGCCCAAGGAAAGCAAGGTCATGTTAGCGCAGACGAGGCAAACGAACTGACAAAAAGCAGAAGTGCACAACCTGCTCACGTCTTGTTTGACGAAAGCGGAGAAGTAGGCAAGATGTTTGCCGCTAAAACCACGCCCCATATGTATATAATCGACCCAAGTGGCGAACTTAAGTACGCTGGCGGTATTGATAGTATTAAATCAGCAAATCAAGCAGATATTCCTAAAGCCATTAATTATGTGGACGTTGGCTTACAGTCATTGTTAGCAGGTGGTGAAATAGAGAATAAGTTAACGCCGCCTTACGGTTGTTCAATAAAATACAAAAGCTAATAAAACAAGGAAAAGTAA
>CAYURD010000167.1:0-5414 GCA_964446865.1 uncultured Glaciecola sp.
CTTAGTATTAAATCCCAATTGTCGATAATTTTTTCTGTCTTTACATAGTAAGAGGGTACAAAGCAAGCATCTATACTTTCTAATTCTTTTTTGATTTTTCCAAAACTTATTAGGTTCTGTGATGCTAAATCCTTTATTCGTGGAGCAAATTTTACATTAAGGAGATGGGAAATAGCAAATACCATTTCTGTATAGCCAAGAGTATCAGTTGAATGAATATCACTGTATATTTCTTTGTTATCATTCAATAAACCGTCTATCACATATGCTGCATCTCTTTCTGCACTGCCAAATGTATTGCTATAAAATAATATGCCCCTTTCATCTATGAATCTGCAAATATTAATTCCCTTGCTATGACCATGGTATTTATATGAGTAATCTGAATTCAACGATTCTGCTGATACACATTTTTTTTGGGCATCATTTGACGTGTGCAAAGACTCTCTATCTTTTTTAAATTTTTCAGGTAATGAAAGCTTTTTCATATACTTTGTAAGCTCTTGATTTAACATATCTAAGTTTTCTAAACTAAAGTACCAAGTTACACAATTAACAAGCGTATTGTAATTAATTCCTACTGAAGTATTTGCTAGCTTATGTAAGCCTATACCACTGGCAATAGCAAATATTGATGCAAAAAAAATTAGATCTTTAGGTTTTTCTTTAGATTGTTTGTTTTTATGGTGTTTAAAATGGATGGTAAATTTTGTAGCGTTATTTATCTCAAACATTATTTGTAATATTTGGATATATTTATCTTTACCTATAATCTCTATGATTGAATCATAATCAGGCTTTGAAATAGGTGGAGTATACACTGATGGTTTCCCCTCTTTCGCTATCTTGACGTAACTATTTTTCCCATGTCTTATGGTATTATTGACCTGACGATAATATGGATCTAGATCTTCTGAAAGATTGTGTAGTAGATTTTCTATATTCTTAAATTTCTCTAAATCATATTCTTTTAAATATTTTTCTTTATTCTCTTCCCAATCCTTTAGTTCTAATAAATATGAATCTAATGATAAATATCGATTAGATATATCTAAACTTATATTACCACATTTTATTGCGTTTGCTATCTTACAAAACAATATCGCTTTATATAGAGCAACATTGAATTTACCTGTATTGTACACCAACTCTTGTTCTATATTTGATAAAAAGCTCCTAGGGGCTTTGACGGTTATTACTGCATGGCTCTGATAATAATTTATTGCCTCTACTAGCTCTTCGTCTTGAGTAGTCTGAGAAAAAATTAAATACTTCACTATATCAGCAACACGATTTTGTAATTTTCTAGAGAGTTGACTTAAAATATTCATTTTTGGAATATTTTTATTTTCTTGAGTAATTTGCTTACCTAATGTCTTAGCTGCAAATATACTCTCTTCCGCCTGTTTCTCTGTCGTTTCTGGAATAATGTCGTATAACATTTTGATCTTTCTATCATTGTCTATTTCTCTGCTGTACAAAACTGTTTTGACAGCTTCTACCTTAAGGGTAGCGGTTTGTAGTCCAGATAAAACAGTTTGTGTAAGTTTATTTTTTCCTGGTAAATCTTCTTTAACCTGATCAGTATTTATTTTCTCCATTTTGTTTAGTTGTTGTTGAACGCTTTTTAGCAATATATCAACCAACATATCTTGCCAGATTTTATAATAATAACTAAGGAAAGCAAGTAAATGCAAATACCTTTTGTTTTCTTCTGTTATTGAAATTGTTTGATATGATTGTGCTTTGATTAACCATTGTGCATAATATTTTATAGCTTCATTTGATAGGCCCAATGTATCTATAATAGATTTGTTCTCAAAAAATAATTTTTTAATAATAAGAAAATTTCTTAAACCATGTTTTATCTTAGCCGGTCTCATAGACTGATTAACATGTTTTAGTCTGGTAACTAAGGGTCTTTGGTAGTCACCTTTTATAGTATGAAGTAATGTATCAAGAGATTCTTTTTGAGATTCAGTAATATTGGTTTTAATTTTACTGATCACATTCTTTTCAAATCTATTAAATTCTAGAGTTATTTGCTCTACTAGGAAATGATAGCTAGGTATCTCTATCTTACGATTCACAAGCACCTCCAGAGTTTTAGCGAAAATCTTACGTGGATGAGCTTGTTTCTCTACCATCTTACTGATTATTTCTCTAATAGCCTCAACTGACTCTGCAGAGCTTGTATAACCCACGACATCTAATATATCTTTTCTTTGTTGTTGTCTTGTTCTGTTACTATAATTAGCAATTATGTCTTTAACTGCATTAATCCTTAATTTATGTGATACGTATTCAATGTCTCTTTTATTAAATTTTGTAAGGTTAAAGAATTTATTATGTTGAATAAAATAGCCATATTGAAGTAAGAAACCAACTTTGTTTATTTTGTTTTTAATATTTATTATTTTCTGATGTATGCGCGAATCAATTTTAAATATTTTTGCACGTTCTTCATTTGATAATTCAGCTGGGGATTCAAATTTGTTGATTTCGTACTGAGGCAATATATCTAATAATCTCATGCTATTCAATTTCTCCTATTTTTTCTACAGCCTCTGATAAGTCATCAAAAGAGGGATGACAATAAAGCTTTGTAGTATCCAATCTTTCATGACCAGCTAAAGCTGCAACTTTTTCTAAACTTACACCTGCATCTACAAGATTCTTACAAAATGTATGTCTTAATTGATGAGGAGTAATACTGCATAAATCAGTATTGCCTAACACTCTTTTAAACATCAATTGTATACCACGTGGACTGAGTATGCCTCTCTGTCCAGTAAACACATTTGTTTCATCTCCTGCCTTTTCTTTGTAGTCTAATAGGTAAAAAGACTCTCGAGCATCTTTATTCAAAGGCACTTCCCTATATTTGTTTCCTTTTCCAGATTTTATAATAATCTTACCTTTTCTTTCGCTTAGAGTAACATCTTGCCATTGTAAGCTACATAATTCTTGTACTCGTACGCCTGTATTTAATAATATAACCACAATACAACGATCCCTATTGCTGGCATATCTTTCCAAATAACGCAATAGTGCGTTTTGTTCTTTTTTATCTAACCATTTCGGCATAGAAACTGCTTGTTTCACAGTTTTAGGTATTAGGAACCGATATTTTATTCTTTTGGTATCCCATCCCCATTCAAGAAAATATTTTAAAGATAGCAAGCGTCGATTTATAGTTTGAGGTTTAAAATTTTTTTCTAACAAATAACTTTTATACTGTCGTAGATCAGTTGGAGTAATTTTGTTTAATTTCATCTCTTCATGATTTATTTTTTGAAACCAAATTGAGAATTGCAGTAAATCAGATTGATAACTTGATAATGTCAAAACTGATTTATCAGTATTTTTTTGATAAGCAATATAACTGTCTATTTGCGCAATTTTCTTCATTAATAGTTATGCGATTAGTTTTTTAATAGATAACGTAGCATAAAATATCACATTATACGATTACAATATATAAATAATTACGCATAATAATCATTATGCGATTGCTTTTAGGATGAAAAAAATATACTATCACCTCAGCATCAAAACTTAAATATTTTACCATGGCATTATCAAATATACAAAAACAACTAATATCCAACATCGACCACAAAGTCAAAATTATCCTTGCTAACAAAGGTACTGAAGAAGATATCTTAATTTCTTTAACTCAAAAAATGCCAAGCATTATGGAAATGATAAAAGCAGCAGGTACAAAAGAAATTGAGATGTATTTTGATGAATATGATGGCTTTTACTATTTTGTTAAGATCATAGAAAATCTAGCACAGAAAATTTCAGAAGGTACTATAAAAGTGCCGAGATAATTTTATGAATGAGGATAAAAAAAACACAAAAAGTACTCTCATTCTTCGTATTTCACCCGTTTCTGTAATTTAACCCAACAATGGGCTTTGAAGAAAGGTATAAGCCTTAATTTTATACAACCAGGTAAACCTACTCAGAATGCTTATATTGAAAGCTTTAATGGTAAATTTAGGACTGAGTTTTTAGATCAACATTGGTTTAGCACTATTACTGAAGTTAAGCATGAAACTAATAAATGGAGAAAGAATTATAATGAAGCTCGTCCCCATATTGATCCTGCCCTAGAATTGTGGACACATAATTGATTAAAATTATGTGGAGTATCAAAAATGCAGAAAAGACAAAAATTTACTAATGAATTTAAAGAAGAAGCTATTAAACTAGCATTATCGTCAAATCAGCCATTAGCACAAACTGCTAGTGAGTTTGGTATAAAGAAATCTACATTTTATGGATGGGTAAAAGATAATATGAATAATAAGATAGAACCTTCTCAAACAAGTAAAGCTTCAAGTCAAATGAAAGCTCTTGAGGCTGAAAACAACAAACTTAAAAAGCAGTTGAAACGCACTGAACAAGAAAGAGATATATTAAAAAAAGCGGCGGCATATTTTGCTATTCAGGATCTGTAAAATATGCCTTTATCAAGCATCATTCAGTAGAATATCCGGTGAGGATGATGTGTGAGATCCTGCAAGTGTCGAAGAGTAAATATTATAATTGGTTAAATAAACCATTGGGTAAACATAAACAACGCATGAAGGAATTGGATTTAATGATAAAATCAATATATATAGAGCATAAGGAAAGGTATGGTTCAACTAGAATTTACCATGAGCTCAAAGCCCGTGGTATAGCTTGTACTAGAAGCACTATTGCAATACGTATGCAAGAATTGAATTTAGTTGCAAAAGCTAGGAAGAAATTTAAGGTCACTACTGATTCCAATCATAACCTTAGAGTTTCTCCTAATATTCTTGAACAGGATTTTACGGCTACTGCTCCAAATAAAAAATGGGTTTCTGATATTTCATATATTCCAACAAAGGAAGGTTGGCTATATCTTTGTGTTTTTTTAGATTTATACTCTAGATCAGTTATAGGCTGGTCTATGCAAGATAATTTAAAATCTAATTTAGTCACTAATGCATTAACGATGTCATTATTTAGAAGGAAATTTCCTACTAATGTTGTTGTTCACTCTGATCGTGGCAGTCAATATTGTTCAAAGAAATATCAATCCCTTTTAATAAACAATAAATTAACTTGTAGCATGAGTGGGAAAGGAAGTTGTTATGACAATGCTCCTGCAGAAAGCTTTTTTCATACACTTAAAGTAGAGCTTGTTCATGGAAATAAATATAAAACCAAACAAGAAGCAAAATCTTCAATTGCCAGTTATATTGAATGTTATTATAATAAGAAAAGAAGACATTCAGGAATTAACTACTGTATCCCTGAGGAATATGAAAAATTACAAAATGTCGGATAAAAAAGTGTCCACGAAACTAGGGCAAGATCAACATAACTAATCTTGCCGCAGCGATTCCCCCAACTTATGTTACAACTACATAATC
>CAYURD010000168.1:0-5352 GCA_964446865.1 uncultured Glaciecola sp.
TGCATATCTAACGATGCTAGTCGCTCTTGCAACTTCATCGCCCACTCTGTCGAGTGGTCGACGATCCACACCTTTCATGGGTGACGCTTTCCATTCGATGGCTTCGCTATCAACAATTTCTGCTTTGTCGAAATTTGCTCTAATTTGCATTTTCTGCCTTTTATTAATATTCATTTTTATTGACGTCCCACATTCTGACAATCATTTAGCTTTGTCAGTTTCTAGACGCAATCTTACATCAACCCTCCTATCGAGCGATAAACAGTCACTTAATTCCTTACCGATTAGACCTTTATCGCAGTTAGTAATAGAACGAGAGGCGCCATGACCATTAATTTGGATCATACTATTAGGAATATTTTGAAACAGGCTATTCAATCGTGTATTGATTTCGTTTGCTCTTCTAATTGAAAGCGCTAAATTTGAATCGTCTGCATTCAAAACCGGTATTCGATCAGTATGCCCATCAATGGTGACAGAAACGATTTTTTGCTCTTCAGATTCCAAGTATGACTTTGTTTCCTCGATAAACTTTTCAACTTGCAAAATACCTTCACCAGTTAGTGTTGACTCATAAGGTTTAAATAGATTATCAGTATTAAGCGTGACACAACTCGCTATCTTAGAAATTCCTTCGCCTATTCTTGCAACAGTAACACCACCTCTTTCTAACTCGACATTAAACTGGACTTCTTTTTTCTTCGAAACAAGTTGAATCAATGACCGTTCACCGATTCCATGCCATAAAGCATTTACATTTCTTAATATATGTCTATCAGACTGGGAGCTGCAACTATTTAAGATTACCCCATACTCATCTGCTAAGCTCTTGAGCGTTTTATAGTTGTTATCATTTAAAACTAGTGTCGTATTTGAATGCCTTATACCAATCAAAGAAAAGCTATCGTCGATTAATTGAAATAAAAACGGTGACGCTATAAAGGGTAAGAATACGATTGCTATAAAAGATGTGGTGTAAATTGCTACATTCCTTCCTTGGTAGATACGTTCATCTTCTTCATTCCGCTCCTTCGGCTCTTTCAATTGTTGGCCATATAAATCTAATGCGAATAACAACATTCTCCCGCTAAGCAATGGCACAAAACCCATTAGAAAGACCTGAGTAAATTCGTATGTTACCAAAGCAATTGACACCCAAAATGCTAAATATAAGAATAGGTACACATACATCACTGCATTATCAGAACGTTTCAGCTTATTTTTGTTTAAAGCTTGGTTTGACGATTGCCCAGTATCGTGAGTTGCCTGCTTATCCTCAACTACTTCTTCTGAAGACTTTTTTTTTGCTGGTTCACTTCTCTGTACAGCAAGTTCATCATTTGCTGACTCGGGTTCAGCACTATAAATTTTAGGTTTAACAAGCTTTTTAGACGCCACATAGTTTTTTCTAAGTTCATAAAAAAAATATGTAGCAACAAACCCAAACCCTAACCATAGAGTTAACATGAAACCAAACCCTAAGGCTACGAATATAAATATAAGACTATCGCCTAGAGTAAGGCCTGCAGGAAAAAACTTTATGGCATACGCACAATATAGAAACACTGTGAAAACTCCTATTCCCACAATAATTTTGGGGATGAAGTCAGTTACGCTTTTAAAATCAGGTTTCTCTTCAGACAAGGTAAAGTCCCTTTAATATTTACATTCCATAATATGAAGATGGTAATACCAAGTTGAGTTGGTGTAAATGCAAAAAAGGAACACAACACGAAAAATGGTTAGTATAATCAACAATATGCTACTCTAGCTGTGTTCTGATTTATCTGAATCACAATTTATTTTAAAGGTTAATACATGCAACCATGGGTCCGTTTAGGCACCGCGCAAATCCCCAATAGCGGCGGAGAGTTAACGCTGTCACAACGCGGTGATGAGTTTTCTATCAAATTGTCGGGCATTCGTGGCGAGCTTATGAATAGCCGTGTCTTTAATTCAGAAAAAGAACTCTCAAGCATTGGCTGTGCGCACATTAAAAAGACTGAAAACGCACATGTTTTAGTTGGCGGACTAGGCATGGGATATACGCTTTCACAAGCGTTAAAGTCAGTTACCCAATCGTCGCAAGTAACAGTGGCAGAGCTCATTCCAGAGGTCGTTAGTTGGAATCAAGGACCTTTAGGCAATTGCGCAGGTAACCCACTTCAAGATCCACGCACTCAAGTAATCGTGGGCGATGTTAAGTTACTACTCACCGGCAAAAAAACAACTTACGACGCCATTTTGCTCGACGTAGACAACGGCCCTGAAGGCCTGACGCATGCCGACAACAACTGGATTTATTCACTTGAAGGGCTAAAAGAGATATATAAAACCCTGCGCCCCAATGGCATGCTCGCCATTTGGTCGGCAGGGCCTGACTATTTGTTTACGGTGCGCTTAAAAAAAGCAGGGTATAGAGTGGATACAAGAGTTGTTAGAGCGCGCAAAGGCAAAGGCAGTCGACATACGATATTTTTGGCTAAGAAAACTGATTAATAGTGCTAAAAAGAGCGCTACTATAATATTGATTTTGGAAACAACAGGGTAAACATGAAAGATTCTTCATTATGCGCTTAACCTCAATAGATTTTCTCAGAGGTATTGCACTGCTTGGTTTACCAACCATGAATATCATCGTTTTTGCTATGCCAATAAGTGCCTATCTTAATCCCATTTCATACGCTTCCAATGCCTTGTTGAATGATGCTATTTTTAGTTTTTTTTATGTCTTCGCTGATCAAAAATTTATGTGCATGTTCAGCGCCTTATTTGGCGCAAGTGTGTTGTTATTGGCAGAAAAAAATGAAGCCAATGGAAAACGCGCAGGGAGAGTCCATTACATAAGAACATTCTGGCTAATTATTATCGGGTTCTTACATGGTTGGTTTTTGTGGGAAGGCGATGTGCTCATGATTTATGGTGTGGTCGCTTTGGTTTTATATCCCTTTAGAAAAGCTAATATCTATTTTTTAGGCGCTGCGAGCATCTTATTTTTATCGATAGCGGCCTTTTTAACGCATCACAATGATATTTCCGAGGCCGAATTTGGCAGCGAACTGCGTGCTGATATACAAGAAATTTACCTGCCAAACAAATCGCAGTTAAAAGAACGAGAAAAGCTGATGCTCGGAGCATACACCGACACCGTCTCGCCATTTAGACAAGAATTTATTGAAGAATCAAATGACGAACAATCAGATTCGAGTGGATTGGCGCGCGTTGGGACTAGCGCCTTAATTAAAATTTTAGGCATGATGTGTTTGGGTATGTTGCTGTTCAAACTGGGTATTTTACAAGGGAATAAAAACCTCCTTTTCTATAAAAGACTGGGCTTAGTGGGTGTGAGTATCGGACTTGTTTTTACCACTTGGGGATTGGTATACAACTACTCTACAAGCTGGCAAATTGATGCGTATTTTAAATATGGCATGACCTTAAAAGAAATCGGCTCTTCCTTCATGGCGGTTGGCTATATGAGTTTTCTTATATTTGCTTACAAGAAAGGTTATTTAGACAAGGTCACCAATTGGATTAACTCTGTTGGTCAAATGGCGCTTACAAACTACCTCATGCAATCACTCATATGTGCATTTATTTTTTATGGGTATGGCGCAGGTTTATACGGGTCTGTTTCTCGACTCGAACTCATCCCTTTTATTATCGGAATTTGGGTATTTCAAGTAGCCTTTTCGGTACTTTGGTTAAGCTACTTTACGCAGGGGCCAATTGAATGGATTTGGCGTAGCCTTACGTACTTCCGTGTGCAGAGTATAGCAAAGCGCTAGGTAACAAGGAGAGTCCATTATCACTTGATAATAGACGGTAGCTAACTAATAGTACAACTGCAAAAATCAAAACAAGCAGTGACGATGCTACATTTGCGCTGACACCTTTTAACGACCTTCAAATTTCAGTTGACAGACAACTGCTTTAAAAAGCCAGCAGGGTTTTCTCGTTTTAGTCTAGAGCCTGTAAAAGTTCTATTTTTTAGCTTATCGTGATATTCAGAATATATTTTAGCCAAATCAATATCTTCTCTTGCTTGATCGATGCGTATGCCAGTGGGAACAGTGGTACGCAGAACCTCAAACACACCTTGCGCGGCTAGTTTCTCGTCATCACTTAAGCTCGAGAATATAGCTTTTGTCAAATTGGCTTTGCGTACAGAGTGCAGTCTAGCATTAGCTAGTTTTGACCATGCATAAGCAACTGATAAGTCTTTAGTAATCGATGACGAATATTTGTGACTTACTATCTCTGCCAACTTAAACTGAGCTCTATCATCACCCTGCAAGGCCAAACTACAAAATATATCAAAAGCTAAAAGCATATCTTTTTCTCGTAGGGCGAGCATACCGTCTTTGTACGCATAAAATTTGCCTAATAAAGTGCATTTAATGCTATTCCTCTCGCCAAGGTCAGTGTCTGCAACAACGGTAAAACTTAAGGTTGTAGAACAAAGTGCAATAGGTATCGCTAAGAACAAGATTCGTTGATATATTTTTTGCATAATTCTGGATACTCTTTCTTTAAAAAGTAGACAAAGCGAGGGTAATTTTGTACTTGAAAGCTAACCGGATCTCGTACTTGAAATTCACCAAAATAATTGACAGTGCCAGCTTCAGCATAGGTGCAAAAGCCACTATCTGTGTAATCTACGGTGAGGTTATAAACGTTAAATCCTTTAAAGCAGTATTCACCTTCTTCGACTTTTAACACTATCAGAGTGAAGCCCTTTTCGGCACTACCAATATAAAATGAGCTTAAGTTTTCAGTGTTTCGCATCTCAATGTTATTAATATTGTCAAGAGTATCAACAACGATAGCTAAATATCCTTCGTTATTCGCTATCGGCGCGGTCGACTCGTCGCGATCTATACGAGTGCTCGAGCAAGATATTAATGCGAAAACAATAGAGATGCTAACACAAGGAAATAAGAGTTTTTTTAGAGTGTTTACCATTGGTTTGCTCCTAGCTCGACTGCTACGATTCCATTCTGATGGTGTCAAATTGACATCAAAAGAGTATCTGATGAATAACCAAATTTCAAGACAATGATGCTTTTAAAAGCACGTTTTTGGTGATACTCGTGAAAATGCCGAGGTTTATAAAGCAGGCTTTTTTTCGCGTAGATACCCAGTGATTTTTTCGATATATAACAATTATATGTCATCCTCTTTATTTAGGATGACACACTATTGTCAACGCACATCAGTTTTAGATTGACAATAAACTATCATACTTACCGCATGGATTTTATTCGCTATTAGCGCTTTTAAGGCGAAAGTAGGGAAATAACGTATCATACTTATTTCAGCCTGTTCTTCAAAAGAGCGTGATTCGGTGAC
>CAYURD010000169.1:0-5110 GCA_964446865.1 uncultured Glaciecola sp.
TGACGGGGTTTTGGCTTAACCGAACAGTATTAGGCGAAGGCCAGAACCTCCAACAATCAACGAAAACAAAACCTTCCCTTACATAATTTTAATAACGCTTTTTTATCGATATGAGACCCAAACCATAACACCTGTGTGAAAAAGTGCTCCCTTCTTCTAGCACTCAGAAAAATAGTGTGTAAAGCTTTAAAAAACGTTTATAAAAGATGACTATATAGTGGAAAGTTCGAAATTTTTTCTGTACTTTAGTTGTATTAAAATAAAAAATAATTACAAGGTATGTCGCTCTTATGAAAATTCTTAGCCGCAACGTGTATGTAGGACCCAATATCTACGCTAACTTTCCTGTTATTTGCTTTAATATTGATATTGGCGAACTCGAAAATTGGCCATCAATGAAGCTTGGTCAAGAATTTATAGACGGCTTAGTAAACGCCATTCCTACCTTACAAGCGCATGGTTGCTCTTACGGCGAAGAAGGCGGATTTTTACGTCGTTTACGCGAAGACGAAGGAACTTGGATAGGCCATATTTGGGAACACGTAGCGATAGAGCTTCAAAATCTAGCAGGCTCACAAGTCACGTTTGGGCGCACTAGGAGTTTAGAAAATAAAGGCTGTTACTACGTGGTGTATCAATACCACCAGCGCGACGTCGGGCTTGAAGCCGGTGCATTAGGGCTGCGTTTACTACAACATCTTATGCCTAAAAATGTCCAAGATGCTATTGGTTTTGATGCTGAAGATGACTTTGACTTCAGTGAAGAACTTACCGACTTTATCAAAATGGCGCAGCGTAAAGAGTTTGGCCCAAGTACGGGTTCATTAGTTGCAGCGGCCGAAGAACGCGATATCCCATGGCTTCGCCTTAATAATTATAGCTTAGTCCAATTTGGTCACGGAAAATATCAACAGCGTATTCAAGCCACGATTACCAGCGAAACTAAGCATATTGCCGTCGAGATTTCGTGTGACAAAGAAGACACCCATAATTTATTGAGCGATTTAGGCTTACCTGTTCCTCAACAAAACATGGTGTATAGTGAACGCCAAGCAGTGCGCGCTGCCAGTCGCATGGGCTACCCATTGGTCGTAAAACCGCTAAACGCCAACCACGGTCGTGGTGTAAGCATCAATCTTAATTCTGAAGAAGAAATTGCCATTGCGTTTGCCGAAGCACAAAAACACGGTACCAGCCGCGCAGTATTAATAGAGAGTTTTATTACTGGCTTTGACCATAGAATGTTAGTCGTGAATAACGAACTTGTTGCTGTCGCCAAGCGTGTCCCGGGCCATGTGGTTGGCGATGGTATTCATACCATCGAAGAGCTTATCGATATTGTCAATCAAGATCCTCGCCGCGGTGTTGGTCACGAAAAAGTACTCACAAGGCTTGAGCTTGATACCCAAGCCACACGTTTAATGGAAGAAGCAGGTCATAACAAAGACACTGTATTACCGGCCGATACCACCTTCTTTTTGCGCTCTACCGCTAATTTATCGACCGGCGGCACGGCTATTGATGTGACCGACATTGTTCATCCCGACAACCGTGACATGGCCATTAGAGCAATAAGAGCCATTGGTCTAGACATTGGCGGCGTCGACTTTTTAACCGACGATATTAGTAAGTCATATAAAGAAATTGGCGGTGGCATTTGCGAATGTAACGCCGCTCCTGGCTTTAGAATGCACGTTGCGCCAAGTGAAGGTAAACCGCGTGATGTATCGGGCAAGGTAATGGACATGCTGTTTCCTGCGGGTTCAAAAGCACGTATTCCTGTTGCCGGCATTACAGGCACCAACGGTAAAACGACGACCTCAAGAATGCTAGCCAGCATTATGAAAAGCGCAGGTTTTACGACCGGTATGACATCAACCGATGGTGTCTATATTGATGGCCATTTAACCGTAAAAGGCGATATGACAGGGCCAACGTCGGCACAAATCGTATTACGCGACCCAAGTGTTGATTTTGCCATTATGGAAACGGCGCGCGGCGGTATTGTGAAACGCGGGCTTGGTTATAGCGCATGTGATGTTGGTGCATGTTTGAATATTTCGGCAGACCACTTAGGTCAACGCGGCGTAAATAGCTTAGAGGATTTGGCCCAAGTAAAGCGTGTGGTTGTTGAAGTCGCAAAAGATTGCGTTGTGCTAAATGCTGATGACATTCATTGTTTACAAATGGCCGAGTTTTGTAATGCTAAACAAATTTGTTATATCACCATGGATTCGGGTCATGGCCTAGTGCGCGAGCACATACGACAAGGCGGTATGGCCGTCGTGCTTGAAAAAGGCATTAACGGCGACATGATCACTATTTACGATAAAGGCGCACACATTCCCTTGTTATGGACGCACTTAATACCCGCAACCATTGAAGGTAAAGCCATGCATAACGTGCAAAATGCCATGTTTGCAACTGCCATGGCATATAGTTTTGATACGTCTTTAGAAGATATTCGCCAAGGTCTGCGCATATTTAATACCTCGTTCTATCAAGCGCCGGGTCGTTTGAATATTTACGATGAACATCCGTTTAAAGTGATTCTTGATTACGCGCACAACCCTGCGGCTATCAAAACGATTACCGACTTAGCTGCACGTTTAGAAGTAAAAGGGAAACGCAGACTAGTCATTGCTATGCCCGGTGATCGCAGAGACGAAGATATTATCGAATCAGCAAAATCGGTCGCAAGTACCTTTGATACCTTTATTTGTAAAGCCGATGACGACCGCCGCGGCCGTGGTTTTGATGAAGTACCTATGCTCCTTAAAAATACCTTGATGGAATCGGGCGTTGACGAAGCGAATATTGAAGTTATCCCTAGCGAGGAAGATTCGGTCAACGCGGGCTTAAATGCCTGCGACAGAGGCGATTTGTTAGTCATACTTGGCGATAATATAACCCGCTGTTGGAAGCAAATAGTGCACTTTAATGAAGACGGTGCACAACCCATTAAACAAGCCGAACAACCGTCTCAAGACTTCCCAGAAAAACTCTACGAACCGGTTGAACATACCTTTGAGCTAGAAGAAGGCACTCGCATTGTGCAAGACGAGCGCGGTGTGCATATTGTGGTTGAGCGTGACGAAGAGTCTGACTAGCATTGATACAAACGCAGTAAAGACATTAGTAAAGATAGTTTAAGAAAATGGTTTAAGAAAACAGCGTAATAAGATAAGAGAATAAAAGCATGCAATTGAGTTTAGATGAAGTACGACGCTTAACTGGCCCCAATCTTTTATCTGATTATCCTGGCGCGATTGCTGATGTGTTTATTGATGGCCTTGACTCAATGAGCGTTGTGCAGTGTTGGCAGCGCCATTTACATAGTGTTGAACAGATAATTGGCTGGCAACAACAGCAGTTTTTCCGCTTGTATGATGGCGGCGCTAGCCTGTCAATTTCAGCCCCAATGGATTTGCTTTATAGCGCCTGTGACGCAGTTGAGCTGGCGTGGGATTTATGTGTAGATGAGTTAAGCAATACACAAAATGTCGATAAACAAAGTCGTATCCAATCGCTACTAGATAGTGTCCGCGACGAAGCTAACCCTGCCTTAATCGAACTGTTAAGCGCCGCTGAAAAAAACGATGTTGTTTGCCTAGCCGATGATGACGAAATAAGTTTAGGCATGGGTGTACATTCTACTACGTGGCCAATCAGTGAAATGCCTGATGCAAATAGCGTTGATTGGCAATTATATAAAAAAGTCCCTTTAGCCTTTGTCACAGGCACCAACGGAAAATCCACAAGTGTTCGTTTAGCCGCTGAAATTGCTAAAGCAGCAGGCGTGCAAGCGGGCGTAACATCGACCGATTTCATTAAAGTCGGCGATACCATTATTGACGAAGGTGATTATTCGGGCCCCGGTGGCGCACGCATGTTATTGCGTGACAAACGCACCGAAACTGCCTTTTTAGAAACCGCTCGCGGCGGACTATTGCGCAGAGGTTTACCTACGCCAAAAGCCGACGCCGCGCTGATAACTAATGTTGCAAGCGACCACCTAGGTCAATACGGAATTAATACCGTCGATGAGATTGCCCACGTAAAATTAATGGTCGCAAAAGCAATCGACGAAAACAGAACCTTAGTGCTAAATGCCGACGATAAACGCTTAGTAAAGTTTGTGCCTGAGTTTTTCCCTGAGCTTGTAAAGCGTAATGTCGACTTGCCTATTTGCTGGTTTAGCACCAATATCAACAACCCGCTAATACAATCTCATATCAATAAATCATTACCTTGTGCATATAGCGACAATGGCGAGCTTGTCTATCATCACGGCAAGGCACAAGCCATAGCCAATATTAAAGACGTACCCATGACAGTCAACGGCACTGCGCAGCACAATATCGAAAATGCCCTTGGCGTTATTGGCTTATGTAAAGCTTTGGGCTTTAGCGATACCGCAATTGTGCAAGGCTTACATGCTTTCTCAAGCGATGCCAACGACAACCCTGGTCGCGGTAATATTTACGACGTAAACGGCGTCACCACCATTATCGACTTTGCGCACAATGCCCACAGCGTTAAAGCCGTCATGAATATGGCCAAAAAAATGAGCGATGACTTGGATAAAGACTCTGCTATCCATGTCATGTTCAGCCACGGCGGCGACCGCTCAAACAAAGATATCCTCGACCTCACCAACGAGGTTATTCAATTACAACCAAGCACATATATTCTCGCCGAGCTAGAAGTATACCTACGTGGCCGAGAACTCAACGAGATTTCTGATTTAGTTGAAGCACATCTTAAACAACACGGTGTTGATTCAAGTCAGATTGTTCGAGCGATTGATTCATTCACTGGCGTTAAAAAAGCGCTAGCAAAAAGCAAAGAAGGCGACTTACTATTGTTGTTTGTGCTGTCCCAACGCGAAGAAATTCAAGCTTACTTAGATTCTCTCTAGTACCTTTTACAAAACAACACAATCGTCGTTCCCGCATAGCGCAATACTGTTCGCTTAAGCAAAACTTCCGTCATTCTCGAGGCATCGAGAATCTCCTTGGAACTAACCGATATTAACTAAGTGATGGGTTTATTCTATTTTTCGTAAACATCAACCAGATCCCCGCCTTCGCGAGGATGACGAGGAAGT
>CAYURD010000170.1:0-5071 GCA_964446865.1 uncultured Glaciecola sp.
TTGGGTGCCTTAATTATCGCACTGGGGATGCTGGTCGATAACGCCATTGTGGTGACCGAAGGTATATTAGTTGGGACACAAAAAGGCGAAGACAAACTTAAAGTGACTAAAAAGATTATCGACCGTTCAATTTGGCCACTACTTGGCGGTACTTTAGTCGGGATTATCGCGTTTGCGCCCATTGGACTTGCGCCAGGGCAAACAGCTGAATATACAGGGCACTTATTCTGGGTGGTTATGATTTCACTCATGTATAGCTGGATTTTTGCAATTACCATTGTGCCATTTTTAGGTGACTTACTCTTTAAACAAGCCCCACCCAGTTCAGAAGTGGCTGCTGAAGGTAAGTTGATGGTTACGTACAAACGCTTTATGCGGGTTATGTTAGCTAAGCGCTATATTCCGATAGGCATTACAGTGGTATTGTTTTTAGTTGCCGTATATGGTTTCCAGTTTGTCAAAGCAGGCTTTTTCCCAGCATCAACCACCCCGCAAATCGTGGTAGATTATTGGCTGCCAGAAGGTACCGATATTTCACAAACTAAAAGTGACATGCTCGAAATTGAAGCGAAATTAACTGAGCTTGAAGGAATACAGGATGTGCAAACCCTTATTGGTGAGGGGGCCAGTCGTTATATGCTGGTGTATGGCCCAGAAAGTAATAATTCATCTTATGGACAATTTTTGTTAAAAACCGAAAGCTATGAAGCTATCGCTGGAATAATCCCTATTATTCAAAACTCCCTAGACCAAGACTATCCCGACGCGCAAGCTAAAGTCTGGCAGTTCCAATTAGGACCTGGTGGCGGCTCTAAGATTGAGGCAGAGTTTAGCGGCCCAGATCCCAAAGTGTTGCGCCGCTTAGCAGACGAAGCTAAAGCTATTATGCTTGCCGATGGCCGTGCAATTTCAATAAAAGACGATTGGCGGCAGCCTGTTAGTATCATAGAGCCTGTATATTCAGCTACTCAAGGCCGTCGCTTAGGAATATCAAGAGAAGATTTATCCAAAGGCCTTCAACAGAATTTTTCTGGTACATCGGTCGGTGTTTATCGCGAAGGTGATTCACTTATCCCGATCATAGCACGAGCCCCTGAGTCAGAGCGTGTCGATCCTAATTCAATCGGACAAGTACAACTAATCTCGCCAGCAACAGGTGCGGCTGTACCCGTTAATCAGGTGGTAGAAAGCATTAACACAGTATGGCGTGATTCCTTACTGAAGCGCGAAGATAGAATATGGCTAATTAAAGCACAAGCCGATCCTATAGCCGGAGATTTAGCGTCCGATTTATTTGTACGCCTCAAACCACAAATTGAAGCGATGGCGCTGCCACCTGGCTATACACTTGCGTGGGGCGGTGAGCAAGGTGATAGCGCAGAGGCTAACGACGACCTCGCTAGCACGCTGCCACTGGGCTTTTTGGCCATGGTGTTGACAGTTGTTATTTTGTTTAACGCTTTACGACAACCCCTTGTAATTTGGTTAGTAGTTCCCTTGGCTTTAATTGGCGTAGTCCTTGGTTTATTAGTGACTGGCACGCCTATGGAGTTTATGGCAATTCTAGGACTATTGTCCTTATCAGGTCTACTTATTAAAAATGGGATTGTACTTGTTGATCAAATGGATATAGAAATTGCTGAGGGTAAAGCCCGTTTTGACGCAGTTGTTGATTCGGCAGCAAGTAGGGTAAGGCCTGTTATGATGGGTGCGCTTACTACTGTGCTTGGTGTCATACCTTTATTTGCAGATGCATTTTTTAAATCAATGGCGGTAGTACTGGTATTTGGTTTAACTTTTGCCACTATTTTAACCCTTGTCGTTGTACCGGCGCTTTATGCGGTATTTTTCAAAATAGACAATAATGAAAGAGAGGCGTAATAATGGCGCAAATATTTTCTGACCTTAGCTTTAAAAATAAGCGCGCAACTATGACCGTGCTTGCTGCATTAACGTCACTTACCCTAGCTGGATGCGGTGCAACTGGCGAAAATAACTCGGCGGCAGCAAAACAAGCCGTTACGCAAAAAGTAGGCGAATTACCAGCTCAATTTGCGAGTATCCAAGAAAGGCTAGGCGCGGTTGAAGCTGGTTGGTTAGCGGCGTTAGACGATAAGCTTTTAACACAACTTGTCAATGAAGCCATCAAAAACAACTTCAATCTGCAAGCCGCAGCGGCAAGTGTCAGTGCATCACGAGCATTAGCCAATCAGGCGGCGTCAGCGTTGTCACCGCAGCTCGGTGTCAGTACGGGCGTATCTGATGGTGGTCAGTTAGAAGGCCGTTCTAGAAGTAGTTTTAATACCTCTTTACAAGCCAGTTGGGAAGTGGATTTATGGGGCAAGATTGAGGCAGGCACACTGGCCGCCCAAGAAAGCCTAGCTGCCGCAGAAGCAGAATATATATTTTCACAATACTCATTGGCCGCGGGCGTTGCTCGTGCATATTTTGTAGCAATCGAGGCTAAGGAACAGCTTGCAGTTGCTCAACAAAGCTACGATGCTATTAAACAAACGACTAAAATAGTAAATGTACAATTTGATAATGGTGTAGCCTCGCAACAAGATGTGTCATTGGCCAATGCTGAATTAGCTAGTGCCGATGATGCATTAATTTCTGCGCGTGGCGCGCAACGCGATGCAACAAGAGCGTTAGAGCTTTTATTGGGTAGATATCCTAGCGCAGAATTAGCAGTCGCCACATCACTTCCTAGCGCACCAGAAGCAGTACCAGTAGGCTTGCCGTCAGAGTTATTAGAGCGTAGACCGGATTTAATTGCTGCAGAACGACAAGTTGCTGCTGCGTTTAACAGCCTAGATCAAGCGAAAGCAGCTAAGCTACCAAGTCTGTCGTTATCGTCTAACATAGGTGGCTCGTCAAATGACTTAAGTGAAGTATTAAACCCTACTAATCTTGCATGGCAAGCTATAGGTAATCTTGCAGCACCGCTAATTGACGGTGGTCGTCTAGATGCGGCAGTTGACGCCGCAACAGCTGAGCAAACCGCTGCCATTGCAAGCTATGCACAAGCTGCCTTGCAAGCTTTTGCTGATGTCGAAACAGCGCTTGACCAAGGTTCTGTGTTGCAACAAAGACAAGTTGCCCTTAGGCGTTCTTTAAGTGAAGCTGAAAATGCCTTACGCATTGCCAACTTACAGTTTGATGAGGGTGAAATTGCTTTATTGGATGTGTTACAAATTCAGCAGCGCGTGTTTAGTGCAAGACGCAATGTACTGTCAATTGACCGTGCGCAACTGAGTCAGTTCGTAGATCTTAATTTAGCACTTGGTGGAAGCTGGCAATAGCCAGCTATTGCCCGTCGATATTAAAATTTCATAATTTCGACTTATTTTAAAACAGCCCAAAACCCATCAATCAAGAAGAAAGGGGATGAGATAGGTCTTACCGTGCTAGGGAGATGAATTCAGTGCCCCAAACTTTGTTAACGTCATAAATCTACACTGAGATAAATAGAACATAGCGTTATTGTAAAACGTTATTTAAAGATATCCCTATACCTAAGCGAGTTTGGTGATGGTTGTAGTCTATCAAGCTCTCGCCGTATCCATTGAAGGCTGTTACATATCCTCTCAAGGTGCCATATAAGGGGAAGCTAAAGTTTAATTCTGCTCCACCTCGGTTAGTTGAAAAGTTCTGTCTTCCTAAAAAGCCAAACTCATATTTTTCGTATTTATAGACCATCCCTAATTCGAAATTACCCATAAAATCTTCAATATCTGGGTTGTCGTCACCGTTAGGATCAAACTCAAACTTTTTTTCATCTTCTTCCAAGCGATACCAAGGCTTAACCGATAAAACAAAGTTGTTTTTTGCAAATAAGAAGTTTGCATATACCCTGTTCCATGATCTGGATAAATTTTGCGCTCTACCATTTGATTGATGTTCTATACCTAAAACAACAGATGTATTGATACCAAAAGGTTTCCAAGCGGTTGGTGCTAAATAAAATAACTCAGGTTGATAATTCGTTTCTCGAAATGGCTTAGAAATGCCATTTGCATAAATTTGCCACCAAGCTTGCAAAGTAAAGCCCATATATAAGCCATCGCCATCTACTAACAGGCTTGAAGTATTTAACGGTACTTTTAAGCTTAGTTGAAACTTAGCTTCGTTGTCTTCTAGGTTTTCTTCAAAACCATCAAGTGTGCTATATGCACTTTTGTTGATGCCACTACTAGTTACAATAGGTAGCACATAATTGGGTTTGTGGGGAGTAATAACCCAGCTTGAAAATTGCGTATCTCTTTCTTTATTTAGTCGCTGACTAATAAGACCACCGCCAGTTTTGTCGTTGGTATCGACATTATTGTTCTCAACCGACACTAAAGATGCACGACATTGCTCTCTTATTTCTTTTAGTGTCAGGTTTTCACTGCTATTAAGTGCTTTGTCACTTACACAAGCTTCATAGTCGGCATCTTGCGCAGACGCTGCAAAAGATAAAAATGAAACAGCCAATAGCGTTGGTAATAAAAGTGACGATTTTGTCACGAGATCCTCTCCAATATTTTACGGGCTTAGTTCTTGTTTTAATTCTGGGCTTTTTTGTGCGCCTCATCAAGCGCGTTCGCAAAGCCTGTTGCCCAGTTATCAAATGATGCTTTTATATCGCTCGTAGTAGATAAAGGATTGCCGTTAAACATATAGCTGCCGCGGCTACTCTCTAGAACAACTGCATTTACTTGCTCTGATATAGAATCTGTAAATACCGCTTCTACAGTGACTTCACCTACACTCGTAGATAAACCCGGCACAACTAATATAGACACGTTAGTTGCTGCTGTTGGGATTTGCATATCAGTAATTGTAAAGCCAATAATCATCGTTTCATCCGACGCGTCGGTAACAAGTTCGTAGCCATGTTTTGACAATTCTTGACTCATGGCGTTTTCAAGATAAGCTTGCATTTCGGTTAAATCTTCAACCGATACTTCTTTAATATTAGGGTTGTCATCATTAAACGCGATTGGCTCAATAATAAACTTAGTATATTGCTCAAGTCCTGGCGCACCATCTCTAGTATAAACAAGCGTTGGTAAAAATTGCTCTC
>CAYURD010000171.1:0-5051 GCA_964446865.1 uncultured Glaciecola sp.
GCATGGGTACAGTGCCTATGACCCTTATTCATATTTGAAGGTCATGGAGATTGTGCGGCTCTTTTACAATTATTGTTTAGAGTCAAAAGATGGGACGACAGCAGCTATGAGACTTGGTTTGGCCAAGAGGCCTATAAAGCTAGAGAGGATTGTTTATTTTCAGGATAGATAAAATTATTGCTATTTTTTAATAATAGAATTAACACCAATACCGAAGTTGCTCCAATCCCATGCCGTAGAAGGCTTGTGAGTGTAATGTTTTCTTCCGTTAAAGCCAACCATTGATAAATCGGCAAAATCTTCTAAAAAATGAAAATTACCATCTTCAAAACATGTATCACCATAGAAAGAGAGAGCTTTCAATCCGCTTAGATGCTTTATCGGCGATAGCGATTCCAGTATCTTGTTGTTTGATAACTGCAATATATCAAGCGATTTTAAGTTTGATAACTCAGTGATTGATGCCAATTTTCTTGACCCATCAACATTTAGCCATTCTAAATTAATCAAATCCACAAAATCAGGTAGGGAATTTAACTTACGACAGTTTAATAGAGAGATTTTGCGCAACAGCGCTAATTTTTCCAATACTTCAGCCTGATTGAAGTTTGAATTACCTATTGTTAAATACTCTAGTTGAGAAAGGTTAATAAGAGCGGAGAAGTCCTTCAGTTTGAAATTATCGATGTATAAATATCGAAGACTTGTGCATTTGAATATTGTTTCAGCCCCCCGTCCAAAACTAATAAAACATCGTTTTAGATTATGAAGTGATGAAAAATTTATTTCTCTACTCCAATGGCATGAAATACTAAGTGTTCGAAGGTTATACAACGTTTCTATCTGTTTTAGGTTTTCTACTGGAGTATACACAACACTTAAAAGTTCCAGCTCTTTTAGCTCATAGAGAAAATCAAAGTTATCGCATGTAAAACCTTTGGTATAATTAAGGTACAGGCCTTTAAAATTGTTGTCTTTAATGTATTTTACTAAATTTTTATTCCATCTCCCTTTGATCATCAAAGAAGGTGTTGAATCCTCGTAATCTTTATCTATTGGTGCCACCGAGTTAGAGTAGGGTGCCTTAACTATCTCAATTTCAGTACCTAATATATCCATGCCCCGCCCGACGAAAAATACGATTGATATTATTGTAACTTCTCATAACAAAATAAAAAAGGCGAGTAAAAAACACTCGCCTTAGCACAAATTAAGTAACCGCCTTGCCTATTTGGCACTCTTTTTTGTTTCATGGAAGGCGACTGCGGCTATTTTGTTGTTTATTTGGGTTGGCAGTCTAACGACTTGCCCGTAATCCCTCGACTTATGTCGCTCATCAAATAAACGTAAGTAGGCATAATGTCATGCGCTTGTTTGAGTGTTTTAGGATCTTCTCCTGGAAATGCTTTTGCGCGCATATCGGTGCGCGTTGCACCGGGATTAATACAGTTAAAACGAACAAGACTGTTTTTGTGCTCATCGGCTAGCACCTGCATCATGCCTTCTGTGGCGAACTTGGATATACTGTAGGTTCCCCAAAAAGCACGTCCAACTCTTCCCACCGAGGATGTCGTAAAGGCAACCGATGCTAACTTTGAACGTTTCAATAAGGGTAATATTGCCTTGATGAGCAAAAATTGACTACGGACGTTAATTTGCATGACCGAATCAAATTCACTTTCTTTGATTTGATCGAAAGGGCATAAATCGCCCAAAATACTGGCATTTAATAGAATACCATCTAGTTTCTTGAATTGGGACTCTATGGTTGTGGCTAAGCCTTCGTAGTCTTTTTCGGTGGCGCCTGACAAGTCTAAAGGGACAATACAGGGCTGTTTAAGGTCGGGGTTTTGTTGTTTCTCTGCCATAATGGCATCGTAAACACTTTCTAACTTAGAGACCGTTCGGCCTAGTAGTATGACTTCTGCACCCGCTTTCGCAAATGTTATTGCCGCGGCTCTGCCTATTCCAGCGCCTGCACCAGTCACTAAAATAACTTTTCCTTCAAGACTGCGTTCATGAATTTCAAATGCTAAATGAGGGTATTGCTCAACCATTAATCCGTATCCATTTTTTTGACCGCGCGCATCTTAACGTAGATTCCTTGATTTCAAAAGATATTGCTCATGCATTGGCCAAAATTCTCGATATTTATTACAAAGTGTTTACAAAGACTTTGCAATATGTGGCTAAAGTCAATAATATACACACATTCTTAACTGGTCATACGAGTTGTTTGGTACATTTCTGACTAAACTACGTATAGAAAAGTTATAGCAAAACGGCTACATACACATTAGACATACACATATCTGCAGATTAGAGGTAGGGACTAGAATGAAAAAATTGTTAGTAAGCGCAAGTATCTTAGCGGCCTTGGGTTTATCGGGTTGCGGTGGTGAAACCATCGACGACATCCGAGAAGATGTACCAGTACAAACTGCCGTATCAAGAATTGTGTTTGACCCTGCTGCTGGCAACCTAAATATACCAAACGATCTGTTAATATTACCGGGTGATGGGCCGTTTGATTTTACATTAAATATACCAGTTGCCGATTCATCAGACTTTTCAGACCCACAAAACGCCCTAAACTCACAAGATGGTTGGTCTACTAATTATCCGTTTCAATTGAACATTGACGTTGCACCGGGCGCAAGTTTAGATGCATCAACACTTGCTGCAGGCATTCGTTTTTATGAAGCAACATTAGGCTTAGACCAAAGCGACCCTGATTGCGCCACTAAAGAAATTCCAAGCCAAGGCTGTAAACTAGGCGATGAGCTTACTTTTGGCGTTGATTTTGTGATGTCACTTGCTGACAGAGACACCGTAACCATTGTTCCCTTACGCCCTTTAAAAGGTGGGCAAGGGCACATGCTCTTAGTCACAGACGCATTAAAAGATAACACTGGCGCCGGTGTGCGTGGCTCAACTACTTGGGAATCTGTGAAACAAGATATTACGACTAATCCATTGTCGTCTGCAGCACAGTTACAATTACAGACCTTGGTGAACACGTATATTGATGTGTTTTTAGAAGCCGGTTTTGACCGCGACGAAATTAGTTACGTACAAGCATTTACAACCGTATCTACAATGCCTGTTATGACCACGCTTAAGCAGTTGCACATTGCCGAATTTGCGACACGCTTACAACAAGGCACACCTCCGCAAGAAGCAGCGAGTTCTTTACCTGTTATTGCGGTGACTAACGCTGGAATGAGCGGTAATGCAATGGAAACATTAGGGGCAGTTTCAAGCGAGCTTATCAATGGCTTAGTGGCTCAACAAGTTGCCACTAACCCAGCGCTTGCACCTATTGCGCCGGCTATCCCAAGTTTAAGCTTTGAATCATTGACGACCTGTAATGGTTTGTTCGCAGCGGCAGGTGGTCAATTTACACTAGCAACATCACAAACTGTTGGCAGTGCGCCTGGTGATGCAGGTGTGAATGCTTTAGCGCAAGGTATCGCCGAGGGAGTGTTGCCGCAGGCTGGTCCTTCATGTGCAGCAAGTACTTTTGAAGGTCAAATTTCGCTACCTTACTACTCTGCAATCCCGACAGAAGACAATATGAGAGCACCTGTTGAAGAGTTTTGGGAAGCGGCTTGCGATTCTGGTATCGTGTTAGCAGCAGCCGATTTAACCGGTGCAACACCTGGGCCTAACGCCGCAACGTGTGCAGCGGCTGGTTTGGCCGATTTACGTATTGGTGAAGAAAAAGTTGACCCTGCTCGTTTTGTGACAAAATTCTCACCTATCCCGCAAATGAAGGGTAGCAACGAAGGTAAAGAAGACTTAGATGTTCAGTTAACGGTGCCAGATCCAGTCACGGCTGCGCGTTTAGGCTTTACGGTTGCAATGCCAGATGATGGCTGGCCAGTTGTGATATTAGTGCATGGTATTACGTCTAAGAAAGAAGATATGTTGGCGATTTCTGGCGCATTATCATTGGCGGGTTTTGCAACAATCGCAGTAGACCAACCCCTTCATGGCAGCCGTGGCTTTGACTTAAACGGTGATGACATTGACGAGATTAACGCGACTCGCGGAATCGGTAGCCCCACAGCTTACTTAAACCTAGCAAGTCTGCCAACAGCAAGAGATAATTCTCGTCAGGCTGTATCTGACATACTGGGCCTGCGTTTAGGGCTAAATGCTTTAGTGAACTTAACGGGCAACGACGCTGTTAATATCAATCAAAATGATGTTTCACTTATGGGGGTGTCTTTAGGTGCGATAACAGGTGGCATGGCAACAGCCGTTGCCAACACTGGATTTGACGCGCCACTAAACGCTTTTGATGGCATGTTTGCCATGCAAGCAGCCTCTCTAGAATCACCTGGCGGCGGTTTAGCGACATTCTTATTAGAATCTCCTAGTTTTGGTCCGTTAATACAAGGTTCGTTACTGGCGCAATCTTCGCCTGACTTCCAAGCGTTTTTGGCAGCAACCTATATGACAGACACTTTTACCGAAACGCAAATTGCTCAGGCAACGCCGGGCTTTTTGGCAGCATTAACCGATGAGCAACGCGCTGGCGTAAATGCTGTGTTTGGTCAATTCGCGTTTGCCGCGCAAACCATGACAGACCCTTCTGATCCTATTAACTTCTTCACCGCATTGGGACAAAATACACCTGTGCATATGTTGACAGTCGTAGGTGACGGTACGAGTGAAAATCTGCCAGATCAGACTATTCCTATTAGCACTAGCTTACCGCTTTCTGGTCAATTACCATTGGCAGCATTAATGCAGCTTGAAAATATTGTCGATACAACGACTTCTGCAGAAGCGATTAGTGGTCTAGTCAGGTATAGTGCTGGTGGACACGGTAGCAGCTTAAACCCTGCAATAAATGGCGCTGTGACTGCAGAAATGCAATCACAAATTGCAACATATCTCGCTTCAAAAGGGCGCTTGTTAGAAATCAACAATACTGACATAATTGCGAACTAGCATTTAGTCGTTTAAAAAACCCGCTTTATAGGCGGGTTTTTTGTTTGCCCAGCGAAGCTGGCAAACCCGTCCACTTGAAAGAAAGTGGA
>CAYURD010000172.1:0-5036 GCA_964446865.1 uncultured Glaciecola sp.
CGCTAAAGGCAGTATCATCGTCATTGGACTAGAGGGTGATTCGACAAAACTGCGATCAGCATAATATTTTTTAGCGCGCTGCGAAATAGCATGGACCATAACGGCTTTAATGCCAGCAATTTCTGATGCTTGTAGAATGCGCAGCAAGGCATCACGTAGTAAAGCATCACCTAAACCTTTACCTTGATAATTTTTGTGTATTGCTAGTCTTGCTAACAACATAACAGGGATAGGGTCTGGCATATTTCTCTTTACTTTCCTTGGCGCATAACCTGCCGATATTGAACCAACCGCCAATGCGTAATAGCCAATCACGTCATTGTTTGCATCACACAATACATAAGTTCGCGACGCTCGAGCGCTTTCATTCTTTCTGGCTTTGGTTTTTAGCCAACTGTCAAGGCTGCTAATACCGCATAAAAATCCATCTAGTTTATGATGGCTATTTAATGGACAAGGAGCTTTGACGGATATCATTTATCCCAAGGTGCCAATGTAGCTAGCAGTTTATTGAGTTTCGCATTAGCTTTAGGTGGGGCGTCAAGCAAAGCATTGAACGACTCCCATTGGTCATCACTCAATATAATACTTGTTTGATCAAGTAAGACTTCTTCAGCTTTCTCATATGCGGCTTCTAACATAAAGTCAGAACGGTCTTTTCCGATTGCTTTAGCTGCTTGGTCGATAAAATCTCTTGTACTGCTATGAATTCGCATATTGATTAAAGCGTCCTTTCGTGCATTTTGCCGAGCCATGTCGCAACCTTTTTGGATAATGTCATTTTCAAGCATAATAACGTGTATACACTGTCTTTACAATAAAATGAGCAGTTTGAAAAATAAGGTTGGTGAATTTTGTTGAAAAACCAAACAAAACAGATACTTAGACAAGATCGATTAGTTCCAAGGGGGTTCCCGCCTTCGCGGGAATGACGGGGTTTTGGCTTAAATCAATTATTACCGCCGGTCGCTTTTTTACAACAAACCCGCTTTTTTGATACTTAAATAACTATTAATCAGGCTCGCGGTCAAGCCTGGTGCTTGTGATTTAATGCAGATAACGCCTCTGTGCTTTAGGCGCTTTATATTCATTTCAATATTACGTTGTAATAGCGTTGATGACGCATAATTGAGTGCATCATCAAACTGCCTAATATCATTTTGTTCTATCTCTTTGTAGATAGGCTCTTCAATACTAATGACTGCGACTAAGTGTTTTTCTTGAAGGAGTTGTACCGATAACAATAGGTCTTCAAAATCTTCGTCGCGCAAGCATGATACAAGCAAAACAAGTGAACGCTTTGGATGCTTTTGCATTAACTCTTGTGCCGCGCTTAAGTAGTCACTCGATATCTTTTCAGGATATAAATCATAAAAATGATGTAATACGCGGCTTACGTTTTGCGCGCCCCTGACCTGATTTAGCCAACGGCTTTCGCTACCAAAGCTTTGAATACTGAGATTGTCGCCATTTTTAAGCGCGGTAAATGACAACATGATTAATGCATTTAGTGCATGCTCAAAATAACTGAGTTCATCGTCTTGTACTCTCATCCGCCTGCCGGCATCAAGCATGATGAGAATATGTTGATTTTTTTCTTCTTGAAATTCTTTAGAAATAAGCTTGTTAAAGCGACTTGTCGCGCGCCAATCAATTTGACGTAAACTCTCGCCCTCTCGATAATCTCTAAGTTGTAAAAAGTCCATACCGGCACCTCTGAGATTAAACTTTTTGAGGCCCATTTGTTGTAAGTTGACACTGCCATTTAAACCAGTTGAGTCAGCAATCGCACTAAAGTTTGGATACACTTTATGTTCTGTATTGTGTTCTTTAAACCACGTTAATTGCCAAAATCGCCATGATGACGCAAGGCGCAAATAGGCACCTTCAATGTTTGCTTGGCCGCGCATGTGAGGCTTAACGAAGTATTCATGCTCTTGAGTTTCGCCAGGTAAAAGCGTGGTAAAGGTGTCGTAGGGTTTGCATTCCCATTCGTTTGGGATTTTTTCTATCCAATTGAGGTAAATAGGCTGACTGTTTTTTTGATTTTGCTCATTGACCAATAAAAACCTTACCGCCGTTTCTTGGTACAGAGACAAGATATTAGGAAGATCTCTATTAATAGCAATAGCGGGTGCTTTTAAGGACAAAAGCGCGTCAAATAATGCCAGTATTACTGCGCCAGCCAAAAGTGCAAAAGGGCTATAGGTCCAAAAAGGAGTTTGGGTTGAAAACGTAAAAAATGGCAACACTATTGCGCTAATTAGCACAATAGTGATCATTTTAAGCAGCCTTTTTGATGGCTTTATCGACACCAGCTTCATTGGCGAGGCACTTCAACCGATTCACAGATTTCAGATAAGACCTTATCTATCGATATGCCTGCTATTTCTTTTTCAGCAGACAACGTAACGCGGTGACGTAAAATACACGCAACCATGCGTTTAATATGATCAGGCGTGACAAACCCTATTCCATCAATAATCGCAGCCACTTTTGCCGCCTGTACCAAAGCGATACTTGCTCGTACACCAGCGCCATGCGTTATCCCTTGCCATTCGCGAGTGGCGCGCACTATTTTTACTGCATATTGCACAAGCTGCGGGTCAACAATGACGGTTTCGACTAAGGCTCTTAGCGCTTGTAAATCTTCTTTATTGATAACCGACTCAATATTCGCTTGTTCACTACCCGCTGCTTTGCTAGCAATTTGTTGTGTTAAGACTACTTCGTCATCCACATTTGGATAGTCGATAACAATCTTCATCATAAATCTATCTAGCTCAGCTTCTGGCAGCGGATATGTGCCTTCGTTGTCAATCGGGTTTTGCGTCGCTAATACCATAAAAGGTCGACCAACACTGTGAGCTTCACCGTCAATGGTGACTTGTTGTTCTTGCATGACTTCAAGCAATGCTGCTTGGGTTTTTGCTGGGGTGCGGTTAATTTCGTCGGCAAGCAGTAAGTTAGTAAATACAGGGCCTTTTTTGACTTTAAACTCACCCGTTTTCATATTCACCATTGAATGGCCGGTGACATCGGCAGGCATTAGATCGGGCGTAAACTGCACGCGTTTGTAATCCAAATCAACACTCTTAGCAATTAAGCGAACTAACAGCGTTTTGCCCAAACCCGGCACACCTTCTAACAACACGTGACCACCGGCTAAAAAAGCAGTAATGACTTGATGAATAATATCAGTTTGCCCTAATAACTCTTGCTCTATGTTGGCAACAAGCTTATTAATATCTTGCTTGGCTTTATCTAAAACGGCTTGGCTAATACCTGTTTCGTCAGGCTCTACTTGATTTTCGCTTTGATGTTCGACTTGGCTTTGTTCAGGTGCTGATGAAGCGCTAGCATCTTGGCTATTTTCGTTAAGGGCATGTTCTTGTGGTTCAACTTGCGCGTTGGCATCTGCACTGGTTTCAGTATTGACAGATGAAGCGTCAACGCCTTCTTGCTCGCTTGATTCATTGGGGAGATCACGGAGATCATTATTCTTCTGGTCGCTCATATCATTTTCCTGAGTGTTTGTAAGCCTTGCATGAGTTTGGTGAAACTACTTTCGTTTAGTTTATTCTTTTCAAATAAGAGATGGTGTAAGGTTTCTGCTGGCCAATGGCTAATTTTGCCCAAAGCCTCAATAATTTGCTCATCGCTTAAGTTTTGCCTACTGAGCTTTGTTAATAGTTCGTCTTTTAGCTGCTGGCGTACTTCTTCAATAAGTTTGTTTTGTTGATTGTTGGCCCAATAAAACTCGCCTGCCGCTTTTATATGCTGCGAAAAATAAGTCATTATATGATGCGACAAACTCACCACGGCACCAAAGCGGATAGCGTTATGCCAGGCAAAAAACAAAATAGTCACTAATAAAATCCAATAAAAGGCGGGCGAATAACGAGCAATGACCTGATACCACATGATCGGATCGCGATACGAAAACACAAATAGTGTGTCAGAGCCCTGCGCCAGCTGATGCAACCAAAGTAAATTGTCATTATCTTCAATTTGATAATTATTCCACACCAATACATCTGTCATTAAGGTCACTAAACCTTTGCCATATTCAAGCTGTACTAGGGTTGGCTGAGTTTTATCATATTCTTCAAACGGCGCCGCAGAATACACAACATCACCCATGCCAGAATCAAGCTCAATGTAAATATCGGCATAAAGATTAACCTCAATTTCGTCAAAGTCGGCGGTATTCACAGATGTGACTAAATTCTCGTTACTATCTTCAATTCGACTGTCTTCGCTATATTGCGTGCTTACCCCTAAGCTTTTTAAAAACTGATTAGTACTAAATACGCTAACACCTTCATAAGACTGCAAATCAAGAATAACGTGACCACCGCTGTCTACCCACGCTAATAATTTGTCAGATAATTCTTTAGAAATAGTCACTTCAGATTGGCTTAATACAATAATATCGTCGGCTTCAGGAAAAATAGGATTAAGGGCTGTTTGCGAAAATAATAAGTCGGTGTTATCCGCTAAGGTCACTTGATATTCAAAGTTTTCTAGATGCATCTTCATCGCTAAAAACTCTTGAGAAAACGCTTCTTCACTCCACGATGACGTTTGTTCTTCTTCATAAGATTCGATATTAAAATAAGCAAGTACGGCTATCCCGATAATCAATAATGCAACCACAATATCTTTGGTTTCTATTTTTTTGAGTATTGGTTTCATAAGCTCTGGTTTCATGATTCAGTACCATCAGCTTGTTGAACAAAGTACAGGTGATAATTTTCGTTCAAATCTATCAAGGTTTGAGTATTTGGTAATTGATGTGCCCACGCCATTTTCATCCATGCTTGCATCAGCGATACCATAAATAAGTATATGTCTTGAGGGATGGTCATTTTCAATTCAGCTAGGCATTCGTTTTCTGTCATGCCTTTTGTAATGCGCACTTTGTCTTGCTGACTCAGCTTGGTTAAACTGGCACGCACTAATATTGATAAAGCTCTTCTATAGTCTTCGTCTTCTATGGCTTGTTTCACGCTTGCTGTTACATCATCAGGTAG
>CAYURD010000173.1:0-5015 GCA_964446865.1 uncultured Glaciecola sp.
CTTAAGCAAAAATTACGTCATTCCCGCGAAGGCGGGAACCTCTTTGGAACCAATCAATATTTGATAAGTAAATGTTTTATAATGTTTTTCATTCACATCAACCAGATCCCCGCCTTCGCGAGGATGACGAGGAAGTCTAAAGCGAACAGTATTACACGTTCGCCGGTAGCATGTTAGCCGCTTGTGTCTTCTTTTATATTTTGAACGTACTCGTCAAGCTTCTCTTGCGCCTTTTCACCAAAGAGGATCTGACAGGCTTCAACAATACCCTTTGCACCAACAATATCAGATTTGCGTAATACCATTTCGATTTTTGAACGACGTCTTAAAAAATCTTCTAATTTCGTAATCATTTCGCGGCGAGAAGCATAGTGTAATTCTGCGCGTAAATACTCAGCGTTTTCTAACAATTGCTCCGCTTGACTCGGATCGCGCTGAATTTCATCTAAAATTTGTAAGGCATGTATATCATAACGACGCCATAAGCGAGTGGTCAACGGCTCTGATGAATACTCAGGGGTCATGCTATCTAAATCTATTAGCTTAGCTCTGTATTCAAACTCTGCTTTTATTTTATCGTCAGACTCACCATACCAAATAGCGTCTTTGTAAGGTAAGTCTAGTCCCATCGATGCAACAATGTCGCTTATCTCGTTGCCAACGTTGATACAATCGGTCAACTTACCGCCAAAAATACTTAAGTACTTATCTTCTTTATTCACGTCAACTGCATGCTTTCTTGATAGCGCCACCCAGTCAGCCTCACCATCTTGACCTTTAACAGCCAGCGGTCTCACCCCCCAACGCTCTGAAATAATATCGTCCTCGCTTAGCTTTTTGGGTAAATCAAGAAGCTTGTTCACATTATCCAATATAAATCGTCGGTCTTCGCTGGTTACTTCTGTATTTGGATTTTCGACTTTATCGTCGGTCGTCCCTATGCATGTTTTTTGGCCCATCGGGATAACAAAAAACAAACGCCCGTCTGAGGCAAAAAAAGCAAGCACCTTGTCTACTTTGGTCAGTTTGTTAACGATTAGGTGAACACCCTTTGAAAACAAATGCTGATGCTCAGTTTTTTGACCAATGACTTGATTGTATTTGTCTACATTTGGACCACAGGCATTGATGATCACCTTGGCTCGGATGTTTACGCGCTCACCGGTCGTTGCATCAATAGCGTCTGTATGCCACAGCCCGTCTTTTTTAAGACTTTTTTCAGCGCCTACATAGTTGGCAATCACCGCGCCATTATCCATTGCGGTTCGAATAAAATTAAACACAAAGCGCGCATCATTATCATGTAAAAACGCATCAGAATATTCAAAACCACCCTGCGCATTGCTAACATCAATAACAGGCTCAAGGTCTTTTATTTTGGCTGATGATAAAAACGTTGGCGCTTGGGTAAAAAAGCGCCCCATTAACCAGTAAGTCAAGGTTCCCAAATAAACGAACCAAGCAGGAAAGCGAAAGCCATTTTGCAAAGTAGTTAAAAAGCGTATCTCTTGTACCGTAGACGGGTAACTGCGCATTAAGTGATTACGAGACTTACACAGTTTATTTACCAATAAATATTCGTGATTTTCTAGGTATTTGATACCGCCCCACGCTAAATTAGAGGAGTTGGAAGAGGTTTGACCGGCAAAATCGCCTTGGTCTATCATGGCAACTTTCAGGCCCTTTCGAGCAAGGCTCGCTGCCGATACAGCCCCATTGATGCCAGCCCCTAAAATAAGCACATCAAACTCGTTATTACCTAGCTTTTGAATGTTTGTTTCACGCAGAAGCATGTTTACTATTCCTAAAATATTGTCGCATTGATAAACACTATAAAATTATTTTAACCTTGACCTAAATTTGCATCATTTAGGTGGCATTCGTTATTATAATATAATACCGTGAGGGGATGGCGAATGGTAGGCTAGGCGGCCGCTCTTAACGAAATTAAGAAAATTAAGCCTGTAAGATAACATCCACTTATCGGTACACTTACGCTTTAAAAGTATCAACAACACGAGAATAAAAATAATGAATAAAGGTATCCTTTCTATTGATCAAGGCACTACATCAAGCCGTGCAATCGTGTTTGCATTAAACGGTGAGCAAGTGGCTAACGCTCAACAAGAATTTAAGCAGCATTATCCAGCAAATGGCTGGGTTGAACATGATCCAGAAGAAATTTGGAGTACCACACTCGACACTTGTAAAACTGCTTTAGTGCAAGCCCAAGAAAAAGGCACTCACGTGCAATGTATTGGTATTACGAATCAAAGAGAAACAACGCTGGTTTGGAACAGAGATACAGGCGAAGCGATTTATCCAGCCATAGTATGGCAAGACAGACGAACCGCGCAGTATTGCGAGAGTATTAAACAACATGAAGACACCTTGCGCGCAAAAACTGGATTATTGCTAGACCCTTATTTTTCAGCCAGTAAAGTAAAGTGGATATTAGATGAAGTTGAAGGCGCTAGAAACTTAGCCAACAAAGGTAAGTTGGCCTTTGGTACCGTAGACAGCTTTTTAATTTGGCGCTTAAGCAATGGCAAATCGCATGTCACCGACGCCACAAATGCCTCGCGTACCAATCTATTTAATATCCATACCCAAGAGTGGGACAAAGACTTACTTTCACTGTTTAACATTCCCGAGTCAATGCTGCCTGAAGTGCTTGATAGTTCAGCAGATTTTGGTCACTGCGATATAACAGTCCTTGGCGAAAGGTACCCTATTACGGGCGTTGCAGGCGATCAACAAGCCGCCCTTGTTGGACAATCATGTTTTAATGCCGGTGATTTAAAAAGTACATACGGAACCGGCTGTTTTGCCTTATTAAATACCGGCGACAAACCCATTATGTCAAGCCATCAACTATTGACCACTGTAGGCTATCGACTTAATGGCAAAACGACCTATGCCCTAGAAGGCGCTATTTTTACCGCAGGCGCTAACATCCAATGGCTACGTGATGGTATTGGCGTGTTGCAACATGCCAAGCAGAGTCAAGTCTTAGCCGAATCATTAGATTACGATCATGGCGTCTTTTTAGTACCTGGTTTTGCGGGTCTTGGCGCGCCACATTGGAACCCTAATGCCAGAGCAAGTCTATTTGGTATGACTCGCGGCACAGGGCCTGCGCATTTTGCTAGAGCCGCGCTAGAGGCAGTTTGTTATCAGACTTATGAGTTAATGAGCGCGATGCATAAAGATGGCATACCATCGTCAAATGTTTGGGTCGATGGCGGTATGGTGGGTAATGATTGGCTATGTCAGTTTTTAAGTGACATTTTGCAAGTAGATGTACAACGTCCGCAAATTATGGAGTCGACCGCGCTTGGCGTTGCTTACCTCGCGGGCTTGCATACAGGTTTATATAAAGACTTAGATGAAATAGCGTCAACAAAACACGTTGACCGCACATTTAGCCCTGAACTAGGCGAACAAATTAGGCAAAGACTGCTCAAAAAATGGAAATTAGCGGTGCAAGCCACTTTAGATTTCGCGCAGTAAGAAGGCTTGTCTATATGCGTTCTCTAACATCACAGGCTAGCGTGGACTAACCTAGCTTGTTAGCAAAGAGCACGTAAATAAATAATGGCGCGCCGATGCTCGCAGTTAACATCGACAACGGTACTGCTGTGCTAAATAAATATTCGTTTATAATGGCACAGCAAAGCAAAACGCTGCTGCCAAGCAATGCCGAATATACAAGTACCTGTTTATTGTCATAACCATGTAAGCGCCTAATTGCGTGGGGCACTAGCAAACCTAAAAACGCAACTGAACCTGCAATAGAGACGCTAACCCCCACAAGTATTGCCACTATAATAAATATTTTTCGCTGCTGAGTTTTAGTATTCACGCCGGCCGACTTTGCTGCGCTTTCCCCTAAATATAACAAGTTTAATTGCTTAGGCATGGCCAGTAAACTCACTAAGGCAAGCACTATTAATGCGCCCGCCACTAGCAAGCTATAATAGTTTGTATAAGATAAACTTCCCATTAACCAAAACGTGAGACTTTGCAAAGCTTGCGGCGGTGCGCTCAAATAAATCCAGCCTACCACTGCACTAAAAACCGTCGAAATAGCGATGCCAGCCAATATAAAGCTGGCGACTGAATGTCCGATTTTTTTAGCCACAACATAAATGAGTGCTCCGCTTAGACAAGCACCTATGAAGCAAAATAGAGGGAGTAAAAACACGCTATATTGATACAAAAAGGCCTGCGGCATAGTACCCAGCGCACTAAATAGAACCAGAAAAATAGCCGCCATTAGGCTAGCGCCGCTTGAAATACCAATGATTCCTGGATCTGCTAACGGGTTGTTTAAAGTGACTTGTAATGCTGCAGAGCCCATTGCTAACGCACTACCTACAAGCACAGCTGTGAGCAAAATGGGTAGTTTTATATTATGTAGAATATGAAGCTCGACGGCGCTCTCGCCCATCAGAAAGCTAGGTAGAATATATAGGCATGCTAATATTCCTAAAAGCGCTATATAGCGCCAAAGATGCGGCAAATCCTTCAAGCGATTTTTTGCGCTTGAGCAATTTTCACAAGCAATCCTTTGGAGGCTTGTTCAATCAAATCAAAAACGACTTCAAAACCTTTGCCGCCACCATAATACGGGTCGGGCACTTCGTCAAAAGCTGAGTCGCAATATGACATAAATAATGAGATTTTGTGCTGTAATTCGCTTGGGCACTTTCGTTTCAGTTGCCTAAGATTAGATTCGTCCATGGCAATGATATAATCAAAGTCAACAAAGTCTTGTTCTGAGACTTTACGACACTTAAGACTCGACAAATCATATCCCTTGTCTAAAGCAACTTGCTGAGAACGCTTGTCGGGTGGCGCGTTATCACGATACCCTGACGTGCCGGCCGAATCAACTTTAAGCTCTAAGCCATTTTGCTGTGCAAGCTGTTTAAATACGCCTTCGGCGGTTGGAGAGCGGCAAATATTGCCTAAACAGACAAATAGCACTGATGGGGAAACTCGACTCACTT
>CAYURD010000174.1:0-4992 GCA_964446865.1 uncultured Glaciecola sp.
TGCATATTCCATTCTCTAGTCATCCCAGCTAAAACCACTATCACCCTCGCGAAATCCACTGTCACCCCCGCGAAAACCTCTGTCATCCTCGCGAAAACCACTGTCACCCTCGCGAAAACCACTGTCATCCCCGCGAAAACCACCGTCATCCTCGCGAAGGCGGGGATCTGGTTGATGTTTACGAAAAGCCCAATAAAACCATCACTAAGTTAACATCTGTTAGCTCCAAGGAGATTCTCGATGTCTCGAAAGTGACGGAAATTTTGCTCAGGCGAACAATATTACGCCTTCGCGAGAATGACGAGAAAGTCTTAAACAAACAGCATCACTCACAAACAAAACTCATAAAAACAAAAATCACTTGATATAGATCAACGAAATAAACAACGAAAAATCAGGTGTTTATAAAAGTTTAATCTAGATCAATGTTTTAAAATTCTCGCTCACTATTATGACCGCAAGTTTTCAAATTTAACATTCAACAACACATAGTGAGTAAGTAATGAAAAAATCAATCATAGCCTTAACCCTGTTAACTGCGTTTACTGGCGCAAACGCTTTCGCCCACGAAGCAGGTGATATTTTAGTACGTGTAGGCTTTACCAATGTAGCCCCCGACGCTGACAGCACCAATATTCTTGTTGGCGGTGCCAACTTTGAGCTAGGCGGAGCTGTTGTAGGCGGTGTAGACGTAGACAGTAATACTCAGTTAGGCCTTAATTTCGCATACTTCTTAACAGATAACTGGAATATTGAAGTGCTAGCGGCCACACCATTTTCGCATGATATCGACTTAACGAATGGCACTAATTTAGGTAGCACTAAGCATCTTCCACCTACGGTCACAGCAAACTATTTCTTCGCTCAGCCAGATGCTAAATTTCAACCATATGTTGGCCTAGGCATAAACTACACCATCTTTTTTGACGAAGACTTTAACAACGCAACAGTCGGCGTAATCGAAGACGCTGCTGGCGCCACTATTTCTAACTTAGATTTAGATGCTTCTTTTGGTTTGTCAGCACAAATTGGTGCAGACTACGAAATTTCTGATGATGTATATTTGAATGCTTCTGTTCGATACATCAGCATTGAAACTGAAGCTAGTTTTGATGTAAACGGTGCCGATTTAGGTAGCATATCATCAGTAGATATTAATCCTTGGGTTTACACCGTTTCAGTTGGTTACAAGTTCTAATTGTAATATCTTGTGTGAGTATTAGCCCTGTTTAACGACAGGGCTTTTTTTTGTCCATTCCACCCTGAATCTGCGTTATCATAAAAGCCAAAACTCGTTAACAAGGAAATTGCGCTTGGCATCAGTTCACCATAAAGCGTGCGTATTTGGTAATCCAATAGAGCAAAGTAAGTCACCTATAATTCACCAGATGTTCGCAAAACAATTTGATATCCCTTTGGAATATACAAAAAGATTTGCAGAAGTTGATGATTTTGTGGCTTCGGCCACCGAATTTTTTACAGATACAAGCTGCATCGGTGCCAACGTAACCATGCCCTTTAAGCTTGATGCACTCAACTGGGTAGATGAATTATCTCCCCAAGCCAAACAAGCTGGCGCAGTTAACACTATTATTCGAAAGGGTGACCGTTTTGTAGGAGACAATACCGATGGGTACGGTATTGTTAGTGATCTATTAGCCCACGGTGCAAGTCTTAAAAATAGTAAAATCTTATTAATTGGTGCAGGCGGTGCAGCTAAAGGTGCTTTACCCGCGTTGGTCGACGCAGGCATTAAACATGTAACTATCTATAATCGCAGTACTGATAAAGCTGAAGCATTGACACAATTAACCAATGAATATAAGCAAGATATTGCTAGCGTATATGACGTAAATCAGCATGACTTTGACCTTGTCATTAACGCGACATCCTTAAGTTTACAAGGACAACTCCCTGACTTGCCCTTAAGTGTTTTTACAAACAAGCCCGCTGTTTATGACATGGTATATTTGTCTGAACCAACAGTGTTTCTAAAACAAGCCAAGGCAAACGGGTGCATAATAACCGTTGATGGTTTAGGCATGTTAGTACACCAAGCCGCACAAAGCTTTTATTTATGGTTTGGTAAAATGCCTGAAACAAACGAGATTTATCAATATTTACGAAGCCAAGTAAAAAAATGACGGCGGCGTAACATTTGCGAAATGAATCCAAATGTTCAGACAAATCACTCCTGTCATTTTAACGAATCACCTCGGTCATTCTGGCGAAGGCATAATACTAATCGGTTAAGACTTCCTCGTCATCCTCGCGAAGGCGGGGATCTGGTTGATGTTATTGCAAAACTTATAAAAACATACATTTAGCTAAAATCACGCAGTTCTAAGGGGGTTCACGCTGTCGCGGGAATGACGGGGTTTTGGCTTAACCGAACAGTATTAGGCGAAGGCCAGAACCTCACAGCTCTCGGCTCTACGCTTGTTGATACTCATTTTTCAGTTTAACGTAATTACTAGCAGACACGCTCAAGAACTTTTTCTCGTCATCATGCAAAGGTCGTTTTTGACGAGCAGGATTACCTACATATAAATAGCCGCTTTCAAGTCGTTTATTGGGTGTTACCAGCGATCCCGCGCCTATAAAAACATCATCTTCAACAACTGCGCCATCCATTACAATCGCACCCATTCCCACTAAAACGCGATTTCCAATAACACAGCCGTGGAGCATGCACTTGTGCCCAACGGTGACATCTTCACCTATTATCAGGGGATACCCTTCAGGATTTTTTTCAGTCGGCCTGCTTACGTGTAAAATAGTGCCATCTTGCACATTAGAACGTTTGCCAATTTTTATAAAATTCACATCACCACGAGCCGCAACCAATGGCCATATACTTACATCGTTGGCCAAAGTGACATCACCAGCGATTACAGATGATTCGTCTATATAAACAGTTTCGTTAAAAGTAGGGGTGATATTCTTAAACGCTCTAATTTTCATATCCACTTTTTCTTCATGTTTCTGATACTCGTAGATTAACAAAATAGTTAGGAATGTACCGACTTTTTAAACTAATCACGTCATTCCCCCGCGAAGGCGGGAACCTCTTTGGAACAATCAACGCTCGTTAAGCGCTTGTTCTATAATGTATTTTAAAACCATCAACCAGCTCCCCGCATTCGCGAGGATGACGAGAAAGTCTTAAGCGAACGGTATTGTGCGAAGGTCAGAAACTCCCACAACCAACCGCTAATCAAAACATTTATTAAGCGCGCACAAAACATACTCATGATATCGCAACACACCACCAGAGATTTTTGCAGACTTCCCAGCAGACAACTCAGTAGTTTCTTCTATCATTCTGGCTGCAACGGGCTTTGAAACTAGCTTTTGCGAATAAGCATAAACATAACATCGATCTAAACATTGAATATGCGCATCAGATTTACAATAATTATTTGCAAACCAGCGTATACAATCAATAAGGTTATGTGCAATAGCAATTTTGTCGATAACAGGAAAGACTTCACTCGCAGAGGGCCCAATTAAGTTAATAGCTGATAAACGCGACATGGCCATATCTAACACAAACCAATGCGGCGCATCTTCGCCATTAATATAGCTAACATGTTGGATATCCTTTCCAGTATTTACATTCAAATCATAAGCAATACCGTTCACGCAATGTAGATTGTCTTTGCAATAACTCACAAATTCGAGTTTATTAGCTGGGCATGGATGAACAGTATGAGCTAGTGCATTAACGATTTCCTCTTTTTCATCTAGAGTCAAAGACCTATGGGTCACCATTTGAATATCTAAATCACTTGAATCGACTTGATATGCATCGTAACAAGCAGAACCAACTAAGTATAAGCCATATAAATTTGCACCTAATAAGTTAAAGAGCTTATCAACTGTGCTATAAACATAATCAGCCTCAAGTACTGGAAGCTGCTTTGAAAGATTTAAAGTACGACTAGCCAAATTCCCACTCCAATTAATAAAGCGCCACCTACTTTATTTATATACTGCGCGTTATCATTATTGTTTAATAGTTTTCGTAAGCTGTGGCCACCGCTCGCATATAAAAGCATGCACACTAACTCGCTTATCAAGATAATTAACATAAATACACCTAGTTGCAGGTATAGAGGTTTGGTAGGGTCGAAAAACGGAGGGAGTAAAGAGACCATAAACGCCCATCCCTTTGGATTAAAAACTGCTGTCACAAAGCCCTTCATCATAAGAGGAAATACACCTAAATTTGATGTTCCCGATACGTCAATGCTCTCAATCTCTACTTTAGTCAGCCAAGTACTTATGCCAACATAAATTATATATATACCCCCAATAACCTTTACTATGTTGAAAACGGTAGGAAATTGTAAGAGAAAGCTGGCTACGCCCAGTACTGATAGCATGGCAACTAAAGCCACACCGACTAGCTCACCAATCATCATCCATACTGTTTTAGCTAAACCCACAGTCATACCTAATGACATTGCTAAGCTCATGCACAGCCCTGGCGATATTGACACTAAAAACCATGTTGGGATAAATATAAGTAAAACTGAAAAGTCAGGCATAAATGATGTTAAGCGTTAAAAAGCGTTATAAGTATTGAATGTGGCATTTAAATTTTATAAACGTACTATTTATAGTAGCTAGAGTATCACTGCGAATTATTTAATGCCCAACTAATTGTAGTAAAATTGTTAATAAATGGCTGCAATCTACGCAGTTAGTACTATTTATATGCAATCACTCACAAAAATCACAATTATTTAGAATCTATCCTTGATCTTCATATTTAAGTATGTAGAATGCGCGCTCGCTTCAGGGGATACTCGCAAAGCTTGATAGAATAAAGCATTGACCGATATTCACTGCAGAGTCATTTTGGTTATTTATTGACATAAAATGAGCGTAAACCAAAGTATAGTGACTATACAAAAAAGTTTATAAAAACTCTTGACAAAATTTGCGATTACTTTAGTATTCGCATCCCGCTTGAGCAGAGGCCAA
>CAYURD010000175.1:0-4820 GCA_964446865.1 uncultured Glaciecola sp.
CGTATTTTTCTAATAAAGAACCTGTTTTCACTATCCAAACAATGTGCTTTTTAGCCTTACTTGTTCCATCGATGACCATAGCACAGACAAACGATATGGCGTATCTGCTAGCGCCTGACAACTTATCAAATGTCACCATTACAAATCAAGACTCATCAAACACCGTTGATATTCCAGTTATAAAACACCAAGCACGTCAAGCCATTGTAAAAGGTGTTGTGGTCTTTATTGCAGACATACAAGCACAAGGATACACCGACCAAAACTTAATATTATTGAGTCAACGCTTGCCTGATTTTGGGTGGAATACCTTGCTGGTGACACCAAAGGCAGAATACTTCGTTGTTGAACAAAATTTAGCACAAGAATCGAGTATTGAAGAGCCTTCTGATCAAGAAACAAACGAAGAAGTCGCCTCTGAGACTGAAGCGACAGAAACAGTGGATGAAAGCTCGGCGACACCAAACGACCAACAAATAGAGCTCAGACCAACAGAATTGCAATCCCCCGAACTCCCTTACACGGCACAGCAATATGAACAGTTTACCGCCACCTTGCTAAATGCTTTGCAACAAAAGTTTATGCAATCGCCCGGGTATCAGGTTATTTATGTGCAAGGAAAGAGCGCCAGTAGCCTTTTATCAATTTTAAGCGAAGATGCCGATTTAGGGCTTAGTGCGCTTATCATAAACAACCCGTACTGGCCTGAAGTCACCCAAAACAAAGCGATAGCAAAAGATTTAGCCAAAACAACAATCCCTGTGCTTGATTTACTCAATCAATCTGACAACACTTGGTCAAAACAAAGCGCCAAAAATCGCCTGATTGAAACGCGCATTGCGCTTAAACCGCTGTACCGACAAAGACAAATCATTGGGATAGATTTAAGCGCCCGGCAATCTGATTACATCGCAAAAGAAATGGTCGGCTTTTTACATTATTTAGGCTGGTAGCCTACACGACAAGGCTTAATCATTGTCAATGTAACGCTGGTCCGCCACTTGAATTGAAAAGCCGCTGCTGTTTTGAACATCATGCTCAAGCAAAAGAAACAAATCGGGACTACTCTCATCAAGCGTCAAACTTAATTCATCAAGAATAATCTCGTTTCCGTCTATTTCAGCAATAGCAAACACCTGATATGTATTATTACGCAACACTAAGCTGGTAGCATTGCCTGCAATGACATTGCGCTGCGTATCGGTCGTATCAATAATTTCATCTGCAGTGACAAAATAAAAGGTCACTAGGCCAAATTCATCAGTATTGGTTAAATTAAGCATGGTAATTTGTTTGTCGTACAAACGAAGCAACTGACTGTTATCTACCACCAAGGATGAAACCACAGCCCTTACTTCATCAATTATTCCGTCTTCGTTTTCATCGATAATTCCATCGTTATCGTCATCAACTGCTTCGTCAGTCCAGTATAAAAATAGCGTTTTACTGTTGTTTTTGGGGATGCTAAGTACTCTATTTTGCAATAGAACATTGTCGTTACCGCTGTTTTTGATGGTAAAGCGATAGTCACCGCTTTCAAGGGTATAATTATCGCTAAACTCGCCATAAGCTAAGCCATCAATGTCGTCAATATCACTAGGGCCTTGTATTTGAACATCAATGTTTTCAGCAAAATCACTCAGTAATTCGTTTTCTCCCAACCCGCTATAAATAGTAAGGTTTGCGGTTGACTCTAATGCGTCAAATTGTTCAATAGTACTATTACTAATGTTATCAACAACAAATGGCGAACCACCTGCGCCAATGTTATCTCTAATCGATAACAAATATTGCCCACCAAACGCATAGTTGATTTCATCAGACGTAAATAAAACCTCTTGCGAGCCCGCCAAGGTGACATAAAGTTTGTATTGGTCCTGGTCAATTCGGTAATTGTCAGACAAAGTAGTGGGCGTCAAACTGGTGATCAGTTGGGCTTCGTTAAACGTTTCGTCATTTAGCGATAAATACGCGTCAATATTGTCAACGCTAGAATGTAAGTTTACAAATCGAAGATTGACCACGTCATCTTCAGCATCTTGCTCAAGTTGCTCGTCAGATAAATTAGGAATTGGTAGTACCGTCACCTCTGGTGAAACGGCTGAACCCGACATGATTAACCAGTGGGTTATCTCATTTTCAATTCGAATGGAGTCTTCTGCTAGTATTTCTAAATCACCACGAGCGCTACTATCTTCGTTTTGCCATGCGAGTTCATAAAAATAATCTTGAGTATCAAGTTGTATTCTTGAACCTGTCCTGCCAAAACTAATGGATGAGAAGGTTTGCTCAAATTCGTCTTCATCATCATTATCTAGGTCTTCATCTATTGTTAAAAAAACAGCGGGGGAGTTAGACGAAGCGTTATAGAATTTAATATAGCCGGTACTGTCATCATCATCGTCTGAGCTGCATGCGCTTAGTAATAAAATTGATGTTGCAGTTAGAATAAAGGGTAAATATCGTTTGTAGCGTGTGCTAAGTGCACGGGTATTTTTAGCAGGCAAGGTACTTCTCCATAATTTTCCGACATAAACAGAATGTGTATACCGGGTACCTGACTAAGTGTTTGGATTTTAGTTATGGTTCATGATCCTTACAAAACTTTACATTCCTTTACGCGTTGTTTAATTTTCTCTTCATTGTGCGCTTAGTTCTTGTATTATTAAGCCCTAAAACAGAAATCTCGGGATACACAATGCCACGCAAGCCTTCTTTAGCCACGACATTAATTAATGCAGGCACGCCTTCAAAAAAAGACGGCCATCAAACAATCAAAGATGGAGACCCCTTCAAACAGGGTCCACAATTTGCGAGTGCATTTCACTTAGCGGGCGGCGTAGACCCTAATGCCTATCAATATGGCAGGTTTTCGCATCCTAATTGGGAAGCGCTAGAGCAAGGATTGTCGGCCTTAGAAGGCGGTGAAACTATTGTGTTTCCATCTGGCATGTCGGCAGCCGCGGCAATATTAACAAGTTTAGTTAACGCCGGTGATACGGTATTGTTACCAAACGACGGTTACGCTCCCGTTAGACATTACACCCAAGAGTATTTAGTCAAATTTGGCGTGACACTTAAAACCATCGCCACTCATCAGGTAGATGACTTTGATTTTGTTGGCATTGATGTCGCTTTATTAGAAACCCCAAGTAACCCAATGCTTGATACCTTTGATATAAAACTTGCCGCACAAAAAATTCATCAACAAGGTGGTATATTAGCAATCGACAACACTACTCTCACCTTTTTAGGACAAGATCCATTAGCACTAGGCGCTGATATTTCGATGTGCGCCGACACAAAAGCCCTTAACGGGCATAGCGACGTATTATTTGGCCATGTATCTACAAATAACACATCAATCGCGCAAAAAGTCAGAGACTGGCGAAAATACTCAGGCAATATTCCTGGCCCCATGGAAACATGGTTAGTTCACCGAAGCTTGCCTACCTTAGATGTTAGGATGCAGCGAATGTGCGATACGGCACTCGCGCTGGCAACCGAGCTATCGGCTCACCCCAAAATCAAATCAATTCGTTACCCAGGCTTAAGGAGCGACCCGTCATATCGTTTAGCAAGCATGCAGCAGCAACTATATGGGTTTTTGATAAGCTTTGAGCTTAGCAATAAAAGCGCTGCGCAAACGTTTTTAAGCGCATGCACACTGGTTTACGAAGCAACTAGTTTTGGCGGCGTACACAGCACAGCCGAAAGACGTGCACGTTGGGGGACGGATAACATATCTGAATCGGTCATCAGATTCAGTGTAGGTTGTGAACGATTTGAAGATTTACGTGACGATGTTTTCTCAGCTCTTGAGCAAATAGACTAAAGTATAGTTAATAAACACGCTAGAAATGGGCGCGTATTGTAGGATTTTATCACTCGTTAAGCCCCTAAATCCCTAGCTTCGCCGTTTTTCAATAAATTTTTAGTTTTTATTACGCATAGTTATCATGCACTTGCGAAGTGTGAGCGCTAAACCCTTCATATAATTAAATAAGTTTATAAATGCCGACTATACTTACAATATAACTTAACTCGGACATTATCCCCTTGCGTGTGCAATCGTTCATCGACAAAAAATCTTCTCAGCTTGTATATTATATGCACGCTTATTGGGAAGACGACCTTCCTTACAGAGAGTTTGAAAACTTTATGTGGGATACACTTGAGGAATGGTCGGCGATTGAGCTTAAACAAGAACAGTTATATACGCACAAAGAGCGGATATTTTGGCATTTGTTTCATGAGACTCAATATGTCACTGCTGAGAAACTTAAGCATGATTCGATATTAAAGGATGAAGTGTCGTTTTGTTTGGAATATTTGCAAAACGACCGAGCTTGCCCTTTAGATGTGGTTGGCATGCGACCGTAGGTTTTATAATCGTCATTGAGAAAAGTTACCCCACTACAGTTGTAAAGAAGCGCGCAAATAAATTTATAGGTAGAATTTGTGAAGTCTTCACTAATTGTGCTTTATTCTCATTAAAAACATTTCTAGTCTCTTGAAACTTTGCTATCTTAATAATGAACGACCATTCACTGTTATTTGAGCAGTAAGCTGACTCAGTCAATACAGTAATCTTAACCTTAAAAGAGACGCGAAAAAGTGAAAAATATACTGCAAATTAGCACTACCAAATCACTAGGATTAATACTACTTGTAGCAAGCCTTGTGTTACTTGGGGCTTGCGCGCAAGTGAGTAAACAGGCTGAACCAGCCGAACTTACGGTTAGCGTAGAAGGCTTAGAATTACGAGAGCAATTTTTACCAACGCTTGTTTATACTAGAGATGGTGCGCCAGGACTTGA
>CAYURD010000176.1:0-4800 GCA_964446865.1 uncultured Glaciecola sp.
CCATAATAAAACATTGCGCTTGAATAGTGTTTTAATTGCTCACGCTTAGCATTGCCTTTTTCTATAAGCGCCGTTACTGTCTTTTCATTTGCTACACCAAATTCATTGGCATAGTTTTCAAGTGTATCTTTATCATTCCTCCACAATGCCTTGCTTATCGCTGCTGCATGTGCAATAAAATCATCAGGTGATTCTGCCCCAAGAAATTTGGCAAGGATAGCTTGTGCTTTTATGATGTTTTGGTTTGAAGGTAAAGTCTTTACTTCCGGGAAAGTCAAAGCCCCATTTACGCAATAGTATGGTGCGACAGATTTAGCATCAATCAAACTAAGCTCAGCAAGCAGTGCTGGTTCGGCAGTATTAAGTCCTGTGTTTGCCGACACTAAATTAATACGTAATTCAATATCATAGCGCTTGGTTAATGCTTGTAAACTTTGTGCAGCCAAATGACTGTATCCATCATCAACTTGATGAAAATACTCAACAACATGGCGATGACCCGCTTTTATGCGTTTTTTTTCAGCTTTTTGCCGTTTAGCAAACATACGTTTTTCGTCAGCTTGTGCCGTCATTACTTTTGAAATAAGCCAACGCCGAATAAAGCTAGGATCCATGGTTGCCATGCCACCTTGTTCTTTAAATTGTTGATCATGTTTGGTCATAAGTAATGCTTCTTCAATTGGTGCAATTATTTGGCTTTTACTAAAAATATAAAGTGTTAACTAGGTTCTTCTGGTTTTAGTTTGTCAGATTGATCCATGTTTTTGTGGGTTATGTGTATTACTGTAATCCCATCAGGCATTTGGCGATAATATATAAGATGTCTTTCAAAAGGATAAACGCGTACTTCTTTTGATTGATAAGGTGTGTAAATTTTTCCCAGTGTTGGTAAGTTAGCCAGTATTTTTGTCTGTTTCTTTAATCCCGATACATAACTAAGTGCTTGAGTACTTCCCCACTTTATCTTTGTGTAGGTGACTATTTCACGAAGTGCTTGTTTTGCATTATCAGTAAAAGCAACTTTATTCATTAGCGATTTCTATTAGCTCCTTGAAAACATCGTCACCGTTTAAAACGTGTCCATTTTCAAGTGCTTTTAGACCTTCGTCGAGTTGTTTGTGAAGAAGCTTCTTGCGAAGTGATTGCATTGCTTCGTATTCTTGCATTGAGATCATGACAGCAGCAGGTTTACCGTTTTTACTGATACATATTGGCTCCTTTTGCGCTTTCATTACGACTTCTCCAAAGGTATTTTTTGCTTCAACTGAACTCACAATTTCCATGATTATTCCTGACTCGATTTTCTTAGAAAAGCTATAATAGCTTTAATGGCTCTTTGTTACTATTAAACATCTTTCGAGATTAAGATATCAATCTTCTGCTCATACCAAAATAATCAAAGGCCTTATGTACGGTATTTTTTATTGTTTCGAGTATGTTGACTTTATCGTGACAGTTGTCACCTTTATTTTCGACTGATCTCTAGTCGGTTTTTTTTAGGATCGTACAAGGTCAGTCTTGTTTATAGGAATAGTGATATTGATAGTGAAGGAATCCAATATTTAGCTTTTTCAATAATTTTTTGGCTAAGCTACAAAAGATTTGGCATACTCCTACTAATGGAATAAAAGTCTCAGTACGCAAACTGAGTAATCAATAAAGGAAAGAGTTGCTAACATCTAAGATTAGCAACGCTGCACATGACCATAAGCGCCAATAAACCAGCCTATAGTAACGCGTCTAAAATTACAGGTAGTTACCAAATAGAAACTGCTGAAGGTATCGATATCGATATTGTACCTGCGGGCGTGGGCGTTCGTACTTATGCTTTCTTCCTAGATTTTCTAATTCGTATTGCGATCTACATTGTCGCTGCCATTATTCTTACTTGGTTAGGTGATTTTGGCCAAGGTTTATTTTTAATTATCTTGTTTTTTATTGAATGGTTTTATCCCGTTGTATTTGAAATCTATAAAGGCGCAACGCCAGGTAAGTCAGTATTTAAATTGCGAGTTGTTTACGACAATGGTTTGCCCATTACTTTTGCTGGGTCATTAACGCGAAATTTATTTAGGTTTGTTGATATTTTGCCTGCTGCTTACGCCTTTGGGGCCGTTTCTATTTCGCTTAACAAACAAAATAAAAGGCTAGGCGATATTATTGCGGGCACCACGGTTATTTATCAAAATACAGAATCAAAAAATATTAATTTTGAGTTTGAGAAAGACCTACAAACCAATATTTTATCGATGACAACTGAGCAACAACAGCTTGTGATTGCCTTTGCGCAACGAAGCAAACTACTCAGTAAACAACGCCAAATCGAATTAGCTAATTTACTGTCTCCTATGCTCAAGCTTGAAGGTACGGATGCAGTCGAAAAACTAAAAGCCATGGCAGCAGTATTGGTGGGTAAGGCATGAAACAAGAAGACTTTATTGCGCGCAAACAAGCATTATGGCTAACATTTGAAAGCGCAGTTGGTGATGAAGCGCTGCGTACAGAGCATGATGTGCCAAAGCTATATCGCCAAATATGCCATGACTTAGCGACCGCTAAAGCGAGACATTACAGCCCTGATGTTATTGAGCGATTAAATAATTTACTACTGTTGGGGCAAACATCCCTATATAAAACACGAAATCGTATTTTTTCACCGATGGTTGAGTTTTTTTTAGTCAAGTTTAAAACGAGCTTAACGGAAATTAGAAGCTATGTAATTTGGGCACATATATTATTTTATGGCCCAGCGCTGATTGCGTTTTTTATGGTCACAACCTTTCCTGAACAAGCCAGTAAGTTTGTTGATAGTGGCACCTTATCGTCGGTTGAGAGAATGTACGATCCTTCCTCAGCGCATTTTGCCAAAGAGCGCGCAAGTGATTCTGATTTTTTGATGTTTGGTCATTACATTCGAAACAACATTTCTATTGCTTTTCAATGTTTTGCGGGTGGCTTGGTATTTGGCATAGGCAGTCTTTTCTTTTTGGTATACAACGCCATTTATTTTGGGGCGATAAGCGGTCACATTGTAAACGTTGAATATGGGTCGACGTTTTTCTCGTTTGTCATTACTCATGGCTCGTTTGAACTTACCGCTATTGTGTTGTCGGCGGCAGCTGGGGGCGTAATTGGTAAACACTTGATTGCGCCTGGGCAATTGAGCCGAGGCGATTCTTTAAAATATGCGGGTAAACGCACTTTTCCAGTGATTATTGGCTGCTTTTTATTATTGATTTTAGCGGCCTTTGTTGAGGCTTTTTGGTCAAGTTCTCGCATTGTCCCTAATGAAGTGAAATATTTTGTAGGCGCTGCCTGTTGGTTATGGATGTTGTTATTTGTGTTTAAGCGAAGCAAATATGCAAGTTGATAACCTTGTTATTAGTACCAAAGCGCGCAATAGCTGGCAATGTTTTGACCTTGGATGTCGAGTGGCTATTGCTAACTTTCGGCAACTCTTTTTATTTTGGTTAATTGTCACGCTACCTGTTTTTTTAATTGCTGTGCTGATATCCCCTGGATATGGATTTATTGCCTTTTGGTTACTTAAACCGTGGTTTGAACGGGGCCAACTATATATTTTAAGCCGTGCGGTATTCGGTAACAGAGTCAGCTTACTTGACACTATAAGAGCATGGCCTTCGCAAATAAAGCCACTGTGGTTCTCGAGTATTACCTTTCGACGCTTAGCGCCATCGCGCAGTTTTGATGTAGCGGTTGCACAATTAGAAGGTTTAACTAAAGCCCGCCGTAGTGCTCGTTTACAGATACTCCATAATAGCGGCGACAACAATAGCTTTTGGTGGACAATTTGTTGTGTTCATTGGGAAAGCTTTCTTATTGCGGCCTTGCTGGTGATGATAAAGATGTTATTACCACAAGAGTTTGACGACATTTCTATACTTGATCTAATGGATGATAACCCTGCGTTAGTCGACCACATCGTCAACATTAGTTATTACATTGCCATCGCTTTAGTGGCTCCTTTTTATGTGGCAGGCGGCTTTATTGCCTACTTAAATAGAAGGATGATGTTAGAAGGCTGGGATATTGAAATTGGGTTTAAAACGTGGCTTAAAGACCAGTTTCAACATGCGGACAATAGCGCTGATAAAAACAAGCCTCTATCTTCACAAAAACATAATAATTCAACTAAGCAAATAATGAGTATCGTGATAGTGAGTAGTTTTATGTTGGGTTTGCAGTTTGGTGCGAGTCAATCAGCATTTGCTATCGGCGCTTCAATAGAGGGACCCGCGCAGTCGCAATCTGAAGATGAAACCATTGGCGAGCTTCCAACAACCGAGCAAATATCAGAACAAGATACTAGCGTGTTTGGCAATAGTGAGATTAGTGAAGGCGCCGCTGGCAATGCGGTTATAGAACCCGATCTGAAAAATCAAGCACTACGAGATACCATCGCAGACGATATTGAGAATGTCTTAAATAACGAACCCTTTGGCAGCAAAGATACGGTTACTCGCTATCGACTAAGACAAGGCGAAGACGACGACGAAGATGAGGAAGTTACCAACACTAACAATGCGTTTGTTAAATTTTTAGGCTTAATTGCGAAGTTCTTAGCCAGTTCAATACAGTTTATTTTTTGGATTTTACTCGCGTTTATTGTGCTGTATCTTATTTATCGTAATCGCCAATTAATAGCTAACTTATTCACTTCTGACGAGGCACAAAACAACGATGTAACATTGCCGAGTTTTATCTCCAAAGCCTTTACTGAAAAACTACCTGATGATGTAACAGCAAGCGTGAAACAAGCCATAGAAGACGAAGACTATA
>CAYURD010000177.1:0-4793 GCA_964446865.1 uncultured Glaciecola sp.
ACTTAGCCAAGATCGATTAGTTCCAATGAGGTTCCCGCCTTCGCGGGAATGACAGGGTTTTATCTAATCAGCCTGTTTTACTTCTTGAGCAATTTGTCCAAAAATGGACTTCCCGTCAGCATCAAACATTTCAATTGAGACTTTATCGCCAAATTTCATAAAGCCAGTGCTTGGGCTGCCGTTTTGGATGGTTTCAATCATTCTGACTTCAGCAATACAGCTATATCCTGCTCCGCCCTCGCTGATTGATTTTCCTGGGCCACCGTCTAGTTTGTTAGATACGGTGCCTGAGCCAATAATGGTGCCAGCGCATAGTGGTCGCGTTTTAGCTGCATGAGCAATAAGCTGACCAAAGTCAAAGGTCATATCAATGCCTGCATTAGGCTCGCCGAATTTGTTGCCGTTTAAATGAGATACAAGTGGCAAGTGCAATTTACCATCTTGCCATGCATTCCCTAAAGCGTCAGGGGTGACGCAAACTGGGCTAAATGCACTAGATGGTTTAGATTGGAAAAATCCAAAGCCTTTTGCTAATTCGCCAGGGATTAAACCTCGTAATGATACATCATTCACAATCATCACAAGTTTAATATAGTCAAGCGCATCGGTGCTGCTAACGCCCATAGGTACGTCGCCAGTAACAATGGCTACTTCAGCTTCAAAGTCTATGCCAAAGCCGTCGTCTTGAGGCATAACAATATCTTCACGCGGGCCTAAAAATGAGTCAGAACCGCCTTGATACATTAAAGGATCGGTCCAAAAAGTCTCAGGCATTTCGGCGCCCCGCGCTTTTCTGACCAATTCGACATGGTTAACATAAGCGCTGCCGTCAGCCCACTGAAATGCGCGAGGGAGAGGTGAGGCTAGTTTGGAAGCATCAAAGTCTTCACCTTCTAATACGCCTGACTCAAGTTCATCAAAGCGGGCTTTCAGTTTATCAGCGACTTGATCCCAGTTATCTAGCGCATACTGCATCGTGGATGCGATAAAATGTACGCTGCTCATTTTGGTTAAATCATTATTGACGACAACTAATTGGCCGTCACGGCCTTGCTGTAAACTCGCTAATTTCATGGGCTTGATTCCTCTCACTCTGAGATACTAATTATGACTAATGTTGCGTTATATTTTTGCTTTACTTTGGCGGAAAACCTTCACCATCGTGCAACCACTGCGCATGTTTGGGGGCTTTTTTAGTTAAAGACCATTCGTCAAGCATTGCAGGTGCGACTCGCTTAAGTTCTGCCATCATTTCAGGTGTACCAATATTAGCAGCTAACTCAATACGATGGCCGTTGGGATCAAAAAAGTACAAAGACTTAAATATCCCGTGGTCGGTAGGTCCGAGTACTTCAAGGCCATTTGCCTCTAAGTGAGCTTTCGCTGCCAACAGGCTGTCCATTGAATCAACTTCAAATGCAATATGCTGTACCCATTCAGGAGTATTGCCATCTCGGCCCATCTGCGGCGAGTTAGGCAATTCAAAAAATGCCAGTACATTGCCATTGCCTGCATCTAAAAACACGTGCATGTAAGGGTCGGGCGCTTGCGTTGACGGTACTTTGTCTTCAGCAATCGCGAGTTGGAAATCCATATTCAACATCTTTTGATAAAACTCAACGGTTTCTTTGGCATCGTTGCAGCGATATGCAACATGATGAATCCGAGATAATTGCATTTTTTGCGTGATTTGCATTACGCACTTTCCTTACTTTCGTCAGCCTCATTGCCACCAACAACGCCTCTTGCCACTTGGTCGCGTTCAATTGATTCAAACAAGGCCTTAAAGTTACCTTCGCCAAAACCTTGGTCTTCTTTACGTTGAATAAATTCAAAGAAAACCGGACCTAATTTAGGCGCTGAAAATATTTGCAGTAACAATCTTGGTTCACCACCTTCTGTGGTGCCGTCTAACAATATTCCGCGAGATTTTAACTCTTCGGTAGGCTCGCCATGACCTGGCAAACGCTCTTCTAGCATCTGGTAGTAAGTCTCAGGAGGAGCGGTCATAAACTCCATGCCTAGTTTTTGTAACTTGTCCCAGCACGCAGGTAAATCATCACATGCAAATGCAATATGCTGGATACCTTCACCGTTGTATTGCATTAAAAACTCTTCTATTTGGCCACCGCCGCCACCGCCTGCTTCTTCGTTTAATGGGATTTTGATTTTCCCGTCAGGCGCGGTCATGGCTTTTGATAATAAACCAGTGTATTCACCTTTAATGTCGAAGTAGCGAATTTCACGGAAGTTGAAAAAGCGTTCGTAAAAATTGGCCCAATAGTCCATTCGGCCTCGATATACATTATGAGTAAGGTGATCAAGCGTGTGAAAACCGCAGCCTTCAGGGTGTTTATCAACGCCTTCAATCCACTCAAAATCGATATCGTATATTGTTTCGCCTTCTTTATAACGGTCTATTAAATAAAGAGCGGCACCACCAATTCCCTTAATCGCGGGTAGTTTAAGCTCCATTGCACCTGTTTGCATGTCGATAGGTTGGGCGCCTTTTTCAAGTGCCAATGCATATGCTTTTTGGGCATTTTTTACTCTAAATGCCATGCCGCATGCCGACGGCCCATGTTCCTGTGCGTAATAATAAGAAGGGCTATATTTGCTGTAGTTGGTGATAAAATTAATATCACCTTGACGCCAAAGCGCCACATCTTTTGATTTGTGATTAGCGACATGGGTAAAGCCCATTGCGGTAAAAACGGCTTCTAAGATGCCTTTTTCTGGCGCAGTAAACTCAACAAATTCAAAGCCGTCTAGGCCCATTGGGTTTTCAAACAAATCAGTCACAGATAATCCTCTTTTTAATATTGAAACTTGGTTCAGCCATTGGCTTAAATTATACATTAAGCATCAAAAAGTGTTGACGCAAAAACCATTAGCAGGTACACATAGTTGCGAGCGCAACTAAATTAGTTGTTATTGCAACTAATGTCAAGCGTTCAATGTTTTCTTCTGTCCAATATCGCTTAAACAGATAGTGTTTAGAGATATACGTACAAGGTTCGGATTAGGTTGAAAAACAGGCTGTCGAATAGGGCGCACAAAAAAAGGTAAGGGATATGACAATCGACAAAAACACTAATGAAGCTAATACTTCGTTGCTTACGCTTGAGCGGTACTTACCCTATAGGCTTTCAATTTTATCTAATAAGATCAGTAGTGTTGTAGCGCAATCATATAAAGATAGGTTTGCTCTCTCTATCACCGAATGGCGTATTATGGCTGTATTAGGTGAATATCCTGATGCATCTGCAGACGAAATTTCGGCTAAAACTCAAATTGAAAAGTCGCTAATTAGTCGTGCAGTCGGTAATCTTTTAAAACGAAATCTAATCATAAGAGAATTGTCTAAAGAAGATAAAAGACGTTCACAAATACGACTGTCAGACACAGGCTACGACGTTTACAGTCAAATAGTCCCTGTATCGTTAGATTTCGAACAACAGCTACTAGCCTGCTTATGCGATGATGAGCAAAAACAGCTAAGCGAACTTATTGATAAGTTGCAAGCTCATGCTGAAAAAATTAAATTTTAAAACCCTAAATACAAGAAATATTACAGGTAACGCGACCTATTTATGCGCATAACAAAACTATTATTTGAAGTAAAATGCCAGAATATCCTTGGCGAAAACGTTATTTGGCACAACGAAGAGCAAGCATTGTATTGGACCGATATCGACGGTAAATGTTTGTATAAATGCCTTATGACACAAGAGGTCGCCGATATATTGAGTAATGATGCTATTAGTGAACAGGCTATTTCGCAACGCGACGACTACATAAATGAAGTACTGCAAGTTTTTGATATGCCTTACCGACTTTCTAGCTTTGCGTTTACTGAGCACAGCGATACTATTTTAGCAGGGTTTGAACATGGCCTTGCAAATTATCGTTATGCCACCGGCGAGTTGACTCCTTTAGTCGAACTTGAAAGCGACCATACTTACACTCGGTTTAATGACGGACGTTGCGATCCTTTGGGACGATATTGGATAGGCTCAATGGTTGAAGAGAGTGAACGTGTATTACCGCCAGATCACGACAAAGGCGCTTTGTACCGTTTTGATGTTGTTGACAATGACATCACTAAGGTAAAATCATCACATATGTTAGGTGGTATTGAAGTGTCAAACGGATTGTGTTTTTCGAAAGACGGCTCAGTTATGTATCACGCTGATTCTCCAAGTCATAAAATTTATCAATACGAACTCGCAAAAAGCGGCGAGATACTCAATAAAAAACTCTTTGCAAAATTTGATAAGCATAGCTTTCCTGATGGCGCATGCGTTGATGTAAATGATAATGTTTGGTATGCCCTATGGGGAAGAGCTTGTGTGGTGTGCTTAAATAGCAAAGGCAAAGAAATATTGCGCCATCCTTTGCCTGTCACTCAAGGTTCGTGTGTGTCTATTGGCGGACCCAACATGAATTGGCTTTTTGTGACGAGCGCCAAAATACGTTTAAACGAAGACCAATTAGACGCCCAGCCTCGCGCCGGAAATTTATTTGTGTATGAAATTAGTGAGCCAGTTGGGCGTGACGAAGCTATTTTTAAATAAATCGCTCAGACAATCGCCATTCTCGCGCAGAACTCCGTCATTCCCGCGAAGGCGGGAACCTCGTTGGAACCAATCGATATCGGCTAAGTACATGTATTGTAGTGTTTTTAATGAACATTAACCAGATCCCCGCCTTCGCGAGGATGACGAGGAAGTCTTAAGCGAGGATGACGAGGAAGTCTTAAGCGAGGATGACGAGGAAGTCTTAAGCGAGGA
>CAYURD010000178.1:0-4744 GCA_964446865.1 uncultured Glaciecola sp.
GAGATTCTCGACGTCTCGAGAATGACGATGTCTGTTCCAAGGAGATTCTTGAAGTATCGAGAATGACGATGTCTTAACTTGAGTCACAGGTATTCAAGACGAAGAAGAATGTAAAAAGTAAAAACCGAATTTGTGTATTGAGTTCATTTATCTACACTACATAACTATACTAATAAGATTGTAAATCGCAGCGTTAGTCCAAATAACACCCAAGCAGAGAGAAATAAATATGCACATAGTTTGCGCAAGTTGCGGCTCAATTAACCGTATTCCCGATGGAAAAGATCACAGCTTAGCCAAGTGCGGTAAGTGTGGGCAACAGGTATACAATAATGAGCCAGTAGCATTGACCGATGCCTCATTTTTTCAATATGTCGAAAAAAATGATTTGCCAATAGTCGTTGATTTTTGGGCCGATTGGTGCGGCCCTTGCCGAAATATGGCGCCTGTATTTTTGAGCGTTGCTAAGCAGTCTCCTAGTTTACTATTTGCCAAAGTAGATACCCAAGACGCGCAACAAATTGCCGCAGAGGCTAATATCCGCTCGCTCCCAACGCTCGTATTTTTTCATAAAGGCAGAGAGATTGAGCGCGTATCAGGTGGACTAAATGAATCTCAAATGAAACAATGGATTATGCAAAGCATTAATAAATTGTAAGTTATTGATAACACTTGTCGATATTAAGATATCCACAGAAATGACAAACCCTTGCTTGGGTAGAGCTTTAGATGCTATTTTTCGAAGGGTTATGTTTCAAAGGGCTACGTTTTTGAATGCAAAACTCGCTGTAAAAAGACTGAGGTTAAATTGATAAAAACAGACGTGATAATCGTAGGGGGCGGCTTGGCAGGTTTATACCTAGCTCGTGAGCTGCAGTCTCGAAATATCAACTATCAGTTGCTTGATGCCAAGCCTCTTTTTGGTGGGCGTATAATTGGTGCGCCAAGTCCGATGTCAAATACACAGTTTTTTGATATGGGACCCACTTGGGTATTTCCACACCACCAATCGCTAAAAACACTCATTAGCGATTTAGATCTTAAATTGTTTGACCAATACACAAACGGCGATGCGCTATATCAATTTGAGAGTACCTCAGAGTGCAGACGAGTAGCTGCATCGAACGAACCCGTCTTACAGCGGATTGAAAACGGCGCTTATTCTTTAATTCGAGCGCTTGTTCGACAGCTCGATTCAGAAAAGCTCTTCGCAGGCCATAAAGTATCAGACGTCGTCAAAAATGGTACAAAATGGACAGTCAAAGCGGTTCACAAAAAGTCATCAATAAAACTACAAGCTTCACATCTAGTCTTGGCTTTGCCGCCAAGAATCATCGCACGAGAATTCGAACAATGTGAATGGATGAGTCGAGCGCTGCTAACTGACCTTATTAAATCGCAAACTTGGATGTCGGCACAGGCAAAGTGCGTTGTCACCTATAAAACGCCATTTTGGCGTGAGCATGGGCTTGCTGGTCAGGCTTTTAGCCAAAAAGGCCCCATGGTTGAAGTGCATGATGCTAGTTGTAGTGAAGACGAAAGCTTCGCATTGTTCGGGTTTATTGGGATTGCAGCAACGGCAAGAATTCATGAGCCATTAGGCGAATTGAAAAAGCAGTGTATTAGACAGCTAGCTGATATTTTTGGACACGAGGCGTATCGGTTTGATAAATGCTTTGTAAAAGATTGGGCGAAAGATAGCGACATTTGCACCGGACAAGACCAGTCCGAAGGCTCGCGGCATCCTGTGTTTGAGATAGATAAATATGAAGCAGAGCTTGCTTCTCAGCATTTATACCTGGCGGGCAGCGAAATGGCGAGAGAAGACGCAGGCTACTTAGAAGGTGCACTTTTAGCTGCCGATGCCGCTATTTTACAACTAGAGTCAAACTTACAGCACTAGCTGACTAGCAAAAAACCTTTACGTTCCTCTACTACTATATTGCGCTTATCCACAAAAACTTGCCATCTAAAACAATCGATCTTATATTTGTTACTCATAGCAAACTAACGACTGGAAAGTGCAATGGCAAGAGTACGTGAATTTAATGCAGATATCGCGCTAAACAGAGCAATTGAATTGTTTTGGGAACATGGTTACGCGAATACATCTATGCGCGAAATGGTAAAATACACCGGCGTTGCCCACGCAGGTTTATACACCGCTTTTGGTGGCAAACAAGATTTGTTTCAAGCCGCGCTAGAAAAATACGAAGAACGAATTTTTACTTATTTATTTGGTGGCTTAGAATCAGACAGAGCATCAGTGAAAGACATTAAGAAGCTCTTTAATTTTATTACCAGTGCCAAGGATGATAAGTACTTTAAGCATGGTTGTTTTATTGCTAATACCGCTTTGGAATTTGGCGCAACCTCTGGCCCAATTCACGATATTTTAACCCGGACATTTACGCGTCAAGTTAAGGCCTTTGAAAATGCGTTGAGCAATGCAAAGGAACAAGGGCAAATTTCCTCTAAAGTCGATATACCCGACACATCAGCGTCTTTTACCGTATTGTTTTATGGTTGCTCGGCACTGACTAGAATGAAGGCCCCAAATGATGTTATTCAACAATCGATTTCGGCTGGATTAACGGCGTTAGCAGAATAGTTTACGTAAACACATGATAGACACGTTCAAATAACTGAACACAACACACGGTCATTAATCACACATTAATTTGTGCTAGTTGTCCATATTAATAATAAAAACAGAGTAAATAAGCAATGAAAAACCTAACGATTATCTTAAGTGCTTGCATGCTGTTGGCATGCAATGCAACCGCTACATCTCAATCACCTACGCCACCACCACAAAACGAAGCGTCTAAACAAGGGTATTCTGAAGGTGTTAAACAGGGTTTCTCACAAAGCCGCTTAAAGCGCATTGACGAGGTGATGAACCGATATATTAACGATAAAAAATTAGTAGGTACATCGACATTGGTTGCACGAAATGGCGAAATTGTGCATTTTTCAGCGCAGGGTCTCAGAGATCGTGAAAATGCTATTCCAATGACCGAAGATACGATATTCAGAATTTATTCTATGACCAAGCCAATCACTGCCGTTGCAGCTCTCACCCTATGGGAGCAAGGCAAATTTCATATGAATGACGATATCACCAAGTACTTGCCCGAATTATCTAATTTAAAGGTGTATGTCAGTGGCAAAGGCGAGGATATGGTGCTTGAGGATGCCAAATATCCTATTCGCATGATTGATTTATTTTTACACACCGCAGGCTTTTCGTATGGATTCACCGGTAGCGAAGTTGATAATTTGTATCGTAACTCTCCTATAGGCCTAGGCAAAGTTGACCGCAGCACTGTGTTGCAAGAATTAGCCAAACTGCCGCTAAATCACCAACCTTCTACTCAATGGCACTATGGCGTGAATACTGACGTCCTCGGTTTTGTGGTTGAGCGAATTACTGGCATGAAGTTGGGTGAGTATATGCAACAAACAATATTTGACCCTTTAAAAATGGAAGATACTGGCTTTTATGTTAAGCCTGAAAATGTGTCACGCTTTGCTGAAGTATATGGCCCCGGCGAAAAAGGCGAAACGATTCTAGTAACGGATGAACCGCTTGGAGATTATTTGAGCGATCCTGATATCCATAATGCAGGTGGTGGCTTAACCTCAACGATGCGTGATTACTTTACCTTTACCCAAATGCTGCTCAACAATGGAGAACTTAACGGCGTACGAATATTGGGTCGTAAAACTGTTGAGTATATGCGCACAAATCATTTACCTGAAAACTTAGTACCTTACCAAGCCGATGCACAAGGCGAAGGGTATGGTCTAGCGATGTCGGTGACGGTAGATGCGGATCATGTGAGGTTTATGAGCTCAACTGGCAACTATGGTTGGGGCGGCGCCGCATCAACGTATTTTAGAATCGACCCTAAAGAGAATATGATCATGATTAGCATGGCGCAGTTTTTACCTATTGGATTTCATCCATATCATGACGACTTTAGAAACGTTGTTTATCAAGCATTAGTGGACTAATTAGCCTTCTTTTTTGAAATACAGTGACATTTAGCAATGTAAATTGGTAAGATAGGATGACAAGCTAAAAGTCCATTGCTAATTATTGAGGAAAACGATGAAAATTGCATTAATGAATGAGTTTAGCCAAGCGGGTAAAAACGCGACTGTATTGGAGCAACTGCAAGCGGTCGCTGATGAACAAGGGCATGATGTGTTCAACGTTGGTATGAATGGCGACAACGACCATAGACTCACTTATATTCACTTAGGGATCATTGCTGCGTTACTTCTAAATAGCAAAGCCGTCGATTTTGTAGTGTCTGGATGCGGGACGGGACAAGGAGCGTTGATGTCATTGAATGCTTATCCTGGTGTCGCATGTGGATATTGTATTGACCCAGCCGATGCATATTTGTTTGCACAAATAAATAACGGCAACGCTTTGGCATTACCCTTTGCCAAAGGTTTTGGCTGGGGTGCAGAATTAAACGTGCGCTATGTCTTTGAAAAAGCATTTACTGGCGAAACAGGCTTAGGTTACCCCGCTGAGCGCCGTGAATCTCAGGTTGCTAATGCTGGTATACTTGAAAGTGTTAAGGCAGCGACCGGCAAGCCATTTTTAGATGGTTTGAAAGCGATTGATCCTGAGCTAATTAAACAGGCCGTTGGCGGTGAAAGATTCCAACAGTGCTTTTTTGATAATTGCCAAGATGATGAGCTTGCTGCGTTTGTAAAATCGTTT
>CAYURD010000179.1:0-4630 GCA_964446865.1 uncultured Glaciecola sp.
GATTGGTTCCAAAGAGGTTCCCGCCTTCGCGGGAATGACGTAATTTTTGCTTAAGCGAACAGTATTAGGCGAACGTGCTAACAGCAAATAGACTAATAGAGAACACGCTACTAAGCTGGTTGGATAAACTATGAGCATACATTGTTGACTGAACTACCAAGTAAAAAACAATCAAAAGCGCAAGCAAAAGAACCGCTTTCAGGATATCAGGAAAATGCCATCAAACCAAAGGCTAGAAAAGCCCTGTTAAGCCTGCACGATATCAAATGGGATAGCAGAATCTCATGTCATTCGATGACCATTCATGCTGGGGATTATTTGCACGTAATTGGCAGTAATGGGGCTGGTAAATCTAGCCTATTAAGTCTGCTGTCAGGCCTTGATTCGCCCGACACAGGTCAAGTTTACTTAGAAAACGCTTTGATAAGCGAGCACAGCTTACTGTCTTTATCAAAAACACGTTGTTTTTTAGCGCAACAGCAATCAACTGAGTTTGATATTTCAGTCGCGCAGTTGCTATCTTTTTACACGCCTGAATCTACTTATATTATGGAACAAGGGCAAAAAAGCGGGCAAAATTCACAATCTACGCTCATCCCAAATGAACTTGATGATTACTTGTCGCTAAACGCTATGCTGCATCGGCCATTGTCAACGCTGTCGGGTGGGCAGCAAAAAAGGTTCCATATAGCCCGAGTACTATTGCAAGTATGGCCCGCCATATTAAGAGGCGAAGCTATCATTATTTTAGACGAACCACTTGCCCAATTGGATATAAATTACCAACGCAGAGTATTAAGGCTACTAGAGCAGCTTTCTAACAAGGGCAATACTATTATTATGAGTTGCCACGATATTAATTTGAGCGCTCAATTTGCCTCAACGGTCGCCTTATTAAAAGGCACTGATATAGTCAAGTACGGGCCTGTAAAAGACCTGATAAATGCAGAAAATTTATCCTTAATCTTTGATTGTGAATTTAATCAAGAAAAATACTGGGTAAGCAGGTGATCAGGATTTAATTAAATCACCATTGTGATATTGTATGCGTTTGCTTATTACATTAAAAAGGACACACAGTGAGTCAGTGGAGTATTGATAGTTGGCGCGAAAAGCCAATATTACAGCAGCCTACATATCAAGATCAGGCATTATTAAAAGACGTAGAACAAAAACTCGCTAGCTATCCACCGCTCGTGTTTGCCGAAGAAACCCGTCAGCTATACAAACAACTTGGCGAAGTATCGCAAGGGAAGGGCTTTTTACTGCAAGGTGGCGATTGCGCTGAATCATTTGCTGATTTTAATGCCCCTAAAATTAGAGATACCTTTAAAGTTATTTTGCAAATGGCGATTGTCTTAACCTTCGCTGGCCGTTGCCCTGTGACCAAAGTCGCTCGTATGGCGGGTCAATATGCCAAACCTCGTTCTGCCGATACTGAAACGATAAACGGCATTGAGCTTCCCAGTTATCGTGGCGATATCATCAACGGTATTGAGTTTACTGAGCAAGCCCGTCAGCCCGATCCTAATCGTTTGCTCGACGCTTATCATCGCAGTGCGTCTACGCTAAATCTGCTTCGCGCCTTTGCGCAGGGCGGTTTGGCTGATTTGCATCAAGTTAATCGCTGGAATATGGCGTTTTTAGAAAATAATCCGCTTAAAGAACGCTATCAAGACATCGCGAAACGCATTGAAGATACCCTGGCGTTTATGAACGTCATAGGTGTAAATAATCAAAATACTGCCTCTTTACACGAAACCAGTTTATTCACGTCTCACGAGGCATTGTTACTCAATTATGAGCAAGCCCTAACAAGAATAGACACCTTAACCGGCAAACCTTACAACTGTTCTGCACACATGCTGTGGATTGGTGAAAGAACGCGCCAGTTAGATCACGCGCATATTGAGTTTTTTAGCGGTATTAATAACCCGATTGGTGTAAAAGTGGGTCCTAGCATGCAAGAAGACGATCTTATTCGTCTAATTGACGCACTAAACCCCGAGAACACGCCTGGTCGCCTCACGCTTATTACTCGAATGGGCGCTAATGTGCTGGGTGACAACCTACCTCGTTTACTACGCAGAGTGAAAAACGAAGGGCGTCATGTTGTGTGGAGTTCAGACCCGATGCATGGCAATACAATTAAAGCGTCGAGTGGTTATAAAACGCGTAATTTTGATGCGATTTTAAGCGAAATTAAACAGTTTTTTGACGCTCATAAAGCGGAAGGTACTCACGCTGGCGGTATCCATTTGGAGATGACCGGGCAGCATGTGACTGAATGTACTGGCGGTGCTTACGAAATTAGCGACGATGATTTAGCCGAGGCTTACAAGACTCAGTGTGATCCGCGTCTAAATGCTGACCAAGTATTAGAGATGGCGTTTTTGGTGGCTGATCATCTTAAGCGTTAACGCTTAAGTGATGTGTAATAGCCAACAACTAATCATCAATGACTAATCAACAATAAACAAAAGCTCTCTTATTTAGTGATAAGCGGTGCGAGCATCTTTTCAAGGCCATTGAGTTTGATCTCATACATCAAGGCCAGTTGCTCGCCCAGCTTCCCATTTGGAAAGCCTTTTTTATGAAACCACACCAAATACGGCTCGGGCAAATGCAATAGCTTTGTGCCCGCGTATTTTCCAAAAGGCATTTCGGTATTCACTGTCTTGATTAAATGTTCGTGTTCGTTGCTTGTAGGTGTTAGTGTCGAAGCCTTAAGTGACGTAAAATCATTCATTATTAGCCTCTTTTGTTTGTTGCTGTTGCGCCGTCCATAAGTCGAAATAGAGGCCTTTTTTCTCTAATAGTGATGCATGTTTGCCTTGTTCGACAATACTTCCCTGAGACATCACAATAATATTATCTGCATCCATTACCGTTGATAAGCGGTGAGCAACCACAAAGCTTGTATGGCCCTTAGCAATATCTTGAAAAGCCCGTAATATCGCTTTTTCAGACTGTGAATCAAGAGAGGAAGTCGCCTCATCAAATACTAAAATTGGCGGGCGTTTTAAAATCGTGCGGGCAATGGCCACTCGTTGCTTTTCTCCGCCGCTCAGTTTTAAACCACGCTCACCCACCTGTGTTTGCTCTTTGTCGGGCAAGCGTGAAATAAAGTCAGCTAAGTGTGCCATTGATATAGCTTGCTGTATTTCTTGGTCAGTGGCATCGGGGCGTCCATACTTGATGTTTTCATACAGCGTATCATTAAATAAAACGGTGTCTTGCGGCACAATACCGATATGCTTTCGTAACGATTCTTGCGTGACTTGTGCAATATCTTGTTGGTCGATTTTAATTTGCCCACTTGTTGGGTCACTAAATCTAAATAACAGCTTAACAAGGGTGGATTTGCCTGCGCCGCTTTCGCCTACTACCGCGACTTTTGTGCCAGGGGCAATAGTAAAAGACACATTGTGTAGAATTTGTCGTTTTTCGTGATAGGCAAAATCAACATTTTCAAACTTTATTTCACCCTGTGCTACCTTGAGTGTTGCTGCATTGTCTTTATCAATAACCGCCGGCGTTTTTTCAAGTAAGGTAAACAAATTCTCGATGTTGGTCAGTGAGCCTCTAATTTCGCGATACACAAAACCTAAGAAGTTAAGCGGCATAAATATTTGCATCGTAAACGCGTTAACTAAGACAAAATCACCAATGGTCATATTGCCCTTGGCAACTTCGGTAGCAGCAAGCGCAAGCATGCTAGTCATCGCTATGGCAATAATGAGCGCTTGGCCGCCATTTAGTGCGAATAAAGATAGGCGGTTTTTGCGCCTTGCTTTCTCCCAATTGGCTAAGCCAATATCGTAGCGGTCTGCTTCGTAATTTTCGTTATTAAAGTACTTTACCGTTTCAAAATTTAACAGGCTATCAACGGCGCGTGTATTTGATAGATTGTCGGCTTGATTAAGCTCTTTAATATACTTTGTGCGCCAGTCTGTCGCTTTTACCGAAAAGGTAACGTAGGTCACGACCGATATAATAATGACCGCAGCAAAGGTAAACCCATAATTGTATAGCAATAGACCCGCTACCATGGCAATTTCTAGCAGGGTGGGGCCTATATTAAAAACCATAAAACGCATTAAAAAACTAATGCCGCTGGTGCCTCGTTCAATGTCTCGAGAAAGGCCGCCGGTTTGTCGTGATAAGTGAAAATTTAAATCAAGTCGGTGGAGGTGTTTAAATACTTTAAGGCCAATTCGCCGCATTGCGCGCTCTGTTACTCGTCCAAACAGCATGTCGCGCAATTCACCAAACAGCACATTGGCAAACCGCAGAGCGCCATACGCAACTATTAACGAGAGTATAATCGCCATAATCGTTGCGGTAGCATCGTTGAGGTTTAAGTTATCTACAATATTTTTTAATACAAAAGGCAAGGTTACGCTGGCGACTTTTGCACCAATTAAGCAGCTTAATGCAAGCCACACGCGTTTTTTATATTCCGTTAAAAAGGGCCAGAGTTTTGTAAATACGCGCCAATTAAAATTACTATTTTCGTCGGTCGCAAGGTGGGTTCTTCGCAATGTAAGCCCTTTTTAGAGACATATTTTATGGATGATAAGTTTAACACAATGCACTAAAGCTGCTTAAAAAACTCAAATAAATCACA
>CAYURD010000180.1:0-2640 GCA_964446865.1 uncultured Glaciecola sp.
GATGACGAGGAAGTCTTTAACGAACAGTATTAGGCCTTCGCCATAATGACGTGGTTGAAAGACGAAAAGGGTTCAAAACGGATTAAGAGAGTAACCTTCTTGTTTCAAGAGTGCATGGGCAGTCATGGCAGACAAATGCAGTTTCGCTCCTTCTATTAATTGAGATTCAGCGACTTCGTATGCATTTGCGGTTTGTCCGCATAAATAGACATCTACGCCATTTTTCATCAGTAACGTTAACAGTGTTTTATTTGGATTATCTTGTTTATGTAGTTTTTGATACGTGTCGTTATCTAGTAAATCAAATGCGCCTTTTCCGTGCACAACTAAGGCTAATTCAATGTTCTCAGGTGGTACACCTGCTGCTACATGCATGTTTAAAAATCGAGCTAAGCTATCAAATCGGCGGTTAATTTTACCCGCATCGGCGGCATCGGCTACATCAAAAGCGACTTTTAATTTAGTTGTTGCAGGCAAGCTGACCGACTCAACAGGCGCATGTTTTCCATAATCTTCTATTAATGGGCCGTCTTTAAATTTACTCATTTGTGCATTTACATGTATGTTTGCCGTAAGAAATAGCAATACAGCCACTACAAATTTGATCATCGTTCTTTTGTATCTCATTAACATTACCTGTTAGTCTGATAAATAGGCCAGCATGAACGGCTCATCTATTAAAATTATGTGATTCTGAAGATAGTGATAATTACACAAGAAGAAAGAAACAAAAAGCGGAGCGTTTACAATAATTTTGCAAAGTCGTTTTTATCTTTTGGTTTAGCAAAATAATAACCTTGAAAAATATCACAAGCCATTGCACTTAATTTAGTTAATTGAGGCTCTTCTTCAACACCTTCTGCAACAATATTCAGTGACATATGTTGGCCTATTGATATTATCGATCTCACTAGCTCAACCGTGCTGGATTGATCTAGGTTATTCACAAACGAGCGATCTATATTGATTACATCTAAGGGTAAATCTTTAAGATAGGAAAGAGAAGAATAACCCGTACTAAAATCGTCAAGTGCGATGGTAGAAGTCTATGGCGTTTGTCCAAGTAAACATTTTATGCTTTAAACGGCTTTAAGAAATTTACTACTAAATTAGTATTTTGCGTAATCAAATTTACAGAATTGCTCAGTACAAATTTCGTACAAAGGTTGACTGTAAATACTGACTAAACTTTAGCTAAAAAAAAGGCGCTAATCATATGATTAGCGCCTTTATATTTATATGGAAAACCGACTTATAAAGCCGCTTTCTCTACTACGTCAACTAACATCCAAGTCTTAGACTTAGACAAAGGACGACATTCAGTGATAGTCACTGTATCGCCTTCGTTACATACGTTAGCTTCGTCATGTGCGTGTAACTTAGTAGAACGCTTGATAAACTTCCCGTAAATTGGGTGTTTAACCGTTCTTTCTACTAAAACAGTAATGGTTTTATCCATTTTGTTACTAACCACACGACCTTGGACTGTACGAATTGCTTGTTCAGACATCTTATTCTCCAGCTTTCTGAGTCAATATGGTGTTTACACGTGCGATGCTACGACGTACTGTTTTAAGTTGGGCAGTTTGTTCTAACTGGCCAGTAGAATGCTGCATACGTAAGTTAAACTGCTCGCGAAGCAAGTTAGTTAACTCTGCATTTAGCTCTTCTACGCTTTTTTCTCTCAGTTCTGTCGCGTTCATTACATCACCGTCCGAGTTACAAAGGTTGTTTTAAATGGTAATTTAGCAGCGGCTAAAGCAAATGCTTCACGTGCTAATTCCTCTGGCACACCTTCCATCTCGTATAAAACACGACCTGGCTGAATTTGGCATACCCAGTATTCTACGTTACCTTTACCTTTACCCTGACGCACTTCAAGAGGCTTCTGAGTAATTGGTTTATCAGGAAACACACGGATCCAAATTTTACCTTGACGCTTTACATGACGAGTCATGGCACGACGTGCAGCTTCAATTTGGCGAGCGGTCATACGACCACGACCAATAGCTTTAAGGCCAAAAGTCCCGAAGCTTACTTTGCTACCAGCAATAGCAAGACCACGGTTACGACCTTTGTGCATCTTACGAAATTTCGTACGCTTTGGTTGTAACATGATTAGCCCTCTCGTTTAGCGTTACGGCCTTTCTTCTTAGGTGCAGGAGCTGGTTGCTCTTGAGTAAGTGGTAAACCACCTAATACTTCACCTTTGAAGATCCAAACCTTAACACCAATAATACCATATTGGGTTAATGCTTCAGATGTAGCGTAATCAATGTCTGCGCGGAATGTGTGCAAAGGTACACGACCTTCACGATACCATTCAGCACGGGCGATTTCAGCACCACCTAAACGACCACTTACTTGAACCTTGATACCTAAAGCGCCAAGGCGCATTGCGTTTTGTACTGCGCGCTTCATAGCACGACGGAACATAACACGACGCTCTAGCTGGCTAGAGATGCTATCAGCTACAAGCTGACCATCTAGCTCTGGCTTACGTACTTCAGCGATGTTGATCTGAGCTGGCACACCGGCTAGCTTAGATACGTAGTTACGCAACTTCTCTACGTCTTCACCTTTCTTACCGATTACAACGCCTGGACGAGCTGTGTGAATAGTCACACGGATGCTCTTAGC
>CAYURD010000180.1:2650-4605 GCA_964446865.1 uncultured Glaciecola sp.
ACCTAGGCGCATTGATGCTTCAATGGTGTGTCTTGCTAAATAAAAGGCTTTTCTTCACATAACTTCAAATTACATAGCGGATAAAGCAGAACTCTAAATAGTTTAAAATTCAAACAACTTGACTTTTTAAAACGGATAAAATACTTTATATTGTACAAAAATTAAACAGGGAACGTTTACTAATGAACCAAATCAATATTCGAGACCTCACACCTTCAAGCCCTAAGTCTTTAACAATTATAGCTACATATCAATGCACCGCATCTTGCAATGACTGTTGCTTCTCTTGCACACCAAAAATTAAAGAGCGTTTGTCTAAGTGGGAGATGATCAATTCAATAGACAACGCCAAGATATCATTTCCAAATCTTGAAATTATTGTCTTTACGGGTGGTGAATGCTTTATGTTAGGGGATGACCTCTTTGAAGCCATCGAGTACGCAACAAAACTAGGATTAAAGAGTAGATGTGTAACCAATGGTTATTGGGGGAGGAACAAAGTAAAAGCAAAAATAGTTGCCTCCCGACTGAAAGCTGTGGGAATAACTGAAATGAACATATCTACTGGTCTCGATCATCAAGAATGGATCAACAGCAACACCGTCATTAATTCTGCAGAGGCATTGGTTAAGGAACAAATTAAGACGATAGTTATGGTCGAAAAAGACTCTGAAAATAGTGATTGCCTTGGTGAATTACACTCAGAGTCGAGATTCTCACAACTTCTAACGTCTACATTTTTTAGCATTCAAAGCAACTGTTGGATGCCTTTTAAGAGTTCATTTAAAGAGCGAAAGAAAGGTGGCCGGATTCAAGCCAATGAAGGCTGCGCACAGCTATATAATAATGTCGTTGTAACACCTCACAATTTACAATCTGCTTGCTGCGGTCTTACCTTTGAATATATACCCGAAATGAAAGTTGGAGATTTGTTAACTTCTGATATTGGAAACAATTTCGTGAAGTCAAAGGAGGACTATTTAAAATTATGGATTCATACTGATGGACCTAAGTCGATAATCGAACAAGTGATGGGACCTGAGTTTCTTGAAAAGGAATATGGAGTGGTCGAACACGGGTGCCAAGCATGTGTTTATTTGCACAAAGACGCTAGGATTGTAAAAAAAATAAAAGAGAAAGCCACAGAACTTGCACCGGGAGTCATTGCGAGAGCTTCTTTGGCAAAGACTGTAAAACGTTTAAGCTAACAAATTGGATGTTAAAATGAAAATAAACAAAGGAATTCAAGCAGCTATCGCTGCCTCGTTATTGATCCCCGTGAGGGGTATCGAGGCAAGTCCAGAAACTTCAGATAATATTTACGGTGTAAATGCGGGTTTATTGGACAGGAAAAATGCTCGCCAAGCTTCTACACTTTTACAACTAAACATATCAATTGATGATGTATTGAAAGATCACCCTCAAAAACAAGACATAGAATATTTAATTGTAGTCTGGGAACGACTTATGTTGAACCCAGATGCCGCTAACAGGTTCTCAGAAACCCCTTATTCAGTATTAAAGGAACTTGGAATTGATACCTCTTTTTTTTATAAACGGTCAAGCGATCTCGAAACAATTCGATTGTTCTTTTCTTCAGAAGTGCAACAAGCATTAGCGGCTGGTGACACTAATTTATTTTTAAATAAATTAATGAACTTTGGGATCATCAAACCTGAACATCCCGAGTTAGTAGAGAGTTTTAAAAGGTCACTTTTAGCCAGTAAAAGCTCAAAAGGCTTTACATTAACTCAATCTGATTTTGACAATGTGCTTTCAGGTGACGCGTATTCGGCAGACCTAGACTACCACTCGCAGTCTATAATTGCAGTTGCTACCGTAATAGTATTTCTCTTTGTCGAGACAACTGCCGTTGGGCACAGTGTGGCGTTTGTTTCTCAAGCCCTACTCGCTCATTCCGAGGCAATAGCTTGGACCAATTCAACGGCTTGGAC
>CAYURD010000181.1:0-4598 GCA_964446865.1 uncultured Glaciecola sp.
TATCTACGTGAGCGTTCAGGTAAATCTGCACGTATCAAAGAAAAACTTAATTAATATAAATTTTAACGTTACCGTTAACGACGTTATACGCTACATAGAAAACCCGCTTAATTGCGGGTTTTTTGTATATTAGCATTGGCATTTTGCCACAGTACACTTACTTGCTACTCTTGCTCACTGAAGTTCCCATCTTTTCATCGCGGTATGGTCACTTTCTTTAGCGCTTACCCATGAAGCTTCATTACCGTCATGCTCACGTTTCCATAATGGCACTTCATTTTTAAGATAGTCCATTAAGAATTCGGCTGCTTCAAACGCCGAGCGACGATGACGAGAGCTTGTACCCACAAATACAATCTGTTGGTCTGCATTAATTACGCCGACTCGATGAATAATTGTTACATAGCCAAGCTGCCAGCGCTTTAGGGCTTGTTCTATAATGTTGACTAAGCTTTTCTCAGTCATTTCTGGGTAATGCTCTAGTTCAATTGCGCTAATATTTTTACCCTTATCTTTTTGTTGCTCGCTGGTTTTTGTATCTGAGCTTTGAGGAGGCGGTGCAAAATCACGCACAATACCCGTGAATGTGACAATGGCGCCATCTCCTTTGGCCTGCTCACGAATATGCTGATATTCGCTAGCAAGGTCAAAATCGTCTGTTTGTATGTGTACTTTATAATGTGGATTTTGATAAATTGACATGGGCCTCTTTAGCTACATTAAGTTTGATTATAAATTAAACGTGTAATCTGATGCCTTTGAAAAACTGCAATAAAAGGTTACGATATAAGTATAACAATAAAACAAAGCATCGTGTTGGGCTCTCGTATATGCTAATCACGCGCAACAAGCATGTAGTGCATCTCAAGAAAATCACGCACCTCAAGCAAATCATGCAAGGACATTACCTTGGTTTTACGAACAAATAGCATTAGCCAAAAACAAGCCTTAAGGTATTCTCGGCAAATTAATTTACCCGGATTTGATCTTGAAAAGCAAGAGTTACTCTTAGATTCACACGCCTTAGTCATTGGCGTAGGTGGTTTAGGTTGCTCTGCTGCCCATTTTTTGGCCGGTAGCGGCATAGGACAACTTACCCTTGTTGATTTTGATGGTGTAGACGCGCATAACTTACCAAGGCAAATTTTGTATACCCAACGCGATGTGGGCCAAAACAAGGCATTAGTCGCCGCTAAACGCTTAAGCGAACAATACCCAGACACTAAGGTTCAAGCTATCGAAACTAAGTTAGACGATGAATCTTTATTGGAATTAATGCCTTTTATCGACGTTGTGATTGATTGCAGCGACAATATACAAACGCGTAACCAGCTCAACGCACTTTGTTATTTAGCCCAGCGGCCGCTAGTGTCAGGCGCGGCCATCCGTGCAGAAGGGCAGGTTTTTTGTGTATTACCAAGTCAGCATAGTGCGTGTTACTCATGTTTGAGTCAGTTTATTAAAAGCGAAGAGTTGTCGTGCGCCGAAGCGGGCGTATTATCACCTATTGTTGGCGTGATTGGCAGCATGCAAGCCTTGCAAGCGATTAAAATTATGACTGGCTACGGCAAGATAGATGTTAATGTGGTTCATCTGTTCAGTGGTTTTGATATGCAATGGACAAATTTTAACATCAACAAAGATGAATCTTGTTTGGTATGCAATGCAAAAGATGATTTGCTTGAATGAGATGGCTTAGCAAAGCGGGACTGGCGCTGGTATTTTGTAGCGTAGGATTGTTTTTATCTTTTCACTCTATAGCGCAAACGAAGTCTGAAGATAAACCAAGTCTCACTATCGCGGTTGCCAGTAATTTTCAATATCCATTATCTGTCATCATACAATACTCGCCATACTGGAAAACCTACCCATTACGCATTGTGACAGGGTCTAGCGGTACCTTATATTCGCAAATTATTAACGGTGCACCTTTTGATGTGTTTTTATCAGCCGACGCCAAGCGGCCTAGGAATCTTGAACAGAAGGGCTTAACGCATTTAAGAACAGATTACGCAAGAGGAAAGTTAGCGATTTGGCCTGTAGACAATACTGCTATAAGTCTCCATGATTTATTTCAGCAATCTAAAAAAGTGGCTATTGCTAACCCTACATTAGCGCCTTTTGGAGAGGCTGCAATGGCGTATTTGAAGCAACAAAAAAATGCTGACGCTATTGAAGCTAAACTCGTGTTAGGGGCCAACGTCACACAAGCCTTTCAGTTTGTTGATTCAGGCAATGCGCAAATTGGACTTATTGCAGAGTCGGTCTTGATCCAAGCATCACAAGTTTTAAAAAAAGAAAAATATAGTTTCTACAAAACCGTCGAATCCCATAAATATCCGCCTATTATTCAACAAGCCGTCGTGTTGAAACGTACAGCCCAAGCTAATAAAGCCCAAGCATTTATCGAATATTTGAAAAGTCCTGGGGTACAAAAAATCTTAGTTGATTTGGGGTATCTTCCCGTCACAGATGTATCAAAAGATGATATTGAAACTCAAGCCGTGGGTAGGGTAGTAAACCATCCGAATGGGCAAGAGGATGAGTCTTAATGATGTTGCTAGTAGACAGTGCGCCTGCCATATGGCTAACGCTTAAACTAGCCAGTTTAACGGTTATTATTTTACTGATAATAGGCCTGCCATTGAGCTGGAGCTTAGCCAAATATAAAGGGGCGCTGCGGCCATTTTTAGAGGCACTAATCGCACTGCCGTTAGTTTTGCCGCCTACTGTGCTAGGTTTTTACTTATTGTCTGCTTTTTCGCCTCAATCGTTTTTAGGGAGTATATGGATAAGTGTGGTAGGCGAGCAGTTTGTCTTTAGTTTTTCAGGTATTTTATTTGGTTCTATTTTGTATTCTATGCCCTTTGTTTTGCAACCGCTTGTGGGCGCATTTAGTCAATTAAATGAACGTATTTTTATGACGATTAGCACGCTGGGTTTAGGGCCGTTAAAGGGGTTTTGGTTTGTCATATTTCCAGCCATTAAACCGAGTTTGATAACCGCGGTTACGCTCGGCTTTGCTCACACTCTTGGTGAATTTGGGTTAATTTTAATGATTGGCGGCAATATTCCAGGCGAGACACAGGTGGTGTCGATCGCGCTATTTAATCAAGTGGAATCTTTACAATATGCACAAGCCCATGCCTTGTCTTTATTTTTGCTTGTTTTTAGTGTGTTAAGTTTGACTCTGTTATACCGTTTTAATCGACAGGCTCGTTTTTTGTCGATGGGGCATCAGTGATGCGTGTAAAAATTCAGCACTCTATTTTGAATAAACCTACAGCCTCAGCTGATATTGATATCAATATTGATGAAGAAATCCCAATAGAAAATAACATCGTAGGCGTGTTTGGTGAGTCTGGGGCGGGTAAGTCTACGCTATTAAAAGTCATGGCAGGACTGTTAATAAGACCCCAAAAACTTCTCAAGCATAAACCAACGACGCAGTATGAATTTTGTTGGCAACAAACAGATATTATTAACGTAAAGGGCAAAGAAAACCCTTGTGTTTATGTTGGCGAAAGTACCCCTTTATTTGAACACCTATCGGTACGAGACAATATTGATATTGTTGATACGCATGTTCAACACAACGCGCAAACCTTTCATTTTACTAAGCTGACCAAGGCTGATGTTATAGCACGTTGTCGAATATCTGATCTAATGACAAAAAACGTTAATCAGCTGTCAAGTGGTGAAAAGCAGCGGGTTAACTTTGCCCGTGCTTTATTAAGTGCCAAACCAATACTACTGCTTGATGAAGCGTTTTCAGCACTTGATTGGCAAACGCGTCTTTACATGCAGTCTGTGTTGATTAATTTAGTTGAACACCATGGGTATTCTTGCATGCTTGTTAGCCATTCTTTAAGGGAGCTCAGTGCCTGTTGTCAATTTTTATGGCAAATAAGCGATGGAAAGCTCTTAAGAAAAGGTGAAACAGAGAAAGTACTGGCCGATTTAATGGGAGATACGGCTAATGCAACATCAAACCCAGCAGCGGCATACTTTTCGGTTGTCCGTGCATTTTTTATATCCGACGAACAAGATGATAATGGCTTGCAGATATGGTCATTATGTTGCAATGCTTACGATAGCTGCAAAAATTACGAGACTTGCAAAAGGGACGCTAACTCGGCAACTAACATGACAGAAACACAAGATCAGCAGTCAGCATACAATATTTACGTTAAGTCATCCGCCTTATCTACTAAAACGCATCAACATTATATCGATGACGCGTCGCTTAATTCAGCTTCAGAAAAAGCCATTCACACCTTTATTATTAACGCAGATGCCGTCAGTATCAGCATTAATAAGCCATTGCAAAGTAGCATGCTTAACACACTGCCTGCTGAAGTAAGCGCGATAAACAAAACAGAAGCAGGCGTCGTTATTAGCTTGTCAGCTTCAAATCAAATTATCCGCTCACTTATTACGCGTAAATCGTGCTTAGTACTTAATTTGCAAGTAGGTGATAGTGTTTTTGCTGTTTTCAAAGCCTTAGACACTCAAATACAAGATTAAAATAGCACACACACTCTCTACAAAAATATCTATATCAGCTACACTGTAACAACAATAATAAAAAGGAGTGT
>CAYURD010000182.1:0-4533 GCA_964446865.1 uncultured Glaciecola sp.
CATTCCCGCGACACAACCCCGTCATTCCCGCGACACAACCCCGTCATTCCCGCGAAGGCGGGAACCTCGTAAACTCTACCTCTATCTAAAAACATCCACCTAGCCAACATCGAATAGTTCCAAGGAGATTCCCGATGCCTCGGGAATGACGAGGATGTTTCTCGCTCACTAACATCACTTGTGCGATAGACCTCCGATGCCTCTGGCATGACAAGGATGTTTCTCGCTCACTAACATCGCTTGTGCGATAAATCTCAAATGCCTCTGGCATGACGAGGATGTTTCTCACTCACTAAAGCGCATCTAAAATCTTGCGTGCGCCTTTATCAATCAACCGATTAGCAAGCGTAATACCCAGTTTAGCTGCTGTGTCTTTATCACTAAGACTACAAGCAATAGTATCGTTCGCTTTTAAGATAGTCTTTCCATCTACCGAGGCTACCAACGCTGTCATCATTAGTTGTGCTTGTTCACCGTTATTATGGTCATTAAATAAGGCGAAACTACCAATAGGTACCTGACAACCACCTTCTAAGGTTGCGTTCATCGCGCGCTCGGCAGTGACTCTTAGTGCCGTTTCTGGGTGATTGAGTTTTTCAAGCATACTGATTAATACCGCATCATCGTTACGACATTCAATACCCACAGCACCTTGTCCTACCGCAGGTAAACAAAGTTCTGGCAAGATCTCATGCTTAATGCGCTCGGCCATGTCTAATCTAATTAAACCCGCAGCGGCTAAAATAATCGCGTCATATTGGCCGCCGTCGAGCTTTTGCAAGCGGGTGTTGACGTTACCTCGAAGGTCTTTAATCTGTAAATCAGGCCTTAATGCACTTAGCTGAGCTTGGCGTCTTAGGCTCGAGGTGCCAACAACTGCGCCTTGGGGCAAGTCATCAAAACTGGCTATTGTGTTTGATACAAAGGCATCAAATGGATTTTCACGCTCACAAATTGCATGTAAACCAAAGCCTTCAGGAAAAGCGACGGGTACGTCTTTCATTGAGTGTACAGCTAAATCGGCCTCGTCGTTTTGCATCGCAATTTCGAGCTCTTTAATAAACAAACCTTTGCCACCAATTTTGGCCAAAGGTGTATCCAGTATCCGATCGCCTTGCGTCGACATAGGCACAAGCTCGACTTTTGTCTCTGGAAAATGACGCTTAAATTGGGCTTCAACATAATATGCTTGCCACATGGCAAGTGCGCTTTTGCGAGTGGCGATACGAACGAGTGATTTAGTCTGTTGCGTCATAATAATTTTGTGTGTATTTGTGAGTATTTATTTGATAGCTATCAGGCTAGTTGTTCGCTAATAAAAGCGGCAATATCCTGAACTTCTGGCATGCAGACATTGTGCTGCATGACGTATTCGTTCCATTTTACATTATAGCCTTGGGTTTCAAGCGTTTTAAACGCTAATTGACCTAAGGCCATTGGTACCACTTCATCTTGTTGACCGTGACAGCATAAAATTGGCGTTGACTGGTTTGCAGCATGCTTCTGATAAGACAAAGTTTGAGGTTCGCACATGTAAGTCGATAAAGCCGCAATACCGGCCAGTTTTTTGTCAAACCGCGTGCCTAAATGAAGTGCTATCACGCCGCCTTGAGAAAACCCAATAAGCATTATTTTGTCGGCTGGAATACCGGCAGCGATTTCGGCTTCTATCAATTGTGATACTTGTTCGCTTGATTCTAATACGCCATCGACATCGGCTCGGCTATCCATATCAAGTGACTTAATGTCGTACCAAGCTCGCATCTCGATGCCATTATTGATAGTGACCGGTCGTACTGGCGCATGCGGAAAAATAAACTTCACGCCAAGACTTGAGTCGAGTTTAAGTTCTGGGGCGATTGGCGCAAAGCCGTTGCCAGAATCACCCAAGCCATGCAGCCAAATAATGGTAGATTTGTGCGTTGCGTCTGCGGGTATTACTACTGCAGGAAGAAGTTCAGAAGGAGAGTGTGTCTCAGACATGTTGTCTATTCCTTTAAAATCGGGTATTTCTTATTTAAAAACTAATGAATCACTAAAGTCTAAGCTATCCAACTTAAACACTTAGCTTTCAGCAATATCAAGTTTGATATCGACACCCGCTTGTTTAGACACAGCGTCATCCATAAACTCATAAAATTCGCCACCAAAACGCTCATCAATCCATTGACCATCTTGGTAATTAAAGTGGTGACCATTAAACTTAGTAGCCACCCAAAGCTGAAGCAAAGGAGGTTGCTTGTTGATAATGATTTTGGACTGATCGGGGAGGATCATGGTCAAAATTCCTTCAGCACTTTCGTAGTCAATATCGACAATCTCTAATTCATCAAGTGCTTCTTCTATGCGAATAAATAAATCATCAATGAGTTGATGATAATCGCTTTCTTTCATAACAATCTCCGCAGCGCGGCTTGTGATTTTTTACGTAACAAATTCACACAAGCAAGTAATAGACTTAAACAGCGGCTATGGTAGCATAAGTTACCTATTATCTGACAAGTAAAGACCAAAGCTCGATGCAATATAGTGTTGTAACCATATATTGGCATTTAGGTGTTTATTAAGTCTGCTATTATTAATGCTCTTAATTTAAAAATATCAACAGGAATAACATGGCTGAACCGATCGGGAACCTATTTATAGTCGCCGCCCCATCAGGCGCTGGTAAATCAAGCTTGATTAGTGCACTTTTGCAGCGTGCGCAAGAAGGGCATTTATTAAATCCTGCGCAGCTTTCGGTATCGCACACCACTCGTCAACCACGCGAGGGTGAAAAAAATGGCGAACACTATCATTTTGTGTCGGTTGAAGATTTTACACAAAGAATAGAAGCTGATGAATTTTATGAACATGCAGAAGTGTTTGGCAACTATTATGGTACTTCAAAAGCAGCGATAGCAGATAAACTTAACCAAGGTATTGACGTGTTTTTAGATATTGACTGGCAGGGCGCGCAGCAAGTTAAAGCACTTAATCCTAATGTTGTCTCCATTTTTGTATTGCCACCGTCATACGATGAACTTCACGCCCGCTTGGTTAGCCGAGGCAAAGACGAAGATAGTGTTATCCAAAGCCGCATGGAAAAAGCGCAAAAAGAAATGTCGCATTATGATGAGTTTGATTATGTGATTGTAAATGATAATTTCACCCATGCTTTGGATGAGCTTATTACTGTTGTTAAGTCTGCAAGTTTATTGACGGTTAAACAAAAAGAGAGGCATGTTGATTTGATTGAGTCTTTGCTCAAGTAGTCGTTGGCATATCAAAGTTAAGAAAGCCTTTGTTAGACTTGTGTTTTATTTAAGTCGATTGTTTGGAGTCTGTTAAGTTTAAACCGCGCTAACTTCCAGTGTGTTTAAATTAAGCGTAAACACATCGTCATCTTCGTTTTTAATCACAAAACAATGCGTATCAACATTAAAATCTAGACTTACCGGATAGACGTCTTGAACGTCGGTCTCAAGTTTTTGATCATATTCAATCGTGTAAATTGGAGCACGCCAAATTTCATCATTGTTAGAATCTATTGCAATTAAATATGTGGTCGCAAACGTAAAGTCTTGGTCGCGAATATTATCGAGGTAGTATCCCGTATTATCAATCGTGACTGTTTCGATGTAAGGCGGGGCGACACGACTTAAGCTAGGTGTAGGCATTGTTTGCTCCTTTTATTGTTAAGCGTTTTATGCTGTCTAAACAACTTTTCGTCTAAGTTTTTTGGGTGGAACAGGCGGTGCAACGGGCGGCCGCATGCTTCTACCATATAACGCTTTTGTTTTTTGTGCGCTGGTTAAAAATCCACAGGCATCAAGGCAAAAGATATTCCAGGTATCTGCATTCTCAATCGCCATGCTTGGGCTGAGTATATGATCAGGGCACATGCCTTGAAAAGAGTATTTATGGTCGCTTGTTGATAGGATCAAATGTGAAATTTCGTGAATGACCGTTCCAGCCCAATGTAGGCGAACACTCATGGTGTAATGCGAAAGGTCAAAAAAGCTATCTTCAATATAAATAATTGGAATTTTTTCGACCATTCCTCCGTACACAAACGCTATCGCTTTTGCCAAGTTTTTATCTTCTTTTGACGTCGCGTTTCGTAAATAAGGCATGTCGGTGTAAATCAATTTATTAGAGTTGATAATGGATAAAATTTGCCTCAACTTTATGCTTATTTCGGTTATTTTTTGGGTCACGCCAGCACTGCTCATGTTAGACCCACAAAACCATCTTCTAACCACTCTGCGAATACGTTGTCCACCACCGGCAAGTTCTGCAAGCGTATCCATTACATAGCGTCTCGCGTCATTTGTGGCGACAGCGAGATTTCTTCGTTCATCTGGCGAAAATCTCTCGTCTGTATCATCTAACTTTCGGTGATATTCATGAATTGAGCGTCTTGAGTACTCGAGCTCCCTTGATATTTGGCGATTGTAACTTTTGGGTATTGATATAATCCAGATTTCGTGTGCGCCTTGCACGTGCTCCAAGTAAATATGCCTAAAAAACTTAATGACTGAGGCTTGTTTA
>CAYURD010000183.1:0-4494 GCA_964446865.1 uncultured Glaciecola sp.
CGTATATGCAGACTATTACGTCGTATTTATATTCTCTGAGCAATGGCAAAGTGCGATAAGAACGGGGATGACAAAAAACGAAATGGCCGCTGTATATTTAGCGAAGGCCTCGCCTTTGTCGCTAGCCTTTGTAATATAGGGTAAAAACACAGGCCTGAGTGCAGATAGAGATAATTGCTCTACTAATTTTGAGAATTTGCGAGCGATACTCAATACCGCGTAACCAGCGGGGCCAAAATAAAGGCTCACAAATAGCTCCATTACTCGTGAGCTCCAATAATTTAGCGCTTCTGATATGGCTAAGGGAACACTAAACGCGAGACTAGCCTTCGCTTCATCAATAGAAAACGACAGTCTGGGCAAGAGTAAGACCAAAAAGCTCATTAGCACAATATCGATGCATATTTGCAAATAATGAAACACCACCAAAGCCCAAGCACCAAACCCTTCAAACGCTAAATACACGCTTACTACGCCAGACACTGCGCAAGAAATAGCGCGAATAAGCGATAGTCGTTTAAACAATAGTGCCCGTTGAATAAGCGCTTTTTGAATACTGTTATAGGTGATAAAGACGGGGTAAAACAATAAAGCGTAAAGGATTTGTTTGCTTGATTCTGAATATTCGGGCATCAATGTATAAATCGCCAACCCTAAAACTAGGCTAGCGAATGCAGACATGCCAACAACCATGAGCAAGCAAGTGTTCACTAACCTTTTGGATGGCTGTTGATGGGTAACAATATAATCTCGAAACCCAGAGTTGACTACACTACCAACAAACTCAAGATATAAGAGCGCGAGCGTGACAATACCAAACTCTTCAAGTGTTAAGTATCGCGCCAATAGAATATACACAACAAGCGCAGCGCCACGCTCTATAAACTTAGCGCCAATAGTCCAGGCTGAGGAATGAAATGCACTTGTGTTCTGTATTTGCAAAATGTTCTATGTCTATTATTGTTGAGGCGAATATGCTGGCTGTATTAGGTCTGTATTCGCATTTATTGCGTTAGAATAACACGCTATTTTGCACTAATAATACAATTTTGCCTTGATTCGCTGTAAGCTATTTACTTATAAGGGCAAACGCTCTAGATACTGGTTTGCGTACAATAATTAGCAAGGCTATTCAGCTACTATCAATATTGAGTTCTAGAAAACATGGAAAGAAAAGACTACCGCTGGATTGAAAGACTCTACAAGCGAAGCTGGGAAATGGAATTACTCATTTCTGGCTTTACTATCATCTTACTCTTTGAAGCCTTTGACAGCGTCCACGTATTAAAAAACTGGTTAGATTTTCATGCCACCACCGGCGGTGTTGTCGAAAACACATTTTTGTTCGCTTTGTTATTAGTGCCTATTTCAATCATGGCCTTAATTACGTTCTTTTCGCTTAACCTTGGTTTTAGAGCTTACTGGATAGCCTTAATTGGCCTGATGTCTCGGTTTAATCCTAAATTTGAATCCTACCGCTTTAGTCAAAACCGAAAACAAAACATCAAACAGCGTAAACTAGTGAACAATATGCACAAGCATATCGATTTTATTGATCATGTGGGTAGTCAGCTCTTTGCCGTCGCCTTTTTGTTTTTGTGTTACTTTGCCATGATTGTATTGTTCATGATCCAAGTGCTTGTGATCAGTTTTTCGGTTGGCGTGTTGCCTAGTATTGTTAGCACGATTGTGAGTATTGTCGCGACTGTTTATATCATCCTTTATTTATTGTTCTTTATCGATGTGACCTTGGGTGGCTTGTTTAGTCGTCGTAAATGGGCATGGATAAACAAACCTTTTTACTATGTTTATTGCGTATTTAGATACGCTAGCGGTTACTTTTTGTTTGAAAGAGTCGCATTAAGCGGGCGCAAAAATGGCTTAAATAAGCTTGTACTTTTATCCTTTATCGTTTTTTCTGGCTACTTTGGTTTGTATATAAGTACCACAAACGACGCTGACTTTATTAGCGACATATCTGCAGAAACCTCTGAAGATGTGCCTTATAAATATGAGATCATTTATTTATCGGAATATTCAAAAAAAGGTTTACTATCAAGGCTTTCTATTGACCAACGCATATATCAACAAATGCCTGTTAAGCTATTTGTGCCATTAACTATCGAAACAACAAATCAGTTAAAAGAACATTGCTTAATCGATGATGAGTTATTAGCAGAAACCGACTGTGTAAGTGCATTTTTTGGCACCGCGATTAATGGTGTGCCAATTACACCAGACTGGGCCTTTGAAGAGCATGAAATTAAAAATACGCCTGGGATCAGTTTTTATATTGATGCGCCAGAGCTAGCACGTGGCAAACATCTTTTAAGCGTTGAGTTGCCTTTTATTGAAGAGCCGAGTAAAAAGTTTTTTTGGTATTATCCGAAATAACCGCGATTAAATTAATGCCATTCGCAAACCTTTACTGAATGGCATTAATAAATTGTCGATTGAATGCTTAAGCCAAAGCGCGTTTGCGAAGCGCTAATGCACCTAAACCGAGGGCTAAAAATGCCATAGTAGCAGGAGCCGAAACCGGTTGTGGCTCGTTCATTTCAGTGACGATATCTAACACTACATCGTCTAATACAAAGCCTGCTGGGCCGGTCCATACTTCGGGAATAAAGATAGAGAAGGCGAGTGATAAAGACTGTCCTTCTAAACCAGAAAGCGCAGCCAATGCATCTATCATAGGCGCAGAAGTGACTAAATTAGATGAATCGTTATAACTTTCAGAAAACAAGTTGCTGATAAGCGAGCCGTCGTTAGCATTTAACAAATCAACTGAGAACACGCGGTCAAGGCCACTAAGACTCCAGGATGCTTTATGGATCCAGCTCAAATCTGCAGAGACTAAACTGCCATTTATCATAAAATCTTGCGATAACACATATGTTAATGGGCCAATGCCATCAAGCATATTATAGGCTGAAAACTCACCCGAAATTGGTCCACCTACTAAATCACAACCAGTAGAATCTATGGCCGATACATTCCAATCTCGATTCATTGATGGACAATTACCATCAAGGCCAAGATCAGTTACGTCCCAACCAGTGAAGTCGCCCGTTTCAAACCCGCCGTTTACCAAAATTTGTGCTGAATGGGCATTTCCTGCAAAAACGAGTGCGAGAATACATATTATTTTTTTCATGTGTTTATCCTTAAAGCTATGATGTTGTTGTTTTCGTTATTAATTATTTGATGCAATAAGCAAGCCTAAGCCTATGCTTCTGTTTTTATTTGGTTTTGTTGCAGTGTAATTTTAGAGTGTAAAAAAAGCTGACACAGATTACCTTTGTAAATTATTTAGATTCTACATAACCCGCATCAGTTGAGCCAGTTTTCGACCCTTATGCCGTCAACCCTACAAAATTCTTTATCATTGTTACTCACAACAACCAAACCGAGGCTTCTAGCATGCCCAGCTATCATCATATCGTAACTCCCTATAGTGTTTCCGCCTAACTCGAGCTCAGCTTTTATTAGACCAAACTGACTAGCGGCTTTTTCGTCAAAATCTAAAATACTGAGGCGTGCGCCAAAACCTTCAAGCGCGTATAAATTCTTTGATTTTGTTGCTGACTTCTCGACACCGCAGACTAATTCACCCCAGGTAACAGACGAAATACATAGTTGGCCAATATGCGAATTAAAAAGTCTTTTTAAATGAGGCGGTTTGCGCTTAATTGTATAAATGCAGATATCCGTATCAAGCATATATTTCAACATCAGAAACTTTCCCTTTTTTGTGCTTTAGGTTGTGCTCTATCTTCCATGAAATCACTTGAGACCTCGGCATTATCAAACCATTCATCCCAGCAAGTAGCAGCAGGCGAAATAATACGCGTATTGCCTACGGCTACTACTTCTACATCTTTTATATTGTCAGGCATCTCGACTGCTTTAGGTAAGCGTACAGCCTGTGATTTATTACTTTTAAACACGCGTGTTTTCACCATAGTGATATTCCATATTCAAACTATATATTCAGTATCTTAAGCGCATAAGGTTGAATATACAAATTGTATATTCAACCTTTAGAGGTTTTAAAATGAATCAACGTCTATACGGAATGATTGATTAACTAATGGCTAAGCCTAAAAAAGATATCCAACTAGGTGTTAAAAAAAGTAATCACATGATGTCCTTTTTTAAACCCTAACAGAACATTCTGTTTCTTCATCTTTAGCCTGCAGTTTTGCTTTAGCTTGTTCACTATTTTAGGGCGCTTGTCTGCTGAGTTAAACTGTTCAAAAGTAGCGTTTTGTAGGTCAAACAATTCAACAATATGAGGTTCATCGCCAGTATTTTGCTCGGGAGACACCCAATCATCTGTTTTGTATGCAAGATGCAACTAGCAAGGCTTAAAAATAGCGTTAATCGTAAATATTAATTAAACCTATCGCTTATATTCGTTTTCGTTAATCAAAAACTGGCGCTATTCTTTATTGGTAACCACGACACCATTATAAATCTAGGAGCAATACC
>CAYURD010000184.1:0-2637 GCA_964446865.1 uncultured Glaciecola sp.
CAACAATACTCAATGAAGCGCGAGAGTTGATAATTCATTTACCCAACAGTTATCAGCAAAATGAACACTTACACTATCCTGTTCTTTATTTGTTAGACGGTCAAAGAAACTTTCATCATGCTACCGGCACACTCGATTTACTCAATCAATCGTTTTTAGCTCAAGAAATGATTGTGGTGGCGATTAAAAACACCGACCGTACCCGAGATTTCACGCCTACATATGATGAAAGTTATAACAAGTGGGGCATATCTGGCGGTGCCGACCCGTTTCTTGATTTTATGGCCAAAGAACTTATGCCTTACGTGAATAAACATTATCGAAGCAACAAATTCCAAATTTTGTCGGGGCATTCTTTAGGTGGTTTGTTGTCTGTTTATGCTATGCAGACTCGCCCTGAATTGTTTCAAGCATATTTCGCGTTTAGCCCTAGTTTGTGGTGGCACGACGAAGTTGTCATCAATAACACGCAAAACTTTTTACAAGGCAGAGAGTCATTAAATGCATATCACTATGTGAATATGGGCAATGAAGGCGGCATAATGCAGGCGTCTTTCGAGCGTTATCAAATGCGTTTAAAAGACTATCAACCCAAAGGCTTTACTTTCCATGCTGACTTAGCGCTAACAGAAAGCCATAACACAAGCGCATTAGCAGGATTTTCGCAGGCCTATCAGAAATTGCAGATCGTTTTAGCACCCAATAATGACGCGATATCGAGCGGCTTAAAAGGTATTGAGGAACATTATCTGCAACTTTCAAGCAGATATAAATACAACGCACAGATGACTTATAAATCTCTAAATCGAGCTGCTTATCATGCTTTACAGAAAAACAACCATCAGCTTGCATTAAAAATTTTCAATATCAATGTACACATGCATCCCTATATTGCGGATGCATATGACAGTCTTGCCGATGGTCTTAAAGCTAATAATAACCTCACCCAAGAGCTCGAAGCGAGGCATTTGGCTATAAAGATAGGCGCACAAGAAAATGTTGAAACCAATGCCTTTAAGACTCGTTACAAAAACCTTAAAAAATTAGTAAAGACTGAGCATCCGCATTTGCAGCTTAAATAAAGAAAATGCCGAACTGTCGAACTGAGGTTTAGTCTTTTGCCGCTTTCTCTGAAGTGATTTGCTCCCGATAAGCTTTTAACTTAGAAATAGCTGGCTTGGCTGCCAAACGCATACGGTTCATTATTTTGAGCTTACTGATTTCATAAAATTTCACTTGGCTCATCAGTTTTGAAAAGCCATCGAGCCGCTGGTTTTTTATCCACTTTTTCAAGCCAGGCTCTTTACCCCAAAAGAACTGATTCATCATATTGCGATAAGTCATGTCTACCCAATCCTCTACTTTATTAGGTAGTGGGACTATTTTGCTTAACTGGTTCTTTCTGTCGTTGTCTGTGTATTTTATGTCTAAATAAGCAATTAGAGCGGCGCTAAACGTAGGCTGATACTGGCGAATGGTTTGCACTTTTATCACATCATCTTGAAATACAGGCACCGCCGCTAAATTGGTAATAGCACTTGCAGTGCAGTCAATATAAAGGCAGTTTTCAGGCGCGTTATATTCTCCTTTTTCGCATTCAATAATGTCTTTGCCAATGCGTTTTACTCTGCCTTTGCGAACAATATTTTTTACTTGTCTTATGGCTTCTAATTCGGCTTTTGAAATAGTGGCACCATGAAACATTTCAGGCATGATAGATGAATCGAGCCGAAAGAATACACCGCTTTTTTCAAGGCGTAAAAACATATCATCAAGGGATGTTGATTCGGCAATTGCTTCAAGCTGCGCCGCTTGTGCACCCAAGGTGTCAGCGAAAAACTCTTTGGTTGGCTGTGTATTTTTACGGTCAATAAACCAAGCATCTCTAGGCATAAACCAAGTGATTTGTTCGGGCTTAACGTGATGGCCTAATAGCCACAAACAGGTATCAATTGCCGTTTTACCGCCACCTAATAGCATATAGTTTTGAATGCCCTGTTCGCTTTTATTAATTGCGGCGGGTAAGTCGTTTGGCGGCACAATAGCTAAACTCGCATCAATTTCAAACTGGCGTGTGTGGGTAGCTGGGATGGCTGTTTTGTAATAAGTAGTATCGACGAGTTTTTGAGTATGCTCTACGGTAAATTCATCGCCGCTGGTTAGTTGTTTAACGCGTCCATCACCCAAATATTCACACATAGGAAAGTACTGTACACGGCCACTTGGCAGCAAGGTATCGCGCATCACGTTGTCAAAATAGGCTTGGACTTCAGCGCCAGTGGCAAGCTCATTTAAGCCTTTGTTTAAGCCAATTTCATCTTTTTTACCCTGACTGAGTTCTTTAGAATTTACGCCGTAAAAAAAAGAAGGTTGATGCAAGGTCACAAACGAGTATGTATCAACCCAATGCCCGCCTGGTTTATGGCGATTATCAATAATAATGACGCTGGCGTTCGATTCGGAAATAATCGTATCGGCAAACGCTAGGCCACTGGCACCACCGCCAATAATGACGTAACTCGCACTAAAGTGCTTTTGAGGCGATGAAGACATGCTTTATTCCAATTAACAATTAGTTTACATAAGCCTAGCGCCATACGCTGTAAATTGGAATTAGATTAAGCAATATAAAAAGCA
>CAYURD010000184.1:2737-4356 GCA_964446865.1 uncultured Glaciecola sp.
CAATCAGAAACACCGATTGAAGCAGTTCCATATCTTTTCTCTCGAATTTATTGATAACAAACAACCGACCAAGGGGTCAGAGTCATTGAAATTGTTAAGTAAATTCGAAATTAGTGGGGTTGATGGCGCTTAAGATGCAAATAACGCAAGCAAAGGCTATGACTCACGCTGACGAAGATAAAACAACGCGATAAATACATTTCTACTGCGACATCAGAAAGGTCTAGATTGTTTTGAGAGAGAGAAGAATAGTCGGGCAGCGCCAATAAGCGCATATCAGATTGTTCATATTCAGCACTGCTATTTTGTTTAGAATGCTCAACTAACTCTATGGCAGGGCTCGCGACAATTCGTTGTTTTAACTCCTCTGCCAAAATGACGTCGGCGTGAACTGATGCAGACATCACAAACATAAAGGCAAATAAAAATCCCACGATTATAGTTCGTGCGATTGATTGAGATTGACGATCTTGGCTTACCTTCATATAGTGTATCTATAGCCGATTTGTTTGATTTTCAAGCTTGTAGAGGATTCACCTGCTGCATGCAAAAAATAAAACGCTGCGCGAACTAAAGATAGCCTTGTTACTACTCAATCAACAACGCGATTGATATACATAGGAAACAGTGTGAATGTTATTCAATGTTTTTAGGCCGAAAAGCCGATTACAGCTTGGTTTAATGCTTATTTTGCTGCTGACTTCTTATAAATCGCCCGCGCAGCATATTAGCGTAGATGAGGTTAACTTAGTCGACCCGCCGGCAGACTCTGTACAACATGTATTATGGGACACCTTTCCACTAATTATTCATAGACGCACACCAGCACAATTAATGTCTTTAAGGGACACACTTTACACCACGCCCTCAAGCGATTTGAGATTTTTGTCATACCAAACAATAGCGCGCACACATGGCAATGAATTTGCGAGCGCTATTATGGAGTTTACTGAGCACTACATTACCCAACAAAATGTTTATATGAGCGAAATTCCAGAGTTTGGTATTTATAGCCAAGTAAGCCCAGTATCGGGCTGTACCGTTGGTAAAACTGAAAGCGGCTTTTTAGATCCATGTCGAGGGATAGCGTTTGATCATGCAGGCAAAGTCGTGAATAACGATAGTGTTAAGCACATGCGTTTGTTGGTGCCGCCTCATAAAATCGTCAATAATAAGTTGGTGCTTCTTAATGATTACGAAGCCAAGAAGCTTGTCGATTTTACCCCTGACATTTTAAATATGGACATTACACCAATCGAGAAAGCCTTGTATGCGATAGATTTTGAAAATCTCGATATTTTAAAACAGATAGTCAAGCAACATCCGAAAGTCATTACCCAACAAAACGACGTGGGTACCACACTTGTTCAGATGGCCGCTTACCACGACAAAACTCTCGACTTTTTACTAAGTATCTTATCGAATGAAGAAGATGACTATTTGCAGCATGTTAATAAGGCGGGTTATAACGCATTAATGTTCGCTGTGTGGAATGAGAAACACGAGAACGCAAAGAAACTAATAGCAGCAGGAGCAACGACGCAGAGCTACTTGTATGAAAATGAGACTGTGCCTTCTATTTATGAGTTTATGTTAGCTCAACGCAGTTTATCTGCAAA
>CAYURD010000185.1:0-4347 GCA_964446865.1 uncultured Glaciecola sp.
TCTATGGCATGTCTCTATGGCATAATTACCGTGTCAATTACGTGAATTACGCCATTGCTTGCTGCAACATCTGTCGCCACTACATTGGCATTGTTCACTTTTACTTTGCCATATTTTGTATTAATTTTGATGTCAGTTCCTTGTAGGCTAGTTGCTGAATCAAGCTTGACAACATCTGCTGCCATTACTTTTCCAGGGACAACATGGTAGGTCAAAATGGCAATTAGTTTATCTTTGTTTTCTGGTTTAAGAAGACTTTCTACAGTACCCGCTGGCAATTTAGCAAAAGCGGCGTTAGTTGGCGCTAATACCGTTAATGGACCGTCACCTTTTAAAGCGTCAACAAGGCCAGCTGCCTTTACCGCAGCGACTAAGGTTGAAAAGTCAGGGTTAGATGCTGCAACGTCGACTAAGTCTTTTTTCATTTTGTGGTTGTGAGCTTGCGCTTGAAACGATAGTACAAATAGAGTGGTTATGGTAATTAACGCTGTTTTTAAGCTTACAAATTTCATGGCAGTTTCCTTTATTAAAAGTAGATTGGTTAACGACATTGTGGGTCGTGATTGTATGTACATATCTTCACAATACTTTGGATTTAAGGTTAACAAGCTTTAATAAATGGAATAAATTTAATCTACCGACATGATCTAAACCCATGGTTTTTTTATCCCTCGAACCTTTCAGCATATTCAAGAGCGCAGCCCTTCATTAAATCAAGACTTTGCAAGTATTGCCGATAATATGTTGTTAACTCAATTTAATTGCACAGTGTTGTATATTCGCTGAAACAAACAAGAGGTATGGTACTTGAGAGGTAAGTGGCTTTATTTGACAACTTACATAGGCATTATTTTATGTGTTCTTATGTCGACGATTGTTGATGCGCAATCGCGCCCTAATTTGGTGTTAGTTGTTAATAATGCAAACCAAGTCGACGCCTTAAGTAGAAAACAAATAATAGATATTTACATGGGACGATTCAGCACGTTTCCAAATGGTATCAAAGCCGACCCATTAGACTTTCCGGGAGGTTCAATTGAAAGACAAACCTTTTACGAAATTTTAGTCGGGAAAAATGAGAAAAAAATAAAAGCCTATTGGTCAAGACTGCTGTTTTCTGGACGAGCAATACCGCCTGAAGTGCTTAGTCCTAAAAGCGAAATTATTAGCACTGTCGCTATTGGCTTGAATACGATTGCCTACATGGACGCAAAAGACGTTACGCCGGAGATGAAAATTGTTTATCAATTATAAGCATCTAACATACGGTGTAAGGCCAAGTACACTAGTCGCTATTTTGTTAAGCGTATTGTATACAGGCGCAAGTGTTGCTAATACCGAACCAGAACTTAGCATTAGCGGTTTTGCAAATATTGGGATAACGTACGCGCCTAATGACGAACTAGGCTTTAGAACGTCTTTGCTCAATAAAGGTCGTGATGGCTTGTCTTTGCTCCCAGATTCAATACTAGGTTTGCAATTAAATACCAAGCTGAATGAAAGCTTAGATGTTGTTGGACAAATAATTCTTCAAGACCGATTTGATCGTCACCACTCAAATTATGTAGAAATGGCCTTTTTACGTTATCGATTGGACCGTAATTGGAGCGTAAAAGTAGGTCGCTTCAACACAAAAGCCTACCTTTTTGCCGACTATCGTTATGTGGGTCATGCAATGAATTGGCTACGCTCTCCCATTGAGCTTTATTCGCAAGTCGGCGCCGTGGGCAATAAAAACGGTATCCAAGCGTCATACACAACAGATCTTAGTTTTGGGGCTTTAAAAAGCAGCATAAGCTACGGACAAACACGTTTACATAATGATAGGCCTGTCGGCCCTTTTAGGCTAAGTTACAAAAACTTTGGCTCTATTAATGTAGAGCTACAAGCCGATCAATGGCGATTTCAAGCTGCGTATTTAAGTGCACACCTAGAGGATGTGTTGTTTCTTGGTAGTGATGACATTGCCGGTACTGAGTTTTTAGTACCACAAGCCCTTCAAGGCCTTGCACGCGATGTAGCAGGTAAATTACTACCCGGTGGACAACGCGTTAGCTATATGAGTGCTGGTGCTATCTATAATGTGGGCAATTTTGAATTTATCGCTGAACTTGCTGATTATAAAAGTGATTGGGCATTTGCTGGCAGTTCTATTACCTCGTACGCATCGATTGCTTATTCGTTTGATGAAGTTACCCCATATGTCATTATTGCAGACGTTAATCGTAAAGAATTTCCCCAAATAATCGATGTAGAGAGCCTTGAACAACAGCTACCCGAGCCTTTGTTGGCAATTGCTATTGGGTTAACACAAGGTGTAACCGACTCTATTCAAAGTGCGTCGTTTGACCAAAGTTCATTTAGCATAGGGATGCGCTGGGATATCAATTTTGATTGGGCGGTAAAAATGCAGTTTGATCATTATCGTAGCGCACCTTTTGGTACCGGATTATTTGCTAACAAAGAAGGCATAGATGCGCCGAGCGAATCAAGCATATATAACGTGCTTGCTATTAATTTTACGACGACCTTTTAACAAAACGAATGACTAAATAACTAAAACTGTATGAAATTATCCATTAAAATTAGCATTGTTATCGGCATTATATCTATTGTCGTATCGTCGTTTGTGGCGGGGTTAAGCTATTTTATACAATTAGAACAAGTCACAGCGCGTAATCAGGTGCTGGTTACACAAATGGCTAATAGTGCAGCAAAGCCAAGTGCGATTGCTGCCTATTTAAATGATACAGAACTAGCTAATGAGATTGTGGCGGGTCTTGCTGCTAACGACTTAATCGCAAGCGCGTCGATAACGGTGAGCAATACTAGCGAAATCATCGCACAAGGTCAGGCGAGCTCAACTGCTAGAAATATCCGTATTGATTTAGTCAATCCATTCATTGCAGATGATGTGATAGGTTACATAGATGTATACGCAGATTTGACCTTTATAAGAGAGTTAGCGTCTGATTCAAGCCTTCAAAACGCGATGTTTATGTTAGGCCTCAGCATATTTATTGCCTTGTTAGTTGGTTTTTATATACGGTTTAAATTAACGTCACCTATTAAAAAGTTGTCGAATGAAGTGAGTGCAATTGATACGCAGTCTCCTGACGAAATGCAAGTAATAGAGCTTAATTATAAACATTCTGACGAAATAGGTATTTTAACCGAAAAGACTAATTCTTTGATAAGCGCGCTTAAAAAACGTTTTCTCTCGGAGCGAGATTTATTAAATAGCACACAAGAACTGCAAAAGCGTTTTAGACTTTTATTTGAACAAGCAACGGCTGGCATTGGTTTACTTAATCAAGAATCAAAGGTGACTATTGCTAACCCAGCGTGTCAGGATTTGTTTGGCGCAAAAATAAAAGGCAAGTCCTTGGCTGATTTTTTTGAATCACCACAAGAACTTAGCGCACAATTGAGCGTGTTAAGGCAGCAAAAAGAAGTAAGCCAAGTAGATATTGACCTTAGCCTTGTGGTTAATGGTGAAGTTCGCTATCTACACTGCTTGTTTTCGAGTATTGCAGATTCGAGGCTGAACGCCAGAGATAGCGCTGGTGGTATCGCAATATCGGGTGACGAGGATGATCTTAGTCAATTTGTTGAGTTTATTGTATATGATGTGACAGAAAGACGAAGACAAGAAATAAAAACACGTTACGAGGCCGATCATGATGCACTAACTGGCTTGTTAAATAGGCGTGCTGGGCAAAATGAATTGCAAAACATGTTAGCGGGTTTAACACATAAAGAGCAATTTTTTGCCATCATGATGATTGACCTAAACAAGTTTAAGCCTATTAACGATACCCATGGCCACGAAGCCGGGGATGCCGTGTTAGTCGAAGTCGCCAAACAACTATCTGAACAAAGCCCAGATTCACAGTTGATAGTCATACGTTGGGGTGGTGATGAATTTTTATTAGGCATGTATGTTCAAAACCAACAACAACTTGAAGAAATCACCTGTGACTTATTACGCAAAATCCGTAGCGAAGTCGTATTTAACGATATAAAGTTGAGGGTAGGCGCAAGCATCGGTATTATGTTGCTCAACCACGATAAAAAAGATAGCTGGACAGTTGAAGACATTATTAAAGAGTCAGACGAACTAATGTACGAAGCAAAGCTTGATAAATCAGTAGATTACACCATAAAGCGTATTGGTGAAGATGCTGAGGCCTAAGGCGCTAGCTCAATAGCTTGTTAGACAAAAAGCGACGCACAAACCATTTTCTAAAAAATATATCTAAATATCCCTAATTTCCTCATCATTGTTGTTGCAATTACACAAGGCAAAGTATACAATTTGCGCCCTTTTTTATGTACGGGGAGCCG
>CAYURD010000186.1:0-4140 GCA_964446865.1 uncultured Glaciecola sp.
TAGACCTAAATGCCAATGGTGCTTACGAAGAGATGATCCCTAAGTGGCGTCAACTCAATGTATTTGAAGGTGAGTCGGTAGAAAAAGGTGAAGTTGTTTCTGACGGACCTGAGTCTCCACATGACATCCTTCGCTTGCGCGGTGTAAGTGCGGTAGCCAATTACATTGTGAACGAAGTACAAGAAGTATACCGTTTACAAGGTGTTAAGATTAACGATAAGCACATCGAAGTTGTTATACGCCAGATGCTGCGTAAGTGTATTATTCTTAATGCTGGTGATAGTAACTTGCTTGAAGGTGAGCAAATTGAAGTATCACAAGTTAAGATTGCTAACCGTGAGCTTGAGAAGCAAGGTAAAATTCCAGCGACTTACGAAATTCAGTTGCTTGGTATTACCAAGGCCTCATTGTCGACAGAATCGTTTATTTCTGCGGCATCGTTCCAAGAAACTACTCGCGTGCTTACCGAAGCCGCAGTACAAGGAAAAGAAGACGATTTACGCGGCTTGAAAGAGAACGTAATTGTAGGTCGCTTAATTCCGGCTGGAACAGGTTTTGCCTATCATCAAAAACGCGCTGCACGCAAAGCAGCTATGCTTGAAGAAGAAGTATCAGTCTCGGCTGATGAAGCTCAAGCACAGCTAGCCGAAGCGTTAAACGCGGGTGACGATAGCGAGTAAGCTGTTACTGGATGTCGGTAAACGATATCCACTGATGTTTAATAAAAACGAGGTCATTGTGATCTCGTTTTTTTATGCTTGTCTTCTACGAAGTTCGACGTGCTTATTCTGTAATTTTGTAAACTAATTACAAGTAACGTAAACTCATTTTAGGTAAATTGTTTATTAGCTCGCTTTTCAGAATAAAAACCGGATGCAATATGGATATTCAAAACTTCATCAAGTTCGTAATACTGCTTTATTGTTCTTTTTTATTTTCATGCCAGTCTATTCCTCCACTTGATCCAGTAGTCGGCAATACGGGTGGTCAGATATCTGATATAGCTGCAAAAACAGATGTTGTGCGTTATGACATTGATATTGAATTATTCCCCGATACTCAGTCCATAAAGGGTCAAGTTGATACCTCGTTTATATTGCTTAACCCAACAGACAAGGTCCAATTGAAACTCGATCCTCGTTTCGAATTACTTGAAGTACAAGTTGATTCTAAAGATGTTAGGTATGAACGAATCAGCGGCCTCATTACTATCTATTTACCTGAAGTACACAATAAAGGATATAAACTAGTATCTTCTATCACTTACTCGGGTAAACCGCACGTAGCTTTAAATGCGCCTTGGGACGGTGGTTTTGTGTGGAGCAAAACACCCTCAAACGAAGATTGGATCGCGACAGCCGTGCAAGGCGAGGGCTGCGACCTATTTTGGCCATGCAAAGATCACTTTGCTGACAAAGCAGACGTCACAAGTATTAAGCTGACCGTACCAAAGCCCTTAGTCGCTGTCACTAATGGCGTACTGCAAAAAACGGTTGCCTTACCTAATAATAAAACGCGATACGAGTGGCTTTTAAGCGTTCCTGCAAGCGACTATAACATTGCGTTAAATATTGGTCCTTTTGAGCTTGTTGAGCGAGTGTACAATAGCGTGTCGGGCGCAAAAGTGCCTATTCGTTTTTGGGCATTGCCAGAAAATGTAGACAAAGCGACCAAGATGATTGATGACGATCTAATGCAACAGATTGCTTTTTTTGAAAAATTGATAGGACCATACCCTTGGCCATCCGAAAAACTGGGCTTTGTGGAAACACCGCATTTAGGGATGGAGCATCAGACCATTAATGCATATGGTAAAAAGTATGTGCGCGATACGCGCGGTTATGACTGGTTATTGCATCACGAACTAGCCCATGAGTGGTTTGGCAATGTAATGACGCATAAAACCATTAACGATGCGTGGTTACATGAAGGTTTTGGGTTGTATATGCAGCCGCTTTATTCTTTGTATTTATTTGGCGAAGCATCTTATAAACACAGTATGTATGAGTCTTATCTTGGCTTAGTGAATTGCAAAGCGATTGTGCTTGAAGGGGACATTAGTTCAGACGAAGCATTTAATTCTGATATATACGGAAAGGGCGGTTGGACACTACATACGCTTAAGTGGTTACTAGGAGATGAACTGTTTTGGGATACCGCTCGCGAGCTAGTATATGGTGAAGCTAATTATGAACGGGTCATTAATATGCCAATAACCGCACGCTATAGAAGCACTCAAGACTATGTTGATATTGTTAACCGCTTAAGCGGTAAAGACTACACTTGGCTATTTGATGTGTACCTAAAAGAAGCAGAACTACCAGAGCTTGAGGTGCAAAGAGATGATTCTACGCTCAAGCTTAAGTGGAATACGCCCAAAGACCTGCCTTTCCCAATGCCGATTGAAGTGCAAATTGACAAAGATATTCTCACTATTGAAGTAGGCAGCAACGGTGCAGTTGTGCCTATTAATTCAGAGCAACATCTTGTTATTGACCCGAATATGTTGGTTTTACGACAATTGCCCATTATTGGTGATTGTGAAGAAAATATGGAAAGGCGTAAAAATCGTTAGACAAAAGCGCTAGCCAAACCAAAAGCTGAACCGAGAGCAAACATAGATGACATATTTATATCTAATAGGGGCTGCAAACGGCATTGTATTGTCGTTACTTTTGTTCTCAACTTCACAAAACGCCAAGTGCAAAAATTTTTGATCTTGCGATGCAATCGGGTTACGCAAATAAAAGCACCTTCAATACCGCATTTAAAGATATTAAAGGTATGACACCTTCGCAGTATCGAAAGTCTATTGACTAAGATAATCTGCTTGATTATTTTATGTCAGCAAATGAGGAGTTCAAACTATGTACAAGAATTTTTCAATACACTTATTATTCTTATCATTATTCGTGATGAGTGCTGATGTTATTGCCGACGAATATAACATTAAGCATAAGCAATCTGAATATGGGGTAATGAAGACAGGCGTAGATGATGCAGAAGCAAAAAATCTAATCTCTATTACAAGACGTGCATATCCAGAATTGATAAACGTACCCATAGTTGATGTTATTCGAGACTTCAACGGCTGGATAATAATTCCAGAACAATTTGTTAAAAAAGACCCTGAAACTAAGCGGACACAATTGCAAGTGACCTACCTTGTGAGTTTGAACCTGAAATGGGTTGAGCGCCAAAAAGCAGGAGAGCCTATGAAAAGAGTTCATTTGGATGACAAAGCGATGCAAAAAGTCGTCAATTAATAGGTCTTGTAAAAATACTATATAATTTGCATCACAAAAAACACATCAGCCCATGGCGCGAGTCAAAAGGCGCAAATTAAAAAAGGTATACCTAGAACGATCCATACCTTTTGTTTTACCTAAACGGACGAATTAAATACCTCTTGAATTTATTATCTATCGCAATTAAAAGCTGCGGTGGAGCGCAATAATGTTTTTAAATTTCAAGAGTCTGTATCGAGTCAGCCTTTCAAAAATACTGACTAACTTCCGTATCGATTATTCAATTTTAATTTATAAGAGGCTCAGCAAATTATTTATTGGTCTTGTTGGACAATTAATCTATGCATTGCTGAATGCTATATTCGACTCTATTTATGTTCACCACACGCCAAATAAAAATAATCCCTGTGAGTAGCGGTAAAACGCTGATGGGGCTTGACATTAGGCTGGATCATCTATACCATCTCGCGACCCAAAATTAGTGTTCTATATTTCATCAAAAAGTGAAGTGTAGCGGGTAGCAACATTGCTTCTTGTGTAAATAAAGATTTTTATGCGCATCTTTTTTGGGTAATCGAGCAGCAAAACATCAATACTTTCATGTAGATAGAAGTTTAGGTGGTTTGCAAAATAGCGCCCGAGGTATTGTAAACGCCATCGGGTATTTTAGTTTTTATCAGGAGCTAGTTAATGGCAACAGTTAACCAGTTAGTGCGTAAGCCCCGTAAAAAGCCGGTAGAGAAATCTAACGTAGCTGCTTTACAAGCTTGCCCACAACGCCGTGGTGTATGTACTCGCGTATATACCACCACTCCAAAGAAGCCGAACTCAGCCATGCGTAAAGTATGTCGTGTTCGCTTAACAAACGGTTTTGAAGTGTCTTCATACATTG
>CAYURD010000187.1:0-4094 GCA_964446865.1 uncultured Glaciecola sp.
GAGGTGCAGTAGTGAGTCTCAAATTATATGGTTATTGGCGTTCATCAGCATCTTACAGGGTGAGAATCGCGCTTAATCTAAAACAGTTAGATTATGAATATATTCCCGTTCACTTGGTACAAGAGGGCGGTCAACAAAAAACAGAAGAATACAAACGTTTGAATCCCGCAATGTTAGTACCGACATTAGTGGATGAAGATGCGGATATCACACTTAATCAATCCTTAGCAATAATTGAGTATTTAGATGACAAGTATCCGCTTGGCGCGCAACTACTGCCTGTGCATGCGACCGACAAAGCGCGCATTAGAATGATTTGCCAAGACATTGCTTGTGACATTCAACCTGTCGCTAATTTAAGAGTATTAAACAAACTTAAAAACGAGTATGGGGCATCTCAAGACGGCGCAAACAAATGGGCGAAGGATATTATAGAGCAAGGGCTTGCCGCGCTAGAAAAACGTTTGTTTAACAGAGCTGGAAAATATGCGTATGGTTTTTCGTTAACGATTGCTGACTTATGTCTGGTGCCACAAGTTTATAACGCCTTGCGATTTGGCGTAGACATGACAAAGTATCCTGTCGTGTTGAAGGTCTACAATAATTGTATGGAAATTGACGCATTTGTAGATGCAAGCCCTGAGCAACAAATAGACGCAGTAAAATAGCGCTAAATAGGTAGCGCCGTTGTATTTTTGACTTGTTTCAATGCAAAGGTTGAGCTTAGATGATCAACCAAAGGCAAGCTAGTTAATTTAGACTTAAGCAAATGCTCATATTCTTCAATACTTTGTACAATTACCTTAAGTAAATAGTCTTTGTCGCCGCTCGTTGTGTGGCATTCAACGATTTCGTTTATATCTTGCACTGCAGTCTCGAATTTATTTAATGAATCACCATCATGGTTTTTTAGCGTGACATAGATAAATACTGAGACACCCAAGTTCAGCTTTTTAGCATCAAGCAGCGTCACTTTTTGTCTAATTATGCCGTCTGCTTCCATGCGCTTTACTCTGCGCCAACAAGGCGTATGTGACAAACCGACATATTGACTAAGTTCTGCCATAGAGACAGTGGCATCTTTTTGCATCACGCGAAGAATTTCGCGGTCAAATTTATCTAGCTTCATATTGTGTTCTTTATTAAGTTGGAGAGTGAATGATGTATTATCTTTTTAAGAAAAGCTGCCCACACTGTCAGCAATACTAAAATCAAACTAAGTATAGGATGAATATCCTATAAATGTGAATCAATTATTGATTTAATTTATCAAGCTGAATAGATGCTCAATGAATAGCAACAAATATCCTTTAGGGTTTCCGCTACTATTCAATGATCAACAATGTGTCGACATAATGATAATAAATAGAGACTAATATGGCGTTATTTGAACATCCTGATTTTGACCAGCACGAACACGTAGCTTTTTGTCACGATCCTCAAAGTGGATTACACGCAATTATTGCAGTGCACAATACGCAGCTTGGCCCTAGCTTAGGTGGATGTCGCATGTTTCCATATGCAAATAGTGACGAAGCGCTAACCGACGTATTACGACTTTCAATGGGAATGTCTTATAAAGCTGCAATGGCTAATTTGCCCCAAGGTGGTGGTAAAGCGGTGATTATTGGTGACCCTCGGCAACATAAAAGCGTCGATTTAATGCGCGCAATGGGGCGTTTTGTTGACTCCTTTAATGGACGATATATCATTGCTGAAGACTCAGGAATTAGTGTTCAAGACGTTGATCTTATGGCCCAACAAACCCAATATGTGTCAGGCAACAAAGCACGTTATTCGGTAGACGGTAATAAACCTGATGGCAACCCAGCACCTGCGACTGCTTATGGTGTATTTTGCGGCATCAAAGCTGCCGTAAAGCATAAAATGGGAAGTGATTTACAAGGATGCAAGGTGTCAATTCAAGGAGTAGGGCATGTTGGGCTCAGACTCGCTCGTCACTTGCACAAGGCTGGCGCACAGTTATACGTATCTGATATATATGATGAAAACCTATTAATTGCACAGCAAGAACTTGACGCTACTATTGTTGAAAACGCCAAGATACACGCGCTCGATGTTGATGTTTTTGCCCCATGTGCCATGGGCAGCGCAATCACCGATGACGTTTTGCGAGAACTCAAAGCAACTATTATTGCAGGTGCTGCTAATAATCAATTAGCCAACAAATCTCTTGACGAAAAAATGAAAAGCAAAGGTATTATTTATGTGCCTGATTATGTGATAAATGCTGGCGGAATAATCGATATTTATCATCAAGCTCAAGATGACAGCAGTGATGAAGCGCTTATTCAAAAACTTGATCAAATTGGCGAGACTGTTGATACCATAATTAAAAGGGCTCAACACGAAGATCTCCCCACCGAATTAGTCGCCAATGCTATTGCCGAAAGTCGATTTAGAGAGTCCGTAAAATAAGTCGTGTAAAAGCTGAAAAATGCACTTGCATAAGATTGGCTACCTAGGCATAATTCACGGCGTTCGGCTATCAGGCCGATTTCAATGGTAAACTCTGGTTCTCTCGCAATGACAACTTGGGAACCCGGTCAGGCCCGGAAGGGAGCAGCCGTACTAAGGGACTCATGTGCCGAGATGTGGCTGGAGTTTGCCACCATCACTTTTTAGCAGGATGCTCATTCAAAAAATCAGAACCCGCTTGAATAGCATTTATCACGTTCATTCTCATTTGTTGGCGCTCAGAATTAGGTAGATAAAATGCCATATCAACCTCATATCTAATGTATCTTGGTGGCAACTGATTAAGCGCTAGGCAGGTCAAGTCAGCTAAATAATTGTTGTCTTTGTGTTTACTTAGACCCAATTCATCAATGTGTTCTAACACAAGCTGCTCGTAGTAGTTGTGGATATCGTCATCAAGTTTCAATTTATATTTCCCCGTCATTTACATATTGTTTACGTGTTTTAGGCTTTATCAATTTTTATCAGACAGACTAAGGTGTATTTTCCTGTTTTATTAACTGAACTTAAGGCCCAAGTAACTGTCTGTGATCTAAATGTTCTTATAACTATTCGTTAAACAATATCGGCTGTAAGCCTTAATTAATTATAGTTGTGAAGAAATAATTACAAAAATGATACATTTCAAAAAGGTCAAGCGTTTTCTAACAATTATTTTTTGTTATTAGCGTCGCTAGTTTCTTGACATTTATGTAACATCCTGTGAATATTTATGAGCGTGCCCGACTTTAGTAGGGCATAATTATTAATAACTATAAACCCTATTTGATCACCTTGGTGGTTATAACAACAGATTTAAATGGTTGGGAATATGTCCAAAATGAGCAAGAGAACTCACATCGCTGCTTGTCTAGCAGGTGCTTTAGCACTTTCTAGCGCAAGTATAGCTGTCGCTGGCCCGCTCCAAGATGTGCAAGACGAAGAGCGAAAAATCCATGTAGCAGCAGCTAAGTCACAAGAAAAGATAAATGGTCTTTTTGAACAAGCACAAGAATTACTCGTTGAGTATAGAGCTGTGGTTGACCAAACAGAAAATTTGAAGATTTACAACGACTACATTGCGACACTAGTTGCCGACCAACAACGAGTCATCGATTCGCTTCAGAGTCAAATAGACTCAATCGAAGAGACTAAGCAAAACATCGTGCCGTTAATGGGCCGCATGATTGATAGCCTAGAACAATTCATCAACCTTGATGTGCCAATTAACAAGACAGAGCGTCTTGACCGCGTTGAAAGACTGCGCGACCTAATGGGTAACTCAAGCGTCACTGTATCTGAGCAATTTCGTCAAGTATTAGATGCATATTCAATCGAGAATGAGTACGGTAACCGTATTCAGTCATATAAAGGCGCAATCACTACTGGTGGTTCTGAAGTTCAGGTTGATTTCTTCAACCTTGGCCGTACCGCATTGTTGGCGTTAAGTCTAGACCAAGAAAATGCATGGGTTTGGGATAATGATGCTCGTGATTGGGAACAGCTTGGCGGTGAATATATAGATTCAACGATTCAAGCGGTTCGTATGGCGCAAGGTTTGGTGCCAGAAGATCTTATCAAGTTACCAATTAAAGCGGCGGAGTAAAGTCAATGAA
>CAYURD010000188.1:0-3975 GCA_964446865.1 uncultured Glaciecola sp.
CTAATAGTTTTTATACTGCCGTCTTCTAACTTTTCGTAAAATAAGAACTCATCATCCCCCTCTGTCAGAATAGATGTCGTGTTAGTTAAATCGTAAACAAGAGAGGTGGCGGTAAGTTAATTTGAAGTGAAAAGATATCCTGAGCAACAACGAAAAGCTATGGTGCAAAGTTGGGTTGAGAGTGGTCAGTCATTAAGAAAATTCTCAAAAGAACAAGGCATCAGCATCTCAACCTTGTATGATTGGAAGTCTAAGTATGGCGTTCAACAATATGGTGAGAGTGTTTTGCCCAAGAGTAACAATCCCGATAACTGGACATCTGAGCAGAAGTTTGCGGTGGTGATTGAAACCGCTACCTTGTCTGAAACTGAGCTGAGCGAGTATTGCCGAAGCAAAGGCATTTACCCTGAGCAAGTTAAGGAGTGGAAAGCCGCCTGTATCGGTAGTAATCAAACAACAGCTCAAAGAAAACAGCAGCAAATAGCGGAGCGTAAAGCTGACAAAAAGCGAATACGCCAGCTTGAAAAAGAGTTAAAACGCAAAGAGGCGGCATTAGCGGAAACCGCAGCCTTGTTGGTGCTCAGAAAAAAGTTAAATGCCTACTGGGGGGAAGACGAGGACAGTTAACGTCCCTGTCAGATAGGCGGTATTACATCGAGCTGATTGATGAAGCAATAGATGCCGGTGCAAGGAAGGAAAAGGCATGTAATGAGGTGGGCATATCGATAAGAACGCTGCAACGTTGGCGATGTGGCGATGAAATTCTTGAAGACCTTCGCCCTGACGCTAAACGGCCAGAGCCGATAAGCAAGCTCAAAGAGTGGGAGCATGAGTTAATTATTGCTGTGTGCAATGAGCCCGAATATGCCAAATTGCCACCGAGTCAAATTGTGCCCATGCTGGCGGATAAAGGTATTTATATCGCATCAGAATCGAGTTTTTATCGGGTGCTGAAGGCTAAAAATCAGTTGCATCATAGAGGGCGAGCAAAACCTAAAGGAAGTATTGCTAAGCCAACACCTCATGTGGCTACAAAGCCAAACGAGTTGTGGTCTTGGGATATTACGTATTGCCCATCTCGAATTATCGGCCAGTTCTATTATCTGTATATGATTGTCGATGTGTTTAGTCGCATGATTGTCGGTTGGGAAGTGCACGAAAATGAAACAGGTGAAAAGGCGGCTGACTTGCTAGAGCGCACGGTATGGCGCGAGAAATGTACAAATAATCATGTTGTACTGCATTCAGATAATGGCAGTCCGATGAAAAGCTTAACGATGCAAGCCAAGATGCGTGATTTAGGCATAGAAGGCTCAAGAGGACGACCTGGTGTGAGCAACGATAATCCTTATTCGGAGTCACTGTTCAGAACCTTAAAGTACAGCCCGCGTTGGCCTTCAGAAGGCTTTGAGTCACTTGAAGATGCAAGAGTTTGGGTAGATACCTTTGTGACTTGGTACAACGAAGAGCACCGACATAGTCAGATTAAGTTCGTGACACCGCAGCAGCGTCATCTTGGTTTAGACATTGATATCTTGGAAAAACGCAAAGCATTGTATGAAGAACAAAAGAACAAGCAGCCATCTAGGTGGCATCAAAGTACTCGGGACTGGGCAAGGAAAGATACGGTAGATTTAAATCCTGAGAAAGGTAAAAAAGTGGGTTAATTTATTAAGTTGAAGCGACAACTGTCTTGACAAACACCGAGACTTAACACCCAAAAAAGCGGCTCACATGCGTTGTAATGACCACAACTAAATTAAAATATCATTATTCGGCCTAACACCACATTAGGCGGTAAAAACCGCTATTGTTTTTAACCGACTTCGACGTTTTGTTATTTTCCGTTGTCATACTCATTTCTGAGTTGTTTCCACAGTTTTTCACCTTCGCCAATATTATCAAATTCAGGATAGTGTTTTTTCAAGTAAAACTGCAATCCAAGGACCCCGGATAAAAGCTCTTTTGTGGATTCCTTGACTGTTTTTCTGTCTAAATCACTTATTGAGTCATCATCTCTGATAGTATCAATTGCTTTTTCACACGTGCTCTCAATAGGCGACATTACCTTTGCAAGTGCATGAAACAGTTTATTTGCTTGCTCTCTATCCATCAACGCATCCTCTAAGACAATAACTTCAATTTAAGCGCTAGCTGGCAGCTTTTGCCAGATATCCGTCTTTAAGTCTTTTTTATGTCTCTCTGCTAAATGTATTCTTAAAAAATATACAGAAGCTGCTACGCCTAAAATTAGTCCAATCAGAAAACAAAATGTAAGCTTTAATATAGACATCAATCCTCTCCAAAAACATAACACTCAAATAAGCAGTGCAGCCAGCTCTGGGCAGTGTCCGCTTGAAAATTCTTGTTAACTATCATCCGTACAACTCCACGTAAGTTCATATTCTTTAGATATTTGGAGCACCTTTTTATGAATATCTGAATTAGACTTGATTAGGCTAAGTTGTAAAGATTTAATATATTCTATCTCGGCGTCGTCATCGTCTGACTTAATAAAGTCGACAAACAGACTTCCACAATTCTCTTGCTCAAACCAACCTTGCCCACTCATAAAATTGTAATAATTCCAATCACCGGAATTCACGAGAGGCATAAACGTATTGTATAGGTGCCCAACTATCTCAGTATTTTTGTCATCAGAAGTCCAACCATTCATTGGAGATATGTTGTAATGTCCCATATTTCTCCTTGATAATTAACCCCCCAACAACCGACGCAACTTTGCTGCGTCCAGCGCCAAAGGCCGTAGTTAATTGATTTGTTAGGCTTCAAATATGCTTGGGTAACTGAGAACCTCATAAGCCTCTTTGCACGCACGGATAATTTCGTTTTTTCTTTGCTCTTTTGACCAACCGTTAATACTTTCACAATACCATTCATCTTCAAGAACTGTAAATTCACAAAATGAACTAGGGTAGTCAAGTTTGATGTTTGCGCTATATATCATTGAGGCCCCAGCTTCAGGCTCTAAAAATCCTTCAACTACCTCTTTCACTAAAACTCTGGCATAACCTTCGATCGCCTCTTCATCATGCGGGCGTTCGATACTTAACTCATTTAAAACTCTATTGAAGTAATCATCTGCCTCAAATTCATTTATGGGCTTCATAAGAGTAGCCAATATGGCTAGGTTTGGTGTTTCCAAGCCTTGCTCAAGCAAGCTTAAAGCCCAAGCACATTTGTATTCGCTCCCGCCGCTACCCATCGCAACTTGACCGAGTGCTTTATACGTTCCTATTTTTTGCGATTCAGAGAGCATATGTATAGTAGAGCCTAACACCAAATTAAGCGGTGTTGCCCGCTCTTGGCAATGTCCGAATTGATTTTTTTATACCTCAAACTAATCATTGTCAATCATCTTCTTTTTAGTAATCGTCCCATCTGAACCCATCCATTGAAGTGACCTCATACTTTCCGATTTCTTTTTTGTCATTAAACGTTTGTCTATGCTGGCGTTCCTTATAAAGAACGTCACTTGTGGGTTTTCATACCAAATAGGTTCATTTTCTAAATCCGATATTTCAATTATTTCAAAGCTGATTTGCAAGTTACAAATGGGAATACCCTGTAATTTATCTCCTTCCATGGTCAATGGCTGGCATCCTTCAGATACTCTAATACTGCTTAAATCCGGCTGTAATATATCAGAATACAAATTTTGATTTAATAAAAGTGTTTTGTCGCCGTCATCAATTATAAACTCACGTATCTTCATGGAGTCTGATTCTAATTCGATTTTTATTTTCACGTTATTGTGCGTAGTGACTTCCACTTTATTCCACGTTAGCGGTTTGTCAATTGACGCCTCGACAAAAGAGCTTACCGAAAACACCACAAAAAAAGATATGAGTTTCACCATAGTTCTAACACCAAAGTAAGCGGCGTTGGCCGCTCTCACCAATGTCCGCTTTAATTTCATTGTTAGCTATCAACACCGTAACATAAACTCCCATT
>CAYURD010000189.1:0-3892 GCA_964446865.1 uncultured Glaciecola sp.
TTTCCAAAGGGCTGGGTAAGAGAACTCGTTTATATTGGGAGTGGCCAGTGGGTAAATTCGCAAAATGAAGTGGTGATGAAAGTGGCGAATGACCCTATTTTAGGTGAAGTGCTTCACTATGGCGATAGAGTCTTTAAAAAGGAATCTGGATTTTTAGCACTTATTGATAAGCTTATTTTGCTGGTCTGGATGCTTTTATTAATTAGCTTTATGATTATGTCGATGATTTGGTTGATAAAGCGTTTACGTGGCAAGTTACTCCTGGGAAAAGAAGACGAAGTTGCACGTCGAAAACAACGTAAAAATATAATGTTAGCGCTACTTGGCCCCTTATTATTTCTGCTGTTTTTAGTATTGGGAATATTATCACCGGTAGAAAGACTGGGCAGTGTTACTGTTTTTTCTTTAGGTCTTTTTGCTTCAACTTTATTGATGTTTGCAGGTACGCTATACAGCAGCTTTGTTCATGTAAAAACCCAGCAGCTTATAAAAGCCAAAGTGCTATTCGTCCTCGCTTCAATCTATTTGCTATTGCAGTTATGCATCACTTTTTATCTGCTTAACTTCGGCGTGATTGGGGTAATGACTTGGCTTTAATGTGAATATAAAGTGATGCCTTTCAAAAACTAACAATTATTACTTATTGTTAACTGGAGCTGTCAGTCAAAGAATAAAGAGATCAATAAGCCTTAATTAGTCTAATATTAACGAAATAATCTTAGCGTGTTTTTATCTGCTTAAATATCAGCTTGAATATAAGCTTAAATATACGCTCAAAAAGACGTAAAAAATTAATATAAGAAAAGTGAATATGAAAAGAGTACTAATAGGGCTATTGGTTTTGTTTAACATGGAGCTTGTTGCAGCAAAGCCCATGAACGTTATTTTGATTATGGCAGACGATATTAGCGCTAGGGAGTTTCCAGTTTACGAGTCGAGTAAATGGTTTGGCGATCGTCGTGCACAAACGCCTGTTTTAGATAGAATAGCAGCCGAAGGTGGCAGCTATATTGAAACAATGTGGGCCAGTACTATTTGCAAGCCGACACGAGTTCAAATTATGAACGGTACTTATGCTCATCAAAATAAGTACTGGGATAACAGCCATATGGGCCGCAATAGCCACACGCAATATGTTGCTTATCAGAGTGCGCCTATTACGCTTGGGAATATGAGCAGAGATGCTGGTTATGCAAATATTTGGGTGTCCAAAACGCATAACACCGACGGCGCAGATTTGCTCAGCATGGGATTTAATGAAGGCGTGTTTAATCCTGCTGAAATTAAACGTGCAAACTGGAATCCATTTGGTACGCCTAATGACAATCCTTTCGAAATATTCCGCACGGCTAATCCTAAACATTGGGACCACAAATCTTTTTATTGGTGGCCTGAAATACAACTTATCAATCATCCAGACTTTCCTGCTGAGCCCTATAAATATGTAAAAACCACATTGAATGACTATGCGCCGGATATTGAGATGGAATACATTTTTGATTTTATGGATCGTGCTAAGTCATCTGGTAAACCATTCTTTGTCTATCACACGCCACACTTGGGTCATACAGCACGTGATCCTGCGGTTAAAGGCAATCCGTCAACTTGGGTGCCCACGCCAAAAATCACCTATACCGAAGCCGGCGACAAGTTTGGAAGCTATAGCCGAGCAGACGCAAAATATATAAAGCAAGAAGATGGAAGTTATAAGTCAGAAAACATCACACCTGAAGGACTCAGTTATCACCTTGAATATTTAGATTATCAATTGTGGCAATACATTAAAAAACTTCAAAGTATGGGGGAACTAAACAATACCGTAATTATTTTCACAGCAGACAACGCTACAGAACGCTGGGGAAAAAGCTCGGTTCATCGCCAACAAGGGCCACATGTACCGATGGTGATTTATGCGCCCGGTGTAGAAAATTTTGTGCAAGGGCGACAAAATATTCAAGCTGATATGACTGACATCCTACCTACTCTGGCAGATATCATGGGCTTCGAGTTTCCTAAAGATTATGACAAGCTTGACGGAAAAAGCATGTGGCCCTACCTTACAGGAAAGGCTGAACAACACCGAGAATACATCTATGCGATGCGTATTGATGCGCAGATGATACGCAATGACAAGGTGCTAAGGGATGGATACGGCTTGTGGTATGACGCTAGCAAAACGCCCGCTGATTATGATAGCTTTGTTAAAATAACAGATCTTCCAGAAGGCGCGCATAAAGCCATGTTATTGGCCGAAAAAGCTAAGCTTGAGCCAATGCTTGCGCAGTACGATCTTTACAATACAGATTCAGAAGCGCCGCTGCCGCCAGCCGATTCAGACGGCGATGGACTATCGGATGCATTTGAAAAAAAGTATGTCGTTTCAGAGGCTTCAGATGATCCAGACAGCGACGGCGTCAGCAATTTTCACGAATTTGTTTTTGGAACAAATCCACAAGATCCAAACTCACCAAGCCCAACACAAAAACCCCATTTAATTGAAGTCAGTGATGCTCAAGGTGACTACCTAGCGCTTGCATTTCAGCGCAACGATGAACTGGGTTACGACTACTTTTTTAAAATAGAAGGCAGCCATGACGGAAAAACATGGCAAACCGATGGCGTCGTTCAACAATTGAGTACTCGTGCTAATGGTGATGGCACTTCTTTGGTAGTTGCGCGTGTCGCAGCTGATAAAAGCAAGGCACTGATTAAAGATTTGCGCTTGACTGTGGCGAAACCCAAAAAGCGTAGTCCGCGAAAATTTAAGAACTTGTTGAAGTAGCAAACTTATCAGTTTGAAGGGCTGGATTTAATTAAAATAGTTAGTGTTTTTTACCAATATTTTGCATATTGCACCTATGTTAAAAAACCAATAAAAAATAAACCATTGTTTTAATTGTATTTTAAGATTGGTACAAAGCATGCATTAATAAATTACTTTTGGTAAATATGACCACATTTTTGCAATAGGAAACTCAAGATGCCCGTACAAATAGAAGATAGACCCAGCGAAGTCGTCAAAGAAGAAGTCATTGATATACTCGTTCACAATTATAGCCACGGCTATATATCTTCTGAAGCATTCGAAAGGCGCCTCGATACCGTTATCGCCGCAAGCACAAACCAAGCAATGCTAGATGAAGTATCTGACCTCGAGCAGACGCCTGATGACACCATTAAAAAGTCAAAGGAAGAAAGCTTAAGCATTAACTACAGTAACGAAGCTACAGAAGAAGTCACTACCCTTGTCAGCATTTTAGGTGGTTCTGACTTAGCTGGCCAATGGCCGGTTCCTAAAACTATCCGCGTATTTAGCTTGTTCGGTGGTAATGACATCGACTTTACCGACGCAAGATTCAGCTCTCCCAATGTCACTATTGAAGTCTTTAGCCTATTTGGTGGCGTCGATATTTATGTGCCAGAAAACGTAAATGTGATTTCTAAAGCATTTTGCATCTTAGGCGGCGTAAGTAATAAAGCTGCTTCAATAGCACCGCGCAATGCACCAACAATTACCGTAAAAGGTCTTGTGCTGCTATCGGGTCTAGACATAAAAGTGAAAACGACTTTGAAAGAGAAGTTCGTTGCTTTTGCTAATCAGATGAAGACGATGTTTGATACAAAGCAGCCTTAGCGTTTGTTAGCTTAGGTTTTTAATAATCAAAAAGAAAATAAGAGTCATAACGTACGCCTCAGTTGTGGTTTCCTCCGATGGCTGACTAATTGCCTACGGCAAACAAACATTAGACTTTGATAAAGACCAATATTTAACGCAGTTATGAGTATATAGCACAGAAACAAAGGCGCACCGACAACATACTTTTAGTACAAAAGCAGCCGTTTCAAGTGAGAGTTTCATCTATTGTATTCGACTCCATTTGATAGCACGATA
>CAYURD010000190.1:0-3809 GCA_964446865.1 uncultured Glaciecola sp.
GTGATCGTGATCCCTATAATCTTTATATATACCGCGTTTACTTATTATGCATTTAGAGGGAAAGCTGAAGATTTGAGGTATTATTAGAGTGTTAATGTTTACTGGGTTTATAGTTTTATGTTTTAAGCCTACCCATTCCCTTACGGTTGCTGCTTGCAAGATATCCCAGTGAGTTAAGCAAAGTGATGCAAATTATTCACCGCGCAATTTCAACTCACATAGTCAACCGGGCTGGCTTTCGCATCGCTAAATATTTAGTGAAAGTCGGCCTCGTTCAACGTGATATGGAAAAGTCCGTTATGAACTGAAACCCCGTATCGTGACGGAACAACTCATGTATTTTTTGACTCTATTGATTTCGTTAGCAAACTAGTGGCGCTCATTCCAACACCAAGACTCAACCTCACTCGATTTTTTGGCGTGTTCGCACCTAATAGCAAGCTTCGTGCGCAGGTAACTGCATCACAGCGAGGCAAGAACAGTCCGAAACTTATCAATCAAGAAGATAGGCAATCGGATAAACCTTACCATGCAAGGGCTATGTCATGGCGCAGCGGTTGAAAAGAGTCTTCAACATTGATATTACCGAGTGCGAAAAATGTCAAAAGCACAATGTCACCATAATTGCCTGCATTATAGATACTGTTGTTATTCAAAAAATATTGGCACATTTAGATAAAAAGTAGAGTACTTCATGGTAGGAGTTTTGACATGCCAGACAACAATTTTCTGTACCAATGGCCTATCTACGCATGAATTTAAAGGCTCACATGCCATGCAAAGCGTCCCCAACCGAACATTTAAATAAACCAACCCAATCAAAAGTACAGCTGTTACAGAGGGTAGTAAGTCGCTTTAATTCTCCCTATACTCAGACAGCGCTGGCTAATGTGCCGATTGCTTCTCTCTTGTAATTTCGTCTGCAACAGCCTTAATATTTAATTTCATAAGATCTGGTATGGGTGCAACAACGAGCTGATTAGGATGTTTTTGCGCAAAAGCAGTGGCAATTTTATCTATTTTAGCATCGTTCAATTCGCCTTCAGAAAGCGCTTGTTTAATAAGAGAATAGAGGTCTCCAAACCATTTTTTCTGAAGTGAAGCTAAAGTTTGCAAAGGCGCTGATGCACCGTGACCTGGGAATGCGGTTAAACTTGGCGAATGAGCATTAACCAGTAAGTTAATTTGTGCTATCCATTTGCCTGTTCTTTGTTCGAGCAAATACCCGACCATATTGTTATCAAGAATATCACCGACAAAAATTGCATTGTTGCTTTCCAATAAAAACACGGTCATATCAATCGATTCACCGGCCCCTAATTCTCTAACCTCAATGCGGATATCACCAAAAGCAAGGCGGTCTCCATTTTTGGTAATGTGAGTAATAGGCGCAAGTGATTCTGGAAAAGCATCACCATTGACGCGTTTTGCAAATGCAAATACTCCTAGGCTATCACTTAGCATTTCTTGTTTGGCGCCTTGTGATGAATACACTGGCGTTTTTGGGAATGCTGCAAGCACCCTTGGTAAGCCGCCAATGTGGTCGGGGTGTGGATGGGTCACTAAAATAGCTCGCAAGGGTTTTTGAAGCGCCATGACTTTTTTTGCGAGGGCGTCGCCCGCAGACTTTGTGCGCTGGGCATCAATGAGTACTAAGCCATCGGCGCCTTCAATAATCCACGTGTTAACCGAGCCCTCGCCCGCTTCATGGAAGCGATGAACCGAGAGGTCGCCAGCCTGTGCCTGATTGTTATTAGCTTGTGCTTGGTCGCTAGCTTGTGCATGAGAGAAAAATGCTGCCAATAACAAAATTAATAAAAGATATTTCATGAGAGTTCCTTTTGTGACTGCAAAACTTGGCTAGTAACCGTATATCAAAAACAGCTAACATTTAGACTATGCTTACATTTGTTTCATTAATATCAAATTCTTGCTGTATGTAAAAATCAGCAGAAACTATGATATTATTTACGTTAAGGCTAGCAGGTGATGAATATTAATAAGACTCTTAAAGAGTATCAGACAGTGTTTATAAGGCTTTGGTATTTATCTATGACCAAACTGTTTGCACTGATTATCGTTTTGCTCTGTCTACTCACAGTTTTATCTCAAATTATCTTTTCATTTCTTGATTATACAAAGGGTGTTGAATACATCTTGTTAATTGTATTTTTATTTTGGAGCTACCTTTTTAAGAACGCACCTAAGCAAATTTATTTACTCTATAAAGATAAAAAACAGTTATTTACAAATGATGGATGGCAAAGCTTGATAAAGCATAAAGTTGCCAATGTGAGTGTAGAGACAGAAGCCGGAATTGGCATATTTGCGCCTTCAAAAAAACGGCTGAATGTTGATGGTAAATTGTATTTTATAGATCATCTTCCAGAGCAAGCGTTCCCGATTGGTAAAGCGTTTATTATTAGTACGTCCCATGCCAATGTATTGCTTGACGTTCAAGAGTACACACCTATTGAGCAAAACGATCACGGCGTAAAAAGCGAACTCAGCGATGCAGAAGTTCGAATATTGCAATGCATACAAAACAAGTTACCCGACAAGTTAATTGCCCGTGAACTTGATTTATCACCTTCAACCATTAGAAGTTACAATTCACATTTATTCAAAAAGCTATCGGTAGACAATCGTCAAGATGCTGTAAAGGTAGCTATTGCCAAAGGGTTACTCTGATCGCTGTAAATTTTTGCTCGACTTGAACAAATGTTGATCAACATCTACCTACATATTAATCCTCGATATAAAGCTGATAGATTGCTTTGATATAGAAACGCTATAAAATCAAGGTGTACACATGTTTGTCAAAATAGAATCAACTTGGAGCAGAAAACAAGGTTGGTTAATCTTACTTAGCTTTTTAGTGCTTTATGCTTTGTTTTCAGCTCTTCATGTTCAAATCGTCAAGTTAGGAATTGGATTTGAAAACTATCTAGGTGAAGGTGATCAGCTTCCGCCGCATGTATTAATTTTAGGTCAAGTAATTAAAGCTGGTAGTATTGGTATTGTTATCTATTTTTTGGGACTCAAGTATTACAAGATAGATAAGAGCGCAATCAAGCTCGTAAATTGCGCGTTTAAATATTACTGGTGGGCAGTACTCTTAGCTCTATTGAGCTTTGCCTTTCGCTTATGGTTGATGAAAAGCATAGCTACCGAAATGCCCGATTGGGCGAGAATGATGAGACCTGTTTTTGATTGGCGAACTTCGTCTTGGCTGATGATCGTTACTATTTTAGTGATGACTATAATTATCACCCCCATTGCCGAAGAAGTCTTTTTCCGTGGTTTTTTGTTTCCGTGGATGTGCCAAGCGCGCCCTGTGTGGCTTGCAATGCTAGCGAGTAGCTTGATGTTTGGCGTATCACACATAATTCCGCCACAAGTAATAAGTGCTTTTATTGGGTCGTTTTTTATCTTATTTTTGTTGATGAAATCGGGGTCGCTGTACCCTTGTATTGTTTGCCATATTGTTGGGAATGGCCTTGGACTCGGGTTAGAGCTATTTGTTAAGTAACAGGAGTCTCAATTTTATGGCACTCATTGCTGGGAATGCTTCGCTCGGCAGCCTCAACTGTTGAGTTTAGGGAGAATTAAAAAGAGGCAATGGTAGTGTAGAATATATAATTGTAGGTAAAAATGAAGTAGTTTTAGTACGTGAATAAGGTATTCGATATGGGGCATCGAAATGAAACGCTCAACCACAATATCTAAAATATGACTGCAATGAGTTAGGAATATTAGCGGGGTCGCCTTTGATTTTAGGGCCAAGGTCAAACAAAAAAGGCAGCGGT
>CAYURD010000191.1:0-3720 GCA_964446865.1 uncultured Glaciecola sp.
TAAATTACTGCCTTTGCAGAAGGTATTTGTTTGACATATGAAGCCATATTTTTTTTAGCGAAAATGACGTAAAGCCGCCGTTAGTTCTAAAGCAATTATGCTGGCTCCTAAGAACCAGCTAAGCTCTGATGCATTAAGTTGAGATAGAGTAAAGTATCGCGCTGGCATTTGCACCTTTAACTGTTTTAGAGAATAAGAAGGCTTTTCTTCCCATTACGAAAGGCTTTATAACGCGCTCACACCTATTGTTATCTATATCTAGTCTACCGTCATCACAGTAACGGATGGCTTTTTATCATTGATTGAATGCATAATTAAGCGCGGTGCCTAATAAGCTTTTGGGCAATACATTTGGCGCAGACTTATCCAACCATGTTTTAAATTGGATAATATTGTCTTCCTCAATGACTTGCAGCGTGGTTTCGTCTGCCTTAATCACTTCTTGTTGCAGCAGTATCTTATGCCAATACTCATACAATATCGGGTGGAGCACATTGGCTATTTTAATCAGCCAATCTGACATTGTTTGTCGGCATAGGTTGATACCCAGTTGACTCAATATCACTTCTTGACGGTAAAACGGTAAGCCATGCTGGTATTTAGCGGTAATTAATTGTGCAATGATGCTGGGCGTGGCATAACTTTTCGGTAAAATGCTCGCCACCGGCGGCGCTTGTTTAATCGGTGTCTTGGTACCGTTTTTCTCGCAGCCTCTGCAGCCGTATTTTAAGCGATGGTGCTCTTCTACCTTAGTAGTGGCAAGCACGAAGACGAACTTTTCTGTCACGTCTTTGCCCATGCAATGCATTTAACCTAGGCAGCACTCACAGACTTTGTCGGCCTCATCGATATCGTGCACAATCATTTCACGTGGAATCTGGTCAGCAAAGGGTTTGGTATTACGTTAACTGAGCTTACATATCGTATGCGCTTGCTAAAATTCGTATTTTTAATCTGCCACTAGGCTGTCTTTGCCATATTCTTATATGCTTACCCGTATTAACGCCGGAATACTGACCGGCTCGCCAAACCACAATATGCGAAGAATGTTGAATGACATATTGACCTAAATCCTCTAACTTTGTTGTCCGTTGCTGCAAACCCTCCAAGCTTGGAATTTCTAAAATATGTTCATTCCAATAAGTACTAATGGCGTCATGACCTTTTATTGGCGGATTATGATTGGGGATGATTAAGCCATCTTTTGAGTAAAGATTACTAAGCACGTGGCCATCTCGCAGAAGAACACTCTCCTTTATCAGGGCTGAATAGGCGGCAATTTCAATACTTGCATCGGAAGAAATTGGCAAATGGGGCTCATAAGCTGTTACGGTACTTGGTATATCGTCAAACACAAAGGTGTGCTTGAAGTCCACAGCAGTATCAAAATTCCATAAATCCACTTCGATTTTCGCATTACTCGATGGAAAGCTTCTCCATATAGTTAGATAGCTTCCTTTTATCCTACGGGCATTGCCGCTACTGTCTATAAAATCTAATATAAACTGTCCTGCCTCGGCTTGTTTTTGACCCATGTTAACCACTTCAATTGGATCACGGCTAAAGCTTGTCACTAGATTTTGCTCAAACAAGCGAGTGAAATACTGTTGGATATGAGGCTTTGTATGAATGCTAGGGAAAGCCTGAAGGAGAAACACAGAAGTATCTAAAAAATGCTCTGACAAAGCCTGCATATCTTCCCGAGCAACGGCATTAGCATATGACTCGGATTGAATGTCAAACGTGATTTTATTTTGTTCAGCAGTTGCGTATCCGCTCAACAAAACTAGCGTATATACCCAGAGCAATAATCTCGAAAAGCAATGTTGAATTATCTTTGTAATTTGTATGATTAGACTTTTGATTAGCACAATTGAAACCTCGACAAAGTGATTTGGAAGTGTCAATGGTGCGGATTACTTTGCAAACCCTCGACCGAGCCGATAGGTTAGAACCTTTTCAAGAATAATTAATTCGTTAAAACCTGATTAACTAACCTCAATCCTGTTTAAGGAATGGTGCAAGAATATGTTTTATATCACTTTTTATAAAATTCACAATTCTAGCAGTACTGAGCGCCATTTCTTAAACAGGATTGAGGTTAACTAGGCTTAATTTTGCGTTTCTATAAGCACTAGGTGTAAACCTTGTATGCCTTTTAAATGCTGTATTGAATGTGGATTTTGAGTTATATCCAACACTATAAGCAATCTCTAAAATTGACATTTTGGGTGCGAGTACAAGTTTAGTTTTTGCCTCCTCAATCCGGAAATGATTCACTAAATTAAAAAAATTCTGATAGCTACTTTCATTAATTGCTTGAGAGACTGCATAAGGTAAATCGTTAATCTCTTTACACAATTGAGGGAGGTTGATGTTGGAATGCCGATACCACTTTTTAGTTTCAAATAAGCACAAAATAGATGACATCACTTTTTCTTTTCGAGCCTTGTCTATTGTCGACTTTTTATATTTTGATATGTCGTTGTGCTTTGGTTTTTGTGTAGATGATAGAATTTCTTTTCGTTTATTTTGTTGCACAATATTGTTGGGGGCAGAATGAACGATCACGGCAAAACATAAATAACAAACGACTGTGGTTTGTAAGAAAGCAAAGAATAAGTTAACTGATGCGATGTCATCTAAGGCCCAACAGTACAAAACTCGAAGTGAATTGGTTAAGAAATTAGCCATAACCACCATCAATAAAACGCGCATCACTTTTGTAGAAGAATCAACATTATTGGCAAAGATGGTGGCGTTTAACGACATTCGCCTATTCAGTATTTGGGTGCACAAAAATGCATAAAACGAAGATTGTAAAAAGAAAATGCATGTCATCAATAACATACTACCCAAAATAAAATATGACTGTCGCGCACTTAATGGGTCACTGTGATGTTCAAAAGACGTACCTGCATGCATCGACGACACAAGCGGCAACAATAACACCACGCCAACTAAGATGGGCAAGATATGCATGAGTTTATGCGAGTTGGGCAATTTCGGTTTTTTGTCTGAAGTATCGCGTGCAAACAACCATAAGCAAGGTGCCATTAATATTGATAAGCTCATAATACCAAAGAGCCACATTGCTTTGTAAGGCGACTCAGGGTTTGTCATTAACCATTCGAAGGAGCTAATAAGGCCTTGGATACACAAAAATAGTAAAAAGAAACGTTTAGGAAACGCCAAGTCTTTTCGCCACAAATATAGCGAAGTAAATGCGCATAAACACAAAGCCATTGCGTAAAGAGAAATTTGAAACAGCAACATTAAATGATGTCTTTTTTTACTTAATTGATAGAACGCTAAACTGAACAAGCTTGTGTGTCAAAAAAATTTCAATCAATTATTGCGCTTATGTGATAGTTGTGGCGTCATTCTTTGTGATTGTCTTCCTACACAGCAAAACTATTCCAATTAATCCCTCCACCAAGGCTCAACCTTACCCGGTTCCGGTGACCGGCGCAGTTCGGCCTTATTCGCACCTAACAGCAACCTGCGTGAACAAGTTACTGCATCACAACGAGGAAAAAACAGCCCTCGACTTGCCAAAGAAGACGATAAGCCATCAGACAAGCCTTATAACGCTAAGGCGATGTCATGGGCACAGAGGTTAAAACGTGTATTCAACATTGATATTACCGAGTGTGAAAAATGCCAAAAGCACGCTGTCACCATAATTGCTTGCATTATAGTTAGCCGCGTTATTCAAAA
>CAYURD010000192.1:0-3667 GCA_964446865.1 uncultured Glaciecola sp.
TCGACCCAATTGACCCAACAGTTGAAGTACCTATTGTAGTAGACGGGTGGCAGTAAGATGAGATGGGTAATTAATCTCAAATAAATAGTCAACCAAGCCCTCTAAAATAGAGGGCTTTTTTTATGATATTTAATAAATTTATCTGACTCCTTGCCGATATGCTTATATTAGAGAGTCAAAAAAGCGACCAGATTTTCAAAATTATGAAACGTATATTTTACAAATTGCGCTACATTACAGTTCCCATACTCTTGGCGGTTTATTCTGCTTTGAGTAGTGCTTCTGTGGATAATATCCGTTTTGAAAAAGTGACCGCAAGCAATGAATTATCTCAGCAAACCATCATTGCTATGTTTCAAGATTCACACGGTTACATGTGGTTTGGGACGCAAGAGGGTCTCAACCGCTTCGACGGTATTCGTTACAAAAGCTACCTTCCTAAATTTAATGATGAGGCATCACTTTCAGACGGTTGGATCTATTCTATCGACGAAGATACTAACGGGAATTTGTGGGTGGGCACAAACGACGGCGTAAACATTCTTAATAAAGGCTCTGACACTTTTATTAACTACACTCATAATCTCCAAAGCAACAAACAAGCGCTTAATGACAAACTTGTAAGGGTCGTTCACAGAGGTTTAGACGGCACTATGTGGGTAGCAACAAGGAAAGGTCTAAACCAATATATTGAACAAGATAAGCGCTTTAAACATCATAACTTTTTAAATGATAGCGAGAGTGAAGCAATTGATATACACGCAATTGCCGAAGATATTACAGGCGCGTTGTGGTTAGGTACAAATAAGCGCGGTCTAATGCGCTTTGACCCAATTACGCAAAGACTAGATGTTATAGCAAAAGATTTTACAGGCGAACGTGGGTCCGTAAAAATAGGAATTCGGTCGTTGTACATCGACGATGAACAAGTATTATGGATAGGCTCCAACGGTTCTGGCTTGTTCAAATTAGACCTAAAATCTCCAAAAGTTGACAACATGGATGAGCTTATATTTGCTGTTGAAGGATTTGAGCAAAAGAACTTATTAGCAATAGCAGAAGACGCACATGGAACCTTATGGATAGGTACTAACACCGGATTGTATTATAGACAGCCATCCACAATGGCCTTTAGTCCGGTTAGACAACAAATGGGCGGAATAGGCGACTTAACAACGGGTAATATTTGGTCCCTATATAGCGACTTTTCTGGCGTTTTTTGGGTTGGCACATTCAGTGGTCTAAATAAGTGGAATACGAAAACAACCCAGTTTGACCATTTTTTTAAAAGTAACACAGACGAAGTTTCTTTATCAGCTAACAATATACATTTTATTGGCAGTACCGCCAGTGAGCAAATTTACATAGGAAGCACCGGAGGTGTCGATTTACTGACCTCAGATTCAAATTCTATTTATCATTTGCCACTTAGAACAGATAATGGTGACGGTCTAAAAGAAAAACGAGTGATGTCGTTTGCTTATGTCAATGATGAAGAAATTTGGTTTGGATATCGCTCTAGCGGCGCGAGCAAGTACAATCCTAAAACAAACACATTTGTTCACTACGACGCCGATGCTGACAAAGACAATACCTTGCAACGGTCTGGCGTAACATCAATTCTTAAGACCGAAAATGGAACAGTTTGGCTAGGAACTTTTGATGGTGGTTTAAGCCGGTACAACAGAGAGACGGATGATTTTACAACATTCTTGCATGACCCTACAGATATTAGTTCTTTGAGCAGCAACAAAATTATGAGCCTGTTTGAGTCAAAAGACAATGCACTATGGCTCGGTACGTGGGATGCAGGTGTGAATGTTTTTGTTCCTAAAACAGAGTCTGCATTTAGAATAACACGGCGACAAGGCAAGCTAGATTCTCTGTCAGCTAATAGAGCATTGTCAGTCATTCAAGATAGTAAGGGTAATATTTGGATTGGAACAGCGGGTGGTGGCATTAGTATATTATCTGCACAAAACAAAGAACGAGGTGATATCTCTTTTACTAATCTAAATACTGAAAACGGGCTTCCTAGTAATGCTATATATGGGCTAGTTGAAGATGATGACGGTTACATATGGGGAAGTACCAACAAAGGGTTAGTTAAAATAAACAGTGAATCGTATGAGATGACTATTTATAAAGAGTCATCTGGTTTACAAGGCAATGAGTTTAATTCAGGTGCTTATCACAAGGCTTCTGATGGATATTTATACTTTGGTGGCACCAACGGTGTGACTCGATTCAAACCTGAGGATATAAAAGCAAATCCAATTCCACCTAAAATCGATTTCACCAGTTTTCAGCGTCTAAATATTGTAGAAAATATTGGCGACGCTTTAAACGAAGAGGGCGTTATTCAAGTTGACTATACAGATTACTTAATAGCATTTGAATTTGCGGCTTTAGATTTTGCGTCGCCCGCTAATAATCAATTTAAATATAAGCTCAATGGCTTTGATAAAGATTGGGTTGAGGTTAGAGGAAACAGGCGCGCTGTTTATACCAACCTGCCTGCGGGTGAATATGAATTTACGGTAATTGCTTCAAACAGCGATGGCGTTTGGAATGAAAAAGGAAAAAGTATTGGCTTAGTCGTTAACCCAGCTCCCTGGTTTAGCTGGTGGGCTTATTCTATTTATATCGCAATTTTATGTGCTGTATTATGGTTTATTTATACACACTACCGTCGCAAAAATGAGCAGCGTGCGATATATCAAATACAACTTGAAGAAGAAGTCAGTGCGCGAACAGCAGAATTGAGTGAAGCAAATGAACAGTTACTTCACGCCAGTATTACTGATCAACTTACCGGCTTGCACAACCGTCGATATTTAGCTGAGGCAATGGCAGAACGACTAGAGTCAATCAATCGCACATTTGGACAAGCTATTCTAGACGATAGAATGTCTGCATATTCTGGGCCGCGGATTATGGCACTGATGTTTGATTTAGACGGATTTAAGCCAATCAACGATAACTATGGCCATGACGCGGGCGACCAAGTCATTATCCAAGTCGCCGAAATCTTACAGCGAGAAAGTCGACAAGAAGATATTGTCATCCGCTGGGGCGGGGATGAATATATGGTTGTTGCTGAAGTTGAAAACTTGGAACAAGCAAAAGCACTAGTCGAAAGAATCAGAGTCGCCATATCGAGTCATGCCTTTGATGTTGGTTTATCCAATAAATTTCACTTGTCGAGCTCTTTAGGCTTTGCGCTTTATCCATTTAGTCATTTTGCACCTCACTCTATCACTTGGGATCAAGTCCATTTACTGGCTGACCACGCTCTTTATAAGTCAAAAGATTCAGGGCGTAATACATGGTCAGGCATTGTTCAGTCAGACAAAGAATTGGCCTTTAGTGTGCTTAACTCACTTGTGCCTAATTTAGACAAAGCGTTAGAGCAAGAAGACGTATTATTAATACAGCGTCAAAAGCCTTAAACACAGATTACTCAAGACTACCTCGTCATCCTCGCGAAGGCGTAATACTGTTCGCTTAAGCCAAAACCCCGTCATTCCCGCGTAGGCGGGAACCCCCGTGGAACTGTGCGAACTTAGCTAAGCTCATGTTTTTATTAGTTTTGTAATAACATCCACCAGCTCCCCGCCTTCGCGAGGATGACGCGGGTTTTCGCGAGGATGACGCGGGTTTTCGC
>CAYURD010000193.1:0-3586 GCA_964446865.1 uncultured Glaciecola sp.
GCCTTCGCGGGAATGACGGTGTTTTGGCTTAAACAAACAGCATTACGCCTTCGCGAGGAGGATGACGATGTTTTGGCTTAAACGAACAGTATTACGTCTTCTCAAGGATGGCGAAGGAGTCTTAAGCGAACATTAATAGACCTCAGCCAGAATTGTTAAAGTGACAAAACAAAGACCTTTGAATTTCGGGTGTGATTATATAGGTCGCGTTTGGACTCGGGTAAATCGTTTACACTTTTTTGAAGAAAGCCCTGCTCTAAAAACCAATGGCTCGTGACAGTTGTTAGCACAAATAGTTGTTTTACTTGGTTTTTTAAGGCTTGTTCTCGCATAGCTTGCAACAAGCGTTCACCACGATTTTTGCCTCGATATTCTCGATCAATAGCGACGCACGCGATTTCCCCCATGCCTTCTGCAGGAAAAAAGAAGAGTGCGGCACAGGCGATAATCATGCCATCTCGTTCAATGACTGTGTATTGCTCAATGTCATTTTCGAGGCGTTCACGTGAACGTGATACTAACGCGCCAGATTCTTCTAAGGGTTTAATTAGCTTTAAAATACCGCCAACATCGTCGATTGTCGCCGATCTGAGTTGTTCATAATGAGTTTGCATAACCAAACTACCATGACCATCTCGCGTAAACAGTTCTTTTAAAATCGCGCCGTTATGATGGTAGCTAACACAATGTGCGCGTTCAACACCTGCTTTTACGGTATCAATCATGGCACTTAAGCAGGTGCTTTCTGCCATAATTTCTTTGTTATTGACCAATGGATACAAGTGATCAAGTTGAATAGTGCGGATTAGTTCTTCTTTTGCAAATATGCCTTCATGTTCAGACAATGTGATGAGTTTGTCTGCACCAACCGCAATAGCGGCCTTTGTCGCCACATCTTCATGCGATAGATTAAATACTTCACCGGTCGGTGAATAACCCATAGGTGAAAGCAAAACTATAGAGCCATCTTCTAACTGATTTTGTATGCCATCAACATCAATTCGCCTAACAGTGCCTGTATGTTCAAAATCGATACCGTTTTTTACCCCTATGGGTTTGGCGATAACGAGGTTGCCTGAACAAACACGAATGCGTGCGCCATGCATCGGCGAATTAGGTAAACCTAAACTGAGCAACGCTTCTATTTGGCTGCGTAGCGAACCGGCAGCGTCTTTGACGCATTCTAGGCTTGGTTTGTTGGTAATACGAATGCCGTCTACAAACTGTGCCTGAATATCTCGAAAGCTCAAACGCTCATCAATTTGCGGTCTAGCGCCGTGCACAATAATGATGCGAATACCTAGACTATGCAGCAGTGCAATATCTTGGATGATTTTTTCAAAGTTATCACTTAGCACGGCCTCGCCGCCAAACATGATGACAAAGGTTTTGCCCCTGTGTGCATTCATGTATGGGGCTGTGCTTCTAAATAGGCGAACGCTGTCTTCGTGCGATAATGTCATGCTTTGATGATCCTTACGACGCTTGGTCACTAGCCATTTTAGTTTTTAATGCATCCAAACTCTCAAGCTCTTTATAAAGTGCTTGGGTGACGGTTTGTTTGCTTGTGCCGCCAAGTTGATTGCGCTTATCAAGCACAGCGTCAAGCTCTAGCCACGGATAAACGTCTTCGTCAATCTCGCTGTGAATAGCCTTTAAATCACTAATTGGCATATCTTCAAGTGGCAAACCCTTTGCAATGGCAGCAACAACCGCTTGACCTGAAATATCATGAGCCGTTCTAAATGGAATATTTTTAGCCACCAAATAATCCGCTAATTCGGTGGCATTGGCGTAGCCTTGCTGCGCCGCCTTTCGACAAACATCTTCATTGAGTGACATACTATTTAATACTTCTACACCAATGCATAAACAAATATGCCATTGATTGACGGTGTCTATTGCACCTTCTTTGTCTTCTTGCATATCTTTGTTGTACGCCAAGGGTAGGCCCTTCATCGTCACTAAGAGTGCTTGTAAATGACCAAATACCCGGCCGCACTTTCCTCGCATAAGTTCAAGCGCATCTGGGTTTTTCTTTTGTGGCATAAGTGACGAACCTGAGGTCACATCATCACCTAATTGCAAAAAGCCCGCTTCGCCAGAATTATAGAAAATTAGGTCTTCGGCCATACGAGACAAGTGCATCATGCTTGTACTTGCCACAAACAAAAGCTCTAATACAAAATCACGGTCAGAGACTGCATCTAAACTATTTAAACAAGGGCCTGAAAACCCCAAACTTTCGGCAATTTGGTCCCTATCAACGGCAAACGTAGTACCAGCAAGAGCACCACACCCTAGTGGGCACTGATTCATTCTGTCAATTAAGTCGTCAATTCTGCTGACATCTCGTTTTAGCATTTCTACATAAGCTAAGCACCAATGAGAAAAGTAAACCGGCTGCGCTCGTTGCAAATGGGTATAGCCAGGAATAACAACACTTTGATGGCGATTGGCACATTGTAAGACCGCGCCCATCAAGTTGATGCAGTCTTCTTTTAGTGACCCAAGGTGATTGCGCACCCACAAGCGAAAATCAGTCGCCACTTGGTCGTTACGACTACGTCCGGTATGTAACTTTTTGCCCAAGTCTTTTAGTTTGTCAGTTAAATACGACTCAACAAAACTATGAATGTCTTCTTCAGATGATTGAGAAAAGTCAATTTCTTGGTTTTGTGCTTTTGTTTTGAGTGCTTCCAGTTCGGCTTCTATCTGCGCTTGTTCTTGCTCGCTCAGCACGCCGGCATTTAGCAAGGCGCGCGACCAAACAATTGAACCCCAAATATCCTCAACCGCCATGACATGGTCAAACGGCAACGAGTCGTTGACTTGCTTAAACATGTCACTACTGCCTGCTTGAAAGCGTCCGCCCCATAAAGCCATAGTAAATATCCTTATTTCTTGTTTTTATTGATGTAGCTGATACGACTCGACAAGCTAAATAGGCGAATAAAGCCTTCAGCATGTGATTGGTCATAAACATCATCTTCACCAAAGGTAGCAAAGTCTTCAGAATACAGACTATTAGGCGATTGACGCTGCACAACAGTGGCATTGCCTTTGTACAATTTAATCACGACTTCGCCAGTGACTAGCTGTGCAAAACTTGCCGCTGCAGCGAGTAAAGAGTCGTTAAGTGCAGTGAAATAGCGGCCATCATACATAACATGGGCGTATTCTAAACCAATCTGCTCGCGAAATTTAAAGGCCGATTTATCAAGCACTAAGCACTCAAGTGCCTTATATGCTTTCATCATCAGCGTTCCGCCTGGCGTTTCATAACAGCCTCTTGATTTCATGCCAACCAAACGGTTTTCGACGATGTCGATGCGTCCTACACCGTGCGCGGCGCCTAGACGATTTAATTCAACGAGGGCTAAGTAAGGCGATAGTGCCTTGCCATTTACATGTGTCAACCTTCCGTTTTTAAAAATGACACTGACATTCTCGGGGGCATCAGGAGCATCTTCTGGATCAACCGTCATTGTCCAGATTTTCTTAGTTGGCGCGTTCCATGGATCTTCTAATTCGCCGCCTTCATGAGATATGTGCCATGCGTTTGCATCGCGGCTGTATATTTTAG
>CAYURD010000194.1:0-3541 GCA_964446865.1 uncultured Glaciecola sp.
GTATTATGCTTAGTTGCGTGCTAAGCGTCAACCGTTTTTTGTGAAAAAATCAGCAAAATGGTGCGCTTGCTTACAAACTAGACATTATTCCATCGCAATTTCTACACTAGTCTTCGTTTTTCGGCAAAATGCCATACTGTATATCGAAGCTTTTTAACTGTCCTTTAATTTTTTCGCCAAGCAAACCACTGCTAATTTTAGGTACACGCGTGGTATCTGTCTCGTAATTGGCGTTTGCAAATGTCTGTGCAAAATCACCATCCTCCGCAATTTTACCATCGACACGCGTTCGTGCTGATAATGCCGAAATTTTTTGAATGCTTTGTTTTCTCGAAAATCGGGCAAATTGTTTAAACGTAAAATGTTCTTCAACATATCGATTACTCAGCTGCAACACATAGTCCATAACAGCATATAAAAGCGAGTTTTCGTTTAAAGACTCTACGATTAAGTGTGCGTTCTTGCCAGCATTATCGAGGACTTCAGGCAAGCTTGTATTGGTAGTCGGATGTATATCGATGTTGAGTAAATGTTTGTCATCACCCAGGGGTAACATGCTGTTTAGCGTAAATATGGCATGGTCGTAACGAATATTAGCTAAGCATGCTTCTATGTCGTCGCTTGTCAGTGTGTATCGCGCCTTACTTGAGTGCGTTGACGAGTCAGTTGCTTTTGACATAGCGATAAGAGGTAAGTCATGATGACAGCTAAATGGCGTCGTGATATTTTCTTTTTTTGATTCGACGCCGCACACTTTATATTTAAAGAGCTCTCTGATTTCATGCTCACGCGCTTTCATTAATGCTAAAAAAGCAGTTTGTATAATTTCAGAAGAGGGAAGCTGAGGCTCAATGCGCCAACGTCTACCATAGACGATTTTTTCACTGTCTTGTGACTCTGCACTTTGATAGTTATCTTTACCAATAATGCCAACTTGTATGAATATACTCGCGTTATCCTGATCGACAAAAAGGACATACTTTTCATCAAATTCAATGTTGGCAATGATATCGGACACTGAACTTTTTGTATGATGATAACTTAGATAATGTTGAGGAATACAATTTGTGCCATCGTCTAAAACCACAAGAGGTGCCTTGGGTAAAGGCGTTTCACCGGGTAGTAAAGGCATTTGATTTAGCAAGTCTGTTTTCATATAAGCCACGTAGCGTGAAAGGGTCTATTAATAGACCCTTGCACGACATGATTAATTTCATAAGGTAAGTATGCGTAAATACGCTAATTGGTTTATAAAAAAATAATCGTTTGTGGTTTTACTTATACATTAAAGCGGAAATGAATCACGTCGCCATCTTTAACAATATATTCTTTGCCTTCTAATCGCCATTTGCCTGCTTCTTTGGCGCCTGACTCACCATTGTTAGTGATGTAATCGTCATACCCGACAATCTCGGCCCTAATAAAGCCTTTTTCAAAATCGGTGTGAATCTTTCCTGCGGCTTGTGGCGCAGTAGAGCCTTCAGGAAAAGTCCAAGCTCTTACTTCTTTTACGCCTGCTGTAAAGTATGTCTGCAGCGTTAACAATCCATATCCGGCTCTAATCACGCGGTTAAGACCAGGTTCAGTTAAGCCAAGTTCTTCCATAAACTCTTGTCTTTCATCATCATCTAACTCTGCGATATCTGATTCGGTAGATGCACAAACGGCAACGACAACGGCATTTTCACTACTCGCTATTTCTTTGACTTTGTCTAAGTAAGGGTTGTTCTCAAAACCGTCTTCATCAACATTGGCGATGTACATAGTCGGTTTTAATGTCAAAAAATTCATGTATGAAATTGCAGCGTGTTCTTCTTTACTTAATTCAAGAGACCGCAGCAAGCCACCTTCGTTTAGATGTGGCAATATTTTTTCAAGTACTTTTACTTCGAATTTTGCATCGCTGTCACCGCCTTTTGCTTTTTTACTGACGCGTAAAATTGCTTTTTCAGTGGTTTCTAAGTCGGCAAGACCAAGCTCAGTATTAATAACATCAATGTCTTCTTGTGGATTTACGCGACCGGCGACATGCACAATATTTTCGTTATCAAAACAGCGAACAACATGACCGATTGCGTCTGTCTCACGGATGTTTGCTAGAAACTTGTTGCCTAATCCTTCACCTTTTGACGCACCCGCGACTAAACCTGCAATATCGACAAACTCCATGGTCGTTGGAATGACGCGCTGTGGGTTAACAATCGCAGATAATTTGTCGAGTCGAGTATCAGGTACGGGGACAACACCAGTGTTTGGCTCTATCGTACAAAAAGGAAAGTTTGCGGCTTCAATTCCCGCTTTGGTGAGTGCATTAAACAATGTTGATTTACCGACATTTGGCAAACCGACGATGCCACATTTAAAACCCATAATTTGCCTCTGTATATGTTTTACTTTTGCTTCGTAAAAGCGATTTTTATTTAGCGCTTATTTGCATTAAAGCTGTGCAATCTTTGCTGCGCTTTTGTTAGGTCTTGTTCGAGTAAAACCTCGACGCAACGCATGGCTTCATCAATTGCATCTTCAATATATTCGTAATCTGGACTGGGCGCTTTAGAAAGTACGTAACCAGTAACACGACTCTTGTGACCGGGGTGACCTATGCCTATCCGTAAACGTAAAAAGTCACGCTGGTTTCCTAAACGACTGACAATATCTTTGATACCATTTTGGCTCGAACTGCCACCTACTTTGAATTTAGCGATGCCCGGTTCAAAATCAAGTTCGTCATAAGCGATTAAAATGTCGTCTAGTTGAATCTTATAAAATTGACACATCGCTGCCACGGCTTTGCCGCTTAAGTTCATAAACGTCGTCGGGATAAGTAGCCTAACATCTTGACCACATATAGTGCCACGACCAGTAAAACCAAAAAACTTAGCTTCGAGTTTTAAGGGAATATTAAACCTTGAAGCTAAGTTTTCTACAAATTGAGCACCTGCATTGTGCCTTGTTTGATGATATTCGGGGCCTGGATTACCCAGGCCCACGATTAAGCGTGTAGCAGACACCAATTATTCCTCGGTGTCTCCAGCTGCTTCTGCGCTATCATCAGCTGCTGCATCTTCGTCTTCAACAGCAGGGCCTTTAGCGGCTTTAACCGTCACAACTGCTAAGTCATGGGCTTCACCTTTAGCAAGCTCTGTTGATTCAACGTTTTTAGGTAGCGTGATGTCAGAAATGTGTAGTGTTTGACCTAACGCACAAGAAGAAACATCAACTTCGATGAATTCTGGTAAGTCTTTTGGCAAACATGTGATTTCGATATCGTTCATGTGGTGTTCTGCGTGACCACCTTCAATCTTGATAGAATCGGCTTTGTCTTCGCCAACAAAGTGAAGTGGAACGTTAGTGGTTAGTTTTTCACCAGCAACGATGCGCTGAAAGTCAATATGCGTCACTTTTGGCTTAAACGGGTGACGTTGCATATCTTTGACTAAAGCTTCTTCTTTTTTACCATCTACGTTGATGGTTAATACGTGAGAGTAAAAAGCTTCAAACTCTTGCGCTTGAATCACTTTGTTGTGCTCTAGTGTAAGGG
>CAYURD010000195.1:0-3477 GCA_964446865.1 uncultured Glaciecola sp.
GCGGCACAGGTATTTTGGGTATGTACAAAGCCTTTGATGAGCTTGAAGCCCTTGGTGTTATAGGCAGTCATCGGCCAAAAATTATTGCTATACAAAGCGAAGAAAATGCACCCGTTGTAGATGCTATTTTACAGGACTTAGAAGATACAATCGCCACAGATGGAGGCCAAACACTCGCTACTGGTCTTAACGTCCCTGGTGGTGTTGGACAAAAAGCAGTGCTTAAGGTAATTCGTGACAGCAAGGGCGGTGCAATTAAAGTGAGCGAAGCTGATATTGCCCAGCACACCAGCGCTATTTTTCAACAATATAATATGTGGATAAGCCCAGAAGGTGCGGCAACCGTTGCTGCGTTGCCCAAAGCTAAAGAGCTTGGCTTAGTTAAGCAAGGTGATTTAGTAGTATGCTTTAACACGGGCAGTGCCGAGAAATACTTACCAGATATGAGACATTTGATGGTGGATGTAAGGGTTTAAAAACAGTGCCTAAGATCCACTTTATTACTTAATACTCATTATTACCATTCGGATGCCTATAGCTATCGCTATTGGCATCAACAAAGAGTTTACTCTTTTGAGCATAAGTACATGCATCCCGTCCATTGAATTACTCAACAAAGCTCGTTATTCTGGTGATATTCAAACGGACAATAGTAGTGATTAGTAATGATTCTAGGGATAGATTTAGGCACAACCAATTCTGCCGCGTGTATTTGGAATGACGGGCAACATCAACTTATTCCAAATGTGCATGGGACTTACCTCACGCCTTCGGTGGTTAGCATCGATAAACAAAACACGGTGCTTATTGGAGAGGCCGCAAAGTCTCGCTTAATCACCCATCCTAACGATACCGCATCGCAATTTAAGCGCGCGATGGGCACCAAGCAAATTTTCACACTTGGCAAACGCGAATTTAACGCGGTAGAACTGTCATCCTTAGTGCTAAAAAACCTTAGAGCAGATGCCGAAGCATTTTTAGAAACAACGATATCGCAGGCGGTTATTAGTGTACCCGCTTATTTTAATGACCAGCAAAGAAAGGCAACGGCGATGGCTGCCGAGCTCGCGGGTTTAGAGGTTATGCGACTAGTTAACGAGCCCACCGCTGCCGCAATTGCATATGGCCTCAACGATAAACAAGATGATTTTAAGTACTTGGTGCTTGATTTAGGCGGCGGCACATTTGATGTCACTCTGCTTGAATTTTTTGATAATGTGATGGAAGTGCATGCTAGTGCAGGCGATAACTTTTTAGGCGGAGAAGACTTCACTCAAGCCTTAGTTGAAGACCTCATTAAAAGGTGTGATTTACAAACGCCCAATCAACACACTCAACAAATTTTATATTCAGGTGCTGAAAAAATTAAACGTGCCTTAACCGCTGAAGAACACACAGATATTGTGTTAAATATTGAAAACAAAGATCATTCGCTTAACTACACTCGAACAGAATTTGAAGCCTTGACCAAAAGAATATTACGCCGAATTTTAAAACCTGTTGAACGGGTTGTGAGTGACGCGAATATTCAAACAAAAGAAATTAATAAGGTGGTGTTAGTTGGTGGGGCTTCTCGTATGCCAAGCTACCGCAAAGCGGTCAGTAATATGCTTAAGCAATTGCCACATTCTCACCTTGATCCTGACTTAGTTGTGGCAATAGGTGCAGGTATACAAGCCGGACTTAAAGAAGATGCGCAAAGCTTAAAAGAAGTCGTACTTACCGATGTTGCGCCTTATAGTTTGGGCGTAGAGGTATATAACGAACTTGATGTTCAAGGCAAAGTAGGCGGTTTTTTTGACCCGATTATTGAACGTAACACTGTAGTGCCGGTAAGCCGCGTAAGTAGTTATTTTACCGTGGCTAATGACCAAGAACATATATTATTACGGGTCTACCAAGGCGAAAGTCGATATGCGCGCAATAATTTATACCTAGGTGAGCTAAATGTCCCCGTACCTAAGAGTAAAGCGGGTGAAGAAGAAGTAGAAGTACGTTTTAGCTATGACATGAGCGGTTTATTGGATATTGATGTGTTGGTTAGCAGCACTAAAAAGAAACTTAATTTGTTGTTATCACAGCATGATGTCAACATGCTACCTGTTGACAAAAAAGAGACATTGAAGAAATTAGCTAAACTTAAACACCACCCGCGAGACGAACAGCGAAATCAGGCGTTTGGCGCTCGCCTAAATGCTTGTTATGAAATGAAACTAGGAGAAGAAAGAGACCTTGTTGGGAGGTTAATCGACCATTGGTCGTTTGCCCTGCATAGCCAAGATATCAGCAAAATAGATATTGCGCGCGAGGCCTTAGAAAAAGAGCTTGAGCAATTAGAAGGGACTCGGTGGTAGTGAATATTTGGGAAACGCTTGGCATAGACGAAACGAGCGATAAAAAACAAATAAAACGTGCCTATGCGGCAAAATTAAAGCGAACAAAACCTGATCAAGATCCCGCTGGCTTTGAGAAACTTCGTCACGCCTACGAAACCGCAAACTATCAAGCTGATTTTTCCAAACAGCATCTAGATGACGAAACACTTGAGATTGATAGCACTGAGTTCAAAGACTTGGCGGTATCATCTGATGATGAACAAGCGCAAGTGTTAGACGAGTTTGAATATGACGAGCTAGAAGACTGGGATGATGAGCCTTATGAACTCGACCCAAAAGTGCAGGCTTTATTAGACAGAGTCAGTACTTTACTTAAAGATACTAATAAACGAAAAGAAGCATCCCATTGGCAAGCTATTTTAGAAGACGATTTGATGATGGATTTATCGTTTCGTCACGAGATTTCAAGCGAGATATTTGCGCTTCTTTTAGAGCAGCAAAAGAAAGAATTTGCCGCCTCTACATATTTTCAACTCTTTAGTCCCCCTATTCTATCAATGTTAAATCAGGAGTTCGAATGGAACGATAATCGGCATTTGCAATGGTTTCATTCTGCCGAAGACTACTTTTTGATTGTGCCCCGCCCTAAAAAAGATATGCGCGTTGAACCTGACCAAAAATCCCCTTTCTTTTACCGAGTAGGTGCCAACCTAATTGATGCAATTATTGTCTTTCTTCCGGTGTTTTTGAGTTTAAAAATATTCGCAGATATTGACGATATTATGATTGGTAGACTCATTGAACAGCCATACTTTTACCTTCCGTTCTGGACTGGCATGTTCGTGTATAGTGCGATATTTGAATTTTCTGCTAAGCGAGCGACTCTCGGTAAGCAATTACTTTCATTATACGTGAACACTTCACCTAGAAGGTGGGAGTCTTATTGGCAGTTAAGCGTAAGGCTGGTGTTAAAATACTTCACATTATGTGTGTGGGCTTTAGTTTTCCAAAATCCAATCTCCTACCCTGGTGTTACCGCCGCGGCTTGGTTTTTGCCTGCTTTTGCTTATATGCATCTTGTTTCTGCAAAAGTTTTTAGAAAGAACTTTTAGTCAAAGACGGATTAGTAGAGCGATGATAT
>CAYURD010000196.1:0-3338 GCA_964446865.1 uncultured Glaciecola sp.
CAGCATCACAACAAAAAACCAAGCAAAAAGATAATTATAAGCTATATTCTTGTAGCGAAGTGCAGTATACTTCGCGACCAATTTTTTGAAATAACCCAAATAGTATATCGGAGCAATAAATGGCACGAGTAACAGTTGAAGATGCTGTAGACCAAATTGGTAACCGTTTTGACTTAGTATTAGTTGCAGCAAAGCGCGCTCGTCAATTAGCAGTTGAAGGCAAAGATCCAATGGTCGAAGCTGGCAACGACAAAACTACCGTTGTTGCTTTGCGCGAAATTGAAGAAGGTTTAGTAACTGCTGAAACAGTGGAGCAAACTGAGCTTCAAGACCAACGTGAACAAGAAGCAGCCGAGTTTGCTTCAGTGGCGAGCATCCTAGCTAATAACTAGTCGCTAAAGGCATTTAGCCCTTAAGTTTACACAAAGTAGTCATTATTTTAAAAACGTCGAGTAAAATCGGCGTTTTTGCGTTTGCATTGCGGCAAAATAAAAGTATTCTATCAGCTAGCTTAAAATTTATAGTGATAGAGAAAACGAGTGTACCTATTTGAAGGGTTAGAAGCCAAAATCAGCGCGTACTTGCCAAAAAAGCAAGTTGACTACGTGCGCGCGGCTTATATCCTAGCTCGTGATGCTCACGAAGGACAAACTCGTTCAAGCGGCGACCCTTATATCACTCATCCTGTTGCGGTAAGTGCTATTCTTGCCGATATGCGCCTTGATCACGAAACGCTAATGGCGGCGCTTCTTCACGATGTAATTGAAGATACCGACTACAGCAAAGAAGATCTTGCGCTTGCTTTTGGTGAAACCGTTGCCGAATTAGTCGAAGGCGTGAGCAAACTAGATAAACTCAAATTTAGCTCCAAACAAGAAGCCCAAGCAGAAAACTTCCGCAAAATGCTGATGGCGATGGTAAAAGATATCAGGGTTATCTTAATAAAGCTGTCTGATCGCACTCATAATATGCGCACACTAGGTGCTTTGCGACCTGATAAACGCAGACGTATCGCATTAGAAACCCTCGAAATTTACTCTCCACTGGCGCACCGCTTAGGTATACACGATATTAAAAACGAGCTCGAAGATTTAGGCTTTGAAGCAATGTACCCAATGCGTCATCGAGCACTAAAAAGCGCAGTAACAAAAGCCCGTGGCAATCGCTTAGAGATTATAGATCGCACACAACAAGACCTTATTAACAAACTCAGTGAATACAATATAGATGGTCGAGTATTAGGTCGTGAAAAACATCTATATTCCATTTATCGCAAAATGCGCAACAAAGAACTCTCGTTTACTGAAGTGATGGATATTTATGGCTTTAGAATAATCGTCGATAGCATCGATAATTGTTATCGAGTACTAGGCGCCATGCATGGCTTATATAAACCTATCGAAAATCGCTTTAAAGACTATATTGCGATCCCGCGAAGCAACGGTTATCAGTCATTACATACTTCCTTAAAAGGCTTGCATGGTATTCCGATCGAAATGCAAATTAGAACCGAAGAAATGGACCATTTAGCCGACAAGGGTGTTGCTGCACATTGGTTGTATAAAGAAGGTAACGACCAATCAAATACCTCGCAAATGCGCGCAAATCAGTGGATGCAGTCACTTGTTGAATTACAACAGCGCGCAAGTACGTCGGTAGAATTTATTGAGACGGTTAAATCTGATTTATTCCCACACGAGATTTATGTTTTCACGCCAAAAGGTAAAATTATTGAACTGCCTATGGGCGCGACTGCCGTCGACTTTGCTTATGCTGTGCACTCAGATGTAGGCAACACCTGTGTTGGTGCAAGAGTTGATCATCGTAATTACCCATTAAGCTCGCCTCTAGAAAACGGCCAAAGTATTGAAGTGATTACATCGCCAAGAGCTAAACCAAACGCCAATTGGCTGAACTTTGTAGTGAGTGCACGTGCGCGCACAAACATACGACACTTCTTAAAACGCCAGCATGCTAACGACGCCACAAATATGGGGAATCGCCTTCTTCGCCATGCATTAGGCACCATAAAGCTTGATGAAATTGACCAAGCTGAACTCGACAGAGTCGTTGAAGAAACCAAATACGACAGTTTTGATGATTTATTAGCTAACATAGGCATGGGTAACGAAATAAGTGCGATGATTGCCCGTCGTTTAGTGGGTGAAAGCACCGAAATTCCAGACAAAAAGAACAAAGTAGCCATACGCGGTACCGAAGGGCTAATGGTGCATTTCTCGCGTTGTTGTCATCCTATCCCTGATGACGAGATTGTCGCAATTTTAAGCCCAGGTCGCGGTGTGGTGATACATCAAACAGGCTGCACTAACATTCGTAAACTCTCAAAAGAAGAGCCACAGCGCGTGTTACCGATGTTATGGGATGACGACGCCCAAGGTGATTTTAAAGCGGCAATACGTCTTGAAGTCGTTAATCAACAAGGTACCTTGGCTAGCTTAACCGCTGCGATTGCTGCGTGTGATTCATCTATTTTGAACTTACAAACCTTTGATAAAGACGACAATAACCTGCTCGTGGATGTTGAATTAACCACCCGTAATCGTGTGCATTATGCGACGATTATGCGCAAAATCCGCACGCTACCAGAACTGCAAAAAGTCTCTAGGCATAGCCAGTACAAGCCGCAAGAAACGAAAGCCGAAACTAGCTAAGCTTTTACTATTTTTGTGGAGGTTTTGCCGTAATTGAATTCCCGCCAGTTACTGCAATTCGCATGGCGGTTTCAACATCTATATCAAGATCAGTGATTTTTGATTGCTCTAAATAAAGGGTATAACCCCCAATTTGATAACTAAGCGGCAGATAAACGGCCACTTTGTTTTGTTCAGGAAATAATACATTGGCGACTTGGTCGTTAGTCACAAACCCAATAAGTTGCACACCTTCAGATACCTCAACCGCAACCGCTTTTTTGGTGCCTTGTTCTTTTTTAATTTGAAATAATTCAACGGCATCGTTGATCGCACCAAAAAGTGTTTTAACAACGGGAACGCGCTCAATATATCCTTGCCCCCAAGTAATTACCGAGCTAACAATATAAGCATTAACTAAAGCACCAATTACCGCCAAGGTAACGATGGCTGTGATCACGCCTAAACCCGGAAAGTAATATTGCGCCGGTATATGCGGTGACATTAAACTTTCGGCAGTGATCGCAATCCAATACAGCAGATATACTGTGAGCGCAAAAGGCAAAATAGTTAATAAACCTTTTAAGGTCAGTAAAAAAAATTTGTTTAGCATTAGATATTTAGTACTGTTGAGTGGAGTTAGGTGAGTATATAGTGTTGTTTGTGTAAACTGAATGAGGATTTTAC
>CAYURD010000197.1:0-3121 GCA_964446865.1 uncultured Glaciecola sp.
ATACTGCATATCATGAGGGTGAAGCTTCAAGTGCTGCGAACAGCCGACATGAAGTCGATGCAAATGGAAAAGTCTCTGTTAAAGCTAAAATTTGGCAAGCAGGTGTGCCACCAAGACAAGCGTTGATCAACATAAAAGACCGTTACAACTCTGTTGAAAATAAGCTTCGCAAGTTAGAAAGCTACGTAACATCCAAAGAGTTTCAGTTAAATAGAGAAATTAACCGCTTATAAACGCAACGCGTTTTGGTGCAATAAATTTTGAGGTTTCTGTTACGATCTTTATAAAACCATTCGTTAAACGAGTGGTTTTTTTATGTTCGTTGTCTTATCTTGCGATATTCTGTCGTGTTTTTGTGCTTGTGTAAGCTTTAGATTACAAAAACATCTGGTCAGATATGTTCTTTGGCATTCAATTTAATTATCTCGCCAAAAAATATTGCTAATATCTCGCGTGGTAAACTTAAGTCGTATAAATAAGTAGTGAATATTATGTCTAAAAAATCAAATTATGTGTCGAAGCAAGCAGATGCTGATGGTTTTATCCAGTGGTCTGATGATGAAAATAATAGGTGGAAACGATTATATTTACGGCAAATGAAGCTGCTACAAGGCAGGGCATGCCAACAATACATGCACGGCATTGATTTGTTGGGCATGACAAGTGATAAAATCCCGCAATTACCCGATATTGATAAAGTACTCTTAGAAACTACTGGTTGGCGCACAGCCGCCGTGCCTGCGCTAATTAACTTTACGGAGTTTTTTACCTTATTAGCGAATAAGCAGTTTCCAGTCGCTACGTTTATTCGCAGTGAAGAGGAGTTTGATTATTTACAAGAGCCCGATATTTTTCATGAGATCTTTGGTCATTGTCCACTCCTAACAAACCCTGCATTTGCGCATTTTACGCACACCTATGGCAAACTTGGCCTTGCCGCGAGCAAAGAAGACCGCGTGTTTTTGGCAAGACTATATTGGTTTACAGTCGAGTTTGGCTTACTGAAAACAGATGAAGGACTGCGCATATACGGCGGCGGTATTCTATCGTCTCCTGGCGAAACGATTCATGCATTAGAATCTGACTCTGCCGAGCGTCATCCCCTAAAAGCACTCGACGCAATGCGTACACCATATCGTATAGACATTATGCAACCGATTTACTATGTTTTAGAGCAAGCTAACGATTTAGATGACATGGCAAATATGGACCTAATGGCCTTGGTAGAAGAGGCTAAGAAGCTCGGTTTGTTTAGTCCTAAGTTCGCGCCAAAAGCTAGCTAATTTTTACGGCGTGTTTTGCCTACATACCTTTAAAAGCGTGGCTTTCACTTAAGTCGCACTACTCTTTATTTTATAAGTAAAAATTAAACTTTTGTAATAAAGACGATTTGCCATTCACCTAGTTGATCTCTGCTGTTACCGTATCGTAGATAAATGATGAAATAACAAGTTCGATATATACAATTTGCGAGGGTATCAACATGCGATTAGAGATTAGTTGCGAAGATAGAACGGGGATGACGCAAGATGTATTGGATATTCTTAACGAATACGAAATTGATCTGCGGGGCATCGAAATAGACGAAGTAGGGAAAATCTTTTTGGACTTTCCTACGATTGAGTTTTCTGATTTTCAGGACTTGATGCCCAAACTGCGAAAAGTTGACGGAATTTCCGATGTTCGCACGACGCCGTTTATGCCCATCCAAAGAGAACGCAATCAGCTTCGAGCTTTATTACAAACACTGCCCGATCCAGTATTCTCGGTTGATACCGCCGGAAAAGTAATCTTATTTAACGACGCTGTATCATCGGGGCTTGAGATGAACGCGCAACAAATTAGAGAGCTGTACATTGATGACCTAATTGAAGGTTTTAACTTTACTAAATGGCTTGGTGCTAAGGCGATCAGCGCTGAGACTCAAAAGGTCCAGTTTATCCAACAAGACTACATTGCCGAAATGTTACCGGTTAATATTCCTGACAACGATAAAAATATTCGCGCTGGCGCAGTCGTCATGCTGAAGTCTGAAACACGTGTTGGCGCTCAGTTTAAAGCGTTTAGACAAGCGTCATCGGGTAGTTTTGATAATTTTGATGCTCACTCGAGCGCCATGAAAAAAGTGATCCGCGAAACAAAACGAATGTCTGAGCTTGATGGAAACATCTTGATTGTCGGCGACACTGGTTCTGGTAAAGAGCAGCTTGCAAAAGCGTGTCACGACAATAGCCGTCGCAGCGACGGTGAGTTTGTGACCTTGCACTGTGGCTCATTGCCTGATGAAGCGGCGGAAACAGAGTTATTCGGCTATGCGCCTGGCGCATTTGAAGGTTTGGAAGGAAAAGAAGGTTTGTTTGAGCAAGCCGCTGGCGGTACGATTTTGTTTGACGAGGTGTCGGCGATGTCCCCGCAGTTACAGGCAAAATTACTTAGAGTGATTGAATACGGTACCTATCATCAAATTGGTGATAGCCGCATGAAGTATATCGATTGCCGCATTATATGTACAAGCAATGAAGACCTAGCCACGTGCGTGCAAGAAGGAACATTTAGAGAAGACCTTTATTATCGTTTAAACGTGCTCAGCGTTGTTATTCCTTCGCTCAGAGAAAGAAAAGCCGACATTGTTCCATTGGCAAACAAACTTGTTCAAGAACATGCCAGAAAACTAGGCATACAAACGCCAAAATTGAGCAAGCCTTGTATTGAATATTTGGAGTCTTATCCTTGGCCAGGCAATATACGTCAGCTTAAAAATGCATTATATCGCGCCATCTCAATTATGGACGGAAATGAAATTAGCAAAGACGAGATACGCCTTCCAAACTGTAGTGCAAGTGTGACTTACATTGATGAAAACTTTGACGGCACTCTTGAGCAGGAAGTTAAACGTTTTGAGCGAGATATGCTGAAACGCTTATATCCGTCGTACCCTAGTACACGACAATTAGCGCGAAAGTTGGGCTTGTCTCATACTGCTATTGCGAATAAACTTCGTGAATATGGGATCAGCAAGCACTCCGTGAAACTCCAATAGGCGTGCGTGTAAATATAGTTGTATAGGATGTTTTATGTGAACATCCTGATGTTATAAGCGTTACACGATTAGCTGCATTTG
>CAYURD010000198.1:0-2993 GCA_964446865.1 uncultured Glaciecola sp.
GAGGATTCTATTGGTACTTTATGCCGGGCTTAAAAACAGATAATTATTTACAAGCAAAACGTGCATTGCCTGATTTTTATTGGACAGCTAACACCGATATGAACTGTCTAAGTCAATCAATTAAGCAAACTAAAGAGCATGCTTATGCCCACCATATACAGCGGCTGATGGTATTGGGTAATTTTGCGCTTTTAGCCGGATTAGATCCTGATGAGGTAAATGAATGGTATTTAATCGTGTATGCGGATGCTTATGAATGGGTTGAATTACCCAATGTTAGTGGGATGATTCTATATAGTGACGGTGGGAAATTAGCAAGTAAACCCTACGCTGCAAGCGGTTCGTATATTAATAAAATGTCTAACTACTGTGCTAACTGCCAATACAGTGTAAAAGAAAAAACAGGGCCGCAGGCTTGTCCCTTTAACTATTTATATTGGCATTTTATTCATAACAATAAGAGCAAGTTTGAGAACAATCCGCGAATGGCGATGATTTATCGGACAATGGCTAAAATGGATCAAACAAAGTTATCTCACATGCTTGATGATGCGGATGAGTTTCTCAACAAGTTAGCAAACAAGGAACATGTCTAATTGACATAGATAAACAGACATGAAAAAAACACATTTACCCAGTAAAGTTTGTCCTGTGTGTAATCTCCCATTTAATTGGCGTAAAAAATGGGAGCGGAATTGGGAAGAGGTGATCTATTGCTCTGAACGCTGTCGTCGTAACAAGAAACAACTACAGTCTTAACCGTAAATGTGAGCTCAGATTTTTCGTTAACTTAATATGCACTGCGCAAGCCCAAGCCAATCATTAATGCAAAAGTAAAGCTCAATAAAGTACCTAACATAATATACTCAGTTAGCTTTCTGTCTTGCTGCCGCCGCATGTCGCCAAATCTAAACACACTTTTTGCCGCTAACAAAAAGCCAATTCCGGCAAATTGGTCAAGCAAGACAAAAGTGATAACCAAAGTACGCTCTAGAGCGCCTATGTATTCGCCTGCAGTCTGCAAACCAGAATTACCTTGTTCATTGCCTTCAAATTGAGCAAGATATGGACGAAGTATTAGCTGAATCAATATCGATAGTGGCTTATAAGCGAGTAAATATGCGGTGACTGTTAACAGCATTTTCAACGACACATGCGTCATTAAATAAGCATTAATATCGTCAATTGATAAGCCATTAAGCCATATACTAATCGCGACTAACACCAATAAATGACCAAGCTGGTCTAGGGTAAAGTAGGTAAAGGTAAAACCCATATAGGTCTTCCAAACATCAATCGCGTAATGGGTGATAATAATAATGGCCAAGGCAATCACAAGCCTGATATCAAAAGGCTGTGACAAAAATAAAACCGCACCAATATACAATGCAGCAGTCGTTAATAAGACGTGTACGCCAATATGCTTGAGTAAACCTAGTGATTTATACTTATTCGCGACTTTGCACATGATCCAGTCATGGCGTTGTAAATAAAAATCGGCAAGAATGTGTGCAAATAATAAACATGCAAAGAGCATCATTGTAATGGCTCCCCGCACTTTTCTTCAAAATAATCAATGTAGGCTTTGATTAAATCTGCGTTGGCTCTAATGAGGTGAGTGTTGACATTTTGCCTCGTCATATTTAATTGTTCAGCTATCTTTTTTTGTTCGGGGTAACCATCTTGGATGTAAGTAAAAAGCACGAGTGCCTGTTTGCTTGATAAATTACCGACTATGCGATTAAAAAATTGTGTTGTGAGGGAAAAACAGCTATCAAAATATTTAGGATGCACCACTAATGCTCCTTTAGATAGACCATCTAATTGCCGCCCAGACTCAATAAATACTGGATCCATTCGACTATGTAGTTTGCCGGTAATAAACAAATCGTCGTCAATATCAATTGAGCCCAAGGCCAATGATTGGTTGATTTTTATTGGCTGATCAAATTGTGACAATAAAAATAACTTAGTTAAAAATGCATAACGTAGTGAATGTTTGGCGTTTTTGTGAGTGAGTTGATAAGCGTCACCACGATAAAATTCAACAAATGTGCTTGTTCCAGCAGATTTATTTGACAATCGATTTTGCAAATTTTGCATCACAAGCTTTAATTGCTCTTCTTTGAGCTTTGTTGAACCAACAATGTCACTGGTTTCTACAGCAATAAAATATTTCATGGCATCAAGCATTTGTTGTTTTATGGGTATATTATGCGCTAAAACCTAAATTATGCAAATGTATTTATTTGCTTTTTAAAAAGCAGCTAAATTAATTTGCTTATCAAGTGATTTTTTACATTACTGCTAGTCTTTATAGCAAACTTAGGTAAGATCGCCTAGCTAGACAATCGGTATTAAATAGTCAGAGCGAAAACTCTGATGAAGGAATTCCAACAAAGGAACAACGATAAAAAGACGCTCATGAAAATAATTGTAGATGCTGATGCCTGTCCAGTAGTGATAAAAGACATTTTATTTAAAGCTGCACAACGCACTAATATACCCTTGCTGTTGATAGCAAACCACGCAATGCGCATACCGCCTTCAAGTAATATCCAATTCTTACAAGTCGAATCTGGCTTTGATGTAGCTGATAATGAGATTGTAGCACGCGTGGAAGAAAACGATTTGGTCGTCAGTTCAGACATTCCATTGGCGGCTGAGATCATCGAGAAAGTAGGGCGCAAAGACGTTTATGTTGTATCGCCACGAGGTGAAGTCTTTGATAAACAGAATATAAGAGGGCGCCTAAACACTCGGGACTTTATGGAAACAATGCGTTCAAGTGGTGTACAAACAGGTGGCCCGCCACCGCTTGGACCTCGCGAGCGTAAGGCTTTTGCCGGATTTCTAGACAAGTACTTAAGCCGCTATAAAGGGTAAGCGAACAATTTTAAATGTGTTCTATCGTTATTTTCTATCGAGCAAGGTAATTAGGCTCGACGTATCAAATCGGCCGCCGCCATTCGCCTGTACCTGTGCATAAAACT
>CAYURD010000199.1:0-2931 GCA_964446865.1 uncultured Glaciecola sp.
TCGTTATCTTGAACTAAAATCTGTAGACGATTTGACGCTTGGTGATGAGGCTTTCACTGCCTTTCCTTCTGGTTTGAAAGTTTTAAAAATAGTCAAAGAAAAACAATCGATTATGAAAGACGCATGGCTCACAAAAACGGGCCACAATCGTCCACTTATGAAAATCGCGTTACCGTTTGATGCTGCTCTTATTAAAGAAAACGAATTGAACTTGCGTATTGCAAAGCTACGTTAAACAACTAATTATCAACTCAGTGTAATAAACAGCGTCCAGAGTTGAGGTTAATTAATTAGAAAAGTCTCATTATATTAATCACCATTTGGATGGATTATTGTTTAGTTTTTTATAATGCTTATAAATAATCACTGTTACTAGTGATTATTGTTGAGGTTTACAAAAATTTTCGTATAATCACTATTTATGGTGATTTATTTTTAGGGATTTTGCAGTTTATGGCTAAAAAAGTAACAGCTTCACAGATGCCTAACGCTTTGTTTATAGATAATGCTGAGATATTAGGCCAAGTCATCAAAGCAAAACGAACTTCTCTTGGCATTAAATTAGCTGATTGTGCAGCGTTATGCGGTATTGGCATCAACACTTTGTCACGCATTGAAAATGGTAACGCAAATTGTACTGTTTCTGCTGTGTTTTCAGTTTTAAATGGATTAGGGATAAAGCTGACATCTAAAGAGCTCGGGACAACTAAAAATACATCGTCGATTGAAGATGAATGGATTTAAATATGCCAAACTCGCCTATTTACAAGCTTGATGTAAACTACGGTAATACTGTTGTTGGCACCCTCGGTGTAGACAGCACCACCAACTTACTCACACTCAGTTATACTGACCAATGGCGAAAAAACGGTTTTGCAATATCGCCTCATTTACCTTTGAATATTGCGCATTCAATAGAGGCCGCTTACAACTATATTGATAACGCTTTACCTGAAGGTGAAGCTAGAAAGTTATTAGCAGAAAGCCTTGGCGTGTCACAAAAAAATGTTTATTCGCAAGTTCGTGCTATTGGTATTGATGTAGCGGGAGCCATGACTTTTGGGTCAATTGACAAAGAGAGCGCGAACCAACATCGGCCAAGCTTTAGACTGCTCGAGGAGAAAGAGTTAATTGATAGACTCGATAATAAAGAAGAACTCGGATTACTCACATGGGATGATAAGCCTCGTCTAAGCGTGGCTGGCGTGCAAGATAAACTAAATGTTTTTATAGATGCTCAAGGTAAAATTGGCTTTGGTGATGGTTCAATATGCTCAAGCCATATTTTGAAATTTGAGAAGAAAAATTGTCCACAGCTTGTATTGAATGAGTTCTTTTGCATGAAGCTGTCTAGTGCTGTTGGATTGCCTACCGCAGACGTAAAGTTTATCCGTTTTGGGTCACATCCCTCACTAATAGTCACCCGATTTGACCGTAAATATGATCAAGATAATGACAAGGTAATGAGACGACACGTAATTGATGGATGCCAAGCCTTAAATTTGCCTAGAGATTACAAATATGAGCGTAATCTTGGTGATGGGAGAGATGTTAAGCATGTAAGAGATGGCGCAAGCTTAAAGATGCTATTTGAGTTTTGTCAACTCATGTCTTCGCCTGTTGAAAGTAAACAATGGTTAATTAACTGGCAACTATTTAACTTAATGATCAATAATTATGACAGTCACGGAAAAAATGTATCGTTGTTTTTTGATAGAAACCAAATACGATTTACGCCAGCGTACGACCTAGTCAATATTGCTATGTTTAATCAGTTTCAAGATGTTTTAGCCATGGCGATGGGCGAGGAATTTGAACCTAACAACATCCATGCTTACCAGTTAGCTGATTTTGCAGAAACCTGTAAGGTCGATAAAAAACTCTTATCAAGATCAGTAGTCGAACTCGCCAACAAGATAATTGGACAACTAGAAACAGGTAGACTAATCGATTCTTTAAGAAACTATTTGTCCTTTACTGGCGAAGATTTTAAATACTTTGATCAATTAAGCAATAATATATTAATTAGAACAAAATACTTACAAGAACAAGCTGAAGAAATACCACGAATTTCGGTTTAATTTAATGAAGTGCGCTCGCTTAATTATTATAAACATGAAAATTAGCGATTATTTATTGATCCTACAATTTTATCTGCAATCAACCATAGTCTATCTTGACCCCAAGTCGCTAAAATTTCATTTTCTTGCTCATCAAGTAGTCTAAAACTAGGCACGCCCCATAGTCCAGACTCATACATCGCTAAACGGTTTTCTTCGAGTGTTGCTTGCCAACTTGTGTCTTTTATATGTTGTTTAGCTTCTTGCCAATCAAGGCCGCTTTGTTCTACTACCCAGCGTAATCCACGACTTGTATTGGTGTTAATACCTTCAGCAAACGCGCCGCGTAAAAAATTGGAAAATAGTTCTGCTCCTTTATTGTGTGTCAAGGCCCAAAAATATAATGCATAACCGTGTCTTGCAGGTTGCCCAATAGGGTCGCGAACATTCCCATACGTAACGCCCGCTGATCGCGCTTCGCGGGCGGTATCAAAAAGAATATATAAGCCTTTTTCTTTAGTTGCAGGCACGCCTCGCATTACCATTGGTAACACAGGTCGAATACGATAGTTTATGCCAGTATCTTTAGCTAACTGAATTGCTCTATCAAATGCAATAGCGGTGTATGGACTGCGCAATGAGGCAAAAATCTCCAGAGTAAGATTAGAATGATCGTTTACAGAGTTTTTTGCGTCAGTAAGGTTAATTTTAGGCCGTTCAAAAATGTTAGGTGCTTGAGATTGTTTATCAACACCTAATGACCTGAGTCGTTCTTCAAGATGACAAAGACGGTCAATGCCCCAATACCATTCTTCCCCATAATAAAACATTGCGCTTGAATAGTGTTTTAATTGCTCACGCTTAGCATTGC
>CAYURD010000200.1:0-2926 GCA_964446865.1 uncultured Glaciecola sp.
TTTTTGATGCCTCTGTGACGGCCAAGTAGACCATTTTCTTGGCTGAATCATCACTGGGGAATATCTTCCGCTTCTTGATTGCCTTGCGGATCACGCTATTTAAAGACTCAATCGCATTGGTGGTGTAAATCGCTTTGCGTATATCTTCAGGGTAAATAAACAGCGTGTTGAGGTTCTCCCAATGGGTGCTCCATGATTTAGCGATTTGAGGATAATGGTCGTCCCATTTATCGCCGAAGCGCGTCAATTCCAGCAAGGCTTCTTCCTCATTCGATGAGCGGTAAACGCGTTTTAAATCAGCCGAGACGGCCTTATAGTCTTTCCAAGCGACATATTTGAGTGAATTACGCACCATGTGCACGATACACAGCTGTATGTTCGTTTCAGGGAATACGGAGTTGATTGCATCAGGAAAGCCCTTAAGGCCATCAACACAAGCGATTAAGATGTCTTCAACACCACGATTTTGCAACTCGGTGAGCACGTTCAGCCAGAACTTTGCACCTTCGTTCTCCGCTACCCACATGCCTAGTAGCTCTTTTTCACCTTCTTTGTTGATGCCAAGCGCGAGGAAGATGGATTTGTTAATCACCCGTTTATCTTGGCGTATTTTGACGACAAGGCAATCAAGATAAACGATGGGATAAATTGAGTCTAAAGGACGAGATTGCCACTCAACGACTTTATCGATAACAGCATTGGTGACGCGAGATATCAAGGTTGGCGATATTTCAGCGCCATACCATTCATCGAATGCCTGGACAATTTCGCGCGTACTCATACCTTGCGAATAAAGCCAAAGTATCTTTTCGTCCATCGACGTAAATCGGGATTGGTGCTTTTTGACTAACTTAGGCTCAAACGAGCCATCTCTATCTCGCGGTGTATCAAGCTCAAACGTGCCATCTTCAGTCTTGATATACTTGCTGGTTTTGCCATTGCGACTGTTTTTGGCAACGGACTTTGCATGTTTTTCATAACCTAAGTGCTCATCCATCTCAGCATTTAACGCGGCTTCAACGGTGATTTTCTTTAGCATTAAGCTGAATTCGTTTAAGTCTTCAGGTGTTTTAATGCCTTTGGCTGCTTCCTTGGCGAAAGCTTCTAACTCTTTCTTATTCATTTGCATCTGCCTATCCTTAACTCTCAATAGAGTAATTTATGATAGGCAGTTACACAAAATTAGTTACAGGCTCGTCTTATGGCGACATCGTATTCCCTGAATATTTTGAGCATATTTATAACATGTTGCTCTCAAAATTAGTCTTATTTATAACAGGCCACACTCACATTACAGCTGTATAAGCATATTTAAAGCAGGTGAAGCACCAATTTACCCCGTTTTTTCGATAACAAACCAAATATTCGCATATTTTCCCCCCCGAAACCGTATGAATTTATCCTTAGCATGTTATACCAATGCTCAGAAATATATCTTCAGAAGTGATTTCTACTCAACACGTTATACCAATGACCAGAAAGACAATGTTGCGTATATTCCGGATGATAAATAAATATTTTGTCACTTTTTGATTAAAACTTAATTTTGAGTTTTAATCAAAATTAAAAAGCTTATATTTTTCGAGCATCTATTATTGATATTCTATCTTCAGCACTCGGATACTTTGGTCTCGCGACTAAAGTATTTGAATCAATTTTTATTTCATAAGTCCAACCAATACAGAACATTGAACCTTTGTTATCAATTACCCTATGTAGTGAGTAATTTTTAAGAACATCATTGAAACGAGCTTTAATTGTACAAGTTGAGGAGAATAAGCCTCTTCCTCCCCTACTTATAGAAACAACAGTTCCTTTTTGTCCTTGAAATTCGATCGAGCCCCAATAATGATCTGCAGCCCAATCTTTCCTCATTTCAATATCATCATTGACTGCTATCTTTATGATTTCTGGTAAGGTATCAAACTCATGGTTAGTACAACAGGCAATTGTGCACTGCAAGTCCTTGAGAGGTTTTCTGTTAATAATCCGACTACTGTAACTGTCTCCGACAATTTCAATATATTTAGGTTTATATTTCCCAATGTATTCGAAAGACATTGAGAATTTTGACACGCTATTTCCTAAAACAAGCTTGTAACTTGTGCCTGGGCGCAATGCTTTTCCGCTAAGTGTTCGAATTTGATGTATATAGACGGTTTTATCAATATTCAGTCTTCGTAAACCTACTTTAAAAACACCGTTAGTTAGATGAAAACGTTTTATCTTCCATTTTATCTTTCTAATATCAAAAACGTCATCACCAGGTTGAAGTACTACTTCATAAGAAGGCTCGTCAATGCTAGTTTCAAAGTAATCTATGGGTGAGTTATTTCCGACTTCTTCAGAAAAAGTTTTAGTGATTTTAATTTTATTAGGCTTTGAGCTGTTAGGCGCAGAATTGATGAATGTTTCGTTAAAATCTAAGCACATTTTACGAGCGGCTCTTTTAAATTCTAGTGTGAGTGCCTTTTTACCCTCGTAGTTTATTATTAAAGACTCTAAATCTAAATGGGTCACCCATCTTTGTAATTGAATATCATCGAATTCGTTCCGAGTTATGCAATTTTTATATATCTGCAAAAACTCCATTAACTTTACTGTCTCTGGACGAATTTTATGTTTTACGAAGATGTTTTTGATAGCGCTTAAAGTCATACCTTTAATCAACGCTTCTTCTAGCTGAATTAAAAGTTCATGGCGATTTTTTTCTTGTTCAGCCGAATTTGTACCTGACTCTTCTTGGTTCTTATTTGATGATGAAGCAATACCTAGCGATTCTAGTTGTTGTTTAATTGATTCCATATTCTTTAAACACTTAAAATTTAGGGTGGCTTACAATCTAGTTTCATATCCTTTGGAGTATAAGGAGTATTTGAGCTATTTACTACCCACTTTGTCAGCAGTGTTTTGGACTATGTTGGTT
>CAYURD010000201.1:0-2802 GCA_964446865.1 uncultured Glaciecola sp.
TGACCTATGTTCAAGCCAGTGAGGCAAGTGAAATAAAGCGATTTATAGACAGTCACTTTATAAGGTAACAAGACCTCAAATTTACACGATGTATATAGTGTTATATTTACTTAATGTTGCGCTTGGTTTTGCCGATAAAATGTTGAAGTAAAAAATTCGCAGCCGTCTTATTCGCTGCTAAATATTTTCTATACATGGAGAGGCAGTGACAACAACTCGCTCAGGTTTTGGTGTATTCATTAAAACGCTCGTTATTATCTTTGGCTTTTTATCCTTTGCTATTAGTGCGAAGGAAGCCTGGGTGGACGAGGCGATGGCGTTTGCCGAAAAAGTGAAAGAGGAATACCCTTCTGTGCCGCGTCTCACAGTCGAGGAGATAAATGAAGAATTATCGACACTGCCCCCATCAGTTCGCTTAGAAACATATCAGCGCATCAGTTTTATATACTTAACTGAACTTCGAGTAGACGAATACCACGCTTTTAAAAAAGAATATGACCCCTTATTGTCGCAGTCTAATGATGATAGACATCTCGATATGCAGCTTATTCTAGATGTACTAGAGGCGAGTTTAGCACCCGAAAAGCTTGACGAGGCTATCATCACGATTGAGTCGTTGATTGAAAGTAAAATACTGTCAGACGAAACGCATGTACTCGCTCATGCTGTGCATGTATATAGTCGAAATTTTAAAGGCCTTAAGCCCTATACTCTAAATGCAATGAGGCAAGCAAAAAATGCTTTTGCGTTATCAAAAAAATCAACATTTGCCAGTCTTGCCATGGCGCATGCTAGCGCTTATACAGCCTTAAGTATTTACGATTATGCAAAAAGCAATGAAAGTTATCGCGAGGTGCATGAACATTTACAAGAAATAGACTATTTACATTTCAATATTGACACTTATTTAGCCAACTTATCGTGGATGCTAAGGCAAACAAATGAACTGCAACATGCGATAGATATTGTTAACTGGCAAATAAAAGGATTGTCTGAAGACAGTAACAAAAAAATAGCGTTTTTTATCTATTTTGCATGCGGTGTTTATGAACAAATGAATGCTGACTTTGAACGTTCACTTGAGTGTTTATTCTTGGCAGAAGAGTTAATTGAACATGCGCCAGAACGATGGGTATCTTGGCATTCGGCTGTTATTATTTCTGCGACCATGGCAAACCGCGTTGAGCTTGCTCAACAATACTATGCTAATTTCATGAATGACCCTCGCTCAGAGCAGCAACTAGGGCCATTGAACAAGTTTCGTTTAGCAAAAGCGTATCTGGATATAGAAAAGGGTGAGACTAAAAGCGTAATCCAAGCGCTAAATGCCTATTATGTTAATAATGCCAATAGCCAATTAGGGGCGTTTCGTGAGCTGTCTATGCAGTACAATGTGTTTATTGATAAGGAAATTGAAGCGCTAGAAAAAAATACTCGGCTTCAAGCAGCGCTTTTAAATCAACAAACCATAGTGAACGGCTTTGGTATTGCGATTATTGTTGGCTTGATTGTATTTACTGTCTTTCTTATGAAAAGCCACAAAAAACAGCGCATCCTTGCCACCTACGATTCTTTAACAAGCATGTACAACCGTCGAGGTTTTTTAAAAGTACTTACCCAACAACTAGAAAAATCTAAACGAGATGGCACGATGTTAGCGCTGGGTACGCTTGATATTGACGGATTTAAGACAATCAATGATGCGTACGGCCATGTTATTGGTGATAGCGTCCTTAAAACAGCAGCACTGCGATTAAAAGAAACATTAGGTCAAGACGTGGTAGCAGGTCGAATGGGCGGTGACGAATTTGCGTTTATGCTCACAAAAATAGTCAGTAATGATGATATTGTGAAAGCAGGTACTGCATTACGTGATGCCTTAAAAATCGATATGCAGTTCTCAAATCTCAACTTAAAGGTTAATGCATCTATTGGCCTTTCGAGTTATCCAGAGTCGGCAAATAGCGTTAAACAACTTATTGATTGTGCCGATTTTGCTCTGCATGCATGTAAACAGTTTGACCGCGGTGGTGTTCGACTATTTAGTCCTGACGATCAGTCCTCATTGGAAGCACAACGTAAATTAGAAGCTGCTCTGGCAACTGCAAAAGATGATGAATTTTTCTTGTACTACCAAGCGATTGTGGATGCTCAAACAGAAGAAGTGAAAGGTTTTGAAGCGCTTGCTAGATGGCAATCTCCGGAGCTGGGCTTTGTATCGCCGGCAGACTTTATTCCCGTTGCTGAGCGAACCGGGCTTATCAATAATTTGTCTCGATTACTACTGGGTAAAGCATTGGCTGAAGCAACAAATTGGCCTGAGCATATTACTCTATCGTTTAATCTGTCGAGTCAAGACGTTAACTCGCTCGAAAATGCCGAAGTTATCAAACAGATAGTATTGGACTCGTCTTTCCCAGTTAATAGACTCATAGCGGAAATGACAGAGACCGCAATTATTAAAGATATCGATACGACATCGCAAGCACTTCGGCTATTAACTGATGCAGGTGTTTCAGTGGCGCTAGACGATTTTGGCACCGGCTATTCGTCAATTAATCATTTGCTAGACTTTGATTTTGAACGTATCAAATTAGACAAAAAGCTCATTGATTTTATCGAAGAAGATCAACATAAGGTTGAAATTGTGCAAACCCTCGCTGATTTGTGCCATAACCTTAAAATTGATTGTGTTGTAGAAGGGGTTGAAACGGATTCTCAAAAAGTGCTTTTACAAAAAATGAAAGTGAACAAATTCCAAGGATATTTGTTTAGTAAGCCTATCCCGCCTCAAGATATTCC
>CAYURD010000202.1:0-2778 GCA_964446865.1 uncultured Glaciecola sp.
TCAAAGCGATCAATGGTTTTGGGCAAGTTGGCTTTTATTATTGGCAAATTATTCGTTTGTCGAAGGGCTTGTCGGTACAACCTTCATTAGGAGTGTTTTCTGCGTTTGTAAAACATATTACTAATGATGCTAAGCTGGCGCTAAGGCGTAAAAAAGCAAACAGTTAATAAATACAGAATGTCACAACAATCAAAAGTATCGTTTCAATTACTTGATTTACTCATAGACACTACAGAATTTAATGTGTCGCGCGCGGGCGTGCCAATTAACTTACCTAATTTGTCATTCGAACTGTTGCTGTTTTTTGTCCACCATCCACAGCAAATATGCACAATTGAACAGATGTCTAGCGCAGTGTGGCCAAATAGTATTGTAAGTGACGACACAGTGGTACAGCGCGTAACACTATTAAGAAAGGCGCTAGGCGACGATGCGAAAGCGCCTAGGTATATCGAGTCGGTGCGTGGTAGAGGATATCGACTGCTTGCACTGCCCACTCAGGTTCAAAGCGGAAAATCCTTACAGATTCGCCATAAAGCAGTAAAGATGTGGCTATCAATAAGCGCTGTATTTATTGTTGTAGTGGCCGCGTTCACATTAATTAAAATGACTAATGCCCCTGACATATCTATAAGTGAAACGGCAGCAGTCAAAGACAGTACAGAAGTTTCGAAGCTAATTGAACGCGGTAAGTATTATTACAAAGTAGGCCAAAGTCATAATCTGAGTTTGGCGAAAGGTTTATTTGAAGATGCCTTACAACTTGATAATGAAAACATTGAAGCTTTGGTAGGTTTGAGTTTTTCGTTGAGTAAATCGGTATGTCGATATAATCAGAACCTACAAAAAGCAATTGACGCAAAAGATTTAGCTGAACGAGCTATTGCTATTTCTCCTCAAAATAGTAGAGCCTATACAGCGTTAGGATTTGCCTGGGACTGTATAGGTAATTTGGAGCTTGCGCTAGCCAATTATTCAAGGGCAAGCGATATTGACCCTAGCAATTTAAGTAGCCTTAGTTCTGCAGCACATCTATATGCAATAAAGGGAGATTTGTTAAACGCTTATAAATTAAGCGAAAAAGTAAACTCTCAACAAAGCGACAACTACATGGCGCGTTTGCAAAAAACCAGTGTACTTGCTTTGCTAAACTATAGTGCGCAAGCTGAAAAAGACTATAAAACGCTGTTTTCGCTCTATCCTGACAACGTGTTTGTCAATGAAGCTTATTTCTTGTTTTTGTATGATCAAGGAAAGTTAAATGAAGCCAAAATAGTGTTCTCGCAAATAGTCGAGCGAGGTATTGAAAGAATAGGGATTTACACTAACTACGCTGAAATACTGTGGCAATTAGAGAGTAAAGAAAGTGCCTTACCTTACTTTAAAAAAGCTGCGGCATTGGACGAAGAGGGCAGCTACACCGACACCATCGTAAAACTACTAGAGAACAAAATAAACGCACAGCAAGCACAGTCAAGAATAGAAACCCTGCAGGCCATGGTTGAACAAGGAAATACATGGCCTATTAATTACATTGAAGCAGCGGTTTTATCGCTTTGGGCTTTAAATGACCAAGAGCAAAGTGTGGCGTTTTTAAATCAAGCGTTTGAACTAGGGTATTTGAACAGCGAATATTTGGAAATGTCTCCTTTGTTTGCCAATCTTCGTGTTGAGCAAGGTAAGCACACAATGCGCTTGATGAGTCTGATTACAAAAATTAAGCAAAAGCGAAAGCGCTTATCACAAGATTTTTTAGCGGAATTGGATATGCTTGAATAGCGATTGCTCCTAACAAAGGCAACCACATCGGTATAATCACCTCGATCAGTTCTGTTGGAAGGCATATCTGTAAAAATAAGCCGTGTAGAGCGCAGTGTTTTGATTATTTTTTCGAATCCATTTCTTAATTCATAACACATCTCTTGCACATTACCTGTGCCATCTTCGTCATTTACAAACCATTTTTGTATCTTCTTTGCGGCTTCGTGGTTTTTATTTCTAAATGCTTGGCTTAACTGATTTAGGACTATGTTGCACCAACGAAATGCTACGTCTGCCCCCATGGCAATTTGGTGCATTTGTTGTTGCGTAAAATATTCTCGTCTGTCTCCCAGTTTTGTATGCAAGGCAGTTTTAGAATTGTTTAGAAAGTTGATTTCTTGACTAGGGTACTGTGAGTATTTAACCGGACTCGAGAAAAACCATACTTTTACTTGTCCACTATTCTCGAACAAATACACATGACTTAAAAACTCAACTAACGCAGCGCGTTTAATTTGGCTTTCGTTAAGGGACTTTTTGGTCCAGCGTGCCACTCCCAACGAGCGATAAATATTCATGTGATGCAACCGCGTCAATGAACGACTCGCAAACGTTTATTGCTGAGGTTCTCGACAACGTAGAATCGACTATCAATGATCTAGATGAAACGCTCTTATTAGATAAGAATATAACAGCAAAAATACTGTCTTTTAGAAAAGACGATATCGACATGGATTGCCAAGGGCCTCATTAATGCAATAGATAGGACCCTTTCTGCCGACATTGACTATCCAAAAGAAGTGTCAGTCGGTGAAGCCGTTTACTTTGAAGTAAGAAGCTTTACAAACGAAAAAGATGTAGGCGAAGTGACTAGTCTGCAATGGGATTTTGACAATGATAAACAAACGGACGATTCAGGCACTCTTGTTAGCTTTATTTTTAATGAAGCTGGCCAACATTCAGTCTCATTAACCTTGTCAAATAATGATAGCCCAGTAGTAAGGCGAGTTTTACAAT
>CAYURD010000203.1:0-2611 GCA_964446865.1 uncultured Glaciecola sp.
CCGCGCATGCGGTGATCTATATCGTCATTCCCGCGCAGGCGGTGATCTATACCGTCATTCCCGCGCAGGCGGTGATCTATATCGTCATTCCCGCGCAGGCGGTGATCTATATCGTCATTCCCGCGCAGGCGGGAATCTGGTTGATGTAACAACAAATCAATAATAAATCCAAAATAGGAGTATAAATGCAACAGTTTCAACATATTTCACCCCAGCAAACTAAGGAGAGATTGGAAAAAGGTGAGATTTTAGTCGTTGATATTAGGGATGATCAGTCTTTTGAATTAGGCCATATACCGAGTTCGTTTCATTTGAGTAATGGCACAATGACTCAGTTTATTAACGAAAACGAGTTTGAGACCCCTGTTGTTGTGTGTTGTTATCATGGCATTAGCAGCCAACAAGCTGCGCAATACCTGCTCCATCAGGGCTTTGAAGAAGTCTATAGTATGGATGGTGGGTTTGAAGCATGGCGAGGCAGCTTCGAGTTTGAAACCGGCGTCTCTTAATTAGCCGCCTTGGCGCAGGTAATTAGTAAAAATGATATCTTTTATAATCTGATTGCCTGTTTCTTTTACCAAGCTGTCTCTAAATGCCTTTAGCATACCTCTTCGCATATCTTCACGGCCGGTGAGCGACTTCACCTCTTGCTCGCTTTTGCCACCAACCACCTCTATTGCAAGCGCACGTAACAAAGGCATGTGGTGTTCAACATACTGTATGTATTCAGGATTATCGAGCATTATTTCAATCGTGATCCGCAAATATCCAAGTTTTTGAGAGTTGTCACCTGCATAATTTGTCACTATGGGTGGGTCAATGGCTAAATACACATAGGTAGGACCGGCTTGCTCTTCTTCCTGCGCGTTTACTTGCGCAAAAACCAGCATCATTACACATGTGCACAAAAGTGTGAGTGACTTTTTTGCCATTTGAAAGCAATTAAACTCAGCAAATGGATTGATTGTACATACTCTTTTATTCGTTAACATGATGCTTTACTCGTGGTCTTAAACAAAGGCTCTGTGCTAGACTTAGTGTATCGGTAATATTGCTAAAAACTGCAGTCTTGATTGATTAAAAATATGTTTCCATTCACGATGCCAGTCGACTGGCAAGACCCAGAAGATGTTGAACTTGATTCGCCTCTGCTTGAAGATTGGCTGTTAAATACAGGTTCACTAACAGAGCGTTTGCAAGCACTTACTACTCGCTTTAAAGTCTCTCTTTTAGGACAAGAAGCACTTGAACTCGATGGATCAGAGCAGCGATTATTACCGAATCATGCGCAACATGATTGGGAAATACGTGAAGTAATATTGCATGGTGCTCGTTCTCATCAAAATAACTCGTCTACTCAAGATTGGGTGTTTGCGCGCAGCGTGTTGCCCCAAGCACTATGTCGCTCTGAATGGGCAAATCTGGGTAATCAGCCCTTGGGTAGTCGTATATTCAATGATGATAACTTTACACGCAGCGCGTTTGAAATCGGCAAACTGAGATTTCATCCTTTAAGCAAAGCAGGCTTTGAAACGAATCAGTCGTGCTGGGCAAGGCGATCAAAATTCACCATTGCACACTACGAACTCATTGTTGCCGAAGCGTTTTTGCCCGACAGCCCATGCTATTGGTAAGCCTATGCTAGCGCTCAAAAAAGAGAACAAAGCCTATTATTGGCAACTCATGCGAGCCGACAAACCCGTTGGCATCTATTTACTATTATGGCCAACGCTTTGGGGATTGTTATTTGCCGCCCAAGGCATTCCCCCTTGGCATATTCTATTGATATTTTGTCTTGGCGTAGTGGTGATGCGAAGTGCTGGCTGCGTGATCAACGATTTTGCCGATCGAAAAGTTGATGGCTCGGTTGAGCGCACCAAAAATAGGCCTTTACCTACAGGGAAAGTCACCTCTCGGGAAGCAAAGCATCTGTTTGCGGCGCTTATTCTGATTGCATTTGTATTGGTATTATTTTTAAACCTGCAAACCATTATGTTATCGGTTGTCGCGCTATTATTAGCCAGTATTTACCCCTTTATGAAGCGCTATACTCACTTGCCACAAGTGGTTTTAGGTGCCGCTTTTGGGTGGTCTATTCCGATGGCGTTTATGGCTGTAACTAACTCATTGCCTTATTGGATATGGTTATTGTACATCGCCAACCTATGTTGGACAGTTGCTTACGATACACAATATGCAATTGTTGACCGAAAATTTGATGTGAAAGTTGGCATTAAATCAACCGCGATATTATTTGGGCGCTTTGATTTAGCGGCGATATGCAGTTTGCAAGTCATCACTATTGGTTTGTTGGCAACGGTGTTTGCGATTAATGAGCTCCCTTTATTGTCGTATGCTGGCTTGGCGACAATGGCCGTTTTATTCGTGTATCAAAGCTACCTTTGCAAAGACCGTGAAGAAGCAAAATGTTTTCAGGCGTTTTTGAACAATAATTATGTGGGTATGGCGGTTACTGCGGGTATTGCGCTGGGGTACTTGGTGTAGTTAAAGCCTCTAGTATTATTCTGATTAAGATCCACTGTCATTCCCGCGCAGGCTTAATACTGATCGGTTAAGACTTCCTCGTCATCCTCGCGAAGGCGGGGATCTG
>CAYURD010000204.1:0-2599 GCA_964446865.1 uncultured Glaciecola sp.
GTATGCGTTGGATGGTTGAAGCGGCACGTAAACGTGGCGAGAAGTCAATGGCTCAACGCCTAGCGGCAGAGATGATTGATGCGCAAGATAGTAAAGGAAGCGCGGTTAAGAAACGTGAAGACGTTCACCGCATGGCAGAAGCCAACAAGGCGTTTGCTCACTACCGCTGGTAGTCTATCCTTAGGTAAGATGATTGTAACAGTCTGCCTGTATAAGGCAGACTGTTTTGCAATTTAGAGACAGCAAAAAACGAGAACAAAAACACAATGGCTCGACAAACACCCATACAGCGTTATCGTAATATAGGTATAGTTGCTCACGTAGACGCCGGTAAAACGACGACCACAGAGCGCGTGCTTTTTTACACGGGTATTTCACACAAAATTGGTGAAGTACACGACGGTGCTGCCACAATGGATTGGATGGAACAAGAACAACAGCGCGGTATTACAATTACCTCTGCGGCGACGACTTGTTTCTGGTCGGGTATGCAGCAGCAGTTTGATCAGCATCGCATCAATATTATCGATACTCCCGGACACGTTGACTTTACGATTGAAGTAGAGCGTTCGTTGCGTGTGCTAGACGGTGCGGTGGTTGTATTTTGTGGTTCGTCAGGTGTTGAGCCACAGTCTGAGACTGTTTGGCGTCAAGCTAACAAGTACGAAGTACCACGCATGGTATTTGTGAACAAAATGGACCGTGCGGGCGCTGATTTTGAGCGCGTAATTGAACAAATCAAAAAGCGCTTGGGTGCTAATTGTGTGCCTATCCAATTAAACATTGGCGCTGAAGAAGAATTTAGAGGTGTAATCGACCTCATCAAAATGAAAGCAATTAACTGGAATGAGTCTGATAAAGGCGCGACCTTTACTTACGAAGACATTCCTGCTGATCATTTAGAAAAAGCCGAAGAATATCGCAACGAAATGATAGAAGCGGCAGCTGAAGCTAACGACGAGCTAATGGATAAGTACCTTGGTGGCGAAGAGCTTAGCGAAGAAGAGATAAAACAAGGTTTACGTATTCGTACGCTAAACAACGAGATTGTATTAGCGACTTGTGGTTCTGCATTTAAAAATAAAGGCGTGCAAGCCGTGTTAGATGCAGTAGTCGAGTATTTACCATCACCTACCGAAGTAAAAGCAATTACTGGTATTTTAGATGATGGAAAAGAAACCGAAGCAGAGCGTCATTCTGACGACAACGAGCCGTTTTCAGCCTTGGCCTTTAAAATTGCGACTGACCCGTTTGTGGGTACACTAACGTTTTTCCGCGTGTACTCAGGTGTTATCAAGTCGGGCGACGCGGTTTATAACCCTATTAAAGGTAAAAAAGAGCGAATTGGTCGTATTGTGCAAATGCATGCAAACGACAGAGCAGAGCTCAAAGAAGTTTATGCAGGTGACATTGCCGCTGCTATTGGCTTAAAAGACGTGACCACTGGCGAAACACTTTGTGCTACCGACAGCGTGATAACGCTTGAAAAAATGGATTTTCCTGACCCAGTCATTTCGATAGCGGTAGAGCCGAAATCACAGGCCGACCAAGAAAAAATGGGCGTCGCCTTAAGTAAGCTAGCAGCTGAAGACCCATCGTTTAAAGTGCATACTGACGAAGAGTCTGCACAAACCATTATTTCAGGCATGGGTGAATTACACCTCGACATAATTGTTGATCGCATGAAGCGTGAATTTAGCGTGTCGTGCAACGTTGGTAAGCCTCAAGTGGCTTACAGAGAAACTATTCGTAAGTCGGTAGAAGCCGAAGGTAAGTTTATTCGTCAATCGGGCGGTAAAGGCCAATTTGGTCATGTTTGGTTGCGTATAGAGCCTCAAGACGAAGGCGAAGGTTTTGAATTTGTAAACGAAATAGTAGGCGGTGCCGTACCAAAAGAGTTCATTCCAGCCGTGCAAAAAGGCTGTGAAGAACAATTACAAAATGGTGTGTTAGCTGGCTATCCAATGCTCGACATAAAAGTCACATTGTATGATGGTTCGTTTCATGATGTTGACTCTTCAGAAATGGCGTTTAAAATTGCTGCTTCTATGGGGTTCAAAGAGGGAGCGGTTAGCGCCAATCCTGTGTTACTCGAACCTATGATGAAGGTCGAAGTAACCACTCCTGAGGAATGGATGGGTGATGTTGTTGGTGACATTAATCGCCGCCGAGGGATGATAGAAGGTATGGAAGAAGGTATTGCAGGCATTAAGATTGTGCGTGCTAAGGTGCCACTTTCTGAAATGTTTGGCTATGCCACAGATTTGCGTTCACAAACGCAGGGACGTGCGTCATACTCAATGGAATTTCATAACTACGCTGAAGCGGCAAGCAATGTAGCACAAGCTATTATTGCGACGCGGATGTAGATATTAATTTTGATTCGGTCCGGTCTATTGTTGGAACGGGCGTTAAACTTAGGAATATAAAGTCATGGCAAAAGAAAAGTTTGAACGTACGAAACCGCATGTGAACGTTGGTACAATTGGCCACGTTGACCACGGTAAAACGACGTTAACAGCGGCAATCAGTACAGTATTGTCAAAAACATACGGTGGTTCAGCCCAAGCGTTTGACCAAATCGATAACGCTCCAGAAG
>CAYURD010000205.1:0-2597 GCA_964446865.1 uncultured Glaciecola sp.
CTCTAGAGCCTGGTCCACCATGAGGATGCACAACGGTAGGATAGGGTTTTTGTCCAAATAGAGGCAGTGTTAGTAAGGCTTCTATTTCTAGCCCGTCACGAGTTGTATAGGTAATCTTTTCATGCTCTGCAAGCACGGCATTATCTAGCTTAGCATAGGTCGAAAACAAGCCCTGAAGACTCTTTTTAGTTCGATTACCATACAAGTATTGGCCTGGTTTACTATCTGATTCGATGTATAAAACATAGATAGAACGGTCTTTGTTAAAGCTCTTGATCACATTGTGTGTATCGGGAAGGCTTTTATCGAGCGCTTTGTGAAAACCATAATATTTGTCGTCAAAATAAAATCGACCAAAGGGTGAGTGTGCATCGTATACACCTATCGCATCTTGATCAATTTCTGAATAAATTAAGCTACCGTTTACATCATAGTCATCATGGGCAAGTAATAATTCACTTTCTTTGGTCGTTAAGTCCATTTTATACAAGGCTCTTTTGTCACCTTTGTATTGGGTGTAATACATGATGTTTGGATCCAAACCAAAACCGCGTATAGACACTGGTTTATTTTCAAAAATCGTATAATTAAAAATGACTTCAAAATTATCTTCTTTAGTCTTGCGGTGCCAGTATTTCACTTCCCCTGTGTCGTAGTTATAACCTCTTCCTATCCTGACAACACTTTGTTGATCGGTATACCAGTTTCTGACAAGTAGTTTATCGCGCTGCACTCGTTTCATTCGTGCGGTATGTACGTTGACTCGGTAAACGCTGGGCTGCAATGGTTGGTCTAAATCTATCGATACCAATATGTGGTCAGGATCATTCGGTAAAAAATCAATCACATTGTCTTGAAACTGGCTGGAATGAACGCTTGAGCTAAAGCCAAAGTTAGTATTAGGACGAATAAGCTGCTTTGGTTTAGGCTTATCTTTGGTTAAGTCTAAGCTAAACATGCGCGTTTGATAATAAAGCGTCCCCCTATCTCTAGATTCATAGGCTGCGCTGACGATTAGCACATCGTCATTCGCCCATCTGAACCAATTTATTTTTACTTTTTTATTATCGCTGGTTAGTAAGGCTTTGCGTTCACCTTTTGTCAAATCAAGCGTGATGAGTACTGCCATATTTTCTGGGGCTGGTGCGTTTTGCACATAGGCAATCTTTAAGCCCGAAGGAGACAAGCTTAAATCTTCAAACGATGGTAACTGTCCAAACGCATCGACGGGTGGCTTGTAAACCGACGCATCAAAGGTAGCATTGTCATTAGATTGATTGCTAGCACTGACGGTAAAAGTGCTTAGCGTACTCAACAAAATAAATAATATGAATGTATTCAGTCGCATTAAATAGTCCTTTTTTTAATCACTCGTTTGCTCTAGTGGCAAATTTACACGCACCTAAGTTAAACTTTAGTTTAGCAATAGTAGGGCAATATTAAAATAGCGATCGTGCTATGTACTGATTATGATAAGACACTTACCTGTCTAGATAAGTTTGCTCTTATCATTTGATCAAAACACAAATAGCAAAAAAGCCCATATAGGGCTTTTTTGATAGACACTGTGCAATCTAGACTTTTGCAAAAAGCGTTACCGCAATACGGTCATAACATGCAACAACTCGTTAATATTTAAACTGCTGCATAATACGGCTAAAGTCTTCAGATAATTGCTCTAACTCATGACTAACACACGTTAAACGCTCTGAACTTGTTGCTGTATCTTCTGTACGGCTGTTTATATCATCTACGTTCTGGCTAATCGACACGGCGACACTTTTTTGCTCACCCGTAGACTGCGCTATTTGATCATTCATCGCGGTAATACGACCGATAGTTTCAGTGATAGCACCAAGGCTGCTGCCTGCTTGGTTTGCCTCATCAACACTTGATGAAGCCTGCTCTGTTCCTTTTGCCATAGCAGTTACCGCTGAGCGCGCTGCATCCTGCAGTTGTTCAATGGTTGCTTGAATTTCTTCGGTAGACTGTTGAGTCCGAGAAGCCAATGTACGTACTTCATCAGCAACAACCGCAAATCCTCGACCCTGCTCACCTGCTCGAGCTGCTTCGATTGCTGCGTTTAGAGCTAATAGATTTGTTTGCTCTGCAATACCTTTAATTACATCTAATACTACGCCAACTTGATTAGAGTCTTCTTCCAATTTCTTAATAACAAGGGCTGTTTCGTCTACACGTGACGCTAAGCTTTGAATGCTTGAAACTGTTTGATTAACGACTCGTTGTCCGTCATCAGCTGCGGTTGATGCTTCACCAGCCGCGTTAGCTGCTTCGGAGGCACTTTGTGCAACAGCGTTAACACTTGATGTCATGTTATCTACCGCTGACCTTGCATCGGCAGCTGATAATTGCTGCGCCGCAATGGTTTGACGCGCATCGCTTGATACTTGATTTAAGTTACCTGCTAAATCTGCTAATGGCTTGCTCGCATTGCCAATATCGCGCACAACGTGTTGTAGCTTTTCAACAAATTGATTAAACCAGTGCACTAAATCACCAATTTCGTCTTCGTTATTTGTTTGTATGCGTTTGGTCAAATCGCCGTCTTCTTGTGCGATGTCGCGCAAGGATGAAAC